>NZ_JBXWQT010000020.1:0-1067819 GCF_059612525.1 Ruegeria sp. SAZD013 | reverse complement strand
ATCACATCCGCTGCCTGCCGCAACGGGTCATCTGCGAGGTGCGCGTAGCGTTGCGTGGTAGACGGGTTCGTGTGTCCAAGCAATCGACCGACTATAGGCAGACTCAGACCGCTGGAAACGAGATGCGACGCATGCGTATGCCGATTGTCGTGGATACGGTAGTCTTGAAGACCTGCTGATGTGGTGACCGAGCTCCAAAATTTCTTCAGATCTTTGTACGGTTGGTCCGGAGAGCGTCCCGGAAACAACCAACGACTTTCAGGAGATGCCCCTGCTTTCATTGCCGCAAGCAAATCACAGGTTGCTGTCGAAATCGGCAGGTGCTCTCGTCGCTTTTGCTTTGTGTGGTGCGACGGCTTTGTCCATACCGCGCGGTCCAAATCGAAGTCTTCCCATTTTGCCTTCAGCACTTCGCCGATCCGTGCGCCTGTTAGGAGCTGCAGGCGAATAGCGTTCGCTGCAACCTGATTTGGATGCTCTGACAGAGCTACCAAAAGTCTTTGCAGCTCATCGTCTGACAGCCAGCGGTCCCGCTTTTCCTCGGGGAATTTTTCTATGCCGCTTGCCGGATTGTCAGAACGCTGACCCCAGCGCACAGACAGTTCAAAAATTTTCGACATGAGCGCCAGAGTGCGATTGGCTTGATACGGCGTATCGCGCAGTTGGTTGTGAAGCTTCTGAACATGCTGATGCGTCACTTCGATGACTTTTAGCTCCCCAAGCTTGGGGAGAATGTGTCTGTCCAGCATCGACCGATCGTTCCGAACACTACCGGGGCGTTTCTTTGGCTCCGCGTGTTCGGTCATGTATTGCGCGGCAAGTGAGTTCACCGTTGGTGAGTGCCTGAGCGTTTGAGCGTCCGCGACAGGATCTCCGCCACGGACCACGTCAGCAAGAAGCGCGCGTGCCATTTCGCGGGCGGCGCCCAAAGACAAGGTCGGCCCATATCGCCCAAGTGTCTTGCGTTTCGACCGACCGGTTTGTTTGTTGCGATATTGAACTAAGAAGCTTTTGACGCCGGTCGTTTTCACGCGGAGTCCAAAACCCGGCAAACCGTCGTCCCAATAGATCGTGTCCCGGTTTGTTGCTAAAAGGCGATCGACACTTGATTTTGTTAATCTGACGTTGGGCATATTGGTCTCCGACGGAGTGGGTAAGCGAAAGGTAAGCAAAGTGCGGAGAGTTGGGAAGGGTCTTATAGAAACTTCAACACGCAAAAACTACTGCTATTTAAAGAAATATACTGCCCAATCGAATTGGCTATTATGCTATCGAAAATAGGATGATAAGATTTGTAATCAGTAGGTCCCCAGTTCGAGTCCGTGTGGGGGCACCACCAAATCATTGAAATTTATAACGTCCCGATCTGACACTGAGGCTTTACCTGCCTCCGTCCGAGTTGGGCGGAACCGTCCTTTACCGTTGTTCCCCGGAGTAGCCATGTATATGGGCATTTCAATCGGGAAATAGGGGAACTCAGGTCTAACTCGCTGGACAGTAACAAAAAACAAGTCCGAAACAGGGTTGGGACATGAAAGTGGCTCTGGTACAGAAATGAGAGACTCAGGTTTTGGGTAATCAGATTCATACAATATGGTAATGTCGGGAGCTATGTACGCTTGCGCCGCGACAAATTTTGTTCCCCGATAGAACGGGAAAAGGATTGGTATTGAAAACACGTTCCCCGGAAGGGGCACCGTCAGTCGATCCGATGCATCGGACCTGGGGATGTGTCGGACCACGCCAAAGCCTGAGGATGTGATCGGGGTGCCGTTGCGCGCAGGTGACTTCCTTCGGGGCTGCCCGCTAATTTTCCTGATCTGGCAGGTCAAAGCACATTGTTATCATCTCGTTGTGCTTGTAAGGACGTTGCACTGTCCGAAAGGGCCGCGCCATGCGGGCGTGATGGAATGGTAGACATATCAGACTTAAAATCTGAAGGGCGTATGCCCGTGTGGGTTCGAGTCCCACCGCCCGCACCAGGCACTTTCGAAAGGAACATTCCGCTGCCCGGGTTGCGCGCCTTCGGGACCGAAAATGCTGTGAAGCGCAGCCTACGTCGTCATGGCGTCATATTCATGACCAGGACTATACCGGATACCCCAATTCCCGGATCAGCCTCCAGATGTCCTTGTTCGCGGCTGACAACTGATTGACGACTGTCTCGATTTCGCGAAGCGCATCATCATCTACCGTGTCCGAGCGCCCCAGTCTGATATCGGTCTTACGGTCAGAAATCCGCATCAGAATTGTTTTCGGGTTTCCGCTTTCCTGATCGAATGAATAGATGCAGTGGTTATACTTGTTTCGAATGCCTGAAAGCTTGCTGAGCCGTTGCGTGCGTTCGAGGATCGGGTCACGAACCTGCGCGGGTCTTCCCTCCATCTTGGCAAGCCGTTCGACCAGATCAATACGCGCGCGGGTTGTGTTCAAGGTCAGGAAAATAATGACGGCCACGTCTTTCGACGTTCCGGAAAGGCCCGCGATCAGGTGGATCAGCAGGCTTTCGGTGTTGGTCCACATATAGTTCAGCCTGCCAACCAGAAGGATCAGGCGATCGAACCGGGCTTCGAACGTGTCAGTCAAGGGCGGATTGCTGCGCCTCGTGCGGCGCAACCTCGTAGTAGAAATGCGCGGCAGCGGTGCGGTTGCTGACGCCGATCTTACCAACCACGTTGTGCATATGCAGTTTGACTGTGTGTTCTGTAATTCCCAGCTTGGCCGCGATTAACTTGTTGCTTTTGCCCTGCGAGACAAGTTGCAGGACCTGCTTTTCGCGACGCGTCAGCTTCAGATACCGCGATTGCTGGTCGACACCATTTGGGACATTTGTCACTGGACGGGTTGGGATGTCCCGCGTGCGCTGGCTTGGGAATGTGGCGCAATCGGCAAGGAAGCTGGGTAGGTACAGTTCTTCATGCATCAGCAGCCTGAGTATGGCGCGCCAAGCATCGGGCGCCACATTCATGGGTAGAAACCCAATTTCGCCGAACTGCGCGCGATCCCAGGATTCAAACATATGCCGGGCCGATTCTTCTTTGCGATAGGCAAAGGCCAGACAGCCGGACCCGGTACTTTTGGTATAGGCCATTGGTCGCGCCAACAGGTCTTCAAGCATCATCTGGTCAACAACAATAATCTTGCTGCAGCCGGGTGTGTGGCCGTTCATCGCTTCGAGGGTTTCGAACCGCCGGGCACGAACCCCGAATTCAGTTTGAACGCTTCTTAGGGTCTGATTGGAGTAGAATAATTCTTTTCCAATAAAGACAACCGAAAAATCTTCTGAATAAAGATCCTGATTGGCAGTTTCATCTATCAATGACGCACTCATCACATTCCCTCGCAAACAGGGTCAACCAAAAATTGCTTATTTGAATTCTGGTGGTCTGAAATAGTTAACTAATCAAATAGGTAATTAAATATTATTATACTCGAAAGCATGGTTTTCCACAACCGGGAGGAGTGTTTCCATAGCCCGTACCATAGAACTTTCGGTTAGGTTTCCGCTTGGATTTTTGTGCAACCAGCGGAAACAATTGAATTATTTTGTTGCGACTTTTTATGGGTAGGTCATGCGGGGCAGGTGTACGCAGATTTAGGCGCGTTCTAAAAGAAAGTAATAAAAACAATGATGTAACTACCTCAAAACTTTCGACTAGCTAGGCGTGGGCGTGCGTCGCTGCGAACATGGCTGGGCTTCAATTGTCGAAGCGCCTGTCCCTGTCGCGCCGGTCATTGCGTATTTTAGCAAGCTTCATGAACCGCCGCGCTTTCGGCTTAGCCGGGAAAGGAGGTGGCCATTTAGAAACTTCCACTGACCGCATTCAGCGCGTTTTTGCGCTGCGCGGGTATTTTTTTGTTTCAACCTCGCCTGATGCCGCTTTTTAGATGAATGGCGGTCTGGCGTTCCAAGAATAGGAATTTGTCATGAGACGTAATGTGAATAATACAAACGTAACGACCGTCGACGAAATTAATGTCGAGAACCTGGAAGCTCCGGTTAATGTCGAAATCCCGATTGATGAGGCGTTTGTCGAAGCTGACCTGACTGCACAACAGCAGCAGCAGGACCAGACTGTCGAAAACTCCAACGATCAGGGTCAGGACCAAAATCAAGGCCAGGATCAGGGTCAGGAACAAGGCCAGGACCAAGGTCAAGATCAGGGCCAGGATCAGGATCAAGGTCAGGATCAGGACCAGACGCTCAATGCCGGAGATAACACCAACGACAATTCGAACAGCAATGCGATCAATATCGACTTTGGTGGCGGAGAGTGGATTCCGCGTGATGACGATCAGGTTGATCTGGACTTCGGAGATAACGCGTCGGTTGGCGACGTAATAACTGCAGGCCGTGATCTGAACTATGATCCTGGCGATGACATGAATGTCGATATCTCAATGGATGGTGCGGGAACCGCGATGGCGGCCGTCAACAGTCAGGTGGCCAGCCTGAGCGATGACGACACGCTGGAATCGGCGTCAGTTTCGAACAATTCCGGTTTCTATCAGAATGGTAGCGCCTATGGCGGTACCGCCAACGCTGAAGAAGGTATCGGCGTCAAGTCCAGCGGTGGAGATTCGGGCGACGGTGGTACCAGCTATGGTGGTTCCGCAGACTCGACCACGCTGGGCAGCCATGCGTTTGGTGCCGGTGGCGATACCGGCAGCGCCGACGCGGATTCGAGTGGCGGCGCAGGCGGTGATACCGGTGACGCAAATAACGCCAGCATTGGTGTCGGCCTGTCCGGCGCAGGGGCTGACGGTGACAGCACTGGCGGCGACGGCGGCGACGCTGACAGTTCGTCTTCTGCTGACAACGACGGCAGCTCAAGCGTTGACGGTGACGGAACCGGTGGTAACGGCGGAAGCGCAGATTCGTTTGGTCTGGGACTGGGCCTTGGTCTGTCTGGCTCGAATGCCTCGGGTAGCGCCGATGGCGGCGACAGCGATACCGACTCGAGCGGCACAGGCTTTGGTCTGGCCGGCAATGACGTAGACGCCGAAGGATCAGACGGCGGTGACGGCAGCGCTTCGACGGACGGTTCGTCGTCGAATTCCAGTGACAGCACTACCGAAGCCAATGATGCGACCGCGGGCAGCAACGCTGCAGAGGGCAGCGCTGACAGTGGCGCGGACAGCTCGGCCGACGGCACTGGCGGACCTGGTACCGGCGGTGAAGGCACGGGCGGCGAAGGAACCGGTGGTGAAGGATCCGGTGGCGACGGCACGGGCGGTGACGGAACCGGCGGTGACGGCGAAGGCGGATTTGCTGCGATGGTCGAAGCTGCAATCATGGCCCTGCAGGAAGAGCTTGGCATGATTGATGCCGAAGCGGGCGAAGGTGGTGACGGAACTGGCGGTGACGGAACCGGTGGCGACGGTTCGGGCGGCGATGGCTCTGGTGGCGATGGCTCAGGCGGTGACGGTTCGGGCGGCGATGGTTCCGGTGGAACCGCTGACGCGGATTCAGATGCGCAGGGTGTTGGCGACCAGTCCGCAAGCGGGCCTGACATCAACCAAAGCCCAGGTGACGTGAACGGTGCGTCCAGCAATTCGCAGAACACGGATGGCAGCGGTGGTAATGGCGGATCCAATTCGGCCAACGGCACAGCGGACGCAGCGGGCTCCGGTACGTCTGCAGCAGACGGTGACGGCGGAGCAGGCGGCACAACGACGCCCACATCCACGTCTTCGGGCAACGGTGCCGGATCTGCCGATGCAGCCAATACCGCCGGTGATGGCGGAGCGGCGGATGTATTCGGTGATGCCGATACAAACGGAGCCGCCGACAGCCTTGCTGAAGCAATCGCCGGATACGGTGGTTCGGGCATGTCCGATAACGATGCCACATCGACCGGGTCGGGCGATGCGACCGGTGCGGCCAGCTCGGGTGCCGGTGGTGCCGGCGGCGCGTCCGCCGCAAATGGCGGAGCCAGCGGATACTCGACCGGCACAGCCATGTCCGGTGACACCATGGGTGGAACCATCACGGGCGGCAGCGCGGCCGGTGCCTATTCAGGTGACGGTGGCGCAGGTGGCAACGGTGGCAGCTGGGGCTCGAACAACGGTGGTGATGGCATCGTGAGCGGTGAGTCCTATGCCTCGGCAGCGGCTGTTGTCGACACCTCGGCCTTTAACCAGTCGATCGTCATGGGGGCCAACGTGCTTGGCAACTCGGTCGATACGACCATGGTCGGTGGCTCGATGACCTCGTCCTACGCAAGCGACGACAACGACGCATAAGTCATAAGGCGAGGCCCGCATTATCGGGCCTCGCTATTTTCGAAATTGCCGGGGCCGCGTGCAGTGGCCCCGGCCCAACTGAACCCAAAGCGGAAATTCTGGCCGGTGTGGGTAAAAAAGGATGACCGACATGGCCCTTGACGCAATTACGGAAACGATAGCGCATTTTGTTGGAACATTTGAACTTACGATCGAACAGGCCCGGCTGCGGGACCAGTATGACGAATTCACCGCCCTGAGGCGAAAAGCCGAAATTGACGGGCTGGACGATCCTGCCGCAATCCACATCAGGGCCGATCTTGATATCCCTGTGGGCGAATACAAACTCCTCCCATACAATTTTGCCCCACCTCAACCTAACCTGCCGCTACCAGACGCGCCGAAGGGGCCTGTACATGAATCGGTGATTATCCTTGGGGGAGATGGGCCGGTTTCCGAGCGTTTTGTCCCGGACGACACGATTGGACCGTCATCCGTTCCTACACTTGTCATTCTGCAGCCGGAAAACGTGCCGTTGGGGTCGGCGGTAAGTTACACCATGCAAAAGGTTTTCCTGCGTGACAACGATACGGTGGGCGAGGGTGAATTTCGCGACACGGATGCTCTGATCGCGAAAGGTGAGCAGATGCTGGACATGGCGTTGTCACTTCATGCCGTAGCAAGCCCGTCATTTTCACTCGCGGATTACCAGTCAATCGAGATGGTCGAGGCACTGGCCGAACAGATGTTGAACCCGATGAACGGGGATGTGGATGGCGTCACCGTGTATCAGTTCCATGGCGATGATGCCTTGGGTGTGATCGTCAATGGCGAGCACATGGCCGAAGCACCTGAATGGACCGACCTGCTGCCCGCTTTCCATCAGCCGGATGAGGCGACTGGCGATGAAGCGGAAACGCCGTGGCCTGCCGAATGGGATCAGTCCAAGGATCCCGATTTTGACGACGGGCATCTGGTGGTGACCGGTGGCAATCTGGCGATCAATGCAGTGTCTGCGACAATTGGTTGGGTGGATGCTCCGTACATTGTTGTAGGCGGACAGGCCATCAATCTGACGGTCATCAGTCAGGTCGCGCTTGTTTCCGACTGGGACGTGGGTGCCATGAATGCCGGAAGCGGTACCAACCTGGTTCAGTCTTCGGTGATCGAAGTCGAAGGCAAAGAGGCCGCCTGGCTGGACGATGCCGACGGAGCAGGCGGCCAGCCCGCATATGTTGTTGTGGACTGGGTTCACGGCGATCTGGTGGTCGCGAATTTCATCAGCCAGAGTATTGATGCCACCGATATCGATCACATTCAGACCGAAATTTCAGCCACATCCACGCTTTACGTGCTGGGCGACAACGAAATGTACAATGTCGCCGACATTGTGCAGTTGGGCAGCTATTACGATCTCATCATGATCGGCGGAAACATGATTTCAGTCGATGTGCTGATTCAGTCCATGGCCCTTATGGATGACGATATCATCAGCGGTGGAGTGCCCGCGTCGATAATGGACGGTGATGAAAACCTGCTCATGAACGACGCGTCGGTCAAAACGATCGGCAAGGACATTCACCAGGATATGCAACAGAATATGGCGGACGCGCTGGCCATACAGGAAATGGACATGGAGGCGTTGGAAGACGCGCTTCTGAATGATCCGATGTTCGCCGGGATGGAACAGTTGCGCGTCCTCAAGATCGACGGCGATCTTATGCAGGTGAACATCGTCAACCAGGTCACGATGATGCTGGATCAGGATGACATTGACCTGTCGGGCCCGAATGCTGCCGGGGCCGAAGTTGTCGCGGGCAGCAATGCCATGCTGAACACTGCCCATCTGACCAAGATGGGTGTGGACTCGACAGTCATGGCAGCTGACGGGTCGTACTCCGATCTGTTGCTGCATCAGGCCAGCCTGATCGACATGCCGGACAACGACGAGATTACCGCGATGACCAATGAGGCAATTGCCGCCATCATGGGTGACATGACCGTCGCGCAACCGGATGCGGCCCTGGCACTGAATACCCCAGCTGTTGATGCAACTACACCTGACGACGGCGTGCAAACCATGCTGGCCTGATCCCCCAAGATTTTTACCGAGTGACCAAAAGGTTTCTACATGTCGTTTGTTTTTTCGTCGCACCGCCATCCTTTATCCAGCCCGCTGGACAGGCAAGGCGGGTTGGGTCTGAAGCGTCAGGATCCCGAACCAGGGGCAGATCCTGCAAAACGGGCAACAGGTGCCAAAACCCGACTGCATCTGACGCAGGAGTTCCGAGTGCCTGAACCAGATCAAAACCGGCCGGTTGAAAACGATGTGTTGAAACAGGCCAAAGACCAGAAACACTCATGTGAACTACCGCGCGCTGAACCTCCCCATCGGTGCGCGGCGCCGCAGCCCGTGCAAGACAAGGACATTGCGGGCGGTGGTGACGGGGTGGCTGATGCTGACGGCCCGGATCATGCAACCGCAGACGAAACGACAGCGCGCAAGACCCCCTCTGCGCGCGCGTCCGGCGCGGATCACATGGGCGCAACGATCGAGGCCAAGGCAAACCAGCCACTGTTGCGGACAAAAGCCGGCGGCGGTGACGGGAACGGGCCACCCCAAACCTTTCACAAGCGCACCCCGCCCGAGGATTTCCAGCGCACATTGCGGGATTCGATCCGGGCGATCCGGCGTAACCTGGCATTTGTTCTGGTGCTGACCTGCGCCACCAATATTCTGATCCTGTCGATCCCGATCTACCTGTTTCAGATCAGTGACAGGGTTCTGACCAGCCGATCCTTGGATACGCTGATCATGTTGACGGCGATCGTCGCCGGGGCCGTGATTTTTCAGTCTGCTTTTGATGCGGTGCGGCGGTTTACGCTGATGCGAACCGGCGTCGAGGTTGCCGTTCGTTTGGGTGCACCGGTGCTTAGTGCTGCTGCGCACGCGTCGTTGCATGGAAACGGGCGCGAATATCAGACGCTCGGCGATTTGCAGCAGCTGCGCGGTTTTCTGGTCTCGGGAACTTTGATTTCGTTTCTGGACGTGCCATTCGCGCCTCTGTTCATTCTGATGATCTTTCTCGTGCACCCGCAACTGGGCCTGATCGTCGTGGTGACGGCGCTGATCCTGATGACGATTGCGCTGGTCAACCAGAAAATGACAGCCAAACCCTTTGCCGAGGCAAACAGGGCGCAATCCATGGCAAACCTGCATCTGGATTCCATGTCGCGCAACAGCCAGATTATCAACGCCTTGGCCATGATCCCCGAAGCAGTGCGGATCTGGGGGCGGGACACCGCCCAATCCCTAACCTGGCAGGTACGCGCGCAGGATCGAAACGTGATCTTCGCGGCGATTTCACGCGCAGTTCGCCTGCTGACACAGATTGGCATTCTCGGATGGGGCGCATTTCTGGCACTGCAGGGAGAGATTACCGGCGGCATGGTGATTGCGGCCTCGATCATTGCCGGGCGCGCCTTTGCGCCCATCGAAGGTTCGATTGAAGGGTGGAACAGTTACCTTCTGACGCGCGCGGCCTATGGGCGGATCAAGGCGCTGCTGTCAACCTCGGCTCTGCAACACGAGAAATTGCGCCTGCCGCGACCCGAAGGCCGGTTGGATGTAGAGCGGTTGCTTTATGTCCCCGGCGGAACCAAACGTGTGGTTCTGAACGGGATTACTTTCTCACTCACCCCCGGCGAAACACTGGCGATTATCGGCAATTCCGGTGCGGGCAAAACCACCTTGGGCAAAACCCTTGTCGGGTCCGTTCTGCCCACGTCGGGAAGTGTGCGGCTGGACCTGATGGATATCCGCAACTGGGACCCACGCCAGTTTGGCGAAAGCATTGGTTATCTGCCACAGGATGTGCAGTTGTTCCCCGGAACCATCAAGGACAATATCGGCCGGATGCGGGCCGACGCCACGGACGAACAGATCCACGATGCCGCTGTTCTGGCTGATGTACACAACATGATCGCAACCCTGCCGCAGGGGTATGAGACCGTGGTGGCCGCTGATGGATCGCCTTTATCGGGCGGACAGAAACAACGCATTGCGCTGGCGCGGGCGTTTTTTGGAAACCCGCGAATGGTGGTATTGGACGAGCCGAACTCGAACCTTGACGTCGCCGGGGACAAAGCCTTGGGGCGCGCCATTGAACAGGCGCGTGAAAGCAAGATCACCGTGGTCGTCATTACGCAGAAACCGACGCTGCTGAACGTGGTCGACAAGATCATGTTGCTGACCGATGGGCGCGTCGCATTGTTTGGGCAGCGGGAGCAGGTTCTTAAGCAGATCAACGGGCCGCGCAAACGGACTGGAATTGAAGGGCAACAGGGGGGCTGACCATGAATGACCTCGTACCCGTAAGGCACTCTGCCGGTGAACCAGACGTCTGGTATGCGGAAGTTCCGCGCTCGATCAACCGTTTTATTGTCATCGGTACTATTATGCTGGTCGTCTGTTTCGGCGGTTTTGGCGTATGGTCTTTCAGCGCCCCGCTGGCGGCGGCGGTCATTGCGCAGGGCAGTTTTGTCGCCACTGGACGCAACAAGATCGTCCAGCACCTTGAGGGCGGGATCATCGAAGACATCAAGGTTGTTGAGGGGCAATCGGTTCAGGCAGGTCAGGTGCTGATGACGCTGGATCAGACCTCGGCCCAGGCCAATGAGCGCGAGCTGTTCATCCGCAAACTGCGCTTGCAGGCGATGACCGAGCGGTTGCTGGCGGAATATGGGGAACGGGATCGTCTGGTCTTTACACCAGATCTGGTCGAGGCCTCCAAAGACGTGGAAGTCATGGCCATTCTCGACGGTCAAATGCTCAGCTTTGATGTGTCGCGCAAGACCTTGCTGAATGATGTGGCGCTATTGGAACGCAACATGGAAGCGTTGAAGATCCGGGCAAGTGGCTTTGAGGCCCAATTGGACAGCATGGCCACACGTGCCGAAATCTTGCAGGAGGAATACGAGTCCAAGAACCAGCTTTTCCAGAAAGGGCTGGTTCGAAAGGGCGAATTGAACACGATCCGGCGTGTGCAGGCCGAAGCCGAGGGACAGCAGGCCCGGTTGCGGGCGGAGGCCGCTGAAATCAATCAGATGCTTTTAAAGTACCAGGAACAGATTACACGCACCCGATCCGCCTATCGCGAGGCAGCACTGGATGAATTGGGCGTGGTCGAGGCCGATCTGGAAAGCGTGCGCGAAAAATCCCGTCAGGCCCGTAATGTCCTGGACCGGGCCGTGGTACGGGCTCCTGTGACCGGGACAGTGGTTCGCCTGCATTATCATACTCCGGGTGGTGTGATCGAAACGGGCGAACCCATTGCCGAAATCCTGCCTGCCGATGCGCCGTTGATTATTGAGGCGCAAATCCCACGCACCGAGATTGATAGTGTGGTAACCGGGCAGACCGCCTCGGTGCGACTGATCGCGCTCAATCAGCGCACAACGCCGGTTTTGTACGGAGAAGTCTTTTATGTCTCTGCCGACGCGCTGCTTGAAGAGGCGGCAGGCGTTCCAAAAGAGGTATATCTGGCGCGTATCTCACTTACCCCAGACGAGCTGCACCGGGTCAGCGGCTTTGTTCCGACCCCCGGCATGCCTGCGGAAATTATGATCCAAACCGAGGAACGAACTTTTGCAGCTTATATCGCCAAACCTGTGTCGGACAGCATGTCGCGCGCGTTTCGCGAGCAATAACCTAGGTGCCTAAGGCCGTTGGTTCATCTACCTCGAGTCGCGTTCTGATCCTTTTGGGAAAAGCGTGAAAGTGAGGGTGTGTACCTTTGACGGTGCAAGACTTGGGTTTTCACACGCTCCACATCCTTGGCGGGTTGGCGGATCGGCTCAACGGTGGTTGCGAAATCACAGGTTCATGAAGCGCCAGATTTCCGCATCTGATGCAAATCAATGCAAAACACATTCGAATCGAGACATGTTTGGCCGGAAGTCATCATAAGGAACACCCGACCATGTTTCGCCTTGCCGCCATGCTGTATTCACTGATCGCCACTGCCATTTCTGGTTCTGCCGTAATCGCTGTGCTGTCTGCGGGATTGGTTTCCGTCAGCGCAATTGTCGGTGCCGCAGTTGCCGGGGCAGTGATCGCTGCTCCGGCGTCGTGGATGGTGGCCCGGCGCTTGTACCGGGGCGCCTGATCAGGCGTTCAGGAACGTCCGAATCGCCGCTTCGAATTCACGTGGTTTTTCGGCGTGCAGCCAATGCCCGGCTCCGGGTATTTTGGCAAAACGCGCGCCGGAAAACAGCGAGCGGATTTCAGGGCGGTGTTCCGGCAGGACATAATCCGATGCCGCGCCCGACAGGAACAGGGCGGGGCCATTCCATGTGGCGTCCAACTTGGGGAAGCCCATGATCTTTGGCATCTCGGCTGCAAGAACATCCAGATTAAGCAGCCACCGTTTTCCCTTGATATCCAGCGATTGGGTGAAAAAGCTTTGCAACGCTTTCTCAACGCCTTGATCGGCCAATTGCATCTCCGCATCCGACCGGCGGGTGATGCGCGAAAAATCAACAGCCCGCATGGCCTCGATGAACCGGATTTGGCTGTGCGCGTATTGAACCGGCGCGATGTCGGCGACCACCAGCTTGTTCACCAACCCATTGTGCCGCAGGGCCAGGGTCATGGCAGCCTTTCCGCCCATGGAATGTCCAAGAACATCCGCCACGCCGCCGATCTGTTCTATGACTTCGGCGATATCCTGTGCCAGATGGGGATAATCATGGCTCGGGTCCCACATGCTGTAAGCATGGTTGCGCATGTCCACCGCCACAACCTGCCGTTCGTCTGAAAGCCTTTTGGCAATGACGCCCCAATTCCGAGCAGATCCGTAAAGGCCGTGTGCTATTACCAGCGGTGGGCGGGCGGTCGGTTCGCCATGTACAATCGTGTTCAGCATAGCTTGCGTGATACAAGCGCCTACAGCGGATCACCAGCCCCATTGTAGGTCTTTGTGGTGCAGGCTAGATTGCGGCGGCAGGAGAGAGCCAATGCCTCAGGACCCAGACATTCAGACCCGGATCGCCGAGACGGTGGCCTTGCTGCGTGCAAAGCTTGGCGTGCGCGACAAGACGCTAGAGGCATCCATTCGCAAGGCAAAACGACGCCTGCCGCGCCGGGTGTACCGGCAGGCCATGGTGCTTGCCCGGTCCGAGGCGATGGCGTCGCACCCGAAGATGCGGTTGATTCTGGATACTCCCAAGCTCGTCAGGGCGTCGGACGTAGTGCAGGATCATCTGGGAAGCATCAATCTTGCGGATCGCAGGTGGGGCTGGTTCCTTGGTTTGCTGGGGGGGCTGGCTTTCAATCTGTTGGCTCTGACAGCGCTACTGCTTGTCTTTCTGTGGTGGCGCGATTTGATCTGACTTTCAGACGGCTGCCAAGCTGACGCTTAGCCTGATCTCCTTTTGTCGAGGTGGTCGCTCAAACAACAAAAAACGGCGCCTCAAGAGCGCCGTTTTCTTTTCTTTTTAAACGTTTACAGGTTCGGGTATATTGGGAAGCGGTTGCAGAGGTCTGCGACCTGGGCACGGACGCGGGCTTCGACTTCGGCGTTGCCGTCTTCGCCGTTGGCGGCCAGGCCGTCGACCACTTCGATGATCCAGTCGGCGATCTGGCGGAACTCGGCCTCGCCAAAGCCGCGGGTGGTGCCGGCGGGGCTGCCAAGGCGAATGCCCGACGTGATGGTCGGCTTTTCCGGGTCAAACGGCACGCCGTTCTTGTTGCAGGTGATATGCGCCCGGCCCAGGGCCTTTTCGGTGGCGTTGCCCTTGACGCCCTTGGGGCGCAGGTCGACCAGCACCACATGGGTGTCGGTGCCGTGGGTCACGGTGTCGAGCCCGCCCTTGATCAACTGATCGCTGAGCGCCTGCGCATTGGTCACGACCTGCTGGATATAGCTTTTGAACTCGGGGCGCAGCGCCTCGCCAAAGGCCACGGCCTTGGCCGCGATCACATGCATCAGCGGGCCGCCCTGAATGCCGGGGAAGATCGCCGAATTCACTTTCTTAGCGATATCTTCATCATTGGTCAGGATCATGCCCCCACGTGGGCCGCGCAGGGTCTTGTGTGTGGTGGTGGTCGCCACATGCGCGTAGGGGAACGGGCTGGGGTGCTCGCCCGCCGCAACCAGACCGGCGAAATGCGCCATGTCCACGTGCAGATAGGCGCCGACCATGTCGGCGATCTCGCGCATGCGGGCAAAGTCGATCCGACGCGGGATGGCCGAACCGCCCGCGATGATCAGCTTGGGGTTATGCTCTTTCGCCAGCGCCTCGACCTGATCATAGTCCAGCATGTTGTCCTGCTGGCGCACGCCGTATTGCACGGCGTTGAACCACTTGCCCGACTGGTTGGGCCGCGCGCCGTGGGTCAGGTGGCCACCGGCATCCAGGCTCATGCCCAGAATGGTGTCGCCGGGCTGGATCAGCGCCTGGAACACGCCCTGGTTGGCCTGGCTGCCCGAGTTCGGCTGCACATTGGCAAAGCCACAGCCAAACAGCTGCTTGGCGCGGTCGATGGCCAGATTCTCGGCGATATCAACAAACTCGCAGCCCCCGTAATAGCGCCGGCCCGGGTAACCTTCGGCATATTTGTTGGTCATAACCGAACCCTGCGCCTCCATCACGGCGGCAGAGACGATGTTCTCGGACGCAATCAGCTCGATCTCGTCGCGCTGACGACCCAGCTCAGACCGGATCGAGCCAAAAAGCTCAGGATCGCGGTCCGACAAGGACTGGGTGAAAAATCCGGTGTCACGAAGATTGGCGTTCATTGGCGCTCCACATGGCTGGGTAAAATCTTGCGGATTTCCTATCGGAAACGCCACTTTCGCAAAAGGCTTAAAGCGACGATTTGGCCTGCTGCGGCGTCAAGACTGGCCTATTGGGGAAAGGTATGTTTGTTTCGGAACCAAATGTGCAACACCGGAAACCACAAAACATGAAAAAGAGAATCGCCTTTCTCGCCAGTGAGGTCAAAGTGGCGCAAACGGCGCGCGACATCCTGGTGGCCAAACATGGTAACGTGGCACCTCGGGACGCAGATATTGTGGTTGCATTAGGTGGGGACGGCTTCATGTTGCACACCCTGCACAACATGCAGCATCTTGATACTCCGGTCTACGGGATGAATCGCGGCACGATCGGCTTTCTGATGAATGAGTATCACGAAGACGACCTGATGGCGCGGCTGGAGGATGCCGAGGAAGAGGTTATCAACCCGTTGGCCATGCAGGCGATGGATCAATCTGGAAAACTGCACGAGGCGCTGGCGATCAACGAAGTGTCATTGCTGCGTGCCGGTCCTCAGGCAGCAAGGCTCAAGATCAGCGTAGACGGCCGGGTGCGCATGGCCGAACTGGTCTGTGACGGGGCGTTGCTTGCCACGCCTGCGGGATCGACCGCCTACAACTATTCCGCGCATGGGCCGATTGTTCCGATTGGCGCTGACGTTCTGGCCCTGACACCCATCGCGGCGTTTCGCCCACGGCGGTGGCGCGGTGCCTTATTGCCGAAAATGGCGAAAGTCAGGTTCGATGTGGTCGAAGCTGACAAGCGCCCGGTCATCGCGGCCGCCGATTCCGTTTCTTTCCCGGATATAGACTGGGTCGAGATCAGGTCGGAACCAGCCATTGCGCACCGTATCCTTTTCGATCCCGGCCATGGGTTGGAAGAACGCCTAATATCCGAACAATTCACATAAAATTAGGATTCCCCAAATTTTTCTCACGCCTGTGTGAAGCAGTTCACAGGAATTCCCTTAACGATTGGCTAATGTGAACTTGCCCGGAGAACGCGCCAAGGTGGGAGTGAGTGGCCACCTGAACGGTGTTTTCGAATGGTTGCGCAGATTTTGCGCTGGCGAGGGTGGGTGGTGCTACGCTCGTCATCAGAAATCCGGGCTTATTTTAGCAGCTGGACCCCGGGCACAATGACCCGGGGTCTATTTTTGCTACATATGATCCCAAAGCGGCAAACACATCTGTCCCACGCGGGCTTCTATCGCGGCGGCGGCATCCACGGCCAGATCCTCGCGCCAGCGCTGTGCCGCGATCTGTACGTTGATAGGTTGAGGCCCTTTGGGAAGATTGGCCAGCCGCGATGGAACGCAAGCTGCTGGCAGTCCTAGAAAGTTCATCGCATAGGAATAGACAGCGCATCCCAAAACATCATGCACGCCTTCCGCGCCTTCGGTGTCCCGGTCAGGTTTGAAAAATGGCTGTGGCAGGAAAGGGGACAAAACCAGCGGGTAGTCCTGCATAAACAGGGACCATTCGCGTGCATAATGGCTGCGCTTGGCCAGCATCCGAACCAATTCTGTTTCAACGATGGGCGGGAACTCCTGAAAGTAGACGTCAAAGATGTCGCGGATGGTTCTGGAACCAGCGGCTTCAATGTCAGATTTCATCAGGGTCAGCACTTCGCCCATCAAGGTCCGATACCCGATCCGGCCACATTCAAAGACATCGGGCGGATCGACCTCTTCAACGATGTACCCTGCATCGACCAGCGCATCGCGCGCAGTGTCGAGGGCTTTTTCGACCTCGGGGTGCAGAGCATAGCCGAAGGTGTTCTTGGTGAATGCCACCTTGATCGGCTGGTCAAAACTCTCGCCGTGCCAGGGCATTGGAACGTGGAATGGGTCCCGCGCATCGGTGGCGATCAGGCTGGGCATGGACAGGTGCAGATCCGCAGCCGACCGGGTGATCAGGCCCTGAACCGACATTGACTGCGCCAGCAATCCGCGTTCGGCCTTCTGACTTGGGTTCCACGCGGGAACGCGTCCCAACCCCGGTTTGACCGTCACGGCACCGATGGCGGCAGCCGGAAAGCGTAGGCTACCGCCAATATCGTTGCCATGGGCCAGAGCACCGACACCCGCCATCACGGCGGCAGCAGCGCCACCGGATGATCCCCCGGGTGAAATGTGCCGTCCCCACGGGTTGAACGTGCGCCCATGCAGGGGGTTGTCGGTGTCGGCCCTGAAGGAAAACTCGGGCGTATTCGTTCGCCCGATCACAATGGCCCCCGCTTTTTGCAAGTTGCTGACCACCGGCGCGTCATCCGGTGCAATCACATCCTTCAGCGCAATGACACCGTTGGTGGTCGCGTGGCCTTTTTGATCGACATTCACCTTGATTGTTACCGGAACTCCATGCAGCGGGCCGGTCGGCTGACCACGCTCCCGTGCAGCATCTAGCGACTGCGCGCGTTCCAGGGCCTCGGTGCGCAAATCTTCGACGACTGCGTTCAGCGCGGGGTTCACCGCGTCCATGCGATCAATCGAGGCCTGAACCGCCTCGGTTGCACTCAGATCGCCGCGTCGGGTCAGGGTGGTCAGCTCTGTGGCGCTGAGACGCCAGATATTGGTATGTGTCATGGGCCCTCACTGTCTTACAGCGACAGTAGGGGCCCAGATTCAGGTTGCAAGGGCGGACATGGTATGGGCGGCCGATGCCGCCCGATGGTTACTTTGCGTAACCAATTGTCTGCAACGCCACCTTGATCTCATCAAGGATGGCAGGATCGTCAATTGTTGCAGGCATTTTGTAATCCTGACCGTCTGCAATCGACACCATCGTGCCGCGCAGGATCTTACCGGAACGGGTCTTGGGTAACCTGTCGACAACAACAGCCAGTTTGAAGGCGGCCACCGGCCCGATCTTTTCCCGAACCATTTTGACGACTTCCTGAACCACATCGCCATGATCCCGTGTGGCACCAGCATTCAGGCACAGGAAGCCGACCGGCATCTGCCCCTTCAGTTGGTCCGAAACACCGATTACCGCGCATTCTGCCACATCGGGGTGGGCGGCCAACACTTCTTCCATCCCACCCGTCGACAGGCGATGGCCCGCTACGTTGATGACGTCATCGGTGCGCGCCATGATGTAGAGGTACCCGTCTTCGTCAATCATCCCGGCATCGCCGGTTTCGTAATATCCGGGGAAGTGTTCAAGATAAGATTTCTTGAACCGTGCTTCGGCATTCCACAGTGTTGGCAAGGTGCCTGGGGGCAGGGGCAGTTTAACCGCGATGGCACCCAGTTCACCGGCCTTCATCGGGTGACCGCCTTCATCCAGAATTTGCACGTCATAACCCGGCATCGGTTTTGCGGGCGAGCCCAGCTTGACCGGAAGCTCTTCGATACCCAGCGGGTTTCCGGCAATGGCCCAGCCGGTTTCGGTTTGCCACCAATGGTCGATCACCGGAACCTTCAGCGCGTTTTGTGCCCAGATAATTGTGTCAGGGTCAGCCCGTTCGCCTGCCAGATAGAGGGCCTGTAGATGAGACAGATCGTATTTGGCGATCAATTCGCCTTTTGGGTCTTCTCGTTTGACGGCGCGGATGGCTGTAGGTGCGGTGAAGAAGCTTTTGACCTTATGTTCCGAGATCACGCGCCAGAAGGTGCCCGCGTCCGGGGTGCCGACTGGCTTGCCCTCGAACACAATTGTGGTGTTTCCATGGATCAGGGGCGCGTAGCAGATATAGGAGTGTCCCACGACCCAGCCCACGTCGGAGGCTGCCCAGAATACGTCACCCGGATCGACGTTATAGATATTCTTCATCGTCCAGTTCAGTGCCACAAGGTGTCCGGCAGTGGGGCGCACGACCCCTTTGGGTGCACCCGTAGTGCCAGAGGTGTACAGGATATAAGCCGGGTCATTGCCATCGACCGGTACGCATTCAGCCGGTTCGACACCGTATTGGAAGCCATGCCAGTTGAAGTCGCGCCCTTCAATCAACTGAGCGACTTCTTGTTCCCGCTGGAAGATCACACAAAAATCAGGCTTGTGGTTAGCCAGGTCGATCGCGCCGTCAAGCAGGGGCTTATAATGAACCACGCGGCCCGGCTCCATCCCGCAGGACGCGGCGATGATTGCTTTGGGTTTGGCGTCGTCGATGCGCACAGCCAGTTCGTTGCTGGCAAACCCGCCGAACACGACTGAATGCACGGCGCCGAGGCGGGCGCAGGCCAGCATTGCCTCAAGCGCTTCGGGGATCATAGGCATGTAGATAATGACACGGTCACCTTTCTCGACACCCTTTGCGCGAAGCGCGCCGGCCAGAGTGGCCACGCGGTTGCGAAGCTCAACATAGGATATCTCGCGCTTGGTGTGGGTGATGGGGCTGTCATAGATGATGGCGGTTTGTTCACCGCGCCCGTTTTCCACATGACGGTCTACGGCATTCCAACAGGTATTGACCCGCGCGTCGCTGAACCATTCGTACAAGGGCGCATTGTCGTCGAACAGTGCCTTGCTGGGGGCCTTGACCCAATCGATCCCTTTTGCGGCGTTCATCCAGAACGCTTCGGGGTCAGTCTTCCAGCTGTCATAAACGTCCTGATACGCCATCTCGTCCTCCTCACAACGGCCTGGACATTGTGTTAGGTTGCAGAAAACATCAGGGCAAGCGCGACGCATGACGACGCGTCAGTTTATCGCAAAAAATTTGCAGATCAGCGGAATATGACTTGCAAATTTTTGCAAAATCGCAGGTGTAGCAGAGTTTTCATCGCCGCAGTGCGAAGATTTGCAAAGTTGCAAACTTTTACATGCAAATCTTGGGCTCCTCCGGGAATCATCTCAACCAGCCGTTTTGGCGTAACGTGGCAGCTTGTCCTGAAGGTTCAGCCAGGGCAGGTGATCGGCGTGGAACACGTGAAACTGTGGTGGCAGGGTTTCCGGTTCGTCCAGCGTTGCGGTGTAAAGATGTATGTTCACCCTATCGCGCGCTGTGCGATAGGCCATCTGGGTTCCGCAATTGCCACAAAAAAGACGTTCGACCCCTTCAGATGAACGATAGATCTTTGGTGCCTGACCCAGCCATCTGACTGCTTCATGCGGCAGTCCGAAAAAAGCCGTGACCGGCGCGGCGCAGTTTCGCCTGCAATCTGAACAGTGGCAATAACAGCTCCATGCGGCTTGGGCATCGCTTTCCCAATGCACGGCGTTGCAGTGGCAATGTCCTTTCATGCGCTTCCCCCCTGTTGACAGGGGCGCCAGCCAGGCCGCCCCAGGTTAACCGTAATGCGCCACGGGTGTTCCTGCAATCGCCGCCATGTTCAGCAGACCGCGCGCGGTGATGGATGGAGTAACAATATGGGCCTTGTTGCCCATTCCCATCAGGATCGGGCCAACTTCAATCCCGTCCGCCTTCATCTTCAGAATATTGCGCACGCCGCTGGCCGCATCTGCGTGGGCGAATATCAGAACGTTGGCCGCTCCCTCCAATCGCGACGCCGGGAAGATGCGCGCCCGCAGGTCTGCATCCAAAGCCGCATCTACGTTCATTTCGCCTTCGTAGACAAAATCGCGCGGCTGCCGATCAAGGATTTCCAGCGCCGCCCGCAGCCGTTTGCCTGATCCTTCAGCCTGATTGCCAAATTGCGATTGCGAACAGAAGGCGATCTTGGGCTCGATCCCGAACCGGCGAACATGTCGCGCAGCACCAATGGTGGTTTCTGCCAGTTCTTCCGGCGACGGCAATTGCCGGACATGCGTGTCGGCGATGAACAGGGGGCCATCTTCCAGGATCATCAGGGACAAGGCACCATGCGGGCGCAGGTTGCCCTCATCAAGCACCTGCTCAACATAGTTCAGATGCCAGCGATATTCGCCGAACGTGCCGCAGATCATGCTGTCCGCTTCGCCACGATGCACCATGATCGCGCCAATGGCCGTTGTGTTGGTGCGCATGATCGCTTTGGCCAGATCCGGTGTAACACCGCGGCGCTGCATGATCTGGTGGTAGGAAGTCCAATAATCGTAATAGCGCGGGTCGTTTTCCGGGTTGACGATCTGACAGTCCTTGCCCGGACGAATGGTCAGCCCCAGCTTTTCACACCGGGTTTCGATCACATCGGGTCGCCCGATCAGAATTGGCGTTTCCGTCGTCTCTTCGAGAATGGCCTGCGCGGCTCTCAGAACCCTTTCATCTTCACCCTCTGCAAAAACGATGCGACGGGATGCGACGGCCGCAGCCTCGAACACAGGACGCATCAGAAGGGCAGACTTGAAGACAGTCTGGTTGAGCTTTTCCTTATAGGCGTCAAAGTCGTCGATAGGGCGTTTTGCAACACCGCTTTCCATGGCGGCTTTGGCGACCGCAGATGACACCACGCCCACAAGACGCGGGTCAAATGGTTTCGGGATCAGGTAATCCGGGCCAAAGGTCAGTTGCTCGCCCTTATAGGCAGCCGCGGCTTCGGCGCTTGTGGTTGCGCGCGCCATCTCAGCGATACCATCCACGCAGGCAATCTGCATCGCGTCGTTGATCTCTGTCGCTCCGACGTCCAATGCACCCCTGAAGATAAACGGAAAACACAACACGTTGTTGACTTGATTGGGAAAATCGCTGCGACCCGTGGCGATGATTGCGTCTGGTGCAACCGCGCGGGCATCCTCTGGCAGGATTTCCGGCGTCGGGTTGGCCAGGGCGAAGATGATCGGGCGGCTTGCCATTTTCCGGACCATGTCAGGCTTCAGAACATTTGGTCCGCTGAGACCTAAAAACAGGTCAGCCCCACCGATCACATCGTCCAGCGTCCGCAAGTCCGACTTCTGCTCGAACTGTGACTTGTGCGGGTTCATGTCCTCGGCCCGTCCTTCGTAGACAAGCCCGTGAATGTCGCACAGCCAAATGTTTTCACGTTTCACGCCCAGCTTGACCAGCATGGTCAGGCACGCGATCCCGGCGGCCCCGCCACCGGTTGACACGACCTTGATGTCCTCAAAAGACTTTCCGGCCACATGTAGCGCATTCTTGGCCGCAGCCCCGACCACAATGGCAGTTCCGTGCTGGTCATCATGGAAAACCGGGATGTTCATACGTTCACGGCAGAGCTTTTCGACGATAAAGCAATCGGGGGCCTTGATGTCTTCAAGGTTAATGGCGCCAAATGTCGGTTCAAGGGCACAGACGATATCCGCCAGCTTTTCGGGATCGGGCTGATCTACCTCGATATCAAAACAGTCGATGCCCGCGAACTTTTTGAACAGAACAGCCTTGCCTTCCATGACCGGCTTCGAGGCGAGTGCCCCGATATTCCCCAGGCCGAGCACGGCGGTGCCGTTTGACACCACAGCAACAAGGTTACCGCGCGCGGTGTACCGCTCGGCATTGGCTGCATCGGCCTTGATTTCAAGGCTGGCCTCCGCCACGCCGGGCGAATAGGCGCGGGCCAGATCGCGACCGTTGGCCATCGGTTTGGTGGCCTTGATCTCAAGCTTTCCGGGTTTGGGGAATTCATGATATTCGAGCGCAGCTTGTCGCAGGCTGGGGGTGTCAGACATCGGCGATTCAGCTCCCATTGAGAATTTGATTTAGCCTTAAACTATTTATTTGAACTTGGCTACGCTACGTAACTCTGCCGTGATGTCGCAACCAGAATCCGGATTGGTATTGTCTGAGTTCTTTTGCATCTTTTCACATTGCGACGTCCAAGATCACTCTGGCAAGGCCGTCGTGACATTCAGGACTGATGACGTGGCTGGTAACCAACGAGGGATCAGTAGGTTGGATGTTGGTTGCAGCGATGCTGGGCAGTTGTTGTCGCCCAGATTTTGGTCGAGTTCACCGCGCTGAACGGCGGCGCTTTATCCGTGATCATTGAAATGCGGTTCTTCGCTGTGGAAGAAATGCCAGGGATGTTCTTTTCGGTTGGCATTTTGGCGTCTGTTCTGATCGGATGGCCAAAGTTGCAATTCGAAGAGAATACTGATGACCAAGACATCCGATCTGGCGAAAACGCACGCTGAGATTCGCCTGCCCACGCGGGAAATTCGCGACGACATCCCCTTTTACACGAAAAAACTGGGGATGAAGATGGACATGATCTATCCCGCTGACGATCCGCGCGTCGCGGTGTTTTCGGGGCATGGCGTGCGGTTGCGCATTGAAAAAGACGCACCGGAAAGCCCTGGTACCTTGCGTATTCTGACGGATAATCCGTCTGATTTCGCGGGTGGTGAACGCGTTCTGGTGGCCCCAAATGGCACCCGGATCGAAATTGAAGAACGAAATCCGCCACTGGTGATGCCAGAGACCGTGCATTCCTTTGTCGTGCGCAGGCTCAAGGATCAGGCCCCTTGGATCATCGGTCGGGCCGGGATGCACTATCGCGATCTGGTGCCGGATCGGCTGGGCGGGTCGATCATCGCCAGTCATATCCGCATTCCCGATGGCGGACCGGTCCCGGACATGGTGCATTTTCACAAGGTCGGGTTTCAGCTGATCTTTTGCATCCATGGCTGGGTGGATGTGGTCTATGAGGATCAGGGCGAGAAAATGCGCCTGACAGCGGGGGACTGCTTTATTCAACCACCGGAAATCCGGCACCGTGTTCTCGAAGCCTCTGATAATGTTCAGGTCATCGAGATTGGAGTGCCGGCTGAGCATGTCACGGAAATCGACCATGACATGATACTTCCCACTCCGCACATCCGCCCGGACCGCGAATGGCAGGGGCAACGTTTTGTCTATAATCAGGCCAAGGGTGCCGAGTGGATGCCCTTCCGTCTTCCGGGTTACATCTGCCGCGACACCACGATTGCCGAGAACACCAAGGGCGTCGCTGGGGTGCAGGTTGTGCGCAAAGGATCGGGTGATCCGGAATGGGCCACCCATGACACCGACATTCACTTTATCTTTGTAATGGACGGAGAGGTCACCCTGGAAGGAGAGGGGCGCGATCCCTACCGGCTGGAGCAAGGGGATGCGTTCGTCATCCCACCTGGGATGCGCACACGGCTGTCCGACCCAACAGACAATATCGAATTGTTGGAAGTCACCTTACCCGGTACCTTCAACACAACGCTGGGCTAAGCGAAAAACACGGGTCGGGGGCTTCAATTTCCCCGCCTTAATACGTTAGCGTGCAAATTTCTGACCAGATGATCAAAAATAGGGAATCGCCATGTCGCTGAAAGACGCTGCCTTGTCTGTCCGGGAAAACGCCTACGCGCCATATTCGAACTTCAAAGTTGGCGCAGCGCTCCGGTCTTCTTCGGGCCAAGTCTTTTCCGGGTGCAACGTCGAAAATGTGGCCTATCCCGAGGGCACCTGCGCGGAAGCAGGTGCAATTGCCGCAATGGTGGCCTCGGGTGAGCAGGAACTGACCGAA
Organism: Ruegeria sp. SAZD013; assembly: GCF_059612525.1. Lineage (NCBI taxonomy): Bacteria > Pseudomonadati > Pseudomonadota > Alphaproteobacteria > Rhodobacterales > Roseobacteraceae > Ruegeria > Ruegeria sp. SAZD013. Next base: position 1,043,440 of record NZ_JBXWQT010000020.1, on the reverse strand, counting down.
GTCTACGTGGTTGCCTCCAGCCCTCAGCCTGTGCCGCCTTGCGGTGGATGCCGTCAGAAGCTGGCCGAGTTTGGCAAGCGCGATGTAAAAGTTACTCTGGCAACCGTCGATGGTGCGGAGTTTGAGACAACCATCGGAGATTTGCTGCCGGGTGCGTTTGACGCGTCGCACATGGAGGATGTCTGAACGCATGGACGCCCGTTCAATCATAGCCAAACTGCGCAGGCATGACGTACCGGGCCGCGACGAGCTGATCTGGTTCGCGCAGGGATTGGCGGACGGCAGCGTCAGCGATGCGCAGGCCGGGGCGTTTGCCATGGCCGTCTGTATGGGCGGGCTGGGCCCTCAGGGGCGTGCGGACTTGACGATTGCGATGCGCGATAGCGGCGATGTTGTCAGTTGGGATGTGGACGGGCCGGTGATCGACAAGCACTCGACCGGTGGGGTCGGGGACTGTGTCAGCCTTGTGCTTGCTCCGGCGCTGGCGGAATGCGGTGCGTTTGTTCCGATGATCTCGGGCCGGGGTTTGGGGCACACGGGTGGAACGCTTGACAAGCTCGAGGCGATTCCGGGTGTCAGCACTCAGATCAGTCAGGACCGACTTGCGCAGATATTGCGCGAAACGGGCGCTGCTATCGTCGGCGCGACGGGCCAGATTGCACCGGCGGACAAGCGGCTTTATGCGGTTCGGGACGTGACGGCGACGGTTGAAAGTCTGGATCTGATCACAGCATCGATCCTGTCCAAAAAGCTGGCGGCCAGCCCGGATGCGTTGGTTCTTGACGTCAAGGTCGGCAGCGGTGCCTTTATGAAAACAATTGAGGATGCCCGTAAGCTGGCCACAGCATTGACCGAGACCGCAAACGCGGCCGGGTGCCGGACTTCGGCGGTGATCACCGACATGAACCAGCCTTTGGCATCGGCGCTGGGCAATGCACTGGAGGTCGCGGAAGTGATGAAGGTTCTGACCGGTCCGGATGCTTCGCCTCTGGTGGATATTTCTGCCGAGTTGGGCGGCGTCCTGTTGGCCGATGCAGGCATGTGCAAATCGGTCGAGGAGGGGCGCGAGCAGATCGCCGAGATTATCCGTGACGGTCGCGCCGCCGAACGGTTTGGTCGCATGTTGGCTGCGGTTGGTGGTCCTGTGAAATTTGTCGATACCTGGACCCGTTTCCTGCCTGAGGCGAGCGTTATTCAGGAGGTTCCTGCCTCCGAAGACGGTTACATCTCCTCCATCAACGGAGAGGCTCTGGGCCTTGCGGTCGTCGCGCTGGGTGGCGGCCGTCAGGTCGAAAGCGATGAGATCGATCCGGCAGTAGGAATATCCAACATCCTCAGGCTGGGGGATCGTGTGTCCAAAGGTTCAGCGATTGCCGTGGTCCACGCTGCGCGGGAAGACGCCGCACGGCGCGCGGCGGAAACTGTGCTAAGCGCGATGACGATCAGCGATACAGCTCCCAAGCGTCCCGATCTGATCCACGAAAGGATCAGCGTATGAGCCGTGCATTCCTTGTGGTTATGGATTCCGTCGGAATAGGCGGGGCACCCGACGCAGATCAGTTTTTCAACGGTGAAGTCCCGGATACCGGGGCAAACACGCTGGCCCATATCGCCCAAGCCTGCGCGGAAGGCCGTGCAGAAGAGGGGCGCACCGGCCCTTTGCACCTGCCCAATCTGGACGCGCTGGGTTTGGGCGCGGCTGTGCGGCTGGCGTCTGGAGAGGCCACTCCGGGCCTCGATGCCGAACCCGCTGGACTATGGGGCTGCGCGCGTGAGCATTCGCCCGGTAAGGACACGCCCTCAGGCCACTGGGAACTGGCGGGCCTGCCGGTGCCCTGGGATTGGCATTACTTTCCGAACACGGTTCCGGCTTTTCCAACGGAACTGAGCCGCGCGGCAGCCGAAGCCGTCGGGACCGAAGGCATTCTTGGCGACTGCCACGCGTCCGGAACAGCGATCATTGCCGAGCTGGGCGCCGAGCATATGCGCACCGGCTGGCCGATCTGCTACACATCCGCTGACAGTGTATTTCAGATCGCGGCTCATGAGGAAAGCTTTGGGCTGGAACGGTTGCTGGACATGTGCCGCGCGCTTGCTCCGCGTTTGCATCAGATGAAAGTCGGGCGTGTCATTGCGCGCCCCTTTGTCGGAACGCCTGAGACGGGGTTTGATCGGACGACCAATCGCAAGGATTTCGCCATTCTGCCCCCGGCACCGGTGCTGACCAATTGGGTGCAGGATGCAGGGCGGCGGGTTCATGCTGTAGGTAAGATCGGCGACATCTTTTCGATGCAGGGGATCAACACGCTGCGCAAAGGGTCGGATGCCCAGCTAATGCAGCACCTGTCTGACCTTGTAGACGAGGCGGAAGAGGGCAGTCTGACCTTCGCCAACTTTGTCGAGTTCGACAGCCTGTACGGACATCGCCGGGACATCAGCGGATATGCGCGTGCGTTGGAATGGTTCGACCGCGAGATCGGAGAAGTCCTTAAGAAGCTTCACCCGGGCGACCTGTTGCTGTTGACTGCCGATCATGGCAATGACCCAAGCTGGACCGGAACAGATCACACCCGTGAACAGGTTCCGGTTCTGATTGCGGGGAAGGGTGCTGGACAGATCGGGCAAGTGGATTTTGCCGATATCGCGGCCAGCATTGCCCATCATCTGAACATTCCGGCGCAAGGGCCGGGAAGGAACTTTTTATGAGCGTCGCAGACCTGCCCAAAATCGAACTGCATCTTCACCACGAAGGCGCGGCACCTCCGGCCTTCATCCGTCAGCTTGCGCATGAAAAACGTGTGGATCTGAGCGGTATCTTCAAACCGGACGGATCTTATGATTTTCGTGATTTCGCGCATTTCCTGAGCGTGTACGAAGCCGCTTGCGAAGTTCTGAAAACGCCCGAAGACTTCCGGCGGCTGACATTGGCCATTCTTGAGGAAAGCGCTGAAAATGGCGTGGTTTATTCCGAGACCTTCCTCAGCCCTGATTTTTGCGGCGGTGGCGACCTGCATGCGTGGCGGGATTATCTGAACGCCATTCAGGATGCGGCAGACGAGGCCGAGCGTAAATTTGGTATCACCTTGCGCGGTGTCGTTACCTGTGTCCGCCATTTTGGCGCCGAACAAGCCAGGCGAAGTGCCCATTGTGCGGCCGAGACCGCCGGATACTGGATCACCGGTTTCGGCATGGGCGGCAACGAATCCATTGGCACGCAGGGCGATTTCAAATGGTCTTTCGATTGTGCCCGCGAAGCCGGGCTGCGCCTGACCACGCATGCGGGTGAGTTTGGCGGTCCTGACAGTGTGCGCGACGCTGTGCGCGATCTGGGGGTTGAGCGTATCGGGCACGGCGTCCGCGCCATCGAAGACCTTGATCTTGTACGTGAACTGGTTGACCGGGATATCACGCTTGAAGTGTGTCCGGGTTCGAATGTGGTTCTGGGCCTTTTCCCAGATTTTGCTGCCCACCCCATCGCGAAACTGCGCGATGCGGGCGTAAAGGTTACGGTTTCCACCGACGATCCTCCGTTTTTTCACACGACCATGCGGCGGGAATATGAGATGTTGAACGCGGCTTTCGGTTGGGAGGCCGGGGATTTTGCGGCATTGAATGAGATGGCCCTGAATGCGGCCTTCTGCGATGAAGACACCCGCGCGCGGGTCAAGAAAAGACTGGAGAACACATGAGCGAACATCTGACCGTCGTCGATCACCCGCTGGTGCAACACAAGCTGACGCTCATGCGGGACAAGGGCACCTCGACCGCCGGGTTCCGGCAGTTGTTGCGCGAAATCACATTGCTGCTGGCCTACGAGGTCACGCGCGACATTCCCTTGACCACGCGCAATATCGAAACGCCGATGGAAGAGATGGACGCCCCCATTCTGGCAGGTAAGAAAATGGCGCTGGTGTCAATCCTGCGCGCCGGAAACGGGATGCTGGATGGGGTGCTTGAACTTGTGCCTTCAGCACGCGTCGGTTTCGTGGGGCTGTATCGCGACGAAGAAACGCTGAAACCCGTACAGTATTATTTCAAGGCCCCCGAAAGCCTGAAGGACCGTTTGGTCATTGCGGTGGATCCAATGCTGGCCACCGGCAACAGCTCGGCCGCGGCCATTGACCTACTGAAAGAGGCCGGGGCGACGGATATTCGCTTTCTGTGCCTGTTGGCGGCACCCGAAGGTGTCGCGCGGATGAAAGAAGCGCACCCTGACGTGCGTATCGTCACAGCAGCGCTGGACCGCGAGTTGAACTCGAAAGGCTACATCATGCCCGGTCTGGGGGATGCCGGTGACCGGATGTTCGGAACCAAGTAACCCGGTTTATTCGCCGCAAATATTCTGTAGCCGGACCCAGTCGCGGTCCGGCAGCACCTGTTCCAGCGCCCTTCCCGCCATTGGATCCGCTTCGATCAGGCCAAGAACGGTTTCGCCGGTCACATCACGGGCATAGGCGTAGGGGGTTGAGGGAAGCGCGCTTTGCGAGAACATCGCCAGCAAATCGTCATCAGAAATGGCCGGGCGGGGCTGTGACAGGACCTGCTCGGTATATTTGTCGATAATCTCGGACGTCAGTCCGCCGGTTGTCAGCAGTCTAAAGGCAGAGGTTGCGCCGGTTCTGTCCAGCAAGTCATCCAGCGGGTCTTTGTGCGCGGTCCGCGCCCGTTCAGCAATCACATAGCCCGCTGCGACCGCAGGGTCTTCGTTATCCTCTACCAAAGCACGGCTTAGCAGGACTGTGCCGCCAGGCAGGCTGAGGCTGTCCTGAACGCCTGCGGGCAGAATGATGATCTGCCGTACGCCGGTGCGCCGGGCCAATTGTTCCAGTGAATCCCGAGCATCCCGCGACGTACAGGCCCGGCCCGAGACGCGCTCGATCCGATGCAAGATCATATCGCCGATTTCTTGCCGTTTAACTTGGGGCACGACCGAGACAACATGGTTTTGCAGCGCACCGGGCAGCCAGAACAGCAACAGCGCCAGCACAGCGGCCACGACGCCTCCGACACTCAGCCAGCGCAAACGCCCCGGGTGGGGGCGGGACCGATCTATAGCGCGCTGCAATCGGTCGATCGCTTCAAGCATCGTGGTTTCGGATTCGGCCAGCTCAAGCGTTTCATCCGGATCACCGTCCGGGTTGAATATGGCCGGAAAGGAACCGGGGTTCTGGCGTTCAAGTGCTGCCAGCGACCAGTGGGTCAGTGCCCTGTCATTGAAATCGGAAATGGTCAGGGTGGCTTCGCCGATAGACACCACAACCTCGCGCCGCTGTTCATCGGGCGAGGGGCGCCACAGACCGGTGGCTTCGATCCGCTGGTACTGTTTCAGGGCCGTCATCTGGGTGGGTCTGCTCGAATTTGTTTTGCCGCAGCTTAGCATGGTGAAATCGCAGGGCGCAAACCTGTTGCGCAGTCATTGCGAATTGTGCTGGATACCCGAAAGGATCGAGACTGTCGGCCCACGATCACAATCAGGACACGACTTCATGCAGGCGCATTCCTCATCTTCTGCTGTGCTGGCTTCGGCCCTGATGGTCAGTGCCATGGCAATTATCGGCGTCATCGACAATGTTGTGATCCTTTTGGCCGAAACCGTCGGGCTGTGGCAGTTCCATCTGACCCGTGCACTGTTGATGCTGCCGCTGATAGTTGGCCTGTCGTTTCTGGGGCTGGGCGGGTTGAGGCCCGTGCGGTGGGGTCCCGTCATTTTGCGCAGCGTTCTGATTACCACGGCAATGCTGTTCTATTTTGCATCCCTTGCCATGATGCCTATTGCACAGGCGCTGGCAGGGTTGTTCACCTCACCGATTTTTGTGCTGTTGATCTCCGCTCTGGTGCTCAGGCAACCAATAGGGCCGTGGCGCATACTGGCAGTACTGATTGGATTTACTGGCATCCTTCTGGTGCTTCAGCCAAACCCCGGCGATTTTGACCTGCGCACGTTGGTGCCCGTGGCGGCCGGGTTTTTCTATGCCCTCAGTTCGATCCTCACACGTACACATTGTTCTCAGGAAAGCACTGTGGCCATGCTGGCCGTCATGGTCATTACGCTGGGTTTGGCCGGTGCGATGGGGCTCACGTTTCTGACAATCTCGCCGGTCGTTACGGCAGACGGTGCCGAGGGGTTTGTTACGCGTGGATGGGTCTGGGATATGGGGCCTGCCATACCGTGGCTGGTTACTCAGGCTATCGGTTCTACAATCGCGGTTTTCATGCTGATCAAGGCGTATCAGGTGGGCGAGCCGTCTTATGTGGCGGTGTTCGAGTATTCTGTCATGATTTTCGGCCCGCTTTTCGCTTTTGTGGCCTTTGGACAAACCATTGGCGTCTTTCAGATTTCGGGCATCCTTATGATTGCGTCAGCGGGTCTGTTGCTGGGGTGGCGCGCCAGCCGATCATCTGACCAGCAAAAAGTTGCCTGACGCGATTGGGTCGTATGTACGTCTAAGCCAGACCGTTTTGTTATTTCCGTATCCAGTGAAACGCCGTGGATTCGGAGGATCGACAAATGGCATTCGTTTCAGAAATGGCAAAAATGCTCGGTGAGCTTTCTGGAGTGTTCACGAAAACCCTCGGTAATTACGCGGAATTGGTCAAAAATGGGCGCAAATATGTCTGAAATGTGACGGGCAGAATTTTTGGTGTTAGCTCATTGGCATAACCGTTTTGTGCCAAAAGGGGGTAAGGCACGTGTCCGAAGTAACAAGTATTTCTGTTTATCTGGATCAGCTGCCAGAAGTTGATCGAACCAACAAAAAACAGGCGGTAAATGCGCGCCGTGGCGGGTTTTTGCACGGCACCAAGATCGCCACGACTGCAGGGTGGAAGCCGGTCGAACGGATCGCGGTAGGTGATCTGGTTCGAACCCTCGATCATGGGTTTAAAGAGGTTCGGCGCATCTCAATAAGCGTTGTGGTCATTCCGGCCGATGAGCGCCGGGTCGAGTACCTGCCGATCCTCGTGCCTGCCCACGCCGCATATAACGGGCGAGCTGTCTGGTTGATGCCCGAACAGGGCATGGCGCTGAACCTGTCCCGGATCAACGCCAAGGCCGATGGACCTTCGGTGTTGCCCGCGCGTTTGCTGAACGGAGCCGGTCGCCTGACGTCACAGGCACCGGGGTCGTCTTTTGAAGTGTTTTCCTTGTTCTTTGATGATGATCAGGTGATCTTTGTCGAAGGCGGATTGCAGGCCTATTGCCCGTCCGGTCGCTTCAACATGCGCGGCGCAACTACGGGAACACGGTATGAAGTCGCGACCGAAGAGGTTGCCTCCGACCTGATCCATTCGCTTATAAGCAGAGGCGATATGTCGGCTCTTGCTAACCCATTGGGTGCGCTGCCTGCACCCATTCCCCAGGAACCGATATTTCCGATCCGCCCGCCATTTGGGGTCAGGCGACCGGGTCGACCGGGACGCCCAAGCGCGCCGGTTCTGTTCCTGCGGCCCGAATGGCAGATCTAACCAAACACTGACAAGAACGATGCGGGCGCATGATGACATGCGCCCGCGTCATTGGATTAAGCGGCTTTTGCTTCGGGGTTGAAGCGACCGTAGAAGCTCTGACCTTTTTCTGCCATCTCGCGCAGCAGCGGCGGGCAGGCAAAGCGTTCGCCGTATGTCTCGGCCAATTGATCACAACGCTCGGCCGCATAGGGCGTGCCGATGATGTCCAGCCAGCTGAACGGACCACCCGACCACGGGGCAAACCCCCAGCCCAGAATTGCACCGACATCGCCCTCGCGGATGTCTTCCAGAACACCTTCTTCCAGTGCGCGGACCGCTTCCAGAACCTGAGCAAACATCAGACGTTCCTGCACTTCGATCAGGTCAGGCTGGTCATCGGCAAGCGGATACTTCTCTTGCAGGCCCTTCCAGTATTCGACGCGCTTGCCCTTTTCGTCATAGTCGAAGAAACCCGCGTTCGCCTTGCGACCCAGACGGCCCTGTTCCTCCATCCAGAAGATCAAATCGTCCGAGGGGCTTTCCGGATAGGCATCGCCCATCGCCGCCTTTGTCGCGCGGGCGATCTTGGCACCCAGATCAATCGAGGTTTCGTCGGTCAACTGGATCGGACCGACCGGGAAACCCAACTGCCGCGCGGCGTTGTCGATCAAAATGGGGCTGACGCCTTCAGTGACCATGCGCGCGCCTTCGTTGATATATGGAATGATGCAGCGGTTTGCGTAGAAGAAACGCGCATCGTTGACCACGATCGGGGTCTTGCGGATCTGGCGCACATAGTCCAGCGCCTTGGCCACCGCACGATCCCCGGTTTCCTTGCCCTTGATAATCTCGACCAGGAACATCTTCTCGACCGGTGAGAAGAAGTGGATGCCGATGAACTGGTCTGCCCGCACCGAGGCTTTGGCCAGATCGCTGATCGGCAGGGTCGAGGTGTTCGATGCAAAGATGCAGTCCTCGGGGATAATCGCCTCGACCTTCTTGGTCATCTCAGCCTTGACGCCCATGTCTTCAAAGACGGCTTCGATAATCAGGTCACACCCTTTCAGGTTGTCCAGATCCGGCGTCGCGGTGATGCGACCCAGCATGGCCTCTTTTTTCTCAGCCGTGACCTTGCCGCGCTTCATGCCTTTGTCGAGATAGGTATCGGTATAGGCTTTGCCTTTGTCCGCAGCCTCCTGGTCGCGGTCGATCAGAACCACTTCCATACCGGCCTGCGCCGAAACCAGGGCGATACCAGCCCCCATCATGCCCGCGCCCAGAACACCGATCTTCTTGACCGACTGATCCGGGACACCGGCGGGGCGCACGGCGCCTTTTTCCAGCGCTTCCTTGTTCAGGAACAGCGACCGGATCATCGCACCTGACGAAGGGTTCATCAGCACGGACGTGAACCAGCGCGCTTCGATTTTCAGCGCGGTGTCGAAATCCACCAGAGCGCCTTCGTAAACCGCGCTCAGCAGAGCCTTGGCTGCCGGGAAAGCCCCTTGGGTCTTGCCGTTCACCATCGCCGACGCGCCAACGAAGTTCATGAAGCCTGCAGGATGATAGGGGGCGCCACCGGGCATCTTATAACCCTTCGCGTCCCATGGCTTGACCAGATCGGCGTCCTTGGCGTTCAGCACCCATTCCTTGGCTGCTGCCATTGGATCGGCTGCAATCTCGTCGATATAGCCTGCGCCCTTGGCTTTCTTGACGTCCAGCATCTTGCCTTCCAGCAACAGCGGAGCCGCGGCAATGGCGCCAACTTTGCGGACCATGCGGGTGGTGCCGCCCGCACCGGGGAAGATGCCGACCATGATCTCGGGCAGGCCGTACTTCGCCTTTGGGTTTTCAGCCGCAAAGATACGATGGGTGGACAGCGGCAGTTCCATACCGATGCCCGCAGCGGTCCCCGGCAGAACTGTAGCAATCGGCTTGCCACCTTTCTTGTTCTTGGGGTCCATGCCAGCCAGTTCGATCTTGCGCAACAGGGCGTGCATTTTCATCGTTCCCTCGAACAGACCCTTGGCCGGATTGTCGCCCGCCTGTTCTTTCATCACCGCCAGCAGGTTCAGATCCATGCCGCCCGCAAATGACCCTTCCTTGCCCGAAGTAACGATGATGCCTTTCACCTCATCGTCGGCCAGCGCCTGATCGATGCAATCGCTCAATTCTGCTAGCCCATCAAAGGACATCACGTTCATGGTCTTCCCGGGCACGTCCCAGGTGATCGTGGCGACGCCGTCTGCGTCTTTGCTCAGAGTGAAATCAGTCATTGTCATCTCCAATCTGGTCAGCCGTCAGCGGGCTGCCATCCTTGCGGGTGAAGGAGAATCCGTTCTCATCAACCTTCACCATCATGTCCATGTCGCTGTAATAGCCGGTCTCGGTCGGGGTCCGTGTGCCCACCACCAGAAAGGTCATGGGCGCATCGGTTTTGTTGACAAGGTGATGGCCATTGGCCTCACCAGCGGGCCAGGCGGCGCAATCGCCGGGCAGCATCTCGTGCTCGCCATCATCATCGACCAGCGTGCACGAGCCGGTGAGGATGATGGCAAACTCGTCCTGCTTCATGTGGTAATGGCGCAGCGAGGACAGGCCCTGCGGTTCCAGCCGCACGATGTTGACCCCGTATTGGGTCAGCCCGCCTGCATCGCCCACCCGCTGCGCGAAGCGACCTGCGGTCGCTTCGGCCAGCTTGCCGGGATAGGCCGAGCCGCCCTGAAACGGGATCTGAGAAAGATCCAGCTTGGGCATCAGACGCGCTCGATAATGGTTGCCGCACCCATGCCGGATGCAATGCAAAGCGTGGCAAGACCGGTTTCCTTGTCCTGACGCTCAAGCTCATCCAGCAGCGTACCGATGATCATCGCACCCGTGGCACCCAGCGGGTGACCCATCGCGATCGAACCGCCGTTGACGTTGACCAGTGCAGGGTCGACATCAAATGCCTGCTGGAAACGCAGCACGACCGAGGCAAAGGCCTCGTTCACTTCAAACAGGTCCAGATCGCTGATCTTCATGCCATTGTCGGCCAAAATCTTCTCGGTCACCGGAACCGGACCAGTCAGCATGATGGTCGGATCTGTGCCGATCTTGGCGGTCGCTTTGATGCGGGCACGCGGCTTGAGGCCGTATTTCTCGCCAAATTCCTTGTTGCCGATCAGAACAGCAGCGGCTCCGTCGACGATGCCCGAGCTGTTGCCGGCATGGTGGATGTGGTTCACGCGCTCAAGATGCGGGTATTTCAACATGGCCACCTTGTCGAAGCCCGGCATCTGTTCGCCCATCATCTGGAAGGACGGGTTCAGTGCGCCGAGGCTCTGCATATCGGTACTGGGGCGCATGTATTCGTCGCGGTCCAGAATGGTCAGCCCGTTCTGATCCTTGACGGTGATCACGGATTTTTCAAACCGGTTGTCGGCCCATGCTTCCGCAGCACGCCTTTGCGATTCAACCGCCAGCGCATCCGCGTCATCACGGGTAAACCCATATTCGGTCGCGATGATGTCGGCCGAGATGCCCTGAGGTACGAAATAGGTCTCCATCGCCAGCGAGGGGTCAACAGCGATTGCTGCACCGTCGCTGCCCATGGCCACGCGACCCATCATCTCGACACCGCCTGCAATATAGGCATCGCCCGCGCCACCTTTCACCTGGTTAGCGGCCAAGTTCACGGCTTCCATGCCCGAGGCGCAGAAACGGTTGATCGCCAGACCTGGGATCGACTGGTCGAGGTCGGACGCCAGAACGGCCGAGCGCGCCAGACAGCCGCCTTGCTCCATCACTTGCGTGACGTTTCCCCAGATCACGTCTTCGACGGCGTGGCCTTCCAGGTTGTTGCGCTCTTTCATCGCGTTCAGGGTCAGGGCGGACAGGCGCACCGAGGTTACCTCGTGCAGGCTGCCATCCTTGCGGCCCTTGCCGCGCGGCGTGCGCAGGGCGTCATAGATATAGGCTTCGGTCATGGGTCTTCTCCTCAAGCTCGATCCGACGGGTTGCCGGGCATCAGGTCATAGGGGTGTTTCCAGCCGGGCTGTTCGGACAAGCGGGTCAGCCAGGCGTCGATATGGGGCCAGTCGGCACGGTCAAAACCGAATGGTTCAGGGTAATACAGATAGCCGCAGCAGCTAAGGTCGGCGTTGGTCACGCCGTCGCCGACGATCCAGTCGCGGCCTTCCAGATGCGCGTTCAGGATCTCATAAGCTGCTTTCAAACGTCCTTTATTGAATGCAATGACGTCAGGGTTGCGGTGCTGCTCGGGTAGGAAATTGATCAGGAACCGCGTCAAACCAGCCATTGAGCTGAGTTTGTGATTGTCCCACAAAACCCAACGCAGAATATCGTAGTTTTCTTCCCGGTCCTTGCCACCGAACTTGCCGGATTTCTCTGTGACATAGGCCTGAATCGCGCCGGATTGGCTGGTGCGAAAATCTCCATCGACAAGAACAGGTGCCTCACCCAACTCGTTTACATCAGCACGATATTCCGGCGTGCGGGTTACACCTTTGAAGAAATCGACAAAGACCGGTTCCCACTCCAATCCGGACATTTCCAGAGCCAAAGCAGCTTTGTAGCTGTTTCCACTTTCTCCGAAGCAATGAAGTTTGATGGTCATGTGCTCGCCCCTCCCAAGGCGCATTTGGCTAGGCCGGATTTGAGTATTTTTGAAAAGCTGAAGGGCAGTAGGTAACCTTTCATCAACCATCTTCGTATTCAGTGGTCGTGCAGTACAGGCTGGAGAGCCGATGACCGCAAAAGGTGAAGTCGTTCCTGTCCTGATGGCGAGTGCGCCCGGTGGCAGGGACGCATCGCCGCTTCATCTTTTCACAAATACTCCCGCCGGAGGCGTCCGGCATTCAAATTAAAGGCGCCGTTGAGTTTTCTCCGCAGCAGTTCACCTCTTCCGTGCCTCAAGTTCGGAATTGAAGATGCGTAGGCGGTGGGTCAGGTTCTCCTCATCAATCACGCTGTTGAAATTCTCGAACAAGAAAGACAGCGCCTCGCCTTCGTCCAGACCAGCATCCCGCGCGAACGCTTTGAGTTTGCGATACCCATCTTCAGTCATCGCAACCGGAAAGCGGCGGGTCAGGCGAAAACGTTTTGGCATTTGGTCTCCTCCGGTAAGCTGGGTCCGGGCGGTGTTGCCCGGACCCAGACTGAGTTCAGAAGTTCGCCGCGTCTAGTGCCATTACCGTGTCCGCACCGGTCTGAATGCGCGCAAGATGCATCGCTGTCGCTGGCAGGCGGCGCGCCATGTAGAAGCGACCGGTGTTGATCTTGGTCTCGTAGAACTCTTTGTCCGACGCATTACTGTCCAGAGCGTTCTGCGCGGCCTTGGCCATCTGCGCCCACATCAGACCCAGGCAAACATGGCCGAACATGTGCATGAAGTCATAGGACCCGGACAGTGCGTTATTCGGGTTCTTCATGCCTTCCTGCATGAAATACATGCCTGCGGCCTGAAGATCCTTGGACGCGGCCTTCAGCGGTTCGATGAAGGCTTTATCGTAAGCTTCGTCCTTGCCGCCGTTTTCTTTGCAGAAGCTTTTGACCATCTCGAAGAAGGCCATGACGTGTTTGCCGCCATCCTGCGCCAGTTTGCGACCCACAAGGTCAAGCGCCTGAACGCCATTTGCGCCTTCGTAGATCATCGCGATGCGGGCGTCGCGGGTGTATTGTGACATACCCCATTCTTCGATGTAGCCATGGCCACCATAGACCTGCTGCGCCTGAACGGTCATGTCGTAACCTTCGTCGGTCAGGAAGCCTTTGATGACCGGAGTCAGCAACGAGATCAGCCCGTCTGCATCCTTGTCTCCCGCGCGGTGCGCCTTGTCGATCATTGTCGCGCCCCAAAGGATGAACGCGCGTGCGCCTTCGGTAAAGCTTTTCTGATCCATCAGGTTGCGACGGATGTCAGGATGCACGATCAGAGGATCGGCCGGACCATCCGGATTTTTGACACCGGTCACATCGCGACCCTGCAAACGGTCTTTGGCGTATTCCAGAGCGTTCTGATAGGCCGCTTCGGCTTGCGACAGGCCCTGCATGCCCACACCCAGACGCGCTTCGTTCATCATGGTGAACATGGCGCGCATGCCCTTGTGCTCTTCGCCCAGCAGCCAGCCGGTGGCTTCGTCATAGTTCATGACGCAGGTCGAGTTGCCGTGGATGCCCATTTTCTCTTCGATCTTTCCGACCGATACGCCGTTGCGTTCGCCCAGGCTGCCGTCTTCGTTCACAATGAATTTGGGCACAATAAACAGCGACACGCCTTTGATGCCCTCGGGGCCACCTGGGATCTTGGCCAGCACCAGGTGGATGATGTTGTTTGCCATGTCGTGGTCGCCGGCCGAGATAAAGATCTTCTGGCCGGAAATCTTATAGCTGCCATCACCCTGCGGTTCTGCCTTGGTACGCATCAGGCCCAGATCGGTGCCACAATGCGGTTCGGTCAGGTTCATGGTGCCGGTCCATTCACAGCTGACCATGTTGGGCAGGTATTTGTTCTTCTGCTCGTCTGTCCCGTGCGCCAGAATGGCCGAGGCTGCGCCATGGGTCAGGCCCTGATACATGGTGAAAGCCTGGTTGGAGCCCGAGAACATCTCTCCTACGGCTGTGCCGATCACGTAGGGCATGTTCTGGCCACCATACTCTTCCGGCATGTCGAGGCCAGTCCAGCCACCTTCCTTCATCTGCTCGAACGCGTCTTTGAACCCGGTAGGTGTGTACACAATGCCGTTTTCCAACCGGCACCCTTCGGTGTCACCAACAACGTTCAAAGGATGCAGGACGTTGGCGGCAACCTTGCCTGCTTCTTCCAGAACTGCGCCGGTGAATTCGGCCTCCAGTTCATCATAGCCGGGGATGTCCGACTGCGAGACTTTCAGAACATCGTGCAGAATGAACTGCATGTCTTTGGTTGGCGCGTTGTAAACGGGCATGTGAAGCTCCCTTAATTCATATGTCCGGAAAGCAGGGCGAGGTTACTCGGCCGCCTTCTTTTCCTGTTTCATTGAGGCGATGACTTTCTCGCCCCAGCGCAACTGCTCTTTCAGATCGTCGATGGCCTGCGTCAGCTCTTCGCGGCGCGATTCCATGTCAGCCAGACGTTCGCACGCGATTTCATAAGTGCGATTCATCTGGGTGACCTGTTGATCGCCCACATGGTAGAGATCCAGCAACTGTCGAATTTCCTCGAGGCTGAACCCAAATCTTTTTCCGCGCAGGATCAGCTTCAGCCGCGCCCGGTCACGTTTGGTGAACAGACGTTTTTGGCCTTCGCGGATCGGGAACAGTAGTTCCTTTGCCTCATAGAACCGCAAGGTGCGTGGTGTGACATCATAGGTCTCGCACATCTCGCGAATGGTCATCACATCTTCGGTCATTCGTCATACTCTCGTCACTGGCGTCATGAGACATGAGTTGCGCAGTTGGTGGGTGCTTTACAACATGTGAGTGACGTTTACGTAATCCAGACGCTGCGTCACTTTTTAGTTGACGTAACATCCGTGCACGTAAGCGGTTTCCGACGTAATTTTGTTACCGTCGCGTCAACTGATTTCCGGCATGAACAAACGGGTGCGGGGAAGGGGATGCGCACCGGCTTTGACAGGTTCTGCCACCTGCAATGCTTGGCTATGAAATATCGGAAAAGGTTATTCCAGCGACTTGGCCGTTTGGTCGCGCAGGCTTTTGAGTTCGTCCATTGCTTCATCCAGCTGCTGTCGCTGCTGCTGAAGCTCACTCATCTGGCGGTCCGCCATTTCGACAAAGGTGGCCATCTGGGCCTCGTTTCCCTGATCTTCATAGATCAGTAGCCATTGGCGAATCTCTTCTAGAGGAAAACCAAACTTTCGGCCGCGCATGATAAGTTTCATCCGCGCGCATTCCCGGGCCCCATAAAAGCGCGAACGCCCTTCGCGGTCCGGTTGCAAAAGCTCGATATATTCGTAGTAGCGCAGGGTGCGCGGTGTCACGTCGAACTTGGCGCACATTTCTTTGAATGACAAACGGTTGTTGGACATTCCCGGTCTCCTCGTCAGCAACCTAGGCGGTCCCGATCCCAAGCGCAACAGGCAGGCTTGCTCTTTTCCGGAACACCGGCTCATAAAGGCGGTGCAGAGAACAGGACGCATACCCATGGTCGATAAGACAGTTTTAGCCCGCCAGTTTATCGAGGCGATCCCCCATGCGCGGGCATTGAACCTTACGCTCACGCAGATCGGCGAAGGTGAGGCTGAGATAACCTTGCCCTACAACGAAGACCTGATCGGGGATCCGCGTACAGGGGTGATTCATGGGGGGGCGATATCCACGATCCTGGACACCTGTTGTGGTGCTGCGGTGATGAGCCACCCGTCGGCCCCCGGAGGAACCGCAACAATCGATCTGCGGATAGACTATATGCGCGCGGCGACGCCAGGTCAGACGATTACTGCGCATGCCGTCTGTCATCATATCACGCGAAACGTTGCCTTCGTGCGGGCCACCGCAATGGACAACGACACGGATCTGCCTGTGGCGACTGCCTCGGGCTCTTTTACGGTTGAAGGGAAGTAATATGCCAAGACCTCGTCCCGAGCCGATGCAGGTGGTCAAGCAGCGCCGCGATGCAGCCCTACGCGCGCTTGTTGACGGCGTACCGTATATCCGTTTTCTGAACATCAGTTTCGACAGGCGCGGGGATGAGCTGACCGGCGTTTTGAATTTCGATGACAAGCTGATCGGCAATCCGTTTCTGCCTGCAATTCATGGCGGCGTAACCGCTGCCTTTTTGGAGGTGACAGCCGTTATCACTCTGAGCTGGGAACACATATTCCCAAGTATAGAAAACGGTGAGATCGATGCAGATGCCATCGTGTCAGACGAAAGCATCCGGTTTCCGAAGACGATCGACTTTACCGTTGACTATCTGCGTTCCGGCTTGCCGCGAGACGCCTATGCGAGGGCGTTTATCAGCCGGTCCGGGCGGCGTTACGCCTCGGTACGGGTTGAAGCCTGGCAGGACAATCATGCGAAACTGTTTGCGCAGGCCTCCGGGCATTTCTTGATGCCGCAACCTGCCAGAGACAAGAGCTGACCATGCAGGACGCCTCGGCGCCCATCACGCATGGACGGGTGCTGAAGATCGCGGTGCCGATTGTCCTGTCGAACGCCACGGTCCCGATTCTGGGGGCAGTGGATACCGGCGTTGTCGGTCAGTTAGGGCAGGCTGCGCCTATCGGGGCGGTCGGGATCGGCGCAGTTATCCTGTCAACGATCTACTGGATCTTCGGCTTCTTGCGGATGGGAACCACCGGGATGGCGGCGCAGGCACGCGGGGCAGGCGACGCTGTTGAAACCCGCGCTTTGCTGATGCGTGGTCTGATGCTTGGCGGCGCGGCCGGGTTGTTCTTTATCCTCACCCAAGTGGCTGTGTTCGCGGGTGCGTTCGCTTTATCTCCGGCAAGTCCCGAGGTCGAAACGCTGGCCCACGCCTATCTTGAGATTCGAATTTGGGGCGCGCCTGCCACTATCGCGCTTTATGCGGTTACCGGATGGTTGATTGCGGTTGAACGCACGCGCGGGGTTTTTGTTCTTCAGGTCTGGATGAACGGATTGAACATCGTTCTGGATCTATGGTTCGTGCTTGGTCTCGGCTGGGGTGTCGAAGGGGTTGCCATTGCCACTTTGATTGCGGAATGGACAGGTCTGGCGCTGGGCCTTTGGCTGTGTCGGGATGGGTTCGAAGACGGAACCTGGCGTGACTGGGCCCGCATATTTGATGCCGTTCGGCTGCAACGGATGTTGCAGGTCAACGGCGATATCATGATCCGGTCGGTTTTGCTAACCGGATCCTTCACGACCTTTCTTTTCGTCGGTTCCGATCTGGGTGATGTCAATCTGGCGGCCAATCAGGTCTTGCTTCAGTTTCTAGAAATCACAGCTTTTGCGCTGGACGGGTTTGCCTTTTCCGCCGAGGCGCTAGTCGGAAGCGCGGTGGGTGCCAGAGACAGGTATCAGGTGCGCCGCGCGTCTGTCATGACATCGCAATGGGGTGTTGGCGGTGCCCTGTTACTGGGTGTGGTTTTCTTTGTCGCCGGACCGGCGTTGATCGACCTCATGTCAACATCGCCGCAGGTGCGCGAGGCCGGGCGCGAGTTTCTTATCTGGGCCGCGTTGGCACCCGTTATAGGCGTGGCAAGCTGGATGTTTGACGGCATCTACATAGGTGCTACATGGACCCGCGCCATGCGTAGCGCGATGTTCCAATCGGTCGCTATCTATCTGGTTGCGCTGTTCATTCTGGTGCCAAGTTTCGAAAACCACGGCCTGTGGGCCGCGTTGATGGTGCTTAATATAGCACGTGGCGTGACTTTGGGATGGCGCTATCCCAAGCTCGAGGCGCAGGTGGCCTAGAGCAGCGCAAGAAGGTTTTCCGGCGGACGCCCTATGGCGGCCTTATCCCCCGCAATTGCAAGCGGACGCTCAATCAGGATCGGGTTTTCAGCCATGGCCCGGATCAGGGCGTCGTCTGGCGAAGCCTTTGTCAGCCCCAGTTCCTTGAACCGAGATTCTCCGGTACGAATCATCTCAACGGGCGAAAGCCCCAAGGCGGATTGTGCCGCTCGCAGCTCATCGATTGATGGTGCATCCTCAAGATATTTGCGCACCGTGACCCGTGCGCCATTCTCTTCCAGTAATGCAAGACCCGCGCGGGATTTTGAACAGCGCGGGTTGTGCCAATATTCGATCATAGCCAGTCCTCTCGTTTGCTGCCGACGGCTTGGGCTACATTCTCAAAGCCGTCGCGGGCCAGTAGTTCATCCAGCCCGTTCGCAATGTCCGCCGCCAGAGAAATGCCGCCATACACCATCGCCGTATAGAACTGCACAGCAGATGCCCCGGCGCAGATCTTGGCATAGGCCTGTTCTGCATTGCTGATGCCACCGACGCCGATCAGGGGAATGTCACCCCCGGTCAACTGGCTGAGCCGCGCCAGAACACGTGTTGATTTCTCGAACAGCGGTGCGCCGGACAGCCCGCCGGTTTCACCTTTGTGCGAACTGCGCAGCCCGTCGCGTGACAGGGTGGTGTTGGTGGCGATCACGGCATCCACACGGGTCTCTCGCGCAACCTCGGCAATGTTCTGCAACTCGGCATCGGTCAGGTCCGGCGCGATTTTCAGGAAGATGGGCAGCGGGCGAGGCAGCGCATCCCGGGTTTCAATCACACCGTTCAAAAGTGCGCTCAGCGCTGCTTTGCCCTGCAAATCCCGCAGCTTTTCCGTATTCGGGGATGACACGTTGACCGTGGCAAAATCCAGATGCGCGGCACAATGCGCCAGCACCTTGACGAAATCACCTGCGCGATCCTCGCTGTCCTTGTTGGCGCCCAGATTCAGGCCGATCACCCCATTCTTGGGGCGATCAGCAAGCCGTTTTGCCATCACCTCCATGCCTTCGTTGTTGAAGCCAAAACGGTTGATCGCCGCTTTGTCCTCGGTCAGGCGAAACAGGCGGGGTTTGGGGTTTCCCGGTTGGGGGCGCGGTGTGACGGCACCGACTTCGATGAAGCCGAATCCTGCGCGTGACAGCGGCGTCAGAACCTCACCGTTCTTGTCGAAGCCCGCGGCCAATCCTACCGGGTTAGGCAGGTCCAAACCTGCAAGGCTGGTTTTCAGGCGCGGCGTTGCCACCGGCCCCGGCGCAGGCGCAAGCCCCGCCTTCAAAGCCCTGATCGACATTCCGTGGGCGGTCTCGGGGTCCATGCAATGCAGGGCCGCAAGCCCGAACTTCTCGGTCAGTTTCATCCAAACGCTTTCCCGCTTTTGCTTGATCCGCACCGGATCAGGCGCGAGGTTTCTACCGCAGCCTGCCGATGGACCACCGCTGCCCGGTACACCGGGTCAGTCACCATTTCCAGAAACGCATATGCAGTCGGATAGCGTGCGATAAAGACGGCATCCCATACCTCATCAGCCGGTCCGATCAGAGTCGTTTCAAATACACCCCGCCACAGGATGCTTGCCCCGATACGGCCAATGATTGCGGCGGTTTCAGTCCCGTATTTCTGATAGGCCTGCGCCCCGGTCAGCCCTGCGCCGGCCAATTCATGCGAACTGGGATACTGCGCCTCGGCGCGGAACTTCACTAGATTGAGCATCTCGATCGGCTGGTCGCGGTCCAGGGCCTTGAACGCCTCGAACTGGGCGCGATCCGGATCGACATAGGATGTCATGCCATGTCCTCGGGAAACCGATGTGCCGTACCGACAAAAGGCAGCGGACGCGCCCAGACAACATCGCTTAACCTGATCTGACGATACAGATGCGGAAACAGGGCGTTTCCTCGCGACACTTCCCATTTCAGGTCATCGCCCATGGCGTCGGCATCACATGCCAACAGTGTAAGCCCTTCAACGCCGGCAAAATGCTTGGCGGCGGTTTCAGCCGCTTGTTCAGCGGTGGAAAAGTGAACAAACCCGTCTGACACGTCAATGGGTGCTCCGTCTGTGGCGCCCAGACTTTGCAGTTCAGCCCATTCGTCGGTTCGGAAAATCTTGTAGATCAGCATGATGACCTGATGCCCCGCACGGCGCTTGGAATCAAGCTGGATTTCTCCTTTGACTCTCAGTCGACATAAGCGCACGATCCCCGGCAATAATAATAGGGAGTTCCAAGATGTTGACCCGATTTTTAACTTCGGTTGCGGTGGTGGGCCTGACTGCGGGCGTCGCAGCAGCCGACTACAAGCTGACAATTCTGCACACCAACGATTTCCATTCGCGCTTTGAGCCGATCAACAAATACGACAGCGGATGCGGTGCGGAAGACAATGCGGAAGGTAAGTGCTTTGGCGGCTCGGCGCGCCTTGTTACGGCAGTTGCCGATGCGCGCGAGCGCGCAGAAAACTCGATTCTGGTGGATGGAGGTGACCAGTTCCAGGGGTCCCTTTTCTATACCTACTACAAGGGCAAGGTCGCGGCCGAGTTCATGAACAAGCTGGGCTATAACGCCATGACCGTTGGCAACCACGAGTTTGATGACGGCCCCGAAGTGTTGCGGGGGTTCATCGACTCGGTCGACTTCCCGGTCCTGATGTCCAACGCTGATATTCGCGACGAAGAGCTTTTGACGGACAGGATCAAGAAATCGACTGTTATCGAGGTGGGCGGCGAAAAGATCGGCCTGATCGGTCTGACCCCAATCGACACGGATGAGCTTGCCTCGCCCGGCCCCAACGTCACGTTCTCGGACCCGGTGCCAGCCGTGCAGGCCGAAGTCGATAAACTGACGGGTGAGGGCGTTAACAAGATCATCGTTCTCAGCCACTCCGGCTATGGCGTCGATCAGCGCGTCGCGCAAGAAACGACCGGCGTTGATGTGATCGTCGGCGGACATTCAAATACGTATCTTTCGAATGTGTCGGATAAGGCGGCAGGTCCGTACCCAACGGTGGTAAACGGCGTACAGATCGTTCAGGCCTATGCCTATGGCAAGTTTCTGGGCGAGTTGAACGTCACTTTCGATGACGACGGCAAAGTGGTCGAGGCAGTTGGCGAGCCTTTGATCATGGACAACGCAGTAACCGAGGATCAGGCCGCGCTGGACAGGATTGCGGAACTGGCGGTGCCTTTGGATGAAATCCGTAACAAGGTCGTTGCAAGCGCTGCGGAAGCTGTTGAAGGGGATCGCTCTATTTGCCGTGTGCAGGAATGCCAGATGGGCAACCTGGTCGCCGATGCGATGCTGGCGCGCGTGGCGGATCAGGGCGTTCAGATCGCCATTGCCAACTCGGGTGGGTTGCGGGCGTCCATCGACCCTGGCGATGTAACCATGGGCGAAGTTCTGGCTGTACTACCTTTCCAGAACACATTGTCGACCTTCGAAATCAGCGGACAGGGTGTCATTGACGCGCTGGAGAATGGCGTTAGTCAGGTGGAAGAAGTGAAAGGTCGTTTCCCGCAGGTCGCTGGTCTTAGCTTTACCTGGGACCCAAGCGTTGCACCGAACGAAGGACGCGTCAGCGAGGTGATGGTTGCCGACGGTGACGGTTTTATACCGATCGACCCGAACAAGACTTACCTTGTCGTCACCAACAACTTTGTTCGCAACGGCGGTGACGGGTACAAGATGTTCGAAGGCGACGACAAGAACGCCTATGACTTCGGCCCGGACCTTGCGGATGTAACCGCAGAATACCTGGCGGAAAATGCGCCCTATCAGCCCTATGTCGACGGGCGTATCAAGCAGAAATAACTGGGTTTACGACAAAGAAAAAAGCCGCATCCTCGTGATGCGGCTTTTTGGGGAACCGATCAGCTGAAAGCGTATTCCGGCCAGAGTTCGGGGTCGATCCCGTCGAGCATCGGCTTGATATGCTCGACAACCCCGCGCCAACCTCCGATAGACTTGGTCGAGATCTTGCTGCGCACCTGATCAATGCTGGCCGTGCGCACCTGTTTCGTGTTCTTTTCAGGGTGCATCATCGTTTCGTTCCACTCCAAATCGCAGAACGCGGCGACCTGCTGGCTGTAAGTTTTCGGGTCTGCCACCAGTTCTTCGTAAGGCACCGTCAGAATACGATTGCCGAACACGGCATCCCAATGTGCCATGTAGCGACGATACATATTTGCCGAATGGGCGATGGCCTGCATATTCGAGGCATAGCGCATTCCACCGGCAGGAAAACACCTGATCCATTTGGACAATCCAACATCACGCGGATCGCGCAGCATATTAATAATCTTTGCCTTTGGGAAGGCAGACAGCAGGAAGCCGATACGTTGATAATTGTGCGGCATCTTGTCGACAAAGGCGACAGAGTCGCCTGGAATTGGCGGCATCAATTCGAGGAATTCCCGCGCGAGTTCAGACGCTTTGGCAACGTCGTACTTCATGCTTTTTTTCTCATATTCACGCGACAGGTCGGCCCCCAAAGTCAGTTCACCGCAACCGGATATTCCGGGGGCTGAACTCAACATCATTTCCATCAATGTCGTGCCCGAGCGGGGCTGACCCAGTACAAAGATTGGTGTTGGCCCCTCGGCAAAGCCGGACTCTGGTGCATCTGAATCGACGGGGAACAAGCTGGTGATCCGGAACAGTTTTTCCTCTTCATCGGCCGAGACATAAGGGTTGCCTTGGTGCTGAATATCATTGGCCCGCGCGTAATACGGCATGGCGGCATTCAAACCGTCTAACTTTGAAATCAAATGCGCCTTGGCGAACTGGAGTTCCAGCTTATCATCTCCCTTTTCGGAGATGGCTTTATTTACGGCTTCCAGCAGCTCCGGAGCTTCCTCTGTAGTTGCCATTGCCGATAATTGCAGCAAAGCCGACATATGCTCGGGTTCGTTTTGAAGAATGCGCCTCAGTATTGCTTTGGACTCGTTCTTTTCGCCGGTTTGGTGAAGGTCTACAGATTTTATAAGGGCAATTTTTGTGTTCTCGGGGTCCAGCTCGTAGGCGCGGGCGACATCCCGCGAGTTTTCATCGTCAAAGCCGATATTGGCGTAAGCTCTGGCACGTTTAGCAAGAAGGTCCACATTGTCTGGATCGCTCTCCAGCTTCCTGCTCGCATGTTCGATCATCATGCGCCAGTTGGTGCCTTTGAGGTGAATTTCATCCAGCACGCGGTTCAATTCCTGGTTGTTGGGGAATTGCTCCAGCTTTTGTTCGGTATATTCCAGAGCCTTGGGAATTTGCCCGGTCTGCATCAATGCATTCGCCAGGTTTTCGACAAACTGCAGGTCGTCCGGTTTCATCCGCGAGGCTTCAACAAAATGCGGAATTGATTTCTTGTATTGCTTCATCTCGGTCAAGACAAAGCCGGCGATGGCATGATAATCCGAGTCTTTTGGGAATTTCTTGACACCCAACTGGGCCTTTTTCAAAGCTTGCGGCAGCTTGCCTGCTTCCAGAAGGGCCAGTGCTTTGCTCTTAAGGGATTGCGTTGTCTGGTTTTCCATGTGACCCCGTGAAATCCTGTGCCTGTATCAAGAATGTATCGGTGGTTCATTACCCATGTGCGGACGGTTTGCAATAACTCTTCCCAACGACGCAATGGCGCAGCTGTTTTCGGCTCGCCCGGCAAACGCTCTGCCTGCGGTGCCGAATTTCAATGTTTGTCCGACAAATCAGGTACATGTCGTGCGTAGTGGCGAAACAGGGCGCCATCTGGACGCGCTGCGGTGGGGATTCCTGCCGCATTGGTACAAGACCGAAACAGCGGGGCCGTTGCTGATCAACGCCCGGGCCGAGACCCTGGCGGACAAGCCCGCCTTTCGCGATGCTTGCCGGACACGCCGCTGTCTGATCATAGCGACCGGGTTCTATGAATGGACAAAAACGAAACAGGGAACGCGCCTGCCCTGGTATATCCACCGTCAGGACAAAGCTCCGATTGCTTTTGCCGGGGTCTGGCAGGACTGGGGTCCTGAAGGTGAACGGCAGGGCACCTGTGCAATCGTGACGACGGCTGCCAACAAAAGGCTTGAGGTCATTCATCAGCGAATGCCCTTGATCGTAGAACCCGAAGACTGGCCATTGTGGTTGGGTGAAGCCGGAAAAGGGGCCGCGCGGCTGATGCAGCCGGGGCACGAGGATGTGCTGACCTTCCACCGGGTCAGTCCTGTGGTGAACTCGAACCGGGCCAGCGGGCCAGAGCTGATCGAACCTTATGACGCGTGACCTTTTCTTTAGAAACGCAGCAAGCTAAACCTTCGGCATGGCTCTGAAATTTCCTGACCTGACCCAACTTTACGCGCACGGGTATGATACCGTGATCGACGTTCGCAGCCCTGCCGAGTTTGCCGAAGATCATCTACCGGGTGCAATAAACCTGCCTGTGCTGAACAACGAGGAACGCGCCCGGGTCGGAACCATTTATGTACAGGACAGCCCCTTTCCGGCGCGCAAGCTGGGCGCTGCTTTGGTGTTCCGCAATGCAGCCAATCACATCGAACACCACCTCAGCCATCATGACGGAGCGTGGCGCCCCTTGGTCTATTGCTGGCGCGGTGGACAGCGTTCCGGATCATTCACATGGATGTTGCAGCAAATCGGTTGGCGCGCGGAAGTTGTTGAGGGCGGCTATCGTACCTACCGTCGATTGGTGAACGCTTATTTGTACGATGATCCCTTGCCACATCGGCTGATCGCGCTGGACGGCTACACCGGCACCGCAAAAACCGATCTTTTGGCTCTGTTGCACGCACGAGGTGTACAGGTTCTGGACCTTGAAGCGCTGGCCAACCATCGCGGGTCCTTGCTGGGCGAAAGGCCTGGGGGGCAGCCCAGTCAGAAGGGGTTTGAATCTGCTCTATCCGCTGCGCTGTGCGCAATGGACCCGGCGCGTCCAGTCGTGGTCGAAGCGGAATCCTCCAAAATTGGCAGCTTGATTCTGCCACCCAGCCTTTGGAACGCGTTGTGTAAGGCTCCGCGCGTGAGCATTACGGCTTCGATTGAAGCACGTTCGGCCTATCTGGTGCGGGCTTATGACGACATTCTGTCTGACAGTGACCGATTGCGGGACCGGTTATCACCGCTGCGGTTCCATCGCGGGCATGAGGTCGTGGACGGGTGGCTGCGCTTGATTGATGCGGATAAAAAACAAGCGCTGACACAGGCGTTGATGGAACAGCATTATGATCCCGCATACACCAAATCCCGACAATCCCGCCCGGTACAGGTGTTGGCCAATCTCGATATCGCAACTTTGGACAATGCGGGGCTGAGCGACGCGGCCGCGCAAATTGAAAGCCTGCTGGATCAGCTGTGAATGCGCAAGCCGGGTGTGCTGGTCAGTTGGCCAATGATCATTGCCGGATATCCTGCGTCCAGAAGATCTTGCAGAAGAGTTTCGGCGTCCTTCGCATTCACGGCGGCCAGCAGGCCCCCGGCTGATTGCGGATCAAAAAGCAGCGCCGCCTTGCCCCCGGACGGAAGATTGGGCGCAATCGCGCTGTTGTCAGCAAAAATCGTTGACCGGACCCCCTGATCCGTCAGCGCAAGAGCACCGTCCATCACCTTTACAGCGTTCAGATCAAGCATGGCGCCGCAATGCGATGCGTCGCAGATGCCTTGCAGATGCCCGGCCAGACCAAACCCGGTCACGTCGGTCATCGCATGGGCGTTGGCCAAAATGCGGGCTGCATCGCCCTGCGGCTGTGTCATATGTTTGTAGGCTGCCGCGACCCAGGCCCCTTCGGCAAGACCGGCCATTTCCGCTGCCATCAGAACTCCGCTTCCCAAGGGTTTGGTCAGGATCAGGCGATCTCCCGGCTGCCCGCCCGCCAATGTAATCGGGGTAGCCTCACACAGGCCAGTCAGCGTGAAACCAACAGTCATCTCATCGCCCATTGAACTGTGTCCGCCCACGATTTCTGCGCCCGCAGCGCGCATGACGTCACTCGCGACTGACATGACTTCGGACATTGTGCGGCTTTGCAGGGGGGCGGACATGCGCGGCAGGATGATCGTTGCCGTGGCCGCCTGAGGCGCGGCCCCCATGGCCCAGATATCCCCTAGGGCGTGAACCGCGGCAACACGCGTCATCAGTGCGGGATCGTTGGTGAAAGCCCGCAGATGGTCGGACGTCATGACTTGCTGCGCCCCGCCCGTTTGCAATAGCGCGGCATCGTCGCCGGGCAAGGTAGTGACGTCGGTACGAGTAGGGGCGGGGAGGGATTTCAGGGCGATTTGCAATGCGTCGCGCCCGATCTTTGCTCCACATCCTCCGCACATGGGCTTTTCACCCAAAACCCCATCAAGCCCAGCGGCCCGGTCGCGTGGCAGGGCGGGCGGTGTCATTCGCGGCAGGTCGCGAAACTTTTTCATGAAACTCTGGTCGATATGGTTCTTCCAGGCCCACATCAACGGGCCGCTGAACGATGTTCCCAAACGCTCGGCCAGTGCAGACTTGCCACCTAGTGAGATCAGTTTGAGATAGTCTTTTTGCGGTGTGTATTTTCGCATCCGTCCCGCGCCGAGCGCTGCTCGCAGATTATCGAACAAAACCGGCGCTTCGCGCACCGCATAGACGCCAGCCTTCGGTCTGGGGTTTTCCGAAAGATGGGCGCAATCCCCGGCGGCAAACACAGCCGGATCACTGGATTGCAGGTAGCTGTTCACGCGGATGTATCCGTCCTGAAGGTCAAGCCCTGTATTTGCGATCCAGTCATAGGCGCGGGCTCCGGCGGCACCGGTCACGAAACCAGCCGGAATTGTGCGCCCGTCCTGTAGTTCCACGTGATCCTGCCCGATCCGGGTGATCACCGTGTTTTCGATCACCTCCACGCCAAGATCATGCATTGCAATCCGGATTGTTGCCGCCGCCTTGGGTTTGGTTGCAGTCAGGGCCGAGGCACTATCGATCAGGGTAATCTGTGCCGCCCGCCCCCTGGCCTTTAACGCGTGCGCCATCGCCATGACCAGTTCGACGCCCGCGACGCCACCGCCGATCACAGCGACCGAGGCCGGCCCTTGACCCTTTAGATACTCGGCCCATTTTGCGGCAAAGGGTCCCAACGGTTTGGCTGGCACTGCATGTTCCGCAAAGCCCGGCAGGGCGGGCATGTCCGATGTGATCCCTACATTGATCGAAGCCACATCGAAGCCTACCGGAGGATGCCCGGGGACGTGCACTTCATGTGTTTCGGTGTCGATGCTACTGACCGCACCCAAGATCACACGTGCACCTGCGAAACGGGCCAGTCTGACAAGATCGATATCCAGCTCCCACCGGTCGTAATGACCGGCGACATATCCGGGCAACATTCCTGAGTAGGGGGCAGTGGGGCCGGGGTTGATCACGGTTACCCGCGCGCCGGGCAACGGGTTCATTCCCCATTTGCGCAGCAGCAGGGCATGGGTGTGGCCGCCGCCAATAAAAACCAGATCACGGGTCAGGGGCAGCGGAGATGTGTGCATTTGTGTTAATTCGCGCTGTGGTCCGGAACATCCTCGACCTGCTCGACCGCGTGGGTGGCCCAGAGCTCATCCTCGCCAGCATCGGGCAGGTCGCTGGGCAGTTCATGACGGTGAATGTGCCATTTTGCAATGAACAGGGCCGTGATCGGAGCCGTCAGGAATAGAAACAGCGTGATCAGAAGCTCGTGTAGCGACAGTTTGCCTTCCAGCAGAACGGAATGGGTGATCGAAGCAAGCAACACCCCGCCCACACCCAAAGTTGTCGCTTTGGTCGGCGCGTGAAGGCGCGACATAGGGTCATTCAACTTGATCATGCCGAAGGACCCGACAAACCCGAAGATACCCGAGACTATCAGGAAAACGGCGATCAGCAGCTCTGCAAGGAATGTCATATCGCCCTCATTCGATGATGTTGCCGCGCAGCATGAAGCGCGCATAAGCCACGGTTGAGACAAAACCCAGCATCGCGATGATCATCGCCGCTTCGAAGAAAATCTCGGTCCCTTTCGACAGGCCATAAAGGATCATCAGGGCAATCGTATTGATGACCATCGTATCCAGAGCCAGAACCCGTGTCCCAACGCCGTCCGCGGTAATGATCCGCCACAGACACATCATGATCGCCGCGCCGAAACAGGCAAATGCAAAGTAGATTGCGTATTCGATCATTCGAAAATCTCCTTCAGGCGACGTTCATAGCGTTGCTTGATTTCGTCGCGCACCTGATCCGGGTTCGGCGCGTCCAGGCAATGAACCAGCAGATTGTGCCCCTGTGCCGACAGGTCGCAACTGACGGTGCCGGGCGTCATCGTGATGGTTCCGGCCAGCACGGTTATGGCCTCGGGTGTCCGAAGCTCCAGCGGAATGCTAACCCAGTTGGGCCGCCGGTCTTCATTGCGTTTGAAGAGGACGATCCGGGCCACCGTCATATTTGCAACGACAATATCCCACAGCACCACGATCATGTATTCGGCGACCATGGGCCAGTTGCGCAGCTTGGGCCTGTCGGGCCAGTAAGGTTGTGTGACGAAGGGAATGATGATTCCAAGGATCAGGCCAAAGACCAGAGAATTCAGTGACGGGCTGTTGGCCAGCAGAATCCAGACGATCGTCAACAAAATGGTCAGGTGCGGGTGCGGAAAAATCCGGTGTAGCAGTTTCATCACTCGGCCCCTCCCAATACGGCAGAGATGTAGTTTTCAGGCATAAACAGCTGCCCTGCGGTTTGGCTTGTATATTCCAGCGCAGGACCCGCGAACAATGTCAGCAGGATCAGGCCGGCTACGGCGCCAAACACGGCAGTAAAGGCCAGACCGGGTTGCGGTTCAGGTGCGACCGGTGCAGGGGCAGCTTCATTTTCCGCTGGCTCAGCTATCGGAACAGCCTGAGTGTCGTAACTTTTCCAGAAAATCAAAGTTCCGGCTCGGGCCAACCCGATTATTGTGACGAACGAGCCGATCAGAATCACGGCCCAGACCGTCGTGGCATCCGAAGCATCGCGCGAGGCGTCCAGCACAAGCAGCTTGCCAATAAAGCCGGACAAGGGCGGCATCCCCGCCATCGCAATCGCCCCCACGAAGAACAGCGCGGACACCAGCCCGCTTTGCGGCATGGGTGGCGTTGGTGCGATGGCCCCGCCGCGCCGCGCCATCACCAGATCGGCAACCAGGAATAGCAGGGCTGTCGCCAGTGTCGAATGGAACACATAGTACAGTGCCGCGGCTGTTGCATCAGGCGTGAATTGCGAGATTGCGATCAAAAGGGTGCCCATGGATGCAATCGCGCAGAACGCCACCATGCGGGCGATGTGTTTTGACCCCAGAATGCCGATAGCCCCGACAGCCAAAGTGACAAGTGCAGCAGGTTGCAACCACGCACCCACCAGTCCCTGTGTTGCGGCGACATCGGGGCCAAAGGCCAGTGTGAACATCCGCAGAATCGAATAAGCCCCGACCTTGGTCATGATTGCAAACAGGGCCGCGACGGGCATTGGCGCATTGGCGTAGCTGGCAGGTAGCCAGAAATGCAGGGGCAGAACGGCGGCCTTGATGCAAAAGACCAGCAGCAAAAGAACCGCGCCAACCCGCAGCAATGCCGTATCCTCGGCCGGGATTTCTGCTACCCGTAAGGCGATATCTGCCATGTTCAGTGTCCCAGTCACGCCATAGATCGTGCCCAAAGCAAACAGGAACAAAGTCGATCCCAACAGGTTGTAAGCGACATATTGCACACCCGCCTTCAACCGCACCGCACCGCCACCATGGGTCATCAGGCCATAAGAGGCGATCAGCAGAACTTCGAAAAACACGAAAAGGTTAAAGGCATCTCCGGTCAGGAAAGCGCCGCAGACACCCATAAGCTGAAAATGGAACAGGGCGTGGAAATGCTTGCCCCGGTTGTCCCAGCCTGTTGCAATGGCGTAAAGCACAATCGGCAGGGCAAGCAGAGCTGTCAGCAAAACCATCATGGCTGACATTCGATCCAGCACCATGACAATGCCAAACGGGGCAGGCCAGTTGCCAAGCTCGTATACCTGAATATCTCCGCCCGAGGCCTGTGCCGTGATCGTCAAGGCGATACCCAACAGGGCTACAACACCGGCAACCGAAAAGATGCGCTGCAAATCCAGATGGTATCGCAGGACCATGATGTTAAACGGAGCCAGGATCGCGGGCAGGACGATCGGCGCAACGATCCAGTGGTTCATGCGTCTTCTCCTGCTGCATCTACGCTGTCCTGCGCTGTCATGTCGATATGGTCATCCTTGGAGGACAGGTACGCGCTGAGCGAGATCATCACGATCACCGCGGTCATCCCAAAGGAAATCACAATTGCGGTCAGCACCAGCGCCTGTGGCAGAGGATCGGTATAAGCGACGTCCTTGTATTTGTTCAGAACCGGGGGGGCGTTCAGCGCAAGGCGCCCGGTCGCGAACAGGAACACGTTGACCGCGTAAGTAATCAGCGACAGGCCCAGAATAACAGGGAACGTCCGGCGGCGCAGGATCAGGAATATTCCGGCAGCGGTCAAGATACCGACGGCAGAGGCTACGAGCGCTTCCATCAGGCCTGCTCCTTCTCTTGTTCTTGTTCCGGTGGAGAGTCCCGCAGAGGGTTGATATCCATCGGAAATTCCTGTGCCATTCCGGGTTGCCATGCAAAGCGGGACAGGCTGTCGAGCGCCAGCATTACCGCGCCCAGAACCGCAAGGAACACGCCCGTGTCAAACAGCATGGCGGTGGCCCATTCGAATTCCTCAAGTGGCGGCCAGTGGAGATAGCCGAAATCACTGGTCAAGAAGGGGCGTTCATTAAACCAGGCCCCCAGACCCGTGGCTGCGGCGATCAGGACGCCCCAGCCAATGGTGCCATGGTAATAAAACCGCTGCCGCTCAATCGCCCAGGTATAGCCGCTGGCCATGTATTGCATCAGATAGGCGATGGCGACGATCAGCCCGGCGATAAAACCGCCGCCTGGCTGGTTGTGCCCACGGAAGAAAATATAAGCCCCGACCATCAGCGCAATTGGCATCATCACGCGGGTCGCCACAACCATCATCAGCGGATGTGAATCACCGGATTGAGGCCAATGCGGTTTGCGATTCAGCAGGTAACTGCGGACATTGGTGCTTAGCACGGATTCCGTCAGCGCAAAGATAATCAGCGCGGCAATGCCCAGCACGATGATCTCGCCAAACGTATCAAAACCCCGGAAGTCGACCAGGATCACGTTGACAACATTGGTGCCGCCACCACCCTTATAGGAATTGGCCAGATGGAATTCTGAAATCGTTGGAAATGCAAAATCGCGCATCATCATCGCGTAGACCAGCGCGCCGGTGCCAAGACCGGCAACGACGGAAATCGCGGCATCCCGCCATCGCCGCGCCGCGCTGCTGTCCCACGGCGTCTCGGTCGGCAGGAAGTTCAGCGACAGCAGCAACAAGATCATCGTTACCACCTCGACCGAGATTTGCGTCAAGGCAAGGTCAGGAGCTGAAAGATAGTTGAACGCGATGGAAACGATCAGGCCCACGACACCGATCAAAACCAGCGACAACAGGCGGTTCCGGTGGAACCACATGATACCAAGCGTCGCGCCCACCAAACAGATCCAGCCGATGATCGGAATGATCTGCGCTGGCAGCGGAACGCGTGTTTCCACACCGATGGTGCCTGTCGAATAGGCGTAATAACCAAGGCCTACAGTGAAGGCGACGAAGATGACCGCATAGCGGCTGAGAACACCGTTATGCATTTCATCGGTTATCCAGCGGCTTAACCTGGTCAGCGCGTCGATGATTGCCTCAAAGATCACCTTGGCCTCGGGTCGGGGCAGGGCATTCCAGACCTGCTCGCCGCGTTTGTGCATTGCCAGCAGGAACAGGCCGCCCAACGTCGCAACAACCGACATGTAAAGTGCAGGCGTGAAGCCATGCCACAGTTTGAGCGAGTAATACGGCAGCTTCTCTCCGCCAATTACCGCGCTGGAAACCACGGCGATCAGGGGGCCAACGATTACTGCGGAATTCAGACCGATCAGGACGACCAGCACCACCAGCAATGCGGGTGCCAGCCACAGCCCGACAGGCGGGTCATGCGGATGGGCGGGATAATCGTCTCGCTGGGGTCCAAGGAAAACATGGCTGACGAATCGGAAAGAATAAGCGGCCGAAAACAGCGCTGCCAAAAGTGCCAGTCCCGGAACCAGATAATGTGAATGCAACCAGGTGGTATGGACGGTCTCTTCCAGCATCATCTCTTTCGACAAAAAGCCGTTCAGCGGCGGCAGACCCGCCATGGACAGGGCCGCGATGGTGCCGATGGTAAAGGTGATCGGCATCAGGTGGCGCAGACCGCCCAACCGTTTCAGGTTCCGCGTACCGGTCTCGTGATCCACGATCCCGGCGGTCATGAACAGGGCAGCCTTGAAGGTCGCATGGTTGATGATGTGGAAAATGGCGGCCACGGCGGCAATTTTGGTGCCAAAGCCCAGCAGCATGGTGATCAGGCCCAGATGGGATACGGTCGAAAAGGCCAGCAGCGCCTTTAGATCATCCTTGAACAGCGCGATGACCGCACCCAGCAGCATGGTGATCAGACCAGTCGTGGCCACGATGTAGAACCAGGCATCTGTTCCTGCCAGAACCGGCCACATCCGCGCCATCAGGAACAGACCGGCTTTCACCATGGTGGCCGAGTGCAAATAGGCGGAAACCGGTGTCGGTGCGGCCATCGCATGCGGCAGCCAGAAGTGAAACGGGAACTGTGCCGACTTGGTGAAAGCGCCCAACAGGATCAGGATCAACGCCGGCAGGTAGTAGGGGGACGCCTGAATCAGTTCCTTGCTCTGCAAAATGACACTCAGGTCATAGGACCCAACGATATTGCCGAGGATCAGCATCCCGGCGATCATCGCCAACCCACCCGAGCCGGTGACGGCCAAAGCCATGCGCGCGCCCTGTCGGCCATCGGGCAGATGTTTCCAATAGCCGATTAGCAGGAATGAGCTGAGCGATGTAAGTTCCCAGAAAACAATCAAAAGTAGGATATTGTCGGACAGGACAATACCAACCATCGCCCCCTGAAATAGCAGCAGGTAGGTATAGAACTGCCCCATCGGGTCTTCGCGCGACAGGTAAAACCGTGCGTAGAGAATGATGAGCAATCCAATGCCGAGGATCAGCAAGGCGAAAAGAAATCCCAGCCCGTCCAGCATGAAATTCGCGTTCAGGCCCAACCTCGGTATCCAGTCAAACCGGGCAGTCACGACGTCTCCGCGCATGACCGAAGGGATGTGGATCAGCAGCCCCATCAGGGCCAGAAATGTGGTCAACCCGGCTGCGGATGCGGCGGCATTTCGGCCCGCGCGGATCAGCAGTGCGGGAAATACAGCACCAAGGAAGGGAAGGGCCGCAATAAGGAATAGGGACAAGTGCGATACTCCGGTCTGGGCGGTCAGGGTGAGGTCAATTTTGTAAGGATATTTTGCCGACTGTCCAGAGATGGCAACTTTTTTGCCGGGCTCCAACGGATCACCAAGGCATTGGCGGCGCTGCGCATTAATGACGCGATCTTGATCTGCGAGCTGTGTTTCACCGCGCAACTTGCTGTGTGGTTGTGCTAGAACCAGCATCAGCGAACAGGAGGCTGAGGCGTGGCCGAAAAAACGAACCGATCCCGACGGTGGCTATTGATTGGTGGCGGTGCCGCGATTGCTGCCGGGTTTGCGATCAGGCAATACAGACTGATCCCTGAAGATCACAGCGGTGGCCGGATCAGTGTGGCCGACGCCCATGAGCAGGCCGCGGACGGGCGCGTTCTGCTGGTTGATATCCGCACACCGCGCGAGTGGCGCGCCTCGGGAATAGGCGAGGGCGCGGTACCGCTGGACATGCGCCGCGAGGATTTCGTCGACGTTCTGACACAAATGACAGGCGGTGATCAGGCTGCGCCCGTGGCGCTGATCTGCGCCCGAGGGGTGCGGTCCGCGCGCCTCAGCAATCGTTTGATTGAAGCCGGATTCACAAATATCATCGACGTATCCGAGGGTATGTTGGGCTCGGCGGCCGGGCCGGGATGGGTAAGGACCGGTTTACCGGTCCGTAAATACAGTGAGGATGCAGGATGATCAGGGAAATCAGCCTGGCAGCAGTATTTGCCTTCACCGCGCAGATGGCCTTGGCGGATTGTGCTGATCAGGGGGAAATTTGCGAAACCTCTTTGGGCGCGTATCATATCGAATTGCCCGATGCGGAAAACCCGCCATTGGTGGTGTTTCTGCACGGGTATGGCGGCAGTGGATCGGGCACGATGCGAAATCGCGGGATGGTCGAACCTCTGCTGGCGCGGGGGTATGCTGTGATGGCACCGGAAGGTTCGGAAAGGCCCAACCGGGGCGGCAGAAAAAGCTGGAACTTTATTCCTGGATTTGGCGAACGGGATGAAACCGCCTTTCTGTCCGAAGTGGTTCAGGACGCGGAAAACCGGTTTGGAATCAATGCGGACCGGGTCATGCTGGGCGGGTTTTCGGCTGGTGGCTTTATGGTCAACTATCTCGCCTGCAAGGCGCCCGAGACATTTTCGGCATATGTTCCGGTGTCCGGAGGATTCTGGCGGCCACACCCGGAAACCTGCAAGGGTCCGATCCGGATGTTTCATACCCATGGCTGGACGGACAACGTGGTACCGCTTGAGGGGCGCGTACTGGGCGGTGGCCGATTTCAGCAGGGCGATATCTATGCCGGGTTCGAAATCTGGCGCGAGGCAAATGGCTGCGTCGATCACAAACCAGCCGGCTTTAGCACAACGGGGAATTTCATGCGCCGCCGCTGGACCACCTGTGCCAAAGGCAGCGCGCTGGAGTTTGCCTTGTTCCCGGGCGGTCATACAGTTCCAGCCGGTTGGGCTGATATGGTCGTGGATTGGTACGAAGGGCTTCCCGGCAGCTGATCACTCTGCCGGGGTCATGTTGATCTTGCCTTCAACCAGTTGCTTCAGCTCGGCCCGGTAACGGCGGGCCGACCGGGTGATGGCAGGTTCGCGGAAATCCTCGCGCATTCCGACCATCCGGCGTGCGGCACCGGCCGAAACACCGCTGAGTGCCGATAGCGGAATGGCAAGTGCGAGACTGATGGCAATCGGAGCCAGCCAGATCGAGACCAGCCCGGACAGGATACCAACACTCAAGGCTATGCCACTGACGGTTTCCAATGCGTGACACAGGATCAGCGTGCGCAATCCGTAACTGCTACCGTCGCGTGCTTGCGGCGACCAGCCCCGCTGAATGCCAAGCGCTGTCCGGAAAACGGCGATCATCTGTTGCACCATCAGGATCGGTGCATACAGGATCGACAGAATGACCTCGGCCAGAAACGAGGTCAGGAACTTGAGGCCGCCTCCGAATTCGGAGTAGCGCACACCGCTTAGCGGCAAAGCCAGAACTCCCAGCACCTTGGGTGCCAGCAGCATTGCATACATCACGAGAATGATCAGAACGTGCCGGGTTTCCGACATTTCCGGCCATTGCGGGAACAGCGGATTATCGGGGCTGAAGTAATGCAGGACAGAGGCGTCTTTGCCCTGACCGATCAGTGCCCACATCAACAGCAGCGCAAACCACAGCGGTGACATCAGGTATCCTACGGCACCGTGGAACATGTGAAAACGCGAGACGGCCCGGAATCCAGTCGAGCCCAGAAGTTTCAGGTGTTGCAGGTTGCCCTGGCACCAACGCCGATCCCGCATCGCATGATCAATCAGTGTGGGGGGCGTTTCCTCGTAAGATCCCCGAATGCGCGGCAGGAACCGCACCGCCCATCCGGCACGGCGCAGCAATCCAGCCTCGACGAAATCATGGCTCATGATCAGCTTGTCCTGACCGTTGAACGCACGCAGCTTGGGCAGTCCGGCACTGGTGGCGAAAGCCTTGGTGCGGATTATGGCGTTGTGGCCCCAATAATTGCCCTCTTGCCCGCACCAGCGCGCCAACCCTTCGGCAAAGGCGATGCCATAGACCCCATTGGCGAATTGTTGCATCCGGGCAAATACCGATTGCGCGCCGATCAGTTGCGGATAGCTCTGGATCAGCCCGGCACCGGGATCACGCGCCAGCGCATCGGTTAGTCGATGTATGGCGCGACCGGTCATAAGGCTGTCCGCATCCAGAACCAGCATCGCGTCCCAGTCTGCGCCCCAACGACTGACCCAGTCGGCGATGTTACCCACCTTGCGGTCGGTGTTCTGCTCGCGGCGGCGGTAATACAACTCCAGCCCCGGGGCGAGCGTGGTGCGCAGGGCTTCGACGCTGGCTTGTTCCTGCGCCGCGATTTCAGGGTCGCGTGTGTCGGACAGGATGAACATGGCATAGTGATGCTGCCCTCCGCGTGCCTGCAAATCTTCAAGCATGGTGCGGGCGTTGCCCAGTACGTTCCATGGCACTTCGTTGTATACCGGTGTCAAAAGGGCCACGCGCAGGGGCTGTGCTGTGCGCTTGCGCTGCGGGCGATCCTGTCGCGACAGCGAAACCATACCCAGCAGAACGGTGCAGACCGTGAACGAAATCCAGAAGAAGTTGAACGAGATAAGCGCCAACAGGATGCCCTCGATCAGATTGATCCCCTGGGCGCTGAACCAGTCGCTCATGATCCACAGCAGGCCCAATGTCGCCACCATCGCCGGTGAAAACGCAAGCGCGCGCCAAAATCCAGTCGCGCCTGTGTCTGGGCCCGACGGGGCATCGGCATCGTGGAACCCCACGCTGAAATTCTGCGCGGGCATCGCCAGAGGTGCTTCAGGCGGCATGATATGCAGATCGCGGTTCATATGGTCCATCGGTAAAGCCACACCTCAGAGGCGGGCTGTTTGTCTTTCAGCAGTTGCGCGCGCAATTCGACATGATCGCGCCCATCAGGCTGGAACGAAAACGCCAGACGCAATCCACCCGTATCCGGGTTGCGTTGCAGAACACCGTCCGAGGTTTCGGCATGAGGGGAATCCACGAAGACACTGATCGCCTCGATATCATCGAACAAATCGCTGCCTTCGAAATCGATGACGGCCAAACGCCCCTCACCGAAGGTGTTTTCGCCCATGGCGGTGTTGGTCACCCGTAGCATCGGAGTGCGTTGAGGCTCCTCACCCCAGATCAGACGATAGGACAGGTCAACCCGACTGCCTGCCGCATAGGGTTCTGCCGGGCGCCAATAGGCGACGATGTTGTCGTAGATTTCCTGATCTGCCGGTATTTCGACCAAAGTAACGGTGCCTTTGCCCCAGTCATTCTGAGGCTCGACCCACAGGCCCGGGCGTTTGTGATAATTCGCCTCAAGGTCGGCATAGTCCGAAAACTCGCGCTTGCGCTGCATCAGCCCGAAGCCGCGTGGGTTCTCGTCAACGAAGGAAGATATTTGCAGGCGGGTCGGGTTGGCCAGCGGACGCCACAACACCTCGCCCGCGCCATTGCGGATCAACAGCCCGTCGCTGTCATGGACGGCAGGGCGGAAATCGTCAAACCGGCTGTGGTTGGTCTGGTCGAACAGGAACATCGAGGTGCCCGGCGCGATACCCACATGAGGCAGGTCTTCGCGGGGAAACAGCGTGGCCTCGACATCGATAACGCAATCTGCCCCCGCCGTGACATTGAAGCGATAGGCGCCAGTCACGCTGGGACTGTCCATCAACGCATGGACGACCATATTGCGATGGCCGGGTTTGGGGCGTTCCAGCCAGAAACGGATGAATTCAGGAAATTCCTCACCATCCGGTTCGCCTGTTTTCAGGGCCAGACCGCGTGCTGACAAACCGTAGACCTCGTCCAGACCGATAGCGCGGAAATAGCTGGCACCCTGCCAGACGCAGAATTCATCCGTCTTGCCGGGGCGGTGCATCTCGGTCCGAAGGCGCAGGCCTGAAAAGCCCAGAGTCTCGTCGATGGGCAATTGCGGCACATCTTCAGATTTCTCGAACATCCCCAGATCGAAAACGACCGGTGTGGTCATGCCATTTTCGACCGTTTCCACCTTGACGGTCCGGGGGAAATACAGGCCCGGTGTGAAGAAATCGACGTTGAATGGTGTTTCGGTCTCGTACCACAAAGCCCGGTCCAGTCGGAATCGGATCGAGCGATACTGTTCGTAAGTCAGATTCTGCCATTCCTGAGGAACCATTTCACGTTCCGCATAAGGGCGGTTGGCCAGGTCGCGGGCCAATTCGACCACGTGGTCGCGGTCAAAGGGGACTGCGCCCCCGGATGCATAGGCCGATGGGGCAAAGGCCAAGGCTGTCGTCGAGACGAGGAATGCGCGACGGGTTAAATTCATCTCTTCAATTTCCAGGGTTGAGACTTGAACCAAGATGCCAGATAAGCCACGCCAATGATCATGGCAAAGCCAATCATGTTGGCGACAAAGACGGTGGCAACATCCCGCCCAGTCTGATCAAGGGCAACGCCGATAAGTCGTGCTGCCGCCATGGAAAATACAAAGACTGCAAGGGATTGCTGACCGACTTTGGTGATGACTGTCAACAGGAACTGCCAGACGCGCGCGCCCATGCTGTGACCCGTCGCAATCAGGCGGTGACCATGTTCGCCTGCCGCAGCCCAACCCAGATAGGCCAATGACAGAAAATGGACATATCGCAGCGCGCCAAACTCGGTTTTGTCGCGCAATTCGTCAGTCAGTGGCCAGATCTTTCGGATCGCAGCGCCCAACTCAGGCGCAGCGGTATTGACCCAGAGGAAGACCTTCCAAGATCCAAACGGAGCTGACAGGATCAGGAACAAGGCAGCCGCCCAGACCAGAGATTTCGATACCGGTGGAGCGGGAATCCAGCCGCGCATCAAGGCAAATCCGGTGAAGAACAGCAATTGCCAGCCAAACGGGTTGAAAAACCATTGCCGATCCGACCACGGCTCGGCCGGAAGGGCCAGCGCGCCGGTCTGGGTGACACACCAGATCGCCACAGATGCAGCAGCCATCAGCCAGAAACTGATACGGTATAGCGCGATGTAGAGCGGCATCAGCGCCAGTACCACCAGATACATCGGCAAGATGTCAAAGTAGTTCGGTACATAAGTCAGCGTGAAGAGCCCCACCATCTGCGGGGCGGGATCATCGAAGAA
The DNA here is from genome assembly GCF_059612525.1 of Ruegeria sp. SAZD013. NCBI lineage: Bacteria > Pseudomonadati > Pseudomonadota > Alphaproteobacteria > Rhodobacterales > Roseobacteraceae > Ruegeria > Ruegeria sp. SAZD013. The sequence continues at coordinate 1,004,455 of NZ_JBXWQT010000020.1, read as the reverse complement.
ATGCTGAAGGTTCAGCGACGAGACATAGGTTTTCTCGAACGCGCCGGTCAGGTCCAGCGCTGCCATTGTCATGGCAACAAAGAAGAACAGGGCAATATGGGCCCAATAAACCTGCCAGATGCGATAGGCCACACGGGCTGTGCCCATCCACCAGCCCTTGTACAGGAACGCCCCGCCAAAGGCGATGGCCGAGGCCATGCCCGAACAGAACACGAAGATCTCGGTTGCATCTGAGTACCCAAAGCGCGCCGGGATCCAATTCGCCCAGGGATCATTGGGAATGTGGGCAATCAGGATGATGAACATCGCGATGCCGCGATAGAAATCCAGTCGCGGGTCACGCGTGCGGGCGGGGGTCGCAGCCGAGGCCGCGACGGGTGCAAAATCAGCAGCGGGCGATATGGTCGCCATACGGTCTCTGTCCTTCTTGGTCGTCTTGTTACTCGGCGGGGACGCTTTGCATGTCTCCGCCGTCGCGCGCCGCATCAATCAGGGCGCGGCGCGCAATGGCATAATTGTCTTCACCGCCGGCGCGTTTAGCACGGCGGTCATCCAGAATACGTTCGACGGCATCCAGACGCCCGGCACGCAGACCCGAGTCGATGGTAATGCGTTCAAATACATCACGTTGTGCGTGGCTTCCACCGGCCAGTTGCATTGAACCGCGCGCCGCCAACAGGTGATCAAATGCCGTGCCATAATGGCCGTCACCAAAGGCTTCAAGGCCCATGGCGGCCGCGACACCGGGATCGGCCATACGGCGGGTGGTGTCGTCATTGGCACGCGCTGCATCCTTGTTCATGCGGGTCAGCATCTTGGCGGTGGCGTCGGCGCGGTTGTCACCGGTCAGCGCCAGTAGATAGTGCAGATCGGCGAAGATCAGGCAGCCGTCTTCGGTGCGCGCAGCACTCAGGTCAGCCAGTTCTTCCCAGCGATTTCCGACATTTACGCCTTCAAGTTCAAGCCGCATCAGCAGCGAAGTTCCGTTCGAGATGTCGCGGTAATCGTCGGTTTTGTCCTTGCGGACGTGGTTGTCATACAGATCCATCACCTGATCAATCTGACCCAGATCCAGATGCATCAGAGCCTTATGCCACCAGACGTGATAGCGGAAGTTGTTGCAATGGGCCCAGGCCGCCTCGCGTCCGGCCAGCCAGTCAAGGCCCAGCTGCGCGTTGCCGGTCATTTCATGGACATGGGCCACCGCGTGCAGACCCCAGGCATCGTCGGACACCATCCAAAGCGCCTGACGTCCTGCAATTTCGGCCTTTTCGTAGGCTCCGGTTTCTTCCAGCGCGAAGGAATGGCAGCCCAGCAGATAGCCGCGACCGGGGTGATCGGGTTCATATGCTGGCATTACCCGTTCGATCGAACGGCGCATTCCATCCGGATCCCCCAGAACGAAACGGGTCGCATGGCTGAGTTTCATCGCCAACGTATCCTGTGGGTGATCGCGCAGAACCGCTTCGAACTTTTGCACCGCCTGTGTCAGGTGTCCCGCCAGATACAGCCCCAATGCATCGACAAACAGCCGCTCGCGCGCCGAGACGGGCTGCCGGCTCATCGCAGCATTGGCAGCCGCCAAAGCCTCGACTGCAACCGCCATCATCTCACGCCGACCGAGAAGGGCCATGAACAGGCCTTTCACGGCATGACCCAAAGCAAAATCGGGCTCAAGCTCCAACACTTTGCCCAGATGTTGGGGTGTAGCCGCGGCATGCGCCATAAACCCAAGCAGAACACCATTCCAGGCTTCGACAGCTTCCGGCTGCGCCAAGGTGTTCATCTGTCCAAAAACGTCTTGTTTCATACTTGGGTCCAATCTGATTGCGGTATTTGACACTGTTTGATGTAACAGAGTGTGCGAGAGCGGCGTATCAGTATCGACCCCGCTCTCGAATTGGTGAAATGTCGTGTGTAAGAAAGTCGAAAAAATCCGCCGATTCAAAGGCATGTTTCAGCAACTTGCCGCCTAGTTGTGCAAGTGTTTCAATCGTCGAACGGGTTTTCAGCGCTTAACACCCAGTCAGTATCGGCCCCGCAGGTGGGTGGCGCGCTGCGATATGTTACAGGCGTGCGTGACAAGTTCAGGGGATTCCCGATCAGGTTCACGATACCGGGCTGGGCCTGCATCGAAATCTGCATTTTTCGTGCTGCCACCTGTTCCGTATCAAAAACCTGATCCAGCGTCTGGACCGGTCCTACGGGCACTTTCACGGCTTCAAGACCGGAAATTACTGATCGTGTATCCAGACCTTGGACAGCGGGCCGTAGAATGGCGTTTAGCGCATCACGGTGTTCCAGTCGCGCCGGGTTGGTCACGAATCTGGGGTTGTCGGCAAGTTCGGGTTGTCCCAGGAAACCGCACAGCTTTCTGAACTGGCCATCATTTCCAACCGCCAGAATGACATGCCCATCGGATGTCTCGTAAACGTCATAAGGCACGATGTTGGGGTGCCCGTTTCCACGGCGCTGCGGAACGTTGCCAGAAGTCAGGTAATTGACGCCCTCGTTGATCAGCCATGCGATCTGAGAATCAACAAGTGCCAGATCGACCTGCTGACCTTCACCGGTCAGGTCGCGGTGGCGCAGCGCGGCCAGAATGCCAACGCTTGCATACATTCCGCACATCACATCAGCGATGCCGACCCCTACTTTCATCGGCGCGCCTTCCGGGTCGCCGGTCAGGGACATGATCCCGCCATAGCCCTGTGCCATCAGGTCATAGCCGGGTTTGCTGGCATTTGGCCCGGTTTGGCCGTAGCCCGAGATCGAGCAGTAAACGAGGCTAGGGAATTCCTGCGACAGGGTGGCATAGTCCAGCCCGTATTTCGCGAGACCGCCGGGTTTGAAATTCTCAATCAGAATATCCGCGTGTGAGGCCAGCCGCCGTACTTCCGCCTGACCTTTCTCGGTTGCGATATCCAGGGCCACAGATTTCTTGTTTCGGTTCGCTGACATGAAATAGGCGCTCAGGTCCGAACGGTTGCCATCGGCATCGGTGACATAGGGCGGACCCCATTGCCGCGTGTCGTCGCCCCCGGTGGCAGGGTTCTCGATCTTGATGACACTTGCGCCCAGATCACCCAGCAACTGCGTGCAGGTTGGCCCGGCCAGAATACGGCTGAGGTCCAGAACTTTGACGCCCTTCAGCGGGCCCTCAGATGCGGCCATCGTATCCTCCACGGTCGATTTCAGCGGCGATGACGGTAAATGTCTCGGCCTTTACAGCAGCTTCAAGTGCTGCACGCAACTCTGCCCGGTTGCGGACAGTGTGGCCGTTCCCACCAAATGCACGGGCCATGGCGGCGAAGTCATGGTGGTCGAAATCCACACCATTATTGACCATCTGCCGCTGCCGTTGTTTCAACTCGATAAGGGCAAGGCTGGCATCTACGAAGACAAGAAAGATCGGATTGCCGCCCATTTGAGCCGCCGTAGACAATTCCCCGGCGACCATCAGAAACCCGGCATCACCCGAAAAGCTGATCACCGGGCGGTCGGGCTCGGCCAGTTTCAGACCAATGGCCATTGGGACAGCACAGCCCATGGTGCAGAGCGCCGAGGATTGGATCAGCCCACGTTCTTCGCTGCATTCCCACATCTGGCTCAGCAGAATGCGATGCGCGCCGCTGTCAGCGGTTGCGAGTGTTTCGGGGGGCAGGGTCGTGCGCGTTTCGGCGATGACAGCGGCGGGTCCCCAGTCCTCATCGGTGGGAAAGGCCAATGCCAGTGCGGTTTTGACCTGCGCGGGCTCACCACCCGGCCATGTCGTGCGGGCGGGGTTTCCCTTGGCAATGGCCTCAAGCGTCTCGCCCGTGTCGGCCACCAGATTAAGACCCGCCTGATGCATGTAGTGGTCATTGATCACCGCTGATATGTCGATGACGCGCTTTTCTTCGGGGTCCCAGATTTCGCGCCAGCCGGGGCGCATTTCGATCGGGTCATACCCCAGACACAGCACCAGATCGGCTTGTTCGACCAATGGGACAAGGTGCTTGTCTGCCAAAGGCGACAGGCCAGCGCCGCCCAAACACAATGGGTGATCTTCGGGAACAACACCCTTGGCCTTGTAGGTGGTCACAAATGGAATTCCGAAATGTTCCAAAAACGCCTGCACCACACTGCGCGAGTCGTCATAGAGGACATCGAGACCAATAATGGCGATTGGGCGCTCGGCCTCAGCCACCCAGCGCCGGGCTTTTTCAAGGCATTCACCATTGGGACTGACAGGCGCGACCTTGGCCAGACGGCGGCGTTTCACACCCGTCACTGGCGTATCGGCGACCGAGATCGGAACATCGATATGGACCGGGCCCGGTCGCGGCTGTGTGGCAAGCGACACAGCCTTGTCTGCGACGATATCCGCGCCCTTGGCCGTCAGTGTGAACGTGCCCTTGGTGATGGAACGGTAAACCTGGCTGTGATCCATGACCTGATGAGTATAGGTCAGCGCCTCGTCCGCATCGACGCAACCGGTCAGAACGATCATCGGAACACGGTCCTGCAACGCATTGGCCACCACATTGATGCCGTTCATCGCGCCCGGACCCAAAGTGGCGACCAGAATCGCAGGCGCGCCGTCGCGGTGATGCACGGCCTCGGCCATGAATCCGGCCGAGTTTTCATGTTTTGTCAGATGAAAGGTGATGCCCGCCTTTTCAAGCGCATCCACCAGTGTCAGGACCTCACCCCCCGGCATTCCAAAGGCGTGGCGGCACCCCGCTTCATACAGGCGTTGGGCCAGAAGATCGGCGGCGCGCGGCGTGGGGTCCTGCATCAGTCATGCTCCGAGATAACCGTTTCGAAGCAGATTGCGGAGGACGCCACCAGACGCAAGGCGGATCACGTCAGTGTGACTATTTGACTGCGTCTTCAGCGACAGATTGAAAGGTTTTATCAAGTTCTGCAGCAATGTCCTGCAAAGCTTGTCCGCCTTCCGCCATGTAAGGGTCAAACACGAAACTGGGGGTCTTGTAAGACAGGGTTGCGGTTCCGTCCTCGTTCTCGGTGACATAGAAACGGATCGGTGCTTCGATCATTGCATTGGTAGAGGTTTCCAGCACCCTTACCGCGTAATCGTTGTTGAACGCGCCAATAACCAGATTGCCCGGAATGGTGATTCCGCGCGCCGCAGCTGCCTTGGTGGGGCCGGCCTGCGTTACCACTATCAATCCGTTGTCCTTGATCGCAGCCTTGGTTGCATCGACCAGTTCCGAATAGGTTTTGTCCGCAGGAAACACGGCCCAACCGGCTGGGGCGTCTTGTGCCCAAACGGGTAAAGTGATCAGGCAGAGCAAGGGAATGAGGGCTTTCATTGTCACGTCTCCTGTATTGAGGTGCAACCTGTGTGCCAGACCTTACCGTCCCGCGACATCACAAACCCGTGTTCATGTGCCCGTGCGGTTTTTCCGGCGCGTCTTTAACAGGTAGATATCCATGATCCAGCCATGTTCGGCGCGGGCCTTCGCCCGGGTCTCAAGGATGTTCTGCGCGACTTCATCCAGCGGGCCACTGATCAGAACCTCTTCTTTCATACCCACATAGGCGCCCCACCAGATGTCATAATCTGCCAAATCAAGGGTTTGGAACGAGCATTCGCCATCCAGCATCACCGCGACGTTCGAGTCCGCATCGGGCCAGCCTTCGTCCCGGATACGACGACCGGTTGTGACAACGTAGGGCGCGCCCAGATCATTGATGGGAATCACATGGGCAGCGGTCAGCGCCTGCAACGCGGTGATGCCGGGGATAACCTTGGTATCGGGTTGCGGGTTCAACCGGGCAGCGATACGCAATGAGCTGTCATAGAGGGACGGATCCCCCCAGATCAGCAACGCGACATGCTGCGCCTCTGGATGAGCGGCAATGGCCGCTTGCCAGCGCAGGGCGATGGCGTCGTGCCATTCATCGACACCGCGCAGGTAGCCATCGTCGGCCCGGCGCTGGGGAATATCGAAATAGGCGATCTGTGGCGGCGTTTCGGCGACACGCTCAATGATCGCTTCACGTAGCCCGGCCAGATCAGCCTTGTTTTCCCCTTTGCGTGGAATCAGGATCAAATCCGCCGCCCGGATCGCCTGCGCGCCCTGAAACGTTACATGATCCGGATTGCCGGTGCCGATGCCGATCAGGCTCAGATCAATCATCGTCGAACTCCGCCAGCGGGCCGTAAAGAATCAGTGCCGGTGCTTTGCCGATCTCGGTTTTCAGCTGCTCTGCCAGCGCGCCAATCGTGGCGCGTTGCAGTTTTTGGTCGGGGGTTGAGACGGATTCGGCCATAAGCGCCGGAGTATCCAAAGGCAAACCTTGAGTGTGCAGGGCTTCGACGAGCAAGGGGAAGGTGCGTTTGCCCATGAAAACGACGGTGGTGGCCTGCGGATCGGCCAGCGCCTTGAGGTTCAGGTCGTCGGGCAACTCACCACTGACGTCATGGCCGGTCACGAACTGAACCCGCCGGGCCGTAAGCCGACGCGTCAATGGAATGCCTGCGGCCGCTGCCGCTGCCACTGCTGAGGGGACGCCGGGAATGATCTCATAGGCGATACCGGCTGCGCGCAGGGCGACAAGCTCTTCCTCAAGCCGTCCGAACATACCGCCGTCTCCGGATTTCAGGCGCACCACATGCTGACCGGATTGCGCGTAATCCACCAGCAACCGGCTGACATGGTCCTGCTTGGGTGACGGACGACCGGCCCGCTTTCCGACACCAACCAGATCCGCATCGTCGCGCGCATGGCTCAGGATCGGGCCGCTGCTGAGATCGTCGAACAAGATCGCGTCGGCCTTTTGCATCCGGTCCACCGCCTTGAGCGTCAGCAGTTCCGGATCTCCGGGGCCAGAGCCGATGAAAGAGACAAAGCCACTCATGCCGACGCCTCCGCAATCAGGTGAAAGAACGTGCCAGTGACATTGCCACGCAGTGATCCGGTTTGCGGGCCTTCTTCCCCTTCGGCGTCAAACACGCGTGCCAATGGGGCGTCCGGTTGGTCCACGATCGAGGAATAATGGAACTCGTGTCCGCGCAATGCCGATCCTTTGGCAAAGCCGGGCATAGGGGCCAGAAGGGCGGCCTTTCTGTAACCAAGGTTGAACTTGCGCTTCTGATAAGATGTGACAAGGCCCAGCAAACCAGCCATTTCATGGTGCACGCCGTCCTTGTCGATCAGCGCCTGACCAAGCGCCATGTAGCCGCCGCATTCTCCGTGCACCGGTTTTGTTTCCGCGTGTTTACGCAAACCACTCAGAAAGGTGGTGGCCGCTGCCAATGTTCCGGCGTGCAATTCGGGATACCCGCCGGGCAACCAGACCAGATCGGCATCCGCCGCCGGAGGTTCGTCTGCCAAGGGTGAAAAAGGCAAGATCTCGGCACCCGCATCGTGCCACCCTTGCAAAAGGTGGGGATAGGTAAAGGAAAAGGCGGCATCACGGGCCAGCGCGATCCGCTGGGCCGGGGGCCGCGGCAGTGCGGCTGACGAAGGTCCGCTGGGGCCTGAGGAAGCTGCCCGCTTGATTGCGTCAAGGTCCACATGTTCTCGTAAAAACGCAGCATAGCCTACAATGGCGCTTTCCAGATCGGGGTGTTCGACCGCCTGAATAAGTCCCAGATGCCGCTCTGGCAGGGTCAAATCACCACGGCGGGGCAGCACGCCCAGAACAGGCAGGCCCGCGCGCTCCATTCCCAGACGGGTCAGGCGTTCGTGGCGGGGGCTGGCGCATCGGTTCAGGATCACTCCGGCAAAGGGCAGATCGGGATTGTACATCCTGAACCCCAGCGCCGTTGCCGCCGCTGATTGTGCCTGCCCGCCCACATCCAGCACAAGCACAACGGGCCAGCCCATGCGCAGGGCGGTCTCGGCGCTCGATCCTTGCCCGACTTCGCCAGGCTTTGCGACACCGTCGAACAAACCCATCGAGCCCTCGGCCACCACAATGTCAGCGCCTTCGGCCTGAGCAGAAATTGCACTGAGCAGGGGATCTGCCATCGCCCAGCTGTCCAAATTGAACGAAGCCCGCCCGGCAGCTGCCCGGTGAAAGGCGGGATCGATATAATCCGGCCCGCTTTTAAAGGGTTGCACGGTCAGGCCATCTTCGGCCAGCGCGCGCAAAAGGCCCAGCATGACTGTCGTCTTGCCAGTACCCGAAGAGGGTGCTGAAATCAGAATACCCGGAGGGTTAGTCATCACCATGGCTCCAGCTTGACCAAGGGCTGTCGGCACTTTGCGGGCGATAGCGGCGGTCGTAATCTCTGGAATAAAGACAGCTTTCCTCAAAACCCTCACCGGCCAGCGCGGGGCCGACCATGATCAAAGCCGTGCGCGAGATGCTTTCATCCAGCGACCCTTTCAGGGTTTCCAGCGTTGCGCGGATGATCTGTTCATCCGGCCAGCTTGCGCGATACACAACGGCCACCGGGCAGTCCGGGCCATAAGCCGGGGTCAGGTCTGCAATAACCTTGTCCAGATTGCCGATTGACAGATGAATGGCCAGTGTCGCGCCGGTACGGGCAAAATTAACCAGGGTTTCACCTTCGGGCATGGATGACGCGCGCCCCGGAGTTCTGGTCAGAACCACCGACTGCGCTAGTCCCGGCAGGGTTAGTTCGGTGCCCAGGGCCGCTGCGGCGGCGGCAAAGGATGGCACGCCAGGGGTGACGCTGACCGGAATGCCCACTTCTTTCAGGCGTCGGATTTGTTCGCCCATCGCTGACCAGACTGACAAATCGCCCGAATGCAGCCGTGCCACATCCTGACCCGCTTTATGCGCGACTTCGATCTCGGCCATGATCTGGTCCAGATCCATGGGCGCAGTGTTGATGATTTTTGCGTCTTTGGGGCAGTGGCTCAGAATTTCCTCGGGCACCAGCGATCCGGCATAAAGGCACACGGGACACGAGGCGATGATGTCGCGCCCACGCAATGTCAACAGGTCTGCAGCGCCCGGTCCGGCGCCGATGAAATGAACGGTCATGTTTGTCCTCCGATGGCGATGGCGCAGGTTGCCAGCCGGTCGTCCGAAATATGTCTGGGTGAAAGCAGTCGCGCGCCGGACCCGGCGGCGGCAAGGGCCGATGCTTCGGCAACGCTGCCGGTGCCATAAGCGGCACGGCTGCGGTTCGAGCATGTCAGGGTGCGTTGTCCGGCCAAATCGGCAGCCGCCACGAAATGCAGCGGAAGAGCAAGGCTTTCCGCGAAGGCCACCAGCGCAGAGTGGCCGTTTTTGTCAGCGACCGTCGCCAGAGCTTGGACATCATGGCTGGCCGCTGCCGCGTCATAGGCGGCGCGCAAACTGTCTGCCGTCGCGTCGGATGAGAAGCCCAAGCCTGCCACGATCATAACGTCACGCTCCACTGGACGACCGGATAGGCAGATTTCCAGCCGCGCCGCGGTCCGAGCGGTGCAGAATGAGCCAGTTCGATCCGCAACAGGTCTCCGCCCAGGTCTTGGTGCCATCGCGCCAACAGGGCTTCGCTTTCCAGCGTTACCGCGTTGGCGACCATCCGGGTGCCAGCGGGCAGGGCGTCGCGAAGCCACGCCATCAGGCTGGCGCTTAGCCCACCGCCGATGAAAACCACATCCGGCAGTGGCAAACCGGCCAGCGCTTCGGGTGCTGTGCCGTGGACAACCTGTAACCGATCCTGCCCCAGCGCGTCGGCATTGCGGCGAATGCGTTCGGCCCTGTCGGCGCGGGGTTCGATACTGGCGGCGGTCAGGGTCGGGTCGCACATCAGCCATTCAATACTGATCGAGCCGGTGCCACCGCCAATGTCCCACAGATGTTCGCCCCGCTGCGGTGCCAGTGCGGACAGGGTCAGTGCCCGGATCGGGCGTTTGGTGATCTGGCCGTCGGTTTCAAATAGATCATCCGGCTTGCCCGAGGCCTTGGACAGTCCCTGCCCAGTGCCGGTCACTTCCAACCCGACGCAGACAGGATGATCGAAGGTTCCCAGCAGAGCTTCGGTCAGGCTCACTGTCTGGATGCTTTCCCGCGGGCCGCCGAGGGCCTGCATCACATGCAACGCGCTGTCGGCAAAACCGGTTTCGCTCAGATATGTCGCCAGTTCAGCAACCGCCTTGCCGTCACGCAAAAGCACAATGGCATGAAGATCCGGGGCCAGATGCGGCCGCAATCGGGTCAAAGGCGCAGCGTGCAGGCCGAACGTCGGCGTGCTTTCCAAAGGCCAGCCCAGCCGCGCGGCGGCCAGCGAAAACGTGGACTGGCCGGGCAGGGCGGTCCACTCTTTGGCATCGAAGTTACGCGCGATGACGGACCCTGCGCCAAACCAGAACGGATCACCTGACGCCAGAACCACCGTCTGCCGTCCGCGCAGGCCTTTCAGGATCGGCAATCCGTCCGAGAACGGCACCGGCCATTCGACCCGTTCAGCCTCGTTTTCCGGCAGCAGCGACAGGTGACGAGGCGGCCCCATGATCACTTCGGCCCGGTCCAGCACTTGACGGCTTGCAGGCGACAGGCCATCAAGCCCATCTTCGCCCAATCCCAAAACGGTCAGCCACGGAGACTCAGACATGCCCAACCTCCTGATTCTTGGCGGCACGACCGAGGCCAACGCTTTGGCCAAAGCTGTTGCGGAACAAGGGATTACGGCTGTGTATTCTTATGCGGGACGGGTGGAAACCCCGCGTCCGCAGCCGTTGCCGGTGCGAGTTGGCGGGTTTGGCGGCCCGGAAGGTCTGGCCCACTACATCCGTGAAAACGCGATCACCCATGTCGTGGATGCGACCCATCCATTTGCGGCGCAGATGAGCCGGAACGCGATTGAGGCGTGTCACACAACTCAGGTTCCACTGGCCGCCTTGACCCGCGCGGCGTGGAAGCCGCAACCCGGCGATGTCTGGCACCGCGTGCCCGATATCCCTGCCGCCGTCGATGCGCTTGCAGGTGATCCTCAGCGTGTGTTCCTGGCTGTCGGACGTATGCATCTTGAAGACTTTGCTGCCCAGCCCCAGCACCACTACCTGCTGCGTCTGGTGGACGAACCCGACAGCTTGCCCTTGCCTCTGGCGCAGATTGTCGTGGCCCGGGGTCCTTTTGCAGAAGCCGATGACCGCGCACTGATGCAGCAACATAGGACGCAACTTGTGGTGTCCAAGAACGCGGGCGGCTCGGGCGCGCGCGCCAAGCTGGACGCAGCGCGGGCGCTGGGCCTGCCAGTGCTTATGATCGACCGCCCGGTGCTTCCCAAGCGGACCGAGCTTTCGACTGTCGCACAGGTTCTGGACTGGCTGTCTCATCCCTGATCCTCGACAGGGGTGAAGCGTGGCGTATAGACGATCGGCGTGCCATTGCGTTCGATGACGCGAGTGCGCGAGGAGCCGACAATTACCACGGTCTGCATATCCGCCATCTCGGGCGTGGCCTCGGCCAGTGTGGAAATCCGGATCGCCTCATCCGCTCGTGACACGGCGCGCGCAAACAGGATCACCCGCTTGGGCTCGCATTCTTCGCGCAGGATTTCCAATGTCTTTACAAAACCTTCCGGGCGTGACTTCGAGCGGGGGTTGTAGAATGCCATCGAGAAATCGGCCTGCGCAGCCAAGCGCAGGCGTTTTTCGATCAGCGACCAGGGCTTTAGGTTGTCGCTAAGGTTGATGGCGCAGAAATCATGCCCCATCGGAGCGCCTGCGCGGGCAGATGCGGCCAGCATCGCGGTGATCCCCGGCAGCACATCTATCTGAATGTCACGCCATTCTGTTGGGCCATTCTCCAACGCTTCGAACACAGCTGCAGCCATAGCAAACACACCGGGATCGCCCGAGGACACAACAACCACCCGCCTGCCGTCGGCGGCCATTTGCAGCGCGTGTTGCGAGCGGTCGATTTCAACCCGGTTGTCACTGGCGTGCAGGGTCAGGCCGGGGCGGTCGGCCACGCGGGCCACATAAGGGATATAGCCCACCACATCAGTGGCGTCGGCCAAAGCCGCTGTAACTTCGGGGGTGACCTGCGCTTCGTTGCCCGGACCAAGGCCTGCGATCTTGACCCAGCCGCTCATGGTCGGCGCCCCTGACCATGAACAACGATTATCGAGAAATACGGGGTGATCTTCTCGCAGGCCTCAGACAGTTTTGTCACCGTCTGGTTCGGCATTTGCGCGTATTCGACAATCCATGCGCGGTCGTACAACCCGGAGGTTTTCAGTGCGCGTTTCACCTTGTCGATGTTCCGCCCGATCTTCATCACGACCAAAGCATCTGTCTTCGCCATGCGTTCAGCCAGAACCTCCTCGGGCAGGGTGCCGACCAGAACGGTCAGCACATCATCCCCCCAGGTGATCGGATCGCCGGTGGCCGTCCATGCACCGGACATACCGGTGATGGCTGGTACAACCTCGACCGGAGCTTCGTCACGCAACCGATTGTAAAGATGCATGAACGAGCCGTAGAAAAACGGATCGCCCTCACACAGTACCACCACATCCTCACCCTGTTCCGACAGCGTCTTCAGGTGTGCTGTGCACTCTTCATAGAACGCGGCCAGCAACTCGTTATAACGCGGATCAGTGACCGGGATTTCGGTGGTCACCGGGTATTCCATCGGGAATTCAATCGCGCCTTCGGGGATCATCCCGTTGACGATTTTGCGGGCCTGACCGCTGCGACCCGGTTTGCGAAAGAATGCCACGTGTTTGGCGTTGCGTAGAAGGCGATCGGCCCGGACACTCATCAGATCAGGGTCACCGGGGCCAAGGCCCACGCCGTATATGGTACCCATTTTCATTCCGCCCGGCTTGCGATGGCGTTGATGGCTGCAACGGTGATGGCGCTGCCACCCAGACGGCCTTTGACAATGCAGGAGGGGACGGGTTGCGCCTGCCACAACGCGTCTTTGGATTCCACCGCTCCGACAAATCCGACCGGGCAGCCGATGATCGCAGCAGGGCGCGGGCAATCCGGGTCTTCCAGCATGTTCAGCAAGTGAAACAGCGCGGTGGGCGCGTTTCCAATGGCGACCAGAGCACCTTCCAGATGCGGACGCCAGAATTCCAGCGCAGCGGCAGAACGGGTGTTGCTCATCTTGGTGGCCAGAGGGCGCACGCGTTCGTCATGGAGGGTGCAGATCACCTGGTTGTCGGCAGGCAGACGGAAGCGGGTCACACCTTCGCTGACCATGCGCGCGTCACACAGGATCGCCGCGCCGTTTTCCAGCGCCGTGCGTGCGGCCTGCACAAATCCGGGTGAGAAATGTACAAACTCCTCCAGCCCGACCATGCCGGCGGCGTGGATCATCCGAACGGCGACCTGCTCTTCATCGGTATCAAAGCGGGCCAGATCAGCCTCGGACCGGATGGTGGCAAAGCTTTCCTTGTAGATCGCCGCGCCATCAGTTTCGTAAGTGTAGGGCATCAGGTGAAGTCCATGGTCATGAGTGTTTCGGAGTCGAGGCCGCGTTGGCAGGGCTCATCCCCTGCGCAGCCCTGTTTGACAAGATCAAATCGCCCGTTGTTGCCGACCACTGTGATCTCGGCCGGGCCCATATGGGCGCACCCCTTGGCGCAGCCCGAGACATGCAGACGACCGTGAATGCGCCGAGCCAATGCACGGGCGATGTCGCGGGTTTCCACCTGCGCTTGCGGGCAGAACGGCGCGCCGGGGCAGGCGTCGGTTGTCATCATCGGATCGGCTCCGTCCATGACGAAATCCGGGGAGGGTATCGCCGCCCCGCCTTCCAGCAGGATCAGCCGCCACGGGGTGACACGCAGGGCAGAAGCGCCGCTGGCTTCAACCAGTTCACAAAGCTTGCGCGCAGGCAGCGAGCCGAATGCCGCGCCGTAGAGAGAACCCAGTTCACAGGGGCCGGGTTGCAGTTTTTCACCGATAGGACCGGGGGCAAATCCCTGCCAATCCTGTGGCAGCGCGTAGGCGACCCGCGCCATGCGGCGTGTCTCGGCCGTATAGGTCTGGGCAAACCAACGGGCCAGCGCGATCACGTGGTCGATGGCGTCGCCTTCGGCCACACACCGCCCGGTTTTGCAGCCGTCGGCGCGCAGGATCAGACCGTCAGCACCCAGTTCCAGACGAATATCTGCGGAATCCGAGGCCAACAGGCGCGTCGGGCCTGTATCTATGGCAAAACCGAACTTAGCGGGCAGAGCAGGCAGTTCCGCCAGTCGATCGATCAATTCCTGCGTCAGCCGCGCGGTCAAATCGCCCGCCTGATAGAGCGGAGTGACCAGAATATTGCGGCGTACTTCGATGCCGGGTTCCGCATCAAGCAAGTCCAGCGCCGCAAGCTCCACAAGCAACGGCTGGTGGTCGCGCTCATCCACGCCGCGCAGCTGCAGGTTGGCACGATTGGTCAGGTCAATGGTGCCGTTGCCGAACTGTTCAGCCAGTTCGCACAAGCCAATAGCCTGCCTGGCATTCAGTCGCGCCAGACGCGGACGGACCCGCACGACCAGCCCGTCGCCTGACATCATCGGGCGATGCGCGCCGGGACACCAGCCTTGAACGATAGGTGCACTCATCTCAAACCCTCCAAATCGGCCCGGATCGAATTCCGGCGCGTGTTCCAAAGCCCCGCTTCCAGCAATGCACGGAACCTGTCTTGCATGGCCTGATGGGCCTTCGGGTTGGTCTCTTGCAGAAAGGTATCAACGGCCTCATTACCCAATGTGGCTTCGTGATAGAGATCAAACAGATGCGGAGCGACAGTGCCGGACAGATGCGCGAAAGAGGCCATGTGATCCAGCGTCGCAGCAATCTCGGCGGCGCCGCGAAAACCATGGCGCTGCATCCCCGCAATCCAGCCGGGGTTGGCAGCGCGGGCATGAACGACGCGGCTGATTTCTTCCGGCAGAGTCCGGGCGCGCGGATTATCTGGGTTGGTGTTGTCCAGATGGTAAAGCTGAGCGGTGCCCCCAGCGACCTTTTTGGCGGCGGCAAAACCGGCTTCATGCGTGGCATAGTCGTTGGCCAGCAGCAGGTCAGTTTCCGTCAGATCCTGGAGGTGAACAAAACTGTCGGCATTGGCGACACGATCCGTGATTCCCGCTTTGTCCTGCGCGATGTGTTCACCTTCCAGCGCGTACGAGCTGGCCTCAAGCCATGCCTCCCCGGCTTGGGCGCGCGCCTCGTCCGTATAGGTCTCGGACAGATGGGTCATGTTCAGGCCGTAACTGCCGGGTGCCGGGCCAAACACCCGCGTAGCCGGGGCGTGACCGGCATAGGGGTTCCAGTCGGTCGCTTCATCACGCTCTGACAAAGCCCGAACCGCCTGACCATAAAGGGCTGACAATGTGGGGAACACATCGCGAAACAAGCCCGAAACCCGCAGGGTGACGTCCAGACGCGGGCGGCTCAGGTCGGTGATGGGTAAAACTTCGATACCCGAAACCCGCTCGGATCCCTTGTCCCAAACCGGCTTTACACCCAGCAGGTGCAGGGCCATGGCGAATTCTTCGCCCGCAGTGCGCATGGTGGCCGATCCCCACAGATCGACAATCAGCCCTTTCGGGTAATCACCTTCCTCCTGCAAGTGCCGCCGTACCAGTTCCTCGGCCAGTTTCACGCCTTGCGTGTAAGCTGCGCGGGTGGGCACAGATCGCGGATCGGTGGTGTAAAGGTTTCGCCCGGTCGGCAGCACGTCAAAGCGGCCCCGATAGGGCGAGCCGGACGGGCCAGCCTCGATCCTCTTGCCGGCCAGCGCATTGATCAGGGCCTTGCGTTCGGCATGGGCGGATGGGGCTGGGTCGAAACTGCCGGTCACGTCCGGTACACGCCCATAGACGTGCAGCCCGTCGCCGAACTGACTTTCTTTGATATCGCAGACAAAGCGGTCAATGCGCGTGATTGCTTCGGCGGTGCTGGTGGCCTGATCCAGACCCAGATCGTTCTCCAGTCCAATGGCCTGTGCTTCTTCCCGGATATCTTCCTGCAGCCGGTCGCGGCGTCTGGGGTCAAGACCGTCCGCGTTTGAAAATTCGTCCAGCAGGGCTTCCAGCCGCACCATCCGGTCAGGCGTTCCGCTTTCTTTCATGGGAGGCGGGATGTGGCCCAGGGTCACCGCGCCGATCCGGCGTTTGGCCTGCGCGGCCTCGCCCGGGTCGTTGACGATGAACGGGTAGATCACCGGCAGGTCACGGATCAGTGCCTCGGGCCAACAGTTTGCCGATAGGGCGACTGATTTGCCGGGCAGCCATTCCAGCGTGCCATGCGCACCGATATGGATCAGCGCATCCGCTCCAAGACCTTTGCGCAGCCACAAATAGAAGGCGACATAGCTATGGCGCGGGGTGCGCGAAAGGTCGTGATAGTCGTCATCGCGCAGCTCGGGTGTTCCGCGTTCTGGTTGCAGTGCGACCAGTGCCTTGCCGCGTCGCAAAGCCGTGAAGTGAAACGCGTCATGAGCGAAAATTGGGTCTTGCTCGGGATCGCCCCATACGGTGTGCAGATCGGTGCGCAGGGTCTCGGGCAATTCAGCGAGTGCACTCAGATAATCCTCAAGCGGCCACGATACCCGGGCGTCCAAGAGTGTGTCGGCAATCGGTTCGGCAGCCGTGATGTCGTAGCCTTCACCGTGAAGATCAGACAGCATCGCTTCGGCTGAGGCCAACGCGTCGAGACCGACCGCATGGGCCATCTGCCAGTCTTTGCCGGGATATGTGGACAGTACCAACGCGGGGATCTGGTCTGCCTTGGGTTTATCACTCAGAGCAAGCCAGCCCGATACCCGGTCGATGATCGCCTCGATCCGGTCCGGCTCGGCCCGATGCGCAAAACGCGAGTATTCCAGATGTGGATCGCGCTTGCCCGGCTCTTTGAAGGAGGCAATGCCTGCTGATATTCGCCCGTCCACTTCGGGTAATACCACATGCATGGCGAGGTCGGCGGGTGACAGGCCGCGTTCGGCCTCGGCCCAAGCCTTGCGTCGCGAGGTGGCGAGGGCGACCTGAAACACCGGCACGTCCGCCGCGTCCAGAGGCGACATGCCAGACGCGCCCTTGCCCGAGAATGAAGTGGCGTTGATGATGGCCGATGGTCTCAGGGCAACGACCTGTTCCCTGAGCCAGTCGGCAGCGGCCGGGGCCTTGAGCGACGGGGCGAACAAACCAACCGCCTGGAACCCGCGGGCGCGCAGGCTGCGGATCAGGGCCTCGACCGGGGCTGTGTCTGCTGATGTCAGATAAGCGCGGTAGAAGGTTACGAGAATCCGTTTCGCACCGTTCTCGAACGCGGAATCCACCGGGATGACACCCTGTTCCGGGCACCACGCACCGCATTCGGGCAGGGTTTTCGCGCCCATCACCGGGCCGGCATAAAGCCCTGCTGCTAACGCCATCTGGGCCAATGCGGCCTGCGCGGCGACTTCTCCGCCGGTATCACACAGATGTGCCAGCCGCCGCAGGGTCGAGAGGGGCAGGGTCGAATACTCATCCAACCGAGTGTCTTCGCGCCCATCCGCCGGTAAAACGGCCAGCGCGATGCCTTTGGCCTGTGCCAGTGCCAGAACCTGTTGCAACCCGTAAGACCAATAGGGCACGCCACCGATCAGACGGATCAGGATGCCCTTTGCGCCTTCAAGTGTCTGTTCAACATAGGTGTCGACGGACAGTGGGTGTTTCAATGCTGCAAGATTGGCCAGTCGCAAGGTTGGCATCCGCCCCTCAGGTCCGCCGCCGCGATGCCAGCCCGCCGCGAAAGCGCCCAGGTCACTGTCGGAAAAGGACAGCACAACCAGATCGGCCGGGCTTTGGCCCAGATCGGTTGGGGTCTCGGTTTCCTCGAGCCCGTGGCTTTCGCGAAAGACGACGTGCATGACTTACTCGGCAACCTCGGTCACACCCACTAGGATATCACGGATCTCAGCCTCTTTGATGTCGTCATGTTCGGCAATGACGACCAGGCGCGAGCGGCGCTCTTCACCGGGCTCCCACGGGCGGTCGTATTGGTGACGAACCCGTGCGCCGACAGCCTGAACCAGCAGGCGCATCGGTTTGCCTGTGACGGCGGCATAGCCTTTGACGCGCAGGATATTCAGCTCAGTTGCCAGACGTTCAATCCTGGCAACCAGTTCCGCCGGGTCGGTCTGTTCCGGCAACTCGACGATGATGCTTTCGAAATCGTCATGCTCATGATCGTGATGGCCATCGTGATGTGACGGGCGCGCGTCCATGTCATCTTCGGCGGCAGCCTCAAGGCCAAGCACGACGCGTACGTCGACGACACCCTCGGCAACCTCGACGACAGGAAGCGGGCGCGGCGCCTCAGCGGCGATGATCTGTTTAGCTTTCGCGACACCTTCGGGACCTGCCAGATCGGGCTTGGTCAGCAGGATGATATCCGCGCACGAGATCTGATCCTCGAACACCTCGGACAAGGGTGTTTCGTGGTCGATCGAGTCATCAGCCAGCCGTTGGGCATCCACCGCTTCAACGTTCGGAGCAAAGCGACCGGCGGCCACGGCCTCGGCATCGGCCAGCGCAATAACGCCATCAACGGTAATTTTCGAACGGATATCAGGCCAATCAAACGCTTTCAGCAGCGGTTTGGGCAGTGCAAGGCCGGATGTTTCGATCAAAATGTGATCCGGGCGCGGTTCCAGCGCCATCAGCGCCTCGATGGTCGGGATGAAATCGTCGGCCACGGTGCAGCAGATGCAGCCGTTTGCCAGTTCCATGATGTTTTCCGCAGGGCATTCCGGAATCACGCAGGACTTCAGGATGTCGCCATCAACACCCACATCGCCAAACTCGTTAACAACAATCGCAAGGCGCTTGCCCTGCGGGTTCTGCATCAGATGGCGCACCAGCGTGGTTTTGCCCGAGCCCAGAAAGCCGGTGATCACAGTGACGGGGAGTTTTTCAAGGTTCGACATGATCTCAGGCTCCAATCGGGGGAATGCGCGAGGCGCAGTTTTTGCGGAAATGTTCAGGACGGTCGCGCCATTTCACCAGACCATCGCCTGTGGCCAGATACTTAGTCGCGCCATCGATGATGACATCGACGTGATCGATTTCGTTCAGATTCTCGTAAACAAAGGTCCAGCGATCCGGCCCGCCCCGAAGCACGATGGAACAGCCCTGATCGCAGTTCGAAAGGCATTCGACCGGTTTCAGAATGATGCCATCCGGCAGGACAGCCTGTTCCAGGGCCTTGTGCAACAATGTGCCGGGTCGCTCAGCGTCATCCTCGACGGGCAGACCCCGGCGGCAAGTCGTGCAGACCAGTAGCTCTACCGGTGCGTTCTCGCTCATGTCTCTCATCCCCCCAAATCCTCTTCGCGGGGGACGGGGTTTCATGCGGGCACCACGTCTGCACATGGACCCGACACCGGAACACCCCGCCCGGTTTCAACTTCGGGTGTTGGCAGGTCTCCCGGCTTGCGGATGCCAGAGCGGTCGCTCTGTCGGATGTCCCGCCTTCCCGGCACAGGCCAGTGGCATTGGGCATCCTCTCCGGTCACGGTCGCGGGGGCGGCTGCGTTTGGCGGATGAACCGTTGACGCATTCCCTTTTCATCGGCTGTCGCCGACACCAACGACAGGGACATGCGGCACCGCTGACCCGCTTGTCAAGCGGTTCGCGCGCAACAAATAAGCCAAGGAGAAAAAAGCGACCTGTAGGCGTCGTTCGGCGGCATGAAGAATGTGTTCGGTATGTGGTCGCATGACGGGAAAACGACGAACTTGGAGATGCGTCATATGAAAGTGGGATTTATCGGTCTGGGTAACGTAGGCGGCAAGCTTTCGGGATCCCTTTTGCGCAACGGCATTGATCTGACTGTGCATGACCTGAACGCGGATCTGGTGGCCGAGTTTGTCGCCAAAGGTGCAAAGGCGGCTGAGGGGCCCGCCCAGTTGATGCGCGATTGCGATGCGGTGATCACCTGTCTGCCGTCTCCGGCAGCATCGGATGCAGTGATGCAGGAGATGTTGCCCGAAGTGGGCCCCGGCAAGATCTGGATGGAGATGTCGACCACGGACGAGGCCGAAGTCAAACGCCTGGGAGCCGAAGTCATATCGCGCGGCGGTGCGGCCGTCGATTGCCCGGTTTCTGGCGGGTGCCACCGTGCCGCGACGGGCAATATCTCGATCTTTGCGGGCTGTGACCGGGAAACGTTTGAACGAATTCTGCCGTTCCTGACGACAATGGGTCGTCGGGTTTTGCACACCGGCGAACTGGGCTCGGCCTCGGTGCTGAAAGTGATGACCAATTATCTTGCCACCGCCAACCTGATCACCTGCGCCGAAGCACTGGTTACGGCAAAGGCTGCGGGGATGGATCTGAACACGACCTATGAGGCGATCAAAATCTCGTCCGGCACGTCCTTCGTGCACGAAACCGAAAGTCAGGTCATCTTGAACGGGTCGCGCGATATTTCCTTCACCATGGATCTGGTGAAGAAGGATATCGGTCTGTTTCAGGAGGTCGCCGACCGCGCCGGGGTGCCGCTGGAAATAAACCCGGTGATGATCAACATCTTTAACGATGGTATCGCACGCTATGGCGAACGCGAGCTTTCACCAAATATTATCAAGCGGCTGGAAGAGGCAACCGGCCTGGATATCACCGCCCCGGGCTTCCCTGCCGAAATGACGGATGATGAGCCGGAGGAGCCGGGATACGAGGTTGTGCCACAAGGGCGCGCCTGAACGTAAAGCACATACCAGACAAAATCGCGCCCCTTGAACGAACAGGGGTAGGCAGGAGTTCCGAAAAACACGCCATATCTGGCCCGCAATTCGACAGAATCGCGGGCCTTGAACGTCTTGAAATACCGAGCGTCACACGCGTGTACTGCGGGGTTAAGTCAGCGATTTGGATGTTGTTGGAGGCGAGTACCGGAATCGAACCGGTGTACACGGATTTGCAATCCAGAAAGAGCGTAAGCAAAAACAACGGCTTATGGGTGCAAAACACCTCCTGACAAAAAGTGAACAAAAAGCGAAAGTTTCAACGCTGTTTGCGTGCCAGAATGCTCACAAAATCGTTTCTAACCTTGGGATAATTCGATGAGTTGGGCGGTTGCAAATGAATGCGCAGAGCGTCGCTTCGGCAGCGCCGCGCGCAAGCAGATCATCATGTTCCTGGCCGATAAGGCGAGCGATGATGGCTCAGGCATCTGGTGCTCCAAGGGGACCATCCAGCGCCACACTGAGCTCAGCGAGAGCACGGTGAAGCGCACCATCATCGACTTCCTCCGCGAAGGCATTTTGATCGAGACGGGGCGGCGGCAGTGCAAGAACGGCTACACCGTCATTTACCGCATCGTTCTGGAACGCGTGGCCGCGCTCGAGCCCACGGCTGAGCCCGACATCGAGACGGGGGTCACTGTGAACCCCGTCCAGCCTGAACCCGGCACGGGGTCCACGGTGAACGGGGTACGGGGTTCACGGTGGACCCCAAACCATCCTAAAACCATCCATAAACTACCTACGCGCAGGCGCGAGGCGGCGGAGGTGGAGGTTGAAGCTCTTGAAACTGAGAAGATCTTGGCGGCGTATCCCGAGGACAGGATCCGAGACCGGCGGACCAGTCTGCGCCTGATCGCTGCAGCATTGAAAGCCGGTGTGGAGCCCGATGACCTGAAACATGCGGTCAAAGCCTATGCGAAGGAAAGCGAAGGATACACGCGCAGCAAGGTCTGCTTCTCAGACAACTGGTTCAAGATGTGCCGATGGGAGAAGGGGCTTGCCCAGATACAGGCGGACCGGGAGAAGGCGCGAGAGGCCGAAGCCAAAGGTCGCGCTAGCCTCGCCGAGTGGATCCGTGAACGCCACCCTCTTTGCCGCCACATTACAAACCGGCAGATTGAGGGCTTGATCTCGTCAAAGCTGGTGACGCCCGAGCAGGTGCGCGCTGCGGGGCTGCAGGCATAAGTGCGGCTCGATTGTTACGCCATGGCGTAAAAAGTAGATATTTACGTTGCAGCGTAATTTGTTTTAATTTACGCTGTGCCGTAAAAGGAGCCACATCATGGACCTCACAGCACGAACGGCCGAGCAGATCGGCGAGGCACTTCGCCGGACGCGCAAAGCGCGCGGCTGGACCCAAAGCGACATCAGCGCGCGTACGAATTTGCGCGTCGCGACGATTTCGTCGCTCGAGAATGGCGACGCGGGAGCCAAGCTCGCCACAGTGCTCGCTGTTATGGCGGCACTTGGGCTTGAGTTCCGATTGGTGGAACGCGGTGGCTCGCTTGAGATTGAGGATATCTTCTGATGGCCAAACACGGGCGTAGCGGCACGATGCAAGTGCTTCTGAACGGACGGTTGGTGGGGGCTTTGCGTCTCGCTGGTTCAGGCGCGATCAGCTTTATCTATGATCCGGAATGGTTGGCATGGGAACATGCCATGCCCATCTCGCTTTCGCTGCCTTTGCGTGAAGTGGCACACCAGGGCGGCCCTGTTATCGCCTACTTGGAAAACCTGCTGCCGGACAATCAGGCGATACGCGAACGCGTAGCCGCTCGGGTGCGTGCAGGCGGTACGGACGCCTGGCACATGCTGGAGAAAATCGGGCGCGATTGCGTAGGGGCCTTGCAGTTCGTTTCGGGCGAGATCCCCGAGTTTGGCGCACTCGAGGGAGAGCCCGTTTCAGAGGCACAGGTTGCGGATATGTTACGCAACCTCGCAAACGCTCCGCTAGGCTTAGATGAGGAAGACGACTTCCGCATTTCTATCGCAGGGGCGCAGGAAAAAACGGCGCTGCTACGCCACGAGGGCGCGTGGATCCGTCCATCGGGGCTCACCCCAACAACCCATATCCTCAAGACGCAGCTTGGCGTTCTGCCCGCAGGGATCGATTTGTCTGACAGTGTTGAGAACGAGTTTTTCTGCATGAACCTCTGTCGGGCCATGGGCATGGATGTGGCTGAAGTCGAGATTGCCGACTTCGAGGACGTGCGGAGCCTTGTTGTGACCCGGTTCGATCGGCGCTGGACCAAAGATGGCCGGTTGATCCGCCTCCCGCAGGAAGACTTTTGCCAAGCGCTCTCAGTCCCACCCAGTCAAAAATACCAAATGGATGGCGGGCCAGGGATCACCGAAGGGATCGGGCTGCTGCAGGGCAGTGATGACCCTGACGAAGATCAACGCGCCTTTTTCCGCGCGCAGGTGCTGTTTTGGTTGTTGGGCGCGACGGACGGGCACGCCAAGAATTTCAGTATTGCATTGCGCCCTGGCGGTTTCCTTTTGACCCCGCTTTATGACGTGCTGAGCGCACAAAAAGCCGTGGATGACGGTCAAATTCGCCAAAACCGGATGCGTCTCGCGATGGCGGTCGACGGGCACTATCGGATCAATGAGGTGGTGCCGCGCCATTTCCCGCAGGCTGCGAAGGCGGCAGGTTTTGGTGTGGCGCTGGCGGAAGAGGTCTTGTCGGGCGTCGCGTCTGAGCTTGAACCCGCCTTGGACAAGACACTAGCAGACCTGCCGGATGGGTTTCCACAGCCTTTGGCAGATGCCATTGCTGCTGGCATACGACGTCGGGCGATTGCCTTTCATGCCGTATGATCCGCAGATCATATTTCCGTTTTATGGTCGGTAGATCATATCGAGTGGCAGGCCGAGTTCCTGCAACAACACGTATGTGGATCCAGGGAACGCCGCAATTGTTAGGTCGCAGAGGCCCCACTCTATTCGATGCAGCGGGTTTTCCATGTGATGGGCGGCAATGCGGACCTTAAGGTGGATTGCAGCGAAGGCTAAGTGAGAGCCCATACTACCGAATGCTGCGCTCTGCACCAAGGTCTGTAATCCGGTTCGAAGCGGTCGTTCGAAGACGTGCTATGCGCCTGTTCAGTGATGGATGGTGGCAATTCCGGTAGAATATCAGTGGCTTGCGCGGTGTCGTGTGCAGTGTGTGTTCATGTTTAGATCGCGTGATTTCGCACTCCTTAGCGGGTGTTTCGATGCGCTGGCACAGATTGGACTCTTCGGGGCCTCGTAGTGTTCATCGGGGACGAGCAATGGCCAAGGAGTTGGCTTTTCTGCCGGACGGATCCGCCAACGCCGAGATTCTGAGCGATTACGGCGTGATGCGGGAGCAGGCACGCCTGTGTTCTCGTCCCTGATCAGAAGCGGAATCGCAGCTTCAAGGTCACGCGGCAGCGTAGCAGGTGAACACCTCGGTCGATCCGTCGCGCTGGATCAGGAACACGTCATAGGCCTCGCGCTCGCTTTCCGGCCCCATCCCGGGCGAGCCGTAGGGCATGCCGGGCACTGCGAGGCCCACCGCGTCGGGGCGTTCCACCAGCAGACGGCGAATGTCGGCAACAGGGACGTGGCGCTCGATCATGTAGCCATTCACGCGCCCCGTATGGCAGGAGACCATCTCCTGCGTGATGCCGTTGTCCAGCTTGTAGCGCATCAGAAGCGTCCCGGCGCTCGCCTCGGTCGTTACGGCGAAACCATCGTTTTCGAGTATCTCGATCCAGGCCGAGCAGCAGCCGCAGTTCGGATCCTTCATCACGTGGATCGCCGGACCGGCGCCTAGCGCCAGGGTCCTGAAGGGCGATGCAGCCACCAGCGCGGCGCCGCCAATCAGAAGCGTGCGGCGGGAAAAAGCGTTCTGGGTCATCTGCGTTTCCTTTCGAGTTCGCATGTATGGACTGGCAGGTCAGAGATTGACCCGCCTGAGCCGTAGGGCGTTGGTGATCACCGAGACGGAGGACAGGCTCATGGCCGCCGCCGCGATCATCGGCGACAGGAGAAGGCCGGTGACGGGGTAGAGCAGTCCTGCTGCGATGGGGACACCAAGCGCGTTGTAAGCGAAGGCGAAGAACAGGTTTTGCTTGATGTTGCGCAAAGTGGCGCGTGCGAGCTTGCGCGCCCGGACGATGCCCATCAGGTCACCGCCCAGCAGGGTGATGCCGGCGCTTTCCATCGCCACATCCGCGCCCGTGCCCATCGCGATGCCGACATCCGCGGCGGCCAGCGCGGGCGCGTCGTTCACTCCGTCGCCCGCCATTGCGATCTTGTGGCCCTCTCGACGCAACTGGTCGATAAGGACCTTCTTGGCTTCGGGCAGCACGCCCGCCCGCACCTCGTCGATCCCGAGCTTGCCTGCCACTGCCTGCGCTGTGCGCTCGTTGTCGCCCGTCGCCATTATCACCCTCAGACCCTGGGCATGAAGTTCGCGGATCGCCTGTGCGGTCGAGTCCTTGATCGGGTCGGCGACCGCCACGATGCCGACGAGCGCGCCATCGAAAGCGACGAACATCGCCGTCTTGCCCTCGGCGCGCAGGGTGTCGGCGTGCGCCTCGGCCGCACCCGTATCCAGACCCATCTCCCGCATCATCGCCGCGTTGCCGAGCGCCACCGCACGCCCACCGACGCTGCCCTGTACGCCCTTGCCGGTGACGGCACCGAAGTCCGTGGCCTCCTGACGCGGGGCACTCTGCGTCTCGGCTCCCTCGACGATCGCTTCGGCCAGAGGGTGCTCCGAGCCGCGCTCCAGCGCTGCGGCCAGCGAAAGCAGGTCGGTCTCGGCGATGTCGCCAAGCGCCATAAGGTCCGTCAGCTTCGGCTTGCCCAAGGTCAGAGTGCCGGTCTTGTCCACGATGAGCGTATCGACGGCCGCCATGCGTTCCAGCGCCTCGGCGTCCTTGATCAGCACGCCCGCCTGCGCCCCGCGTCCTGCTGCCGTTGTGATCGAGATCGGCGTCGCAAGCCCAAGCGCGCAGGGACAGGCGATGATCAGGACGGACACCGCCGAAGCGATCGCGAAGACCAGCGCGGGCTCGGGGCCGACGGTCAGCCAGACGATGAAGGCGACGACGGCTATGGCGACCACGGTCGGCACGAATACCGCCGACACCCGGTCAGCCAGACCCTGGATCGGCGCGCGCGAGCGGCGCGCGTTCGACACCATCGCGACGATCTGCGCCAGCACGGTGTCGGATCCGACCTTTCCCGCCTCCATAACCAGAGAGCCATTCTTGTTGATCGTCGCTCCGGTCACCGCATCGCCCGGGCCTTTCTCGACGGGCATCGACTCACCCGTCAGCATACTCTCGTCAAGCGACGACCGGCCCTCGATCACCGTCCCATCGACCGGGACCGCATCACCGGGTCGCACGCGCAGCCGGTCTCCCTCCATGATGTTTTCCAGCGGCGCGTCATATTCGGTACCGTCTGGCAGGATACGCCGCGCCGTCTTTGGGGCGAGATCGAGGAGCGCGCGGATCGCATCCCCGGTGCGCTCGCGTGCGCGCAGTTCGAGAACCTGGCCCACGAAGACTAGCGTCACGATCACAACCGCCGCCTCGAAATACGTCCCCACGCCGTGCCCCATCCGGTACTGTTCCGGAAACACCCCCGGCAGGAACGTGGCGACGAGCGAGTAAAGGTATGCCGCCGCCACGCCGATGCTGATCAGCGTCCACATGTTCGGGCTTCGGTTCACGATCGAATCCCAGCCGCGCCGGAAAAATGGCAGCGCCGCCCAGAATATGATGGGCGTGGCCAGCAGAAACTCGAGATAGCTGGCCGTCTGATGCCCGATCCAGTCGCGCACCGGCAGCGCCACCAGTTCACCCATCGTCAGGATAATAAGCGGCACCGCGGCGGCAGCCGAGATCCACATCCGGCGTGTGAAGTCTGTCAGCTCCTCGCTGGGCTCGTCGGAGGGCACCATCGGTTCCAGCGCCATGCCGCAGATCGGGCATGACCCCGGCGCATCCCGAACAATCTCGGGGTGCATCGGACAGGTGTACTGGACGTTGGCCGGTGCGGCCTTCTTTTGTCCGGCGGCCCTTCCCGAGGCATAGAACCACGGATCCGCCGTGAACTTCGTCTGGCATTTCTCCGAACAAAAATGGAAGGGCTCGCCCTGGAACTCGGCGTGACGTCCATCGGGCCTGACTGCAACCGTCATCCCGCAGACCGGGTCCTTCGCCGTCTCGGCCACCGAAGGCACGTCGGGCGACGCGTGGTTGTGATCGTGTTCCATGGTTGTCGGCCTTTCGGTTTTTTCTCAGCTTGCGACCTCCAGCGGTTTGAAGGTCAAGCCCTTTTCAATCTTGGTCGGGAACGCACTCTTCAGGCTTACTCCGCATCGCCACCCAGAGCAGCGGTAAGCCCGTCACGAGGCCGAGACCGAGCACTGCCCAGGTCGCTCGCTCAAAGTCTCCGCTGACCGCCTCACCCCCGAAATGGGCGAGCAGGAAGCTTGCCGGAATGATGCCGGCCAGCGTCGCGAGGGCGAACCGCCAGGCGTGCAGGCGGCTGAGCCCCGCAGCGTAGCTGATCATGTCGAAGGACACGAAGGGCATCAGGCGGCTGGCGAAAACCGTCGCCGTCAACGCGGTCTGCGAGCCGAGCAGCCCGGCATCGACGCGGTCACCAAAGACCCGCCGC
Source organism: Ruegeria sp. SAZD013 (assembly GCF_059612525.1). NCBI lineage: Bacteria > Pseudomonadati > Pseudomonadota > Alphaproteobacteria > Rhodobacterales > Roseobacteraceae > Ruegeria > Ruegeria sp. SAZD013. The sequence goes on along the minus strand of NZ_JBXWQT010000020.1, from coordinate 977,134 downwards.
AGGATATCATGCCCCAGAATCCGTGCGAGGCCGAACGCGATCAGTGCTCCGAGTTCCGCGCCGATCACGACCAGAACCGTTCCCCAAACATGCCCGTAGGCCGCACCGGCGGCCAACGCGATCGGCGCGCTCGGGATCGGACTGGCTACAACCGCGAGGGTCATAAGCGTGACGATGAGGACCGGCCCCCAGATCCCGGCGCGCGCCACCAGCATTTCCAGACGCTCGCCGCCCATCAGGCCGCGTGCCTGGTCAAAAGCAGAAGGCGCGAAAAGCCAGGCACCGAGCACGGCGATCCCGAGGATCGCCATCACCACGAGGATGATTGCGCGCAACCCCACCTCAGATCGAGGCAACGGCCTTCGCGAGAAGGTCTCGGACCTGGCCCGCAACAGCCGTAAATTCGCTGTTCTCGATCGCCTGCATCGACGCAACCGGGTCGATGGCGCTGACCTCGACGGCATCCTCGACCTCGCGCAGGATGACGTTGCACGGCAGCATCGCACCCACACGCGGCTCGATCCCGATGGCGTGATGCGCCATCTTCGGATTGCAGGCTCCGAGGATGCGATAGGCCGGCATCTCGACATCCAGCTTCTTCTTCATCGTCGCCTTGACGTCGATTTCGGTCAGAACGCCGAAACCCTGATCCGCCAGCGCCTTGCGCGCACGAGAGTCAATGTCGTCGATACCTGCGCCGGAGATCACGCGATTGATCGTGTAGGTCATTGCGAAGTCCTTTTTCCTATTTCCGAAGATATTTGATCAGCGCCGCTATGGCCAAAACCACCAGCACAAGGATCAACAGGCCGAACAGCCAGCCAAACCCCATCCCGAAACCCATTCCGAAGCCCATGTCGTTCCAATTCATCTTCTCGTCCTCCTAGGTTGCACCCCTAAGGGTCGCCCAATAAACAGCCCTCACTACTGCATGCGCAGTATAACATAGGCTCGGTGTCTGGACGGCGGGGCGCCCTGTCCGGCTTGCGCCTATTGTCGAAGAAGTTTGATCGGTGCCTCTATGGCCACGACCACCAGTACGAGGATCAGCAGGGCGCAGAGCCAGCCAAGGCCCATACCGGTTCCCGTGTCGTTCCAATTCGTGTTCCCTTCCTTACGGGCAGTTGCTGCACGTTGCGCTGCGTCGTCGGCTGTTGCAGCAACATTGGGCAGAAAAGCATCTCAGAACTGATCGGCGTCGACATCGACGATGGATAGTAAGGGTACATGAACGAGGTCGCGCAGCGCATCGGCTGTGTGTTTTCGTCACCTCATTCGCAATGTGAGCCAAATCAGAAGCGAGATGCCGAGTATCGCCGAAAGCGCCGATCCGCCGAGAATACCCAACTTTGCCGCATTCAGGACGTAACTGTCGAATGCGAGGCCTGCGATGAACAATGACATCGTGAAACCGATCCCAGTCAGAAAAGAGCCAGCCAGAATGAAAGGCCACGACAAGCCCGGCGCGAGTGCCGCTAGGCCGGATCGTACGGCAATCCAGCCGAACACGAAGACGCCGATCGGTTTTCCCAACACCAGGCCGACAATGATCGCCAGCGAGACCGGTTGTACGAAATCGACACCCTCAACCTTGATGCCGGCATTTGCCAGTGCGAAGATCGGCATGATTGCAAAGCCGACCCAGGGGTGCAGCATCATCTCGAGCCGTTCGACTGGTGAGAGCGACTCAGTGACCGCTCTGCCGGCTTGACGCAGGTCGCGGTGGCTTGCGGCATCTCCATGTCGACGATCGCCGGCCGGAACGGCGAGTACCCGCCCAAGGATTGCACGCAGGCGGGCATCGCTCACCCATATGCGCGTTGGCGTCATCAGGCCCAGAATGACGCCTGCAATAGTCGCGTGGACGCCGGAAGCGTCGAAGCATAACCAGACTGCCGCTCCCAGAAGGAAATAGACCGGTACGCTTCTGATCCCGAGGCGCGACGCGCCTGCGACGATACCAATCCCCAGAAAGCCCAATCCGAGAGCCGACCAGTTCAACGCCTCACCGTAACCGAAGGCGACCACAAGGATTGCGCCGACGTCGTCAAAGATGGCCAGAGACAGCAGGAACAATCGCAAGGTGGGCGGGATCCGGCTTCCGAAGAGCGCCAGGCACCCGATCACGAAGGCCGTATCGGTTGCCATCACGGTTCCCCAGCCATGTATGCCGGGCTGGCCGGACATCAGCACAAGATACAGAGAGACCGGCACGACCATGCCACCCAGGGCGCCTGCGAACGGCAGGGCGGCCTGTCGAGGGTTTCGCAATTCGCCCAGCACCAACTCGCGCTTGAGTTCCAGAGAAAGCACGAAGAAGAAAAGGGTCATCAGACCGTCGTTGATCCAGTGCCGCAGAGAGCGGGTGAAATCCAACGAGCCGAATGTGAGACCGATGGGGGTCTCCCAGAAACGCAGAAAGCCTTCTTGCCACGGCGAGTTGGCCAGCCCCAAAGCCAGCAGAACAGCCAGGAGCAGGAGCCCACCAGCTGCCGCTTCGATCTTCAGGAAGCGTGCGAATGGTTTCGTTATGCTGTCGGCTGCCTCGTGGGGCAGGCCTTGATGAGTATCGATCACGGGAGAAGCATACCTTTTCGGGTCGACAGAGTCTTTGTCATCGCAACGCGGATGCGTTGACCACGAGACGCAGTTGCCGGCGCCTCAGCCGCGTCGCGTACGGCTCAGGCGGCAAGCGTCCGGGCCCCCGCGAATGAAAGAAATCTCCGGTGCTTCTCGTCTCATAGGTGCAGCCTTGCGCAGCGGAAGCTCTGCCAAAGTGTTATGCGCGTCGTCTCCCGCCGCCATCAGGCTCCGTATTCAGTGATAGCCAATATTCACTGATAGCCAATCACTTGGCCCTCTACCTATTTCTTCTTGTGCTCGCCTAGATTGGTCAAGGTTTTGCCCTTCGTGAAGTCGGCTGTTGCAACGACCTTTTCCTTCACCTTCTTAGGCTTTTTCGCTTCGCGGTTGCCGCGTTGCTTGTTGCCTTTGGTCATTTCCGTTTCTCCTATTGTGAATTATTGTGCTGACTAGATCGGTGTTCATGTCCATCGGGAATGTGATTTCTCGTCCCGAGGCTCCTGCGCACAGGCCCCGCCCATTCACATCATTCCGCCCATTCCACCCATATCGGCCATTTCGTTAACGGCGCCGCCCTTTTCGGGCTTTTGCGCGACCATCGCCTCGGTCGTGATCAATAGCCCGGCAATGGACGCGGCGTTTTCCAGTGCGATCCGAACGACTTTCGTCGGATCGATAACGCCGGCCTTCAGCATGTCGACGTACTCCTCGGCTTGCGCGTCGAAACCGAAGCTCCGGCTGTCGTTCTCGATGACCTTGCCAACAACGACCGATCCGTCGACCCCGGCATTTTCGGCAATCTGGCGCAATGGTGCCTGGATCGCGCGCCGGACGATCTTGATGCCGGCATTCTGATCGCCGTTCTCGCCCTTCAGCGTCGCCAGCACCTTGCCGGCATGAACCAGGGCCACGCCGCCGCCGGGCACGACACCTTCCTGAACCGCAGCGCGGGTGGCGTTCAGCGCGTCGTCGACGCGGTCCTTGCGCTCCTTCACCTCGATCTCAGTTGCCCCGCCGACCCGGATCACGGCAATGCCGCCGGCAAGCTTGGCGAGCCGTTCCTGCAGCTTCTCCTTGTCGTAGTCCGAAGTGGTCTCCTCGATCTGCGCCCGGATCTGGTTGACGCGCGCCGCGATCGCGTCCTTGGCTCCGGCACCGTCGATGATCGTCGTGTCATCCTTGGTGATTGTGACCTTTCTGGCGGACCCGAGCATGTCCATGGTGACATTCTCCAGCTTGGTGCCCATTTCCACGGAAATCACCTGACCGCCCGTCAGCACGGCTATGTCTTCCATCATCGCCTTGCGGCGGTCTCCGAAGCCGGGTGCCTTGACGGCCGCCACCTTCAATCCGCCGCGCAGTTTGTTGACGACCAGCGTCGCCAGCGCCTCGCCCTCGATATCCTCGGCCACGATCAGCAATTGCTTCTCGGCCTGAATCACAGCCTCCAGCAACGGCACCATGGATATGAGAGAGGTCAGCTTTTTTTCGTGAAGCAGTACGACGCAATCATCCAGCTCGACGACCATTTTCTGAGCATTCGTGACGAAATAGGGGCTCAGATAGCCGCGGTCGAACTGCATGCCTTCGACCACTTCGGTCTCGGTCTCCAACCCTTTGTTTTCCTCGACGGTGATCACGCCTTCCTTGCTGACCTTGGCCATCGCGTCGGCGATCTGCCGACCGATCTCGACTTCTCCGTTGGCCGAAATGGCGCCGACCTTGGCAATCTCGTCGCTGTCGCCGACCGGCCGGGACATGGTCTTGATCTCGGCCACAACTGCAGCGACGGCTTTGTCGATACCGCGCTTGAGATCCATCGGGTTCATGCCGGCCGCGACCGACTTCATGCCCTCCCGGACAATCGCATGGGCGAGCACGGTGGCGGTGGTGGTTCCGTCGCCAGCCTCATCATTGGTGCGCTGCGCGACCTCCTTGACCATCTGGGCGCCCATATTCTCGAAATGGTCCGAAAGCTCGATCTCCTTGGCGACGGTCACACCGTCCTTGGTGATGCGCGGCGCACCCCAGGATTTATCTAGAATGACGTTTCGGCCCTTGGGGCCGAGGGTGATCTTGACGGCATTTGCAAGCGTGTTGATGCCTTTCAGCATGCGATCGCGGGCGTCGGTACTGAATCGAACTTCCTTGGCGGACATGGTGTGAGTTCCTGAGACTGAGGTTGACGTGAAAGGTTTCGGACTCAGGCGATCACGCCGAGAATGTCGCTCTCCTTCATGATCAGAAGGTCTTCGCCATCGAGTTTGATCTCTGACCCGGACCATTTTCCAAACAGGATCCGGTCGCCGGCTTTGACATCCATCGGGATGCGCTCGCCGTCCTCGCGTCTTCCGCCCGCGCCAACGGAGACGACTTCGCCTTCTTGAGGTTTCTCCTTAGCGGTATCGGGAATGATGAGACCTCCCTTGGTCGTCTCATCGCCTTCAATGCGACGAACAAGAACCCGGTCGTGGAGTGGAGTGAATGACATCTAAGTGCTCCTTGTTGAGATTTCGTTGGCGAAACGGGCCGGGTCAAATGCTTAGCTGCGTTGCGCGCAAGTCCGCGGTATCCTATTCGGTCTCCACTCCGAGAATTCGGATCGACACCGCCGCCCGAGCGGTTCACGGGCGTCGAACAGAGTTCCCGCCAGCGATGATCGTGTTGATCATTTCGGCGACGGCCCGGTGCCTTTCCATTTCGAGTTCGGTACCGACCGCGTTCTCATGGGTCGCCGCGGCGTCGCGAAGAACCCCCACGATCTCGTGTTCCGGCAGCAACCCGCGATCGTTCATGGCAAGCAGGAGCGCCTCGCAGATCGATAGGGCGGCCTGGCCTGCATGTTCGCTTGCGGTGGACATCTGAGTTTCCTTCCTTGGCATCGTGAACCTGAGAGAAGGTGAGATTCAGATGCATCCGTACATCTCGCAGGAATTGCTCTATGCTGGACTGATCCAGAGCAGTGTCCGAGCCGATTTCTGCTCTTGGGTCACGACACGCCGGGAGGCCCCATGACATCAGCCGAACACAGCCCTTTGACCCGCAAGCTTTCGGCCTTTGTCGCTTTGTCAAAGGCAGAGTTGGACGTGCTCGAGCGCCTGCACCAGCGCCGTCGCTCCTTCGTCGCGGGGCGTGATATGGTGCATCAGGGGCAATCCGATCAAGCCGCGTATATCCTGTCGGAAGGCTGGGTCTGTTCCTACAAGCTTCAACCTGACGGAACGCGCCAGATCGTCGATTTCCAGGTGCCCGGGGATTTCCTCGGCCTGCGCAGCGTGCTGTTGCGCACCTCGGACCACAGCTTCGAACCCATCGTCGACATCGAGGCTGCCGAAGTGCTGACGAGCGACCTTCTTGATGCGTTCGCGCAGACGCCGCGCCTGGCGACAGCCATTCTCTGGGCGGCGTCGCGGGACGAGGCAATGGTGGTCGAACACCTTGTCGGGATCGGCCGGCGCGACGCGGACGCCCGGATGGCACATTTTCTGTTGGAACTGGGATCGCGGCTTGCGCTGGTGGGCATGGGGACTGAGGATGGGTATGATTGCCCGCTGACCCAGTATCACCTGGCAGATGCCTTGGGGCTTAGTGCGATTCACGTGAACCGCGTCCTGCGGCAGCTTCGCGAGAACGGATTGGTGACCTTTCGGGACGGCCGCGTGACGTTTCACGACTATGAGGGGCTGGCGGAACTTGCCGAGTTCGATCCGGCGTATCTGGATCAGAGCGGCCCGCTCCTGAAATGAGAGGGCCGCCCTCCGCAAAGCGAGGGGCGGCCAAGGTTTGCATCAGGTGTCGGATGTCACGAGAGCTTCTCGCTCGCCGCATCGAGTTCCTTGTTGGTCTCGGCCTCGTTCTTCGCCGTGTTCGCCTTCTCGGCTGCCTCGTAGTGCCTGAGCGCCGCGTCCTTCTTCGGACCAGCCGGCGCCTTGTCCCACGCGGCTTTCACGGAGGTCATCTTCTCGGCAGTCTTGTTCTGTTCGGGAGTCATTGGAATTGTCCTTTCCTGGACGTTCCGAGAATAAGAAGCGCGCCGACATGCCGACCCTTTGGGGATCGGCACGCCCACACGCTTCTCGGGTACTCGGAAAAAGATGCGCCACCAAATATTCGGCGGGCACGTCTCATCTAACCGTGCCAGGGCCTCGCCGCACTGACGCAGGTTAGTCCCGGCGCCCGCGGCAGGTCGATTGCCTCTGCGGTTCTTAAATCACCACAGTTTGCTGGTGGGAAATCCTCAGCCAGGTGTCCTCATCGTTGAGGTACGTTGAGGCGCAAAGCGCTTTGTAGATCGGCACGTCGGTTTTTTCAGCCGAGACCCGGTAAGTGAGGATCGCGATGTCACCGCATCGCGTCACGCGCCGTTCGGCCATGACGACGGAACGCCAGCCGGTCCTTTCGCGAAGATGGGGCCAGATCTGGTCGCCCTGGAGGATGCCGGGCGGATAGGGGAAGACCATAACGGCGTTGGTTGCTGTGGTCGCCTGCGCACTGTCGGCGCCGCTGGTCCAGAACTGTTCCTCCATGTCCCAGAGTTTGCCCTGTTCGTGTGGAGAAAGCGTACCGGACTTGTGTGCCGCATGGGCCGGTCTCCTCGCGGTCGCGGTTGATACGGTCATTCGCCTGACCCCGACCCGCCAACCATGAACATCTGAAATAGAAGGAAGATAATCGCGAGCACCGCCCAGATCGCTCCGCTTGTCCCCGGGCGGTCGCCGGTCACCGTCGAGGTAGCTCGCTTCAGGCTACCTGACGCCCGGCCTTCGGGAAGCAGCTGGCTCAAGTCTCGTGCGACCCTGCCATGATCGCTTGCGAGCGAGGGAACATCCTGAAACCGGGCAAGCAGCGTTCCCAACCGCGCGCGCGCGCCGTCGTGTCCTAGCGTGACCAGTTCAGCGGTTTCGTTCCATGGATCGAGACCGAGCCGCGCGAGCGTGGAGAGCACAGTCACGGCATAGCCGTTCCGGTCCTCGCCGACGGTAGCATGGAGAAACCGATCAAACTCGGGCGGGTGCGGGTTGAGAACATTGAGGTCGGCCATCGCCAATCCTTTCAAGGGTTGCAGGAACGCAGATCGCCCCTGTTTCCCAAAGGATACGCGCAGGTCGGTCTCGCCGCCCTTACACAGGTCAGTGTGGGCGACTGACCAAAGGACGGGGTCGCAGCCGGTTCGGTGCCCGGGACTAACATGCGTCAGCACCAGTCGGACGATCCCGAGGTACAAGATACTAAATCGTTCGACTGGTCCGTCCCGGACTCCAAGGGGCCGTCAACAGTGGTGAGCGACGGATCTGCCAACATCGCGGAGACCAGAGATGAACATGCGGTCGACCAGATCGACGGTGACGTTTTCAAACCCGTTCACCTTGCCGGGATACCCGGGCGATTTGCCCGCGGGCGACTACGAGGTTCTCGTCGAAGAAGAGCTTCTCCAGGGGCTAAGCTTCGAGGCCTATAGACGGACGGCGACCTACCTGACGGTGCGCGGAAGGGGCGGTCATGCGGGACGTACCGAGTTACGGGCGATTTCCGACAGCGACGTGAAAGAGGCGCTGAGCCGGGATCGGGCCGCGACTGAGAAGAACAATCACGGCGAGGCGGCGCCTTCTCCGCAGGAGGACTTGAAATGAATACTCCCGAATGGCTCAAACCCGGCATCTATGGTGCCGTGATCGGTGCTGTCTTTGTCGGCGTCGTCGGATTTACATGGGGTGGCTGGGTGACCGGCGGCACTTCGAATGACCGGGCGGTGGCGATGTCCCGTAATGATGTCGTCGCCTCAATGGTACCGGTCTGCCTCGACATGGCGCGGTCAGACCCGGCTAGGGCGGACAAGCTTGCAACGATCCGGGCAGCCTCAACCTACCAGAGGCGCGACGCTCTCATGACCGCCGGCTGGGCGACGATGCCAGGAACCGATGCCCCGGACCGAGACATTGCGCAAGCCTGCCTGAAGGAACTGGACCTCTGAGGTCATGCTGTTCAGAGCCGACGATGTGATGGCGCAAAACGGGTCGCACCGCCAAACGCGCGAGTCAGGCATCGCCCCGAGTGCCAAAACCGAGATAGGAGCTTGCGATGCCTTCTGATGACAATGGACCGGAAGATCGCGGACCTTGGAAAAACAAGCAGACCCGCGTTCCCCCTGAGGTTGATGCAATTCTCAGGCGGGGCCGGGATCGGCTGCAAGGCATCCTGCCGGACGGTCTGCCACCGGTGAAGCGTCTTGCAATCGGGGCCGCCATTGCGCTCGCGGTTTTTGGGGCGTGGTCCTCATTTTACACGGTGCCGAGCGACTCCGTCGCGATTGTCCAACGGTTCGGGAAGTACGCGGCCGAAGTTCCTCCGGGGCTGCACTTCAAGATCCCGTTCGGAATCGACGTAACCACGTTGGTCCCGGTCAAGCGCCAGCTGAAACAGGAGTTCGGGTTCACGACTCCGGGTGCCTCCGATCCCTATCAGAGCCCGACGGACGGTCGCCGCGAGACCGAGATGGTGACTGGCGATCTCAACGCCGCGCTCGTGGAGTGGGTGGTGCAGTATCGGATTTCCGAACCCCGGAAATTTCTGTTCGAGGTGCGTGAGCCGAGCGCGACCCTGCGTTACGTCTCGGAGTCCGTCATGCGCGAAGTCGTGGGAGACCGCACAGTCGACGAGGTGATCACCGTCGGGCGACAGGAAATCGAAAGCGAAGCCCTGCTGAAGATGCAGGCGCTCGCGACCAAATACGCGATGGGCATCAGCATCGACCAGGTGCAGTTGAAGAACATCAATCCGCCCCAGCCGGTTCAGGCCTCGTTCAACGAGGTCAACCAGGCACAACAAGAGAAGGAGCGGATCATCAACGAGGCCCGCCGCGAATACAACCGCGTCATACCTCTGGCCGAAGGCGAAAAGGACCAGCGCATCCGCGAAGCCGATGGCTATCGCTTGAGGAGGATCAATGAAGCCGAGGGCGATGCGGCACGCTTCACGGCGCTCCTGACGGAATACCGTCTGGCGCCCGAAGTTACCCGGCGCCGGATCTACATCGAAACCCTGCAGGATGTTCTGCCGGGAATTGGCTCCAAGATCATTGTCGACGGGTCCACGGCAAGCATCCTGCCGCTTTTGAACCTGGATCGACAGACAGGAGAGCAACCATGAAGACTATTTCGACCATTACCGCCGGGATCGCCGTCGCCGGTCTCGCCGCTGCATCATCCGCGATCTACACGGTCGGGGAGGTGGAGCAAGCCATCATCACCCAGTTCGGCAAACCGGTCGGCGCGCCGATCACCGAGGCCGGTCTTAAGATAAAACTCCCCTTCGTTCAGGAGGTTAACCGGATCGACAGCCGGGTTCTGGAGTGGGACGGCTCGCCATCGGACATGCCCACCAAAGACAAGCTCTATATCTCGGTCGATCTCTTCGCGCGCTGGAAGATCACCGATCCTCTGCAGTACTTTCTGCGCCTGCGCGACGAGCGCAGCGCCCAGTCGCGCCTCGATGATATCCTCGGTAGCGAGACGCGGAACGCCGTCGCCAAGCACGAACTCATCGAGATTGTGCGCACGACCAGGGGCCGGACGCCGCTTCGGGACACGCTTCTGACTGATCAGGAGCTTGCGCAGGACATTGGCGCACTGGTTCCCATCACGAAGGGGCGGGCGCTGGTCGAGCAGCAGATCTTCGAGGCGGCGGCGGAGAAGGTGCGCGTCTTCGGGATTGAGCTTCTCGACATTCGTTTCAAGCGCATAAACTACAATGAGAGCGTGCGACCCAAGATCTATGACCGCATGATCTCGGAACGCCGGCAGATCGCCGAAAGATTCCTGTCCGAAGGCAACGGTGAAGCGGCCCGTATTCAAGGCAACAGGGTGCGGGATCTGAACAAGATCCAGTCCGAAGCCTATCGCGCTGTCGAGGAAATCCGCGGTGCCGCCGATGCCGCAGCAGCAGCAATCTATGCGGGCGCCTACAATGTCGATGCCGTTTCGGTCGAATTCTACGATTTCACCCGAACCATGCAGGCCTACGGCGACATGATCTCGGATGACACGACGCTTGTCCTGACGACGGACAGCGATCTGTTCCAGTTCCTGCGCGGCATGCAGGGCGAGGCAGACCCCGTCCGCGATCCGGGCAGCGTCCCGGACGACGGTGGCGTGGCATCAACCGGCAGGGCCCGACCAGCGCAAGACCCCTCGACGCCAATCGTGACACGCACAGATGTCGAGCTGGGGCAATAGTTTCTTGGTCATGGCACGTGGATTGCCCAGGCTTTTTTCCGCTTCCAAGCGAGACACACCCACTTAATTTCCGTGCCCCTAATCTGCGTCAGCACACGATTTGCGCTTGGCTGGTAGGTGTATGGCAAGAGTTGGATCGCGACGAGGCGAAGGACTGCCTGCCTCGCTCGAACACACGACATCCAGCGTCGAACCGCGCAGCGAGGAGGACAATACGCTATGACATCAGTGAAACATCTAACCAGGACGGCAGCAGAGACGACCGATCTTGAACGGCGCGTGTTGGCCCATGAACGGATTCTGCAGGCCCTGATCGCTTACATGGCACGTACCGAGCCGCGTTTCGTCGACCACCTCCGAGAACGGTTCGTAGAACCGATGAGATTGACCCGGCACGAGCATGACCACCGCGAAACCGACGACTACGCGGAAGAATTCATTCGCGCCGTGATGCTTCTCGGAGAGGAGCGCGCGCCCATCGCGAAGGAGTCGAAATTGACCGACAAGAAACCCGTGTCGGCGAAAGGCAGAGGAGAAAAGGGGGCTTCCATGAACTGGCCACCGCACCGCGGTGGAGTTCAGGTGCGCGAAAGGAACGGCATCTGGGAGGTGGAGGTCGATGGCAAGTTCCGCGGCGACTACCACCAGAAGGAACATGCTCTTGCCGCTGCGGCCCTGCACAAGTTGTCGCCCCGATGACCGGTCGTACTCATCGGACAGTTCCGCCGGACTTCGCGATCCAGGTGGCCGAGAACGAAGGAATGCCATCCAGATCGAATTCCAGGGGCTCCCCGCCGCCGCCCGCGCCCACGCGACGGCTGACTGGAACGCTCACGCTTGGGCTATCGAAGACTCGCGCTGCAACCGGCGGACTCTGGTCCGCCAAGGAGCAAGCGGCGATGAGACACCCGCTGGCAAGGTTGATCTCGAGGCTGGCCATCGTGGCTGGAGTGATAGCGTCCCTGGCCTTCCCCGTCCTTGCGCAGGATGGCACCGGCCCGATGCCTCGGAACGCTCATCCTTGCAAGATACTCATGACATGACCAGGCGCGGCCGTGTGTCTGGCATGCGGGTCAGCATCGGGTGTCGTCTGCGATACAGCTTCCCGCAGCCGACGCCGCTGATTGCGATGCTGAACGTCCACTACTCGCGCTTTGGCGATCTGGAGCGTGCCGATTACCTCGTGACGTCGCCAAGCGTGCCGCTCGAAAGCTACCGCGACGGCTTCGGCAACTGGTGTACGCGCCTCCTGGCTCCGGCGGGCGACTTCGCGCTGTCAACGGATGGCATCTTCCGCGACTATGGCCGACCCGATCCCGCGTCCCCTGGCGCGCAGCAGCACGCGGTCCAGGATCTGCCTTTCGAGACCCTCGTGTTTCTTCGGGGCAGCCGGTATTGCGATACCGATCTTCTTTCGGAGGAGGCGTGGCGTCTTTTCGAGACCACGGACCCGGGATGGTCACGCGTTCAGGCGATCTGCGATTTCGTGCATGGGCATGTCCGCTTCGACTACATGCAGGCGAAAGCGACGCGCACCGCATCGCAGTCAATGGCCGAGCGACAGGGCGTCTGCCGTGATTTTGCTCACCTCGCCATCGCCTTGTGCCGCTGCATGAATATTCCGGCACGCTACTGCACCGGATATCTGAGCGACATCGGTGAACCTCTGCCTCATCCGCCCGGGGACTTTGCGGCGTGGATGGAGGTCTTTCTCGCTGGTGAATGGCACATGTTCGACCCGCGGAACAACAAGCCTAAGTTTGCGAGAATTCTGATCGCGCGGGGCCGCGATGCCGCTGACGTCCCTCTGACCCAGACATTTGGTCAGAACACGCTGACGGAGTTCAAGGTTTGGACTGACGATCTGGTGTGATCTTTGTCTTCTTGGCGGCGCGCCATCGTAAATCGGGTCGTCAGCCCCCATATAGGTAGTACCGATGCCAGGCATCCCGGTCCGACATGGACGAGGAGTTGGCGTCGGCCAATCAAAGGATCGATGATATGTCCTTCAAGGACCTGACCGCCAGGGCTGCGGCCGCAATGAAGCCGAAGCCCGCGGAGACCGCGAAGACCCCAGCCAAGGAGAACGAGTCGAAGGCCGCCGGCGAGGATGCGCTAGCGAAATCCAAGACATCTTGAGACGTTCACAGGCCACGCGCCCCATTCTTAACTGGGGCGCGGACCACCCGCAGCAACAAGGGAGAGGATCACGCCAATGGAAGAACTGACGAGCAAGACCGTTGCGGTTTTTTCCCGACCGTTCACCGTTCCAGGCTTTGACGAGACGCTCCCGGCGGGAGAGTACGAGATCGAAACGGAGTTGGTTTCACCCCCGGATCAACAGAATCCTGCAGCCTGGAAAGCCTCAGTCCTGATGAAACTTCATCCCCGGACATCGCATCCGGGGCTTGCGCGGTCTCTGACCCTTTCCCTTGCCGATCTGGACTATGCCCGCGCCAGGGACAAGCTGACGGGCAGAGCGTTGTCCGACTTCTTCCTTGAGGAAATGCTGGCTGATCCGATGGTGCGCCTCGTGATGGAGGCCGACGGGGTCTCTGCAGCACATATGCGACATCTCTATTCGGGGCGCCGGACGCCCCAGTCTGACAGGGATGTCCTGGACCGGAACCCGGCGCGTCTAGGTGCACGTGACATGGCGTCAATCCATGCTGCTGAAAACGAGGGCATGCCTCCACGACCGACAGGGACGTCGGCTATGGGAGAGTGAAGACCACGTGGAAGTACTCAACCGGCAGCAAGTCTTCGTCCTGTGCCCTAATCGGACGTTGACCGTTCGGAACGTCGCAGTCGCACAGCAAGCCTGTACAGCGGCCGTGGAACAGTTATGCTATGGGGCTTTGTTGGTGCAAAACTCGAAGCCATTTGCCTTCATCCCGCAGGTAGGTGGAAGTGCAAAGGGCTTCGTAGATCGGTGTGTCCCCGCGTTCTGCTGAGACACGGTAGGCCAAAACGGTAACATTCTTTTCTTGTTTATAGTAGCGCTCCGAAAATACGACGGACCGCCACCTCTGCGCGACTAAGCTCTCGCGCCACACAGTGTCGCCTTGAAGTATTCCCGGCGGATAAGGGAGAACAAATACGGCGCCCTTTGTCGTCATCTTCCGCGCATTGTCAGCGCCTTCCGTCCAAAACCGCTCTTCAAGTGCCCAAAGCTTGTCTTCGTCTGTCATAATCTAACTCCATCATTGTCAGATGCCTTATTGCCCGAGGGTGTAGATCGATCGGTGAAATGAAAGATTGATGCCGAATATGTTAGCGACGGTCCGTTAGTTTCCCGAGAGTGCTTTCTAGTGCGCTTTTCATCTTGCCGGCTGCGCCCCTCGTTGCCTGTTCTAAACTTGAGGCCGAATCCGTGACGGCCATAGGCTGCTGGCCTTTGAGCCGTGCTTCCAGAACACATTTTATATCATCTGGGCCGGACTTGTCGGCGTTGGCATCACTGAGATGGACCTCGATTCTGGTTATATGTTCTGCAAGGTAGGCCAGGTCGTTCTGTACCAATCCCGTAATTTGGGCCGTGATGGCTTCACTCCCCTTGATGCTGTTATCTGTACTGACTTCGATATGCATTTTGGCGTCCTTCGAAAAATCCCAAAAAAAGAAAGGGATAACGTTGTGGAGCTTACAACTCTATCACGACAGGCAGCGCCGTGCGTTGCTTTGAATCAAATGTCGGGCCAATGGAGCTTCCCTGATGGCAGGTTTGTCCTGCACCGGACATTCGTTTGTTTCTCGATCAACGGCAGGGATGCTGAGATATTGCTTAAGAAGTCTGTGTGTTGGTCCTTTGTTTGCCCGTCAAGAGAAGGCAATAGCCTCGATTTTTCACACATGCGCTTTCGTTGCGAGTTAGAGCGGCAGGGGCGGCTCGGCGCTATAATTTCAAATATCCGTGTTTGAAATTCACGTATAGCTACAAGAATTCGGCTAAGTGATTGTTTTTAAATGGAGGCGAGTACCGGAATCGAACCGGTGTACACGGATTTGCAATCCAGAAAGAGCGTAAGCGAAAACAACGACTTAAGGATGCAAAACACCCCCTGACAAAAAGTGAACAAAAAGCGAAAGTTTCAAAGCCAAATTCGCCGGTTCAAAACGAAAAAGGCCCCGTCACAGCGGCAACTGTGAACCGGGGCCAAACAGAAAAAGCGTGTCAGCTTTCACAATACGTTAGCATGAGCCAGTGCCGTACCGCAAACGCTCAGTCGGCCTCTTCGTGGCCTCTGACTGATGAGGTGGTCCAATGAGCTGGCGCATCGCAAACGAATGCGCCGAGCGTCGCTTTGGCAGCGCCGCGCGCAAGCAGATCATCATGTTCCTGGCCGACAAGGCGAGCGATGACGGCTCGGGCATCTGGTGCTCCAAGGGGACGATCCAGCGTCACACAGAGCTCAGTGAGAGCACGGTCAAGCGCACCATCATCGACTTCCTGCGCGAAGGCATTCTGATCGAGACTGGACGGCGGCACTGCAAGAACGGCTACACCGTCATTTACCGGATTGTGTTGGAGCGCGTGGCCGCGCTCGAACCCACGGCCGAGCCCGACATCGACACGGTGGACCCCAAACCATCCTAAAACCATCCATAAACCACCTACGCGCAGACGCGAGGCGGCGGAGGAGGTTGAAGATCTTGAAGCTGAGAAGATCTTGGCGGCCTATCCCGAAGACAGGATCCGAGACCGGCGGACCAGTCTGCGCCTGATCGCAGCAGCTGTGAAGGCCGGAGTGAAGCCCAATGATCTGAAGCAGGCGGTCAAAGCGTATGCCAAGGAAAGCGAGGGCTACACGCGCAGCAAGGTCTGTTTCTCGGACAACTGGTTCCAGATGCGCCGGTGGGAGAAGGGACTGGCCCAGATCCAGGCCGACCGTGAGAAGGCTCGAGAGGCCGAGGCCAAGGGGCGCGCCAGCCTCGCCGAGTGGATCCACGAGCGTCATCCTCTGTGCCGCCACATCACCAACCGGCAGATCGAGGATTTGATTGCGTCAAAGCTGGTGACACCCGAACAGGTTCGAGCTGCGGGGCTGCAGGTGTGAAAAGGATCGACGTGAACAGCGCGTTTCGTGCGCTTGAATTCAGGGCAACGCTGTTGAGATTTTGCACTCCCTGGTCAGCTGTTGATCTCGGTCTCGAAGGTCTCGATCGTAGCGATGATTTCATCGAAGGTTGGTGCGTCACCGATGATCATTTCCCGCATCCCGGCATAGTCTTTTCGAAGAGCGACAGTGAGATCGGCGTTTGGGGTCAAGCGCAAAGAACCGGGCTTGGCTTCGTCGTAGTTTGCCCAGGCGGATTTGAAAAATACCGATTTGTGATGAGCGACTTGGGTCAGCAAATCAAGTTTTTCGAGGGCAAGTTTCTTGGCTTCATGCCCAATCAGCTGCGCCATATCGTAGTAATGGCGGGACATGCGATCGGCGAGGGGTTTGGTTGCATCTTGATGAAAAAGCATATGCAAAATGGTGGCTTTTTCCCAGAATGTGCGCTCGACCCCCAACACTTTCACGCCGACCAGACCGTCTGCCAGAAGATCGGGAAAAGCCTGATGGAGGTATGGTGCAATGTCGATTTGCTCGGCAGGCAGTTGGACGCCACGGGCACCGAACTCAAAGCGTACAACCGGTTTGACATAGCCCGCATCGCTTTTTGCCAACGTAGGGTAGGCAAAGAGAATGGTCTGCGGGTCGGTTGGATCGACCGATAAGGTGAAGCTTTGTTCCAGACTGGAGCCAAACGCTGTTTGAATCTCGGCCAGCAGTTGGCCTCCGACTGCTTCTTTCGCCGCTTCCTCCAGTTCCTGAAGCAACCTTTTCTGCTTCTTGCCTGATAGGTCCGGGTCTTCTGGGTCACGGTCGCCTACAAACCCGAGTTGTTCGCGGTCTAACGAGAGGTCCACATCCTCGGAGAAGCGGTGGATCACGCCATAGGCTTTGGACAGGGATGTTCCGCCCTTGAAGATCATTTGCTCGCCAAAAGATGGTAGTGCAAAGAGTTGCTTTAGGGACCAGCAAACCCAGAAATCTTTTTCGATGATTGCCTTCGACATTCCAAGCTGCGCTGCAGTTTCTTGAAGGGCTTCATCTCTGAGTTCAGGCGCGTCGTTCGCGAAATTTTCCATGCTTAAGCGTGTGCAACAATCTGTTGCACGACGGGGTGCATCCATGCAGGGACGTGCCTGCTTTGCTTTGCCAAGAGCTTCCGATCATTGTCGTCCAGTGCGTGTGCAAGGCGGTCGACGATTTGACTGTCTACACGGTCCTTGCCGACATAACGCAACGCCTGGAAGACAACCCCAGTCTTATGTCCTGCGCCGACCAATGTTTTGGGGGATGCCTTGCGGAACTGGATGACTTGCCGCCCAACTTTCTTAGTGCGGGTTGGGCCGTCGGTCATATAAGTCGGCTTGGATGGTACCTGAGTGGAAAGGCCCAACTGATTGGCAGCCATCGAAGGAGAAGGTTGCAAGATCTGACCGTCCTTTCGAGCAACAGCTTTTGCGATGTCATCGGCGGAAGGCGACAGAAACCCGAAGCGCGGGCTCTTCTTCGGGTAGTCATACAGCCCCCGCGTCAGTCGCCGGATCACACCCTGATCAGCAAGGCGTGACAGGGCCTGATCTACGCTTGCGCGGGATCCGATGTCGAGAAAATCGGTCGGCGCAAAGATTGCGCCGCGACCTTTTCCGATGATGCGTTGCTTGATGTTTGACGTAATCATATTCGAACTCCTTGTCAGAAAATAGGGTATGTTTTTCTGAAAGTCAACGGGCCATGGAGCAACCCCTCGGTAGGTGCAACTGGCATAGGGCAAAAAGGAGAACTGATGCGAAATTTACGCTACAGCGTAAAAATAGGAAAATTACGCTGCAGCGTAAGTTGTCGTGAGCTAGACTGCTGCGTCCATGATCTCTAGATCATACAGAGGATTTATGATCTAAGCATCATAGGCGGCGCTGGAGGCTGGCTTGCAGAACTTCGTTCGAATTCCTCGAGATCTTGGACATGCGATCCGTCAGGCTCGTCGAGGGAAAAACTTGACGCAGGCCGATCTCGCCACGCGCAGCGGTGTTTGGCAGGAAACGATATCGAAAGTTGAGGCCGGGCGGGGTGGCACAAAGCTCGACACGATCCTGGCGCTGCTGGCAGCCCTCGACCTAGAGCTATTGGTCAGAACACGCAGCAAGGGCTCTGCATCTGATTTTGACATCATATTCGAATGAAATTCTGCAGTGACGGAGTGACAGCCGTTAAGCCGCAGCGGTTACTTTAAGTTCCTCAGCTCTTGCGACGCAGCATGACGAGACCGTTCAGTTTGTGAGTGCCAAACTCAGATCCTCAACGCCGTGTTCCTGATTGCTGAACATAAGCGGGCAGCCGTGTCAGACGCGGGGCAGGCCCCGCTTCAACGAAAAAATTCCCCTGCGCCAGCGCATTCCTCGCGAGGCAAGTTTCTCGCTGACAGTCCCTTGGTGCCAGCTTTGGTCATGTTCATCGAAACACTCCAAGTGAGGATCAAAAAATGGCTACTCAAACTCTGAAACTGAACGTCAAATCCGGTGAAAAAGACGGCAAGAACTTCTGGGACCGCTGCGGCGTCCTCTTCGTCAACACCGACGACAGCGGCAAAATCACGTCGATCAACGTCAAACACAGCATGTTTCCCGATGTGGAAATGGTCGCCTTCCCGCCCCGCGATGAAGATCCGGTCACCGAGTAACCTTAGCGCCAGGGCGGCTCTCCCGCTCTGGCCTTCATCGATGAAAACTGTGGTGTCAGTTGGGTTGCTTCATCTTGCGTTCGAAACTGAAGGTTCGGTCTCGGAAACGTTTTGCTGAAGGCAGCTCCCAGTTTTTAGATATTAACCGCAAGCTGGCCAATTGTCTCGGGCCATGCCTATCCCGCGAAGTCGTGCAGGGCCTTTTCGAAGAGCTGCAGGAGAACTCGCACTCGATTGTTAAGGCTGCGTTCGGCCAGCTTCCTGCAGGTTTACGAGAAACGTTGCTCGCTTTGATCGATTTCGATCTTCGGCTGACGGCAACCCTTGCCTGCGATCGCAGTATTCCATTCATGATCTTGTTTTTCAGTAAAATCCTGAAATCACGCCGAATTTCGATTGAACGCGACATGGCTCCCGGCTAGCGTGTGGACAGCACAAAAAATGGACGCGCATATTAATCAAACGCGCCGAGTCAGGAGTGCGAAGTGGATAGTGACAAATCGGAGCTTCGTTGGGGAGTTGCGCAGCGCCTCGAGTTCATCGAGTTTCGATTGTTTTGGGAGGGGCATGTGAACCGTAGCGATTTGATGGAGCAGTTCGGGCTATCGGTAAACCAGGCTTCCGCCGATCTAAACCGCTACATCGGCCTCGCGCCGGACAACATGGTCTATGACAAGAGCGCGAGGACGTATGTCCGTGGCCCAGAGTATGCCGCACACTTCCTTCATACGTCAATCGACTACCACTAGGTGAAGTTTCCGGCTCTCGAAGTATGGGCCGCTACGACCTACTCATTTAACTGGCTTGTCAGTTGGTAATAGTTTTTGTCGGGCGTTCACCCCGTCAAAATGTTCTTGGAAACCTTTAAACCTGTTATGTTTATAGAGCCGATGATGCGGCCATGCCGACTAAAAAACTCTCTACTTCTGAGCGAGCCATTTCGGGTTCTTCTGACCTTATCGCATCTGCGATCTTTGAAAGACGGTCATGAAAATGCTTGCGTACAAGATTTGCAACGGGCGCCTGATCTGTGCCGCCGTCAAACTTGTTAGCGCGGCGCGCAGAGACAATCTGGTCAAAAGTCCAACACAGAAATCCGTTGCCAGCTTCGACGTAGTAGAGCCTAGCGAAACCGTAGATTTCCTCTTTGAACTGCAGCCATGTAGGGGCAACGAGGATCCGTTCCAGAGCATCATCCAGATCATTCAAGAAGCTGGCAGTTGGAGCTTCTGCCGCCCGAGCTGCGACCGATGGCTCGATCAACAGTCGGGCTTCAAGCGTTTCGTGGAAGTCATGTGACCGCTCGAGCGACATATCAACGGACGCTTCGTCCAATTCAATGATCTGCGCTGCTCGTTCAGACAAATAGGTACCACTGCCTATCTTGCGTTCCACCAGACCATCACGTTGAAGAACCAAAAGCGCATCCCTTATCTGAGTGCGTGAGGCGTTCATAGATTCGGCAAGCTTGCGTTCGTTCGGAATTCGGTGCCCCGGCTGGATTTCACCTGACCGAAGCAGATCTCGGATCTCCTGATAAACACGGTCAGTGGCTCGGTTTTTCATATCGGCGTCCAAGTTGCTCAAGTGGTCAACCATTCGCATAGTCGGGACGAAATGCCAAGTTCTCATGACTGAAATGCCAAAATTCACTGAATTAAGTTGACAATTGGTCGCGTTATTAGCCTAATTGGTTGACCGCTTCCAAAAAAATAGAGATTCGGTTGACCAATGCCCCTTAGGGGCAGCTATCAACAGGAGGAAACGATGACCATTCAGCGCCGCGAAAATTACTTTCGCGCTACCCTTCTGACCGCCGGCTCAATTCTGGCGTTCGGCCTATCTGCTTCAGATGCCCTTGCGGAATTTTCTTGGGACCAACTCTCGGGCCAATCCGTCACTGTAATGATGCCTGAACATCCGGTGACCGATGGGGTGCGCGCAGTTATGGATCAGTTCGAAGCCGACACCGGTATCGAAGTAAATCTGCAGACAATGGCTGAAGACCTGTATTTCGACCGGATGGAGGTTGCCCTTAGGGGAACGGGTGGTAATTCGCAGATGGACGTCTATTTTCTGCCGATGGATTCCACAGCATATACGCAGCATACAAACGGATTAGTTCATTCGCTCCAGGGTTTCATCGACAATCCCGACTTAACTGCGCCCGACTACAACTTGGCAGACATTCCTGCAGGTTTCATGGATTCCACCAAATACGACATTGACGGATCATGGGAGTATCACGGTATCCCGGCATCGTTTGAGACTTACATCCTGTTCGCAAACATGGACCATGTCGATCAATACCTGGGTGGCCAAATGCCGGCCACAATGGAAGAGCTGATCGCAGCTGCGCAGAAAGTCAAAGAAGATAGCGACGGTGCAGTTGCTGGTGCGGTGTTGCGAGGAATTCGGTCAGATACGTTGATCGACACAATCACTGGCTTCGTAAACAACTCGGTCGGGCCGGCCGATCGATCTGCTCCATACAACGTCTGGTTCGAGGGGGGATGGGACAACCCGAAAATGGATAATCCCGATATCGTGCGTGGCCTGGCCAATTATGCTGAGTTGATGAAGGCTGGCCCTGTCAACATTCAGGCGATGGACTGGCCCGACGCCTCGCAATTCTTCCAGGCTGGAGGTGCTGCATTCTTTATTGATGCCAGTTTGTTTGCCCCAGGCTTCGAGAACGCGGATGAAAGCCCGATTGCGGGCAAGATCGGCTATTCCGTGATCCCCGTCGATAATGCTGGGGGCGATCCTTATACAGCGCATTGGCAATGGGGCTATGGCATTCCGCAGAACGCTACCAATCCCGAGGCTGGCTGGCTGTTCATTCAATACATGTCGAACGCGGACAACGCGACAACTATTGGTAAATTCCATGGCGGAGCACCACGACTGTCAACTTGGGAAGATGCCGACTATGCAGCGAGCTTCCCGCAGGGATATGTCGATGCAGTGGCCGCAGCCATGCCAAACTCGCAAACTTCGGTGGTCCAGCGCGCGGGTTGGAGCGAATTCGCGCTTCGCATCGTCGATGTCATTCAGGAGATCTATGGCGGTGCCGACCCAACTGAGTCTGGCGCCGCGGCGCAGGCCGACTTCAAGAAGCTGGCTGCCAACTGAGCCATATACAACTCTGGGCCACAATCCTTTGCGGCCCAGAGCAACGCCTCACAACATCAAAACAACTTTTCTGATAGCAAGGTGACATGACCTCTTTGCTCAAACCCTTAGGCAGTGCATCCGCATTCTGGTTCATCCTGCCGTGTGTTTTGGTGCTTGCGATGACCTCGCTTTACCCGATTGGATTCGGGATGGTGGTGTCGCTGACCAACTGGAATTGGGGCAACCAGTTTGACTATGTCGGCATGTCTAATTTCACCGCTCTTCTTTCTGACAGCGAGTTCTGGACGGTTATGCGAAACACTGTGGTTTTCGCGACATTTGCAACAACGGTCGAAGTCGCTCTGGGTTTGTATCTGGCGGTTCAGGTGGATAAATTATCCATAAGAACTGATCTGATCCGTGCGTTAATTATGTTGCCGCTTATGGTCTCGGGCATTGTTGTGGCCCTGATGTCGAAGGTGATGTTCGACCCGTTTCTTGGAATCGTGAACCATCTTATTGGTGCTGTCGGTCTTGGGCCTTCTGCGTTTTACGGCTCTGCTGCAACGGCCATGCCGTCAATAATCGCGGTGGACGTCTGGTGGCAAACCGCTTTTGTTTTCATCATCTTGCTTGCTGGCCTTCGCGGGTTGCCCGTTGACCCGATTGAAGCTGCGCGCGTTGAAGGCGCAAATGAGTTCACAATCTTCTGGCGGATCAAGCTACCAATGCTTCGGTCACTTTTGATAACCGTGGTCATCATTCGCGCGATAGATACGCTGAAGATCTTTGACATCGTCTTCGGTACAACCGGCGGCGGCCCGGGAATGGCGACCGAGGTTGTGCAGACATTTGTCTACCGAACAGCCTTTAGCTATCAGCAAATTGGCAAAGCGATGGCGACGATCATATTGTTCTCGTTGCTAATCCTCTTCATTGCACTGGCTCTTCAGATGCTGCAACAGCGCATGGAGGAAAGGGGATGAGCGTTACCACACACCTGCCGCAAAAGTCCCGTCTTACGGAGCGTTTGTCGACATGGTGGGCATACGTCTTCACCGGCGCGATGGTATTGTTCAGCCTATTCCCAGTGTATTGGGTACTTGCGACTTCTCTCAAATCCAAAAAGGACGGGTTGGCCAACCCGCCCCTTTGGATATTTGATCCGACGACCGCGAACTATCTGAAACTTTGGACGCACGATACGTTCAAGTACACCTTCCTAAATTCCGTGATCGTGACAATCATTGGTGTCGCGCTGTCACTGGCGATTGCAATCCCGACTGCCTACGCACTTGTTCGGATGAAAATTCGGGGTCGGAACATCGTCGGCGTTTGGTTGATCCTCGCCTATATGCTGCCCGAGTTCCTATTCGTGCTTCCGATGTTCTCGCTTTATCAGTGGACGGGTCTTTATGACACGCATATCGGCCTGGCGTTGATGTATCAGGTACATGTGCTGCCATTGTCCATTTGGCTGCTGAGTTCCTTCTTTCGGGAAATCAATCCCGCGATTGATGAAGCTGCCCGAATAGAAGGGGCGAGCAATTTTCAAATCCTGACAAAAATCTACATTCCTTGCACTTTGCCGGGGATGGTAGCGACAGCGATCCTGAATGCCATCTGGATCTGGAACGAGCTCGCAATTGCTTTGGGTCTCACATTTTCGAAGGCACAAACGGTCACGTTGGGCGTGACCAGTTTTCGCGGTTATGCCGCGCTGGATTGGGGGGCAATGACGGCGGCGTCGATCATCGCGATTATCCCCATGCTGATCTTTGCCATCGTCGCTCAAAAACACATCGTCAAAGGGTTGACCCTTGGCGCAGTCAAGGGTTGAGAATATGCCATTCAAAGAAGCCGATATTGATCAGTTTCCTACAGTTTTCGGACGTAACCTGTTGGCAGAGATTCCAAATTTTGTGCGTCCGAAAATGTTGATCGTAACGATGGAGGATCTGTGGCCCATCTTCGGTCCGGCCTTGCCACAGGATGCCCAAGTCTACTTTGTCGAGTCTATGGAACGCTCGCGGCTTGAGAGCGATCTCGCCATGTTCTCGGATGTTGCATCGATCGTCGGGCTCGGCGGGGGACAGGCTATAGATGCCGCCAAATACTTTGCCTGGCGCCTAAACCTACCGCTGTTCCAGTTTCCCACGTCCCTGTCTGTTGACGCCGTATTCGGCCACCGCGCTGGCGTGCGAGAGAACAGCGTCGTCAAATATGTAGGTTGGGCTGTGCCGGAAACAGTCTACATCGATCTGGATATTATTAAGGATGCACCCCGCGCATTGAATATCGGCGGTGTGGGCGACGTGTTCTGTTTCATAACCGGGGTCATGGACTGGCGCTTCGCTCATGCCCATGGGAAGTGCGAGAAGCGTTGGCCGTATGACGAAAGCTTAGCACAGATTTCATTGTCCAAGGCCGAAGCTGCGTTGGCCGAGTTAAATGAGATTAAGGAGCTCAGCCCGCGTGGAATTGAGATCATGGTCGATGCCCTGAAATGGGGTGGTGCATCGTATCATGGGGCCGGCTGGAATCCACGTCACATCGAAGGTGTTGAACATTATATCTTTTATGCGCTCGAAGCTGGGACTGGTAAAAAGTTTCTGCATGGACAGGCGGTATGTCTGGGCCTTGCGATTGGCGCAATGATGCACGCAAACCGCGCTGACGAGCTGTTGAAAGCGGTTGTTTCACTCGGGGTCGATATCCGACCTTCAGCGTTAGGTGTCACTTGGGATGATGTTTTTGATGCGATGCGGGGTCTTATGGGTTTCGTGGACCGTGAAAACCTCGCCTTCGGCATCGCAAACGAGTTCGTCGTCACGGACAGTTTTTTGACAGAGGCGCGGGAAAAGATTGAGGAGGCGTATTCAATATGAGCTCCGAACCAAGAACCAAATCACTTTACTCACCACCACCCGAGACCCAACTGGAGGCGCTGGGATTGAAGCTTCCGCAAGTTCCTGATGCCGTTGGAAATTTCGATCTTGGATCGGTCGACGGAACAACGCTTTATCTTTCCGGTCAAGGTCCACTTTTGGAGAATGGGCAATTGGCCCAAGGCAAAGTTGGTCTCGACGTGAGTGTTGTAGAAGCTCGTCATCACGCGATGCGGACCGGCTTGGTCCTGATCAGCGCGATGAAAGAGATACTGGGTTCGCTCGAGCATGTCGCGCAAATCCGTAAAGTGTTTGGAATGGTTAACAGCGTCCCTGAATTTGCAGACCACCCCGAAGTGATCAACGGATGCTCCGACCTTTTCTGTGACGTTTTCGGGTCGCGTGGGCGGCATTCGCGTGCGGCTGTTGGTATGGGATCGCTGCCGGGGAATATTACCGTTGAGATCGATGCCATAATTTCGATTTCTCCTGATTGGATATCACAGAGATGAGTGAAGTTAGATTTGTGGACGCGTCAAAACGCTATGGCGATGTCGAGGTGATCAAGGGCCTCAACCTGCATGTGCACGAGGGCGAGTTCATGGTGCTTGTCGGCCCATCGGGATGTGCAAAGTCCACCACTCTTAGAATGATCGCTGGGCTAGAGAGTATTTCCTCGGGTGACTTGATGATCGGGAACCAACGCGCGAACAATCTGACACCGGCCGAACGAAACATCTCGATGGTGTTTCAATCCTACGCCCTGTTTCCAAACATGTCGGTTAGGGAAAACCTGTCATTTGGACTGAAGCTTCGCAAAACTGATCAGGCCACCGTAGATTCGGAGGTGGATCGCGTAGCTCAGATGTTGGGCCTTGGCGAGTTGCTTGATCGCAAGCCTCGCCAGCTGTCGGGCGGACAGGCTCAACGGGTCGCCCTTGGACGCGCAATGATCCGCGAACCGTCTGCGTTTCTTTTTGACGAACCATTGTCCAATCTGGATGCTGAATTGCGGGTGCAGATGCGCGGAGAGATTTCTCAGATGCAAAAGGAGCTTGGAACAACAACGGTTTACGTCACGCACGATCAAGTCGAGGCGATGACCATGGGACATCGGATCGCAGTTATGAACAGAGGGCGGGTCATGCAGGTTGGCACTCCGATCGAGCTATATGAAAGCCCGTCAAACACCTTTGTAGCGGGGTTCATTGGCAGCCCCCGAATGAACCTTGTCACTGCTGACACGCTTCTTGCAGGGGCGGAAACAGTGGATAGTCGAATTGCGCCGCGTTCAGGATCACTGCTGGGAATCCGCCCAGAGCACGTAACAATCGATGAGAGTGAAGGGTTTGGGATCGGGTCGGCATGTGTGGATCGCATGGAGGATCTGGGCCACGAGGCACTTATACATCTGACTACAGCACACGGCACCGTTCTGACTGCGCGCGCCGGGGGCGAGATACGCGGTCGTGTAGCACCGGGCCAGGGCGTAACATTGGGAATTCGCCCGGAGCACCTGCACGTTTTTAACGCTGACGGTGGGGAGCGGTTGCAATGACTAACGACCCTTTTGAACGATGGGGTTTGACGCCGGTGATCAATGCGGCGGGGACCATGACAAGCATCGGCGCGTCCCGCGTTGCACCATCCACCCGTGCACTTGTAGACAAGGTTTTGGCGTCCTTTGTAGATATGGACGAGCTGCAAGCGCGCGCATGCTCGGTCATTTCCCGCCTCACCGGCGCTGAGGCCGGCTGTGTCACGGCCTGCTCGGCTGCGGCTCTGACCCAAACTGTCGCCGCTTGTTTGACCGGAATCGATCTAGCGCGCATTGAAATGCTGCCGCAGACGGACTGCGAGCGCCGTGTTCTGCTGCCGATGGGGCATATGATCAACTACGGCGCGCCAGTGGATCAGGCTATTCGCTTGGCCGGCGCTGATGTTGTTCCGATTGGAACTGCAGCCGCATGTGAAGAATGGCATCTGCGCGCTGCGCTTCAGGTGGGCGCAACTGCGGCTATGTATGTGGTGTCACACCACACGGTGCAAGAGAACGAACTGCCAATGGACCTATTCATTGCCTGCTGCCGAGAATTCGACGTTCCGGTCATTGTCGACATGGCATCGGAATACGATCTTAGGGGGCCCATTGAGATGGGGGCATCCGCAGTCATCTACTCCGGCCATAAGTTTTTGGGTGGCGTCACAAGCGGGATTGTTGCCGGAGATTCTAATCTAATACGGGCCACGTACCTGCAACACTATGGTATTGGGCGCACGATGAAAGCTGGGAAAGAAAGCGTGGTCGGCGCAATGGCGGCTTTGGAGCTGTGGCAAAAACGCGATCACGACACGGCGAAATCCTATGAAGAAGCAATCGTTGACGGTTGGATCAGGGACTTGTCGGGTGTTCCCGGGTTTTCCTTGGATCGGCACGCGGACTGGACCGGAAACCCGATCACACGCCTGCAAATAACCGTTAACCCCAAAGTGGCAGGCTTTAATGCGTGGGAACTGGCGGATCGGCTCTCGGCCAGAACCCCACGTATTATCGTTCGCGATGATCTTATTGAGTGGCAGGAAATTTATTTGGATCCCTGCAACCTGACGCCGGAGGAGGCAGAATTGGTTTCCGATGCCATCACAGAGGAAGCGGCGCGATATCGATCCGAATGCAATGGGCTGCAACAGAGCTGGAGTGATGTCAAACGCGCAAGAGCAACTTCGGCGTTGAGCTGGACGGGAGAAGGCAATGCTTCTTGAGGGGCGCCGTATTCTTGTGACCGGCGCAGCGCGGGGCATTGGTCTTGCGGTCGCACGGGCCTGCCTAAAGCAAGGTGGCGAAGTGCTGATGACGGATAAGGACTGCACCGCCCTAGATCAGGCGGCAATGGGCTTAAAAGAGTACTCCGACCGATTGCGCCATTGTGCATTGGACGTTAGCGATCCAGTGAGCATTGAGACCGCGCTGTCCGATATCAGCGATTGGCCCGCACTGGATGGTCTGATCAATAATGCCGCTGTGCTCGATATTGGTGATGCAGGGGCGGTCACCGACGACCGCTTTGCCCAAGTTCTGGACACGAACTTGACTGGGGCACTGCGCGTTACCCGAGCGGCCTTGCCCAAGCTCGGCAATTCCGCCACCCCGGCAATTGTCAACACATTGTCCACTCAAGCATTCTTTGGGGTGCCCAGATCGGCGGCATATGCGACCGCAAAAGGTGGCTTATTAATGTTAACTCGATCCATGGCAGTGGATTTTGGCTCACAGGGAATTCGGGTCAACGCTGTGGCTCCTGGTTTCATCAACACTCGCATGGCTTTGACCGAGGAAGGTCTGCATGAACACGAGGCAGATGACTTCAAGAGCCACTATATCGCGGAAGGTCGAATACCACTACGACGTCCGGGTACGCCCGAAGATTGCACGGGTGCTTATGTCTATCTCTTGTCTGACCTTTCCAGATACGTCACCGGTCAGGTGATCTGCGTCGACGGTGGTCTGAGTGCGACTTACTGATGGCTTCTAACCCGGATATCCGTCAGCCCAGCAAGGTAAATACCGTCCTAGGCGAAGGCGTGCGTTACGACAAGGCCAGCGACTCGATACTGTGGCTGGATATTCCAGAAAGCCAAGCGTGGCGCTTATTTTCAGACGGTTACGAAGAAGAGTTGAATTTGGGTCAAAACGCTGCCTTTGCCTGCCTAACGCAAAGTGGAAGTATCCTGGCGGGGGGAGCAGACGGTTTGTTCGTAGACAGTGTTCCACTGGTCCAGAACTGGCTTGGGGTCGACGAAGTTCTGAATGACGGAGCAGTGCATCCCTCGGGCAAGTTTTTGATTTTCGGAAGCCGCGACCGCGACGAAGAAAAACCAAATGGCCGCATGTGGGTTTTGGGCCGTGAATTGGTCGAACTCTCCTGGTCATTTACGGTGTTTAACGGCCCAGCGTTCAGCCCCTGTGGAAAATTCATCTACTTTGCGGATTCCCCTGAACGTATTATCTATTCCGCCCCGTTTGATCCGATTTCGGGAGAAGTGGGTGAGCGCAGAGTTTTCGCCGAATTGCCCGAGGCTCAGGGTTATCCAGATGGCATGATCTGCGACGACGAAGGCGGGCTTTGGTCCGCGCATTGGGACGGCGGTTGTATCACCCGGTATCTGACAGACGGTTCCGTTGATCGCCGTATTTTGATGCCTGCACAAAGGATAACCTCTGTTGCGTTTCGTGGCAGTACGGTTTTTGCAGCGAGTGCGCGTTTGGACGCCTCCGATGACTTGCCTGAGGATCAAGGAGGTAACCTGTTCGTTTTCGATGCAGGACACAGCGGCCCTTCTGCGCCTCGTTTGAAGCAGCACGATTTTCTCAGCTTTTCCGAAATTTTGAAACGATGAATCAGCTTACAAATCATACATTGCTCTGTCGGCAGGAGGCGCCTGATCCCCTAAACCCGGTGGTCGCCAACACGAAAGGCACGAGGGTCAAAGCGAGAGCGGAGAATGTGATCACGTTGACTGAGGATAAACCGAACCTGGTGATCAGTTTGCCAACCGGCAGTGCTCCAGAACTGTTTTTTTCTTGCTTGAGTGTTTCACGGATTTTGGGAAAGGCCGGTTTCTCCGAGACCCACATTGTTGCGGTCGATGAATGTCTTGGTGCTTCGCCAAACGTGTCTAGGTCGGAAAAGTACGATGGCCTAGGGGCATCGATACATTGTTCTGACCCGACGCTTTGGCCGGTTGCGGCATTTCGAGACCTCGCTCCAGTCACCATCGAATTGTTGGTCCCGAATATCTCATCACACAAACCAAGGATGAAGTAGTAAATGGCAAATCTACAGTGTTCTCACGCTCACAGCGCATTGAACTATGGCTTTCCCACCGTTTTTGGAAGGGGTTTGTTGGGTGAATTTCGGAATTTCGTTAATCCTCCTTTCCTGGTCGTCACGATGCAAGACCTTTGGCCGATCTTTGGTCATCACTTCGAAGGAGCGGATTGCAAGACCTATTTCTGTGGCTCAATAGAACGCAGCGACCTTGAGCAGGATGTAACTAAACTCGGTGAAATTCGAGCCATCGTTGGCCTCGGGGGCGGGCAGGCGTTGGATGTCGCAAAATACTTCTCCTGGCGCTTGAATCTTCCCTTGTTCCAGGCGCCGACGGCGCTCTCGGTCAATGCAGTTTACGGCCAACGGTCTGGGATCAGGATTGATGGTAAAGTGGTTTATCAGGGGTGGGCCGTACCCGAAGCCATCTACATCGACTACGATGTTCTCGCAGCCTGCCCACCAGCGCTTAACTGGTCCGGGATCGGGGATATACTATGTTTTCACACAGGTGTTCTTGATTGGCGCTATGCCGAAAGGGAAGGGCAGATCGAGGACAAGTGGCGCTTTGACGAAGGATTGGCTCAGCAGTCGCTTTCGAAAGTAAGGACAATCGTCGAGAACATCGACAATATTCGCGACATGAATGACCGCGGGATTGAGGCTCTGGTCGACGGTCTGAAATGGGGAACCACTTACCATGGCGCAGGTTGGTGTCCAAGACACATTGAAGGAACGGATCACTTCCTGTTCTACACCTTGGAAAAAATGACTGGCAAAAAATTCCTACACGGCCAGCCTGTTGGGTTGGGCGTATTGGTCGGATCGATGCTTCACGAAGATGGTGCGGATGAGATGCTGGACACCATTTCGAGCATCGGGCTGGATATCAGGCCAGAAGCGATGGGGCTTAGTTGGGATCAATTCGAAGAGGGGCTTCGGTCGATGCGCGCTTATGTGAATGAAGTCGGCCTTTGGCATTCGATCGCCCACGACGCGCCGATATCGGATGGCTTTATTGCAGACCTTAGAAAGCGCCTGGATACTGCTTACAAATACAAGTCGATCTAATGCGATGGCAACTTTGGATGAAATCAGAGGTCGCAAAAATGTTCGCGTTGCCTCGATTGGTGAATGCATGGTCGAGTTTTCAAGTATTAATTTGTCTAAAAACTCAGCTTCCATCGCCGTTGCCGGCGACACCCTTAACACTGCTATCTATCTCGCTCGTTCAGTCTGCCGAGGTGACATAGCCGTGAGTTTTTTGACATGTCTAGGATGTGATCCGCTTTCGCAAAAGATGATTGAAGCAATTGCGAGCGAAGGCATCGACTGTAGCCTAATTGGAAGTATCAAGAGTCGATATCCTGGGCTTTACGCTGTCAATACAGACGATCATGGCGAACGCTCTTTCGCTTATTGGCGATCCGAATCCGCTGCGCGACAGCTGTTTCAACAAGATCGACCAAATCTGCGTGATCTCGAGCGCTTTGACGTTGTCTATCTCAGCGGCATTACTCTTGCCATTCTTGAAAAAAATCAGAGAGAACGACTTATCGAGACATGTGAGGAGTTGCGAGGCAGAGGCACGGTCATTGCGTTCGACACCAACTACAGATCAGTGCTTTGGGGCACAGTAGCTGAGGCGCAAAGCCACTATGACGCTATGTTTTCGACTACGGATGTGGCCTTTCCTTCGGTGGATGACATCAATGATATCTATGGAAAGGTTTCAAAATCCCAAGCCTTGGACAGCCTTCATTCCAGAGGCATTCAGGAAATTGTTCTGCGAGATGGCGCGAACGGAACCACTGTTCGCAGCGACGGAGAGGGAGATACCTCGCTTGAGCCTGATCCTGTCGATGTTGTCGACACTACCGCAGCTGGGGACGCATTTAACGGAGCATACCTCGCTGCTCGACTTCTGGGCAGTGAAATAACTGCCGCGCTAAAGGATGCTCAAGATCTTGTGTATCAAGTCCTTAGTTTTAAAGGCGCGGTTGTTCCTAAATCCAAATTTGATGATTGGTGATTCTAGTGTCCTATAGATGTGGTCTTATCGCATTTTCGGCATAAACGCCTTTCGTCTTGAGCAATTCTGACTTGGCGAGAATTACAGTGCTACCTTGAAGTGTCCGAAATGGTTTAAGTTTGGTGACCTATCGCTGCATAAATGAATGCTCGCTTTGCTCGAATTGTAGAGAACAGTAGTGCCCAGTCTTTTGCGCTCTGAGTGAATTCCTTTTGCAGTTAACTTTACAGGTGTAGGGAATGGAAGCTTCAATGGGCAGCAATGCGGCGGCTGGATGTGGTAAGCAACTGCGGGTAATGGGTAAATTTTGCTTAGTTTCCGAATAATCGTTTGCAACTTTGGCGAACCAAGACTGCCGATTAGAATTCCCCTCCGAGAGTTTGGGATCGCCGAGAAAGCCGTCATCAAGATTTTTTGGTGGGCCGTTCGAGTCTATCTGCGTATCTGGTCGCAAGTCGTTTGACGGTTTGTTCGAGAACATCCACGGCAGCGTTCATGCTGTAGGCATCGGCGTATTCATCAGGGCGATGGCTTACACCCGCGCGGCAGGGAATGAAGAGCATTGCAATCGGACAGATATCGGCCATCGCGGACGCATCGTGGGTAGCACCTGACATCAAACGCAGGGCAGCGTGGCCCGTGTCCTCGGCCGCTTCCGAAAGCGTCGTCACGAGCTCGTCGTCGCTTGGGACAGCGCGCTGTTCGTAAGTGCGCGTGATCGAAAACTGGAGACCTGTTGTGCTGCACCAGTCATCTGCGAACGTTTCCACTTCATCTGCGAAATGATCGCGACACGTGTCTTCTTCGGCGCGCACTTCAAGGGTGAACTCGACAATTCCCGGCACTGCGTTCACTGCACCGGGACTAATCGATAGCGTGCCGACGGTTGCCCTGAGATTTTTCAGCACCGTCGCGCGTGTGTTGATTTTGCTAATCAGGTGGGCAGCACCGACAAGCGCGTCACGGCGGCCCGCCATTGGGACAGTTCCCGCGTGACCGGTTTTTCCAGTGACCGTAACGTTATAGCGGGCAATGCCGCATATGGCCGTGACAATCCCGATTGGGACATTTGCGTCTTCAAGAACCGGGCCCTGCTCGATATGTGCTTCGAGATACCCCACAATTGACTTGGGATTGCGCTTAATCGTCAACGCCTGCTTCGGGTCGGCCCCGAAAGCGCGCATGGCTTCACCCATCATGATGCCTTGCCGATCGGCCAATTCGAATACAGTTGAGTCCAGTGTACCGGCCAGCGCTCGCGGACCGATCAGAGCAGTCGGAAATCGAACACCTTCTTCGTCAGCAAAGGCAAGGACTTCGATTCCGACGGGAAGCGCGTCCCATAGGCCCTCGAAGCGTTTTGCCACAAGACAGCCGAGGGCGATCCCCATGATCCCGTCAAACTGACCGCCATTGGGAACACTGTCTTGATGCGAGCCCATTAGGATGACCGGCTTGCCTGTCGCATTTGGTGACCGCCCAACGAGTGTACCTGCGGCATCCAGTTCGGTGGACAGCCCGGCATCCTTCATCCAACCCTTTATCTCGTCCAGCGCGGCCTTATGCTCGGGCGTCCAGGGCAGGCGCGTAACGCCTTCCTCAGTTGAGCTATGTTTGGAAATGGCCGAGAGACGCTGGGCGGCGATGTCACCATCCATGATATTTTCCTTGAATTTATCATGATAAATTGATTCCATGGTTTAACGGCGATCACGCCGTTACGCTACTAAAAACGTGAGGAGCGCCTTGGCTTCGCAGAAAACACAGACGAAACGGAAGAGATCGCGCCCCATTCAGGTCGCCGAAGAAATCAAGTCGTGGGTGGTTGAGCAGGGACTTCAGCCGGGAGATCGCTTGCCCAGCGAGCCTGAACTCATCGAACGGTTTCAGATGTCCAAAGGGACAATCCGCGAGGCCATGCGACTGTTGCAAGCGCAAGGTCTTGTCGCCACGAAGACGGGCCCTGGCGGCGGCAGTTTTGTCGGCGAAGTGACTACAGAACGCGCGCACGCGCTGCTTGCTAACTTCTTCTATTTCAAGAACGTCTCCATTGACGACATCTATCAAGTGCGCGTGGCTCTTGAACCGGAGAACGCTGCGTCGCTCGCTGGGCGGTTGTCAGAGCATCAGCTTCAGGAGCTTCGCGCAATCACGATGCGCTACGATACCCCTGCGGAATCAGCCGAAGAAGAGCGCGCTCAGCATGTCGACTCACTTCTTTTTCATGCCAAGCTGGCGGAATATGCCGAGAACCCGATCCTTGGGTTCATGATTGGGTTTCTTGCAGAGATTCTAACCCAGTTGACGGTCTACAAGCGCCTTTATTCCAAGCCGAACCACAAGCTTTGGCGCGAAGGCCGAGACCACCAGATCGCGCTGATCGAGGCGTTGCGAAAAGACGACCCTGACCGCGCGAGGGACATCATGCTGGAGCACATGAAACTCGCCCGCCGCCTAATGGAAGATCAGGAGGCCGTCGTTATGAAGCGGTTCATCGCGGAGTGATTTCCACCACGTTTGCCGGTTTACAGCAGATTGCCGAGCAAGGGGTCGCAGAAGCAATTGAAAAGGCCGATTGGGGGCGGGTTGCGACCTACATCCCCGAGTTGGCCTCGATCGCGCCTGATCAGGTTGGGGTCGCGATCGCTCTGCCTGACGGTGCGGTAGTGCGGGCCGGGCAAGCCGAAACGCCTTTCTCTATCCAGAGTGTCTCAAAGGTATTTGCACTGGCTGCGGTTCTGGGCCGGGTCGGCGATGATCTTTGGTTGCGCGTAGGGCGCGAGCCCTCTGGCACAGCTTTTGACAGCGTGGTGTTGCTGGAACGAGAGGAGGGGCGTCCACGCAACCCGTTCATCAACGCGGGAGCGCTTGTCACTACGGACGCTATGATTGGTGGGCGAGAGCCTAAAGATGCCCTCGCCGAGCTTGTTCGTTTTGTGCGCGCAGCGGCGCACGACGATGACATACACATCAACAAGCGTGTGGCGGAGTCGGAAAAGGCCTCAGGGCATCGGAACCTAGCGCTCGCTCATTTCTTGAAATCGCATGGAAATCTGTCGAATACGCCTGAGCGGGTTTTTGGCACCTACTGTCACCAATGTGCGATCGAGATGAGCTGCGTGCAACTCGCCCGTGCGGGCTCGATTTTGGCGCAGTTCCCCGATGCCGCGGGGCTTATTTCAGAAAAGCGTGCGCGCCGGATTTGTGCGCTCATGATGACGTGCGGCCATTACGATGGTTCGGGGGAATTTGCGTTTCGTGTCAGTCTGCCGGGCAAAAGCGGCGTAGGTGGTGGAATCCTGATTGTCGCGCCTGGGCGGGCGTCGATTGCCGTCTGGTCGCCCGGTTTGGATCGTTACGGCAATTCGAAGGTCGGTACGCGGCTGGCCGAGTATCTTGCGGATCAGACGGGCTGGTCCGCCTTTTCAAGGTAAGGCTCTGCGCGTTCGGGGTCGTCAAGCGTTGGGACGAGCATAGCCCAGTCCGCGTATATGCCGGACGTTGCGGCCTGGTGAAGGGCGCGCAGGTCAGATAGCGGTGTGGCGGACTTGTCGACACGTAGTGTCAGCGGTGCTGCGCTGCGGTTGACGATCAGCAAAGCGGCGGACAGCAACCCCCGACTGTCACCGCCTTCTAGTGAAGCGGCGTCGAGCGCGGCCAACAGTCGTTCGGCAAAAGAGCCCTTGGAGGCAAGAAAACCGTCGAAACAAGCGTCGATCACGTCATCACTTTTCAGAAGATTTCCCGCAACAATAACGTTCGATCCAGAACGGCTTCTCGCCGCAGGGATGCTGTCTTCGCCGGTGAAGGCGAAAACTTCACCATTCAGATCGAGCGCCGCGAGTTGCCTCTGCGCTCGCCCCGCGTCGGCGTTTACGACGCCCAAGACCGCATCCTTGGCGCTCTTCCCGGCCCGCATGGCGGCGAGAGTGTCTGTCCCCCACATCGTCGAAGGCAATGATCCCTGCGATGCTGAGAGGCCTGATTCGGCGTCTCCGCGGAGCACCCACCCCCCTACGCAGAGGCTTCCCGTAGTTGCTGCACCCCCGTAACTGCCTGTTTCTTTGTCAAAAGCCAGGATTGAGATCGTCACTTGGGCACCTCCTTGCGAGTGGGCTTGAATTTATCATGAAAATTTGGCCTGATGCAATTTATCATGAAAAATAATCTAAGAACATCACAACGGAGGTAAAGCCAATGTCGCTCTTTTCTTTCACAAGGCGGACACTGCTGGCTTCGGGTGCGGCGATAGCGCTGGCCCTCGGAGCGGTCAGTGGCGCCACAGCCCAAACGCCGCCCGGCGTCCTTATTGTCGGGCAGATCGCGGAACCAAAAGCGCTCGATCCGGCGGCGGTCACCGCGGTCAATGATTTCCGGATACTGATGAATGTCTACGACGGACTTGTCCGCTACAAGGATGGCACGCTTGAAGTTGAGCCCGCGCTTGCGACGGATTGGGCGATTTCCGAAGACGGCACGGAGTACACCTTCAACCTGCGCGAGGGCGTGACCTTTCATGACGGTAGCCCTTTCAACGCTGAAGCGGTGAAGTTCAACTTCGACCGTATGCTGGACGAAAGCCATCCGTATCACGACACCGGCCCGTTCCCGCTGGCGTTCTTCTTCTCGGCTGTCGAAAACGTCGAGGTGGTCGACGACCTCACGGTGAAATTCAAACTGAACGCTCCATATGCGCCATTCCTGTCAAACCTGGCCTACCCGACCGGTTTGATCGTTTCGCCCGCTGCCGTGGAACAGCACGGCGCCGATTTTGGGCGCAATCCCTCGGGAACGGGTCCGTTCACCTTCGCCGAATGGCGCGCCAATGAGGCGGTGGTGATTGAAGGGAACCCCGATTATTGGGACGGCGCACCCTCGCTTCAAGCGGTCGTCTTCCGCCCGATCACGGATGCCAACACGCGGACAGCAGAGATGCTGGCAGGCGGCATTGACCTGATGGTCGAGGTTCCGCCAGTCGCGCTGAGCCAGTTCGAAGGCGCTCAATACACCGTTCATGAACAGGCTGGACCGCACGTCTGGTTCCTGATCCTGAACGCGAAAGAAGGACCGTTTGCCGACGTCCGCGCGCGTCAGGCCGCGAATTACGCGATAAACAAGGAAGCCATCGTCAACGACGTTCTGGAAGGCACGGCTGATGTTGCGGCCGGTCCTACACCGCCGGCGTTCGCGTGGGCTTACAACCCCGATCTGGAGCCGTACCCATATGACCCCGACAAGGCGCGCGAACTTATCGCCGAAGCCGGTGTCGAAGGCGCTGAGCTAACTTTCTACGTAACCGAAGGCGGCTCGGGTATGCTTGATCCGGTGGCCATGGGAACCGCGATGCAGGCCGACCTGGAAGCCGTGGGATTCGATGTAAAGATCGAGACCTACGAGTGGAATACCTTCCTCGGGAACGTGAACCCTGGCCTCGAAGGCAAAGCTGACATGGCGCAGATGGCTTGGATGACGAACGACCCGGATACGCTGCCATTCCTGGCACTTCGCACCTCGGCCTGGCCAGAAGAAGGCGGGTTCAACTCGGGCTACTATTCCAACCCGAAGGTCGACGAATTGCTCGAAGCGGCCCGCGCTGCTACTGATCAGGACAAACGCGCAGCTCTCTACAAAGAGATGCAAACCATCGTTCAGGAAGATGCGCCTTGGGTCTTTGTTGCGAACTGGAAACAGAACGCTGTCACAAGCGATCGAGTCGAAGACTTTGCGCTTCAGCCATCGTTCTTCCTACTTCTCGACGACGTGACAAAAGACTGATCCTCCCTGGGGGGCAAACATGCGAGTTTGCCCCTCCACATTTCTCCTAAAGCACTCGGGGTGATTGATGGCGGGCTACATTCTGAAACGACTGATTTCAGCGATCCCTGTGCTGTTTGGTATAACGATTATCGTTTTTCTCATCATGGCGTTGATCCCAGGTGATCCGGCGACGGCTATCCTGGGAAGCTATGCCACGCCCGACAACGTCGAAAAACTGAACCGCGATCTCGGCCTTGATAAGCCTCTGGTGCAACAGTATTTCATCTGGCTCGGTAACATGGTGACCGGCGACTTTGGCACCTCGTTCGCGCTCAACCGGCCGGTCATCGACGAGGTGCTGGAGCGGTTTAACGCAACGTTGGTCCTAGCCGGAACCGCATTTGTGCTTTGCTCGATTTTCGGGGTCGCCGCGGGTGTCATTTCGGCGGCCAACCAGTATGGCTGGGCGGACAAAGGCATTACCTTCGTGGTGCTTTTGGGCATTTCGATCCCGTCGTTTTTCCTTGGGATGATGATGATCCTGTTCTTCGCCGTGAACCTCAGGTGGTTCCCTGTGTCGGGCATGTGGCCAATATATGGTGAGCGAAACTTTGCAGCCCTCATTTCGCACCTTACGCTTCCCGCCATCGCGCTCGCAGTCGTTGCCACCGGCGTTATAGCCCGTCTGGCCAGGTCAGCAATGTTGGAGGTCTTGCGACAGGACTTCATCCGTACCGCTCGGGCCAAGGGCGTGGCCGAAGGCGGCGTAATCTGGCGTCATGCGCTCAAGGCCGCGATGGTCTCGATCATCCCGGTGCTGGGCATTCAAGCAGGCTTTGTCCTATCCGGCGCAGTCTACATAGAAATCGTTTTCCAGTGGCCCGGCGTGGGTCGCATGCTGGTCGATGCCATCCTCAAACGTGACATCCTGTTAGTTCAGGGCGGGGTAGTCTTCGTGGCAGCCTGCTACGTGCTTTTTAACATCGCCGTCGATGTCGCCCAAAGCCTGCTTGATCCGAGGATCAAGACATGATGGCGTTCCTCGGCCTGCTCGCGCGGAACCGGCTTGCCATGTCGGGTGGGATCGTTCTGTCGCTGGTGGTCCTACTGGTTCTGCTGACACCTCTACTGCCGCTGGCCGACCCGGATGTGACGGACACCGGCAACCGTTTCAAGCCGCCGTTCTCCGACGGCGCGCTCCTTGGCACCGATCACCTCGGGCGCGATCTCCTGTCGCGGCTCCTCTGGGGCACGCAGCTTTCACTCGCTGTTGGTTTCGCCGCGGCAATCATCGCTGCGACCGTTGGGGCCGCCATCGGAATCGTCGCAGGATTCTATGGTGGCCGAACGGACAACATCATCATGCGCGGCGTCGATATGCTGATGGCGTTTCCCTATATCCTGCTCGCGCTCGCCATCGTCGCAGCCCTCGGACCGGGCCTGTTCAACGCGCTGATTGCCGTGGCTGCGGTGAACGTGCCGTTCTTTGCCCGCAACATTCGCGGTATCACCGTCGGCATCGCACATAAAGAATTCGTCGACGCCGCGCGGCTTTCGGGTATGTCGAACGCCCGGATCATCCTGACCGAAGTTCTTCCCAACGTCATTCCGGTCATCATCATCGCGATGTCGACAACCATCGGCTGGATGATCCTGGAGACGGCGGGCCTGTCATTTCTCGGCCTCGGGTCGCAGCCACCGCAGGCTGATCTCGGCTCAATGCTTGGCGAAGCGCGCTCGGCGCTGATTGCGAACCCGCACACGTCGATTGTGCCGGGGATCATGATCCTGATCATCGTGATGTCGATCAACCTGCTTGGCGACGGCGTCCGCGACGCGCTCGATCCGCGCCTGAAATCTGGCGCGCTGTCGCGGCCTATGGCAGCGACGATGGTAAAGCGCGATGCACCCGCCCCTGCATCCGAAGATAAGGGGCTGCTCGAAGTGCAGGAGTTGCAAACGCAGTTCCACGTAAAGCACCGCGTCTATCGTGCTGTCGGCGGCGTCTCGCTGCATGTCGAAGAGGGCGAATGCCTCGGCATCATCGGCGAGTCTGGGTCCGGCAAGTCCGTCACCGCCCTTTCCGTCATGGGCCTCGTCGCTTCGCCGCCAGGGGTTATCATCGGCGGCGCGGTCCGGTATGAGGGCAATGATCTTATCGGCGTGCCCTACAAACAACTCCGCGATATGCGCGGGCGCAACGTCGCCTACATCTTCCAAGACCCGTTGGCCACACTTCACCCGCTTTACCGTGTCGGAGAACAGCTTGTCGAAGCGATCCGTTCGCATCGGCAGATCGGCAAAGAGGAAGGCCGCGCGAAGGCAATTGAATTGCTCGAAGCGGTGCGTATTCCAAACGCCGAGAAGCGGATCAGCGATTACCCGCATGAAATGTCCGGTGGCATGAGGCAGCGTGTCGGGATCGCCATGGCGCTGGCCAATGATCCCGATGTCATCATCGCCGACGAGCCGACAACCGCACTCGATGTGACTGTACAGGCGCAAATCCTTGCTCTTCTCGATGACCTCAGAAAATCTCGCGGGCTTGCCATCGTCTTTATCACCCATGACTTTGGAGTCGTAGCGCAACTCTGCGACCGTGTCGCCGTCATGTACGCAGGCCGCATCGTCGAGGAAGGCCAAACCACCGATATCCTCGACAATCCCCGCCATCCCTACACCGCGCGCCTGATGGCTTGCGTTCCCGAACTCGGCGAAGGGAAACGACGGCTCGAAGCCATTCCGGGCCTACCGCCTGTGGTCGACAATTTACCTGCCGGCTGTGCCTTTGCTGACCGCTGCCACAACGCAAAGGATGCGTGTCGCCAAGGCGACGTGCCGTTAGAGCGCGACGGCACACGTGCCGTACGATGCCTCTTCCCCGAAACGCCGTTTAAGGAGGCCGCGGAATGAGCGATGCACTGACGCTCGACAACCTGTCAAAAACGTTCCCCGTAGGTCGGAGCCTTTTTGGTGCAGCGTCCGGCTGGGTGAAGGCGGTGCACCCCATCACACTTTCGGTCACGAAAAACGAAACCCTCGGCATTGTTGGCGAGTCGGGCTGTGGAAAGTCTACGCTTGCGCGAATGCTCGTCGGCCTCCTGCCGCCGACCACTGGCACGATCCAGATTGAAGGCGCAGCACTCAACAATGCGGACCCGGCGGATTTCGGTAAACGTATACAGTACGTGTTCCAGGATCCGATTTCCTCGCTCAATCCAAGAAAAACGATCCGCCAGATCATGGAAGCGCCGCTTAAGCTGCTTCATGGCATGGCGAAACCCGAGCGTGACAAGCGGATCGCCGAGATCTTCGCGAGCGTGAACCTGCGAAAGGAGTTCCTCGAACGTTACCCACACGAGTTCTCAGGCGGACAGGCTCAGCGGATCGGGATCGCGCGTGCCCTGGCGGCAAATGCTCGGATTCTTATCCTCGATGAACCGGTTTCGGCGCTTGATGTTTCGGTGCAGGCACAGGTTTTGAACCTACTCGCCGATCTGAAGAAAGAGTTCGATCTTACCTACCTGTTCATCAGCCATGACCTAGCGGTTGTCGAAGCGGTAAGCGACCGGATCGCGGTGCTATACTTCGGATCGGTTGTGGAACTTGGCCCCGCCGAGGTGGTCTTTGCCAACCCGCGCCATCCTTACACCAAACTTCTCGCCGACAGCGCGCCGGTGGTCGGTCGCGCATTGACTGCGCCGGAGGCGAAAGGGACAGAACTCCCGAACCCGCTAGACCCACCACCCGGATGCGCCTTCGCGGCGCGGTGCCCATACGCAACCGATCGCTGCCGATCTCAGGTGCCTACCTTGGAAGACGCCGAAGGCGGAGCCAAAGTTGCTTGTTTTCATCCGCTTGCTGATGTTTGAACACTAGTTTTCGATAACCAAGCCATGATCGTCGCCTGGCATCTTGCAAAATAAGCTGCGTAAGCGGCGAATGGCGGCTTCGGGACAATGGCCTGGCGCGCCAGCTATGTGCTGCACGATGCGGTGAAGATCAGCCCTTTGATCCGTGGGTATGGCGGTCTGAGGCGCGACGTCATTCTTTCGGCAAGCAGGCTAGGGCAACCGCGCGGCTTATCCTGATTTGCCTGATCCCGGCATTTGCGGCGGAGTATGCCGGCGCTTACACCGGGTGCACTGGCAGCATATGTTGGCGAAGACAAATGGTGGGCCATCCCCGCCGCTGTCTTCGTCGGTGCCCCGGCCTATATCGACGGATACGCTGCGCTTCCGCTGACACGGGGGTTGATCGACAACGTCATGTCCGAAGGGGCAGCGATGGCGTTTCTTGTTTCGGGCGGCGCGGTCAGCATCTGGGGAGCTATGGCCATCGCACCGGTGCTCAAATTGCAACCATTCATGCTCTATCTGCTGCTTGCTGTTCTGGTGTCGCTCGGGGCGGGGTATGTCTTTGGGTGGATCGTCTGAGATTCAGCGTTAACGGGATGCAGACGTTCAGAGAACTGCAACAAAGTCTAGTTCGGCTCTACTGGCGGGCGCAATGAAAAGGCGCGGGACTTCTTTGCCAGGTCAATCATGCAACACTAAAATAGAACAATGAAATACTTGCTCCAAACCCCAACTGCCAGAGCAATCCTCATGGCACTCTTCGTAATCACTGTTGTGAGGGTATGCAGTTATGACAGCGATGAAGGGGGCTGGATATCAGGAGCATGATAAGGAGTATTGGGCCGTTGGGGGCAAGCCCTAACCCGACTATCTTCAAACTATTGAGCGAGTGAATGCTTTTGGTTTTCAAATGACAAAACTAGCGTCAGGAGATCGACCGACTAATCTAAGTCAGATTTGTCCTGCGGATTGCTAGTTCGACGACCTTCGGATTTCGCACCTGCAGCGAACGGCGGCTCGGACGGGCCGCACTGCAGCGACGCGATCAACGATTGGAGGTCGGCTTTGGGCCGTTCTCGCCGGTGGAAGTTGTTTCTATTGCCCTGATGCTGCGTTGCGCCCGAGGCCAGCTATGAGCCCATCTTGACCAATGCTGCGCGACGCACGAACGGGAGCGAACCACCTGATACCGCCATTGGTTACGGTTAGTACGGTCCGAAAGAGCCATTTGGCACCCGCCCACAATGTTGCAGCGGCCCGCATTGCGGACATTCACCGCGCATGCAGAAAAGGGCCGCTGTATTTGTGCCTGCCATTTTTCTGACTGAGGGAAAATGGCAGGTCCAGAGTCAGAACCAGTTTGAAACCGAAACTCAGAGACCGGTAGACGGTTCAAAGCTGTGCAGCTCGAAAGTTCTCTTTCCATCGGCGCTGAACTTCTGGATTGAGTCCCCGAGGCTGTCAAAGATGCGCTTGAGATCAACCCGAAACTGTCAATTTCCGCGATGCGCAGGCAATTCGCAGGATCAAAAACCATCCCGAAAACCGGCGGATCTGGCTGGCAAGCCTACAAAGGGCGGGAGTGCCCGAGTAAGGCTGAGTTCTTTGTGAGCAATCTTATCCGCACCATCTCCATACCGATGGCTACGTACGTTAACCCCCGCTCTCCACATCAAAAGGGGCATACTGTCCTTCCGGCATTCCTACAGTTCGATAAGCTTCAACAAAAGGAAGAATAAGCTCATCGGGTCGCGCAAAGCGCCGATACACCCATACAATGTCTGCAATTTTTAT
The DNA here is from genome assembly GCF_059612525.1 of Ruegeria sp. SAZD013. Lineage (NCBI taxonomy): Bacteria > Pseudomonadati > Pseudomonadota > Alphaproteobacteria > Rhodobacterales > Roseobacteraceae > Ruegeria > Ruegeria sp. SAZD013. Next base: position 934,309 of record NZ_JBXWQT010000020.1, on the reverse strand, counting down.
GCCTGGCCGGATTCTGTAGAGCCGGTCTCTCGCCGCAACAGCGGCACTGTGCGGACCAAGCTCGGCCATAATCGCGACCTCGATGGAAACCGACCACCACAGGTCAGGCTGCGCCCCTTTGCGGTAGATTTCCAACGCCGTCTCGTAATTTCCATTCAAGAAATGATACTCGGCAAGCGCCTGATACCAGTTTGGGTCGGCTGCGTTGGGATCAAGTGCAATGGCGTTTTCAACAAGTGCGGCACCCAAATCCAAACGCCCTGACCAAATGAATTCATAGCCGATCTGCCCCTGCAGATACCGGTCCGTCCCCAGTGAAAGCGCGGTCTCGGCTGATGAGAAAAACCCGTCGAGATTGCGTTGAAGCTGCAGGGCAAGCGCCAACAGAAAATGACTGCGCGCAGAATAGGGATTGAGTGAAACGGCCTTACGAGCGGCGTCCTCGGCCCGGGCAATTTTTTCTTCCTGCGTTCCTTCGTACAAGCCGGTGAAAAACTTGACGTCAGTCTGAAGCGCCTCGGACAACTGCGCCCAACCGCGCCAGTAATTGGGTTCCTCTTCCACGACCCGCTCGATACAGGCGCGAACACGCTCTTGCATGTCACGCCGGTGGTTCTGTCGCAAATTCCTTTGAAGACTGAGGAGATGGCGCAGGCGGGTTGATTATCCTGCTAGTTGAAAAAACTGCTGAAACGGACGGAGTCCGGGTGTGAATTGACCTTTGCGGATCATGTTAACCAGTTCGATACCGGCTAGGGCAGATGCAGCTGAAGAGAAAGACTTGAAACCCAACATGGGCCTGATCCGACGTTTGATGAAGCGATGGTCTTGTTCAATAATGTTATTGAGGTATTTCCGTCTGACCATCTCGATCGGTATCGGACAACCAAAGCCTTTCAGCATCTTGTTTATAGCTTTGATGCCAGCAGTGTTGGCGCCGCTTTTGTCGATGACAATCTTCCGCGGCAAACCGTTCACCTCAAGAGCACGAGCGAAGAACTTCGTTGCAGCAGCTTTATTCCGGCGTTTGGATAGCATGAAGTCCAGGGTCTTGCCGTGTTTGTCGATGGCGCGATAAAGATAAACCCATTCACCCTTCACTTTAACATAGGTCTCATCCATACGCCATGAACGGTCGGTAGGACGCTTCTTGTGCCGCGAAGCATCAGCTACCAGACCGGCGTATCGGCTCACCCAGCGGTTCAGCGTCGCGTGATCCAGTTCAACGCCTCTTTCCGCCATGATTTCCTCCAAATCCCGATATGACACGCTGTATCGGAGGTAGAAGAAAACAGCGTACAAGATCACGTCTTTCGGAAAGTGCGCACCTTTGAATGAGATGGTCACGGTCTGCTCCTATCTTATCTGAGCATGCGCTATCAAAACGACACTCAGTCTGACAGGTGGAACAAAGTTTGCGACAGAACCCCCGCAAGAGCCTGCCAAAATACGTCTATAATGACAGGGGTTACCTGCGGTTTATCCGGCGTTCACGCGGTATCTCGGTCATGATGCACGAGGAAGCGGGTACGCCGGAATTTTGGGATCATTACAATCGCCTGCTGAAGGGAAAGCCAGCGCCTGCACCGGTGAAGCGCAATTTTGAGGCGTTGATCCTTAGCTACTACGAGAGCGACGCCTACAAGAAACTGAAGCCCCGGACGAGATCCGACTATCGGCGGTATATCAGCCACATTCGCGAGATCTGGGCCGAGAAAGACCCGGCCAGGATCGAAACACACCACATTTACGAATTGCATCGCGCCAATGCGGATCATTGGCGGCAGGCAAATTATCTTGTCCAGGTCATGGTCGTATTGATGAACCACGCCCGATTGATTGGCTTTATCAAGAAGGAGCACGGCAATCCGGCGAAGGGCATTCCGCTCTTCAAACAGCAGAGCGATGGCTGGGAACCTTGGCCAGATGATGTTCGTGCCGAGTTCGAAGCGCTGGCTTCAAAACGCGCTCGGCTGGTCTATGAGCTTTGCGTTGGTACAGGTCAGCGCATTGGTGATGTCGTGAAGATGAAGTGGGAGCACTTCTCCGATGAAGGATTCGATTTCACGCAGGGCAAAACCGACAAGCCGTTGTGGATCCCGCTTACCGACCGCCTGAAAGCTCATCTCGAAGGGCTCGCACGAACGGGCGGCACTGTTGCGACCGACGCCAAGGGGCGACCAGTGAGCTACCGGATCGTTGCGGAGGAAATGCGCGCCATCAAAAAGCAGATGAAGCACGAGAAGGCCAGCTACTACAAAACGCACGGGCTCAGGAAAAATGCGACGATCGAGCTCTATCTGGCTGGATGTGACGACGAGATGGTCAAAGCCGTCACCGGTCACTCAGGCGTTGAGATGCTCAAAAAGTATGGTGGGCCGATCCGGCAGAGAGAGCTGGCGAAGCGCGCTCAAGAGGCAAGAAATCAAATGGAACGAAGCAAGACCGAAACGTGAAAGTTTCAACGTTTGTTTCAAAAATGGCAGTGAAGGAGAGGGCGTATGACGCAAGTCATTGATTTTATTGGAGGCGAGTACCGGAATCGAACCGGTGTACACGGATTTGCAATCCGCTGCGTCACCACTCCGCCAACTCGCCTTTTCAAGTAAAATCAAATACTTGCTGTGGTGTAACTGGGTTTTTAACAGCTTTCCTCGGGGGCGTCCAGTGGATTGCGTGCGAATTTGCCGGCAAGACTGAAATTTGCCGAAGTCCATGCCCAAGAAGGTGATCACGATTCAGGTTGCGGCAACAGGGGCGTTGCTGGAAGGTTCAGGATATGGCACAAGCCCGACATCTTTGGGAATGAGACGAGATATCCAATGACTGACTTCGCAGCCCGGCGCCGCACAATGGTTGATACACAGATCCGCCCCTCTGACGTCACCAAGTTCCCGATCATTGAGGCTATGCTGAGTGTTCCGCGGGAGAGCTTCGTACCCGATTCTCAACGTGAAGCGGCCTATGTGGACGGCCTGATTGATCTGGGTGGCGGGCGCAGCATGCTGGAGCCGCGGACCCTGGCTAAAATGCTGGACGTGCTGAACATATCCAAGGATGAGATGGTCCTCGATATCGCTCCGGCAATGGGATATTCCACGGCTGTCACCGCACGGATGGCTGAGTTGGTTGTGGGTGTTGAATGCGACGAAACCCTTGCAGCCGAGGCGCAAAACCTCTTGGCCGAAGCTGACGTGCACAACGCCATCATCCACGTTGGCGCGCTGGAACAGGGTGTGGCGGAACACGGCCCCTATGATGCGATCATGGTGCAGGGCGGTGTCGAGCAGGTGCCCGATGCCCTGTTGGATCAACTCAAGGACCACGGTCGGATCGTGTGTCTGTTTGTCAACGGCAACCTGGGTACCGTGCGGATCGGTCGAAAAACCGGTGGTCGCGTCAGTTGGCGTGATGTGTTCAATGCCAATGCGCCGGTTCTGGAAGGTTTTTCGGCAGAGTGTGCATTTTCGCTATAGTCCGCCGATAGATTTTTCTATCGCCTTGATTAGTTGAAAAGAAGGCCGCAAACTGCCTGTAGGGCAGTGTAATTTCGTTTGAGAGGATTTTGGTATGCGTGGTTCGGCGACAGGTAAGCTGGTCAGGGCGTTTGCTGTGACCGCAGGACTTGCCATGAGCGTGATGCCAGGGCGTGCAGCGTGGGCAGACAACATAACGGATGCGTTCATCGGCGCGTATAACACCAGTGGTTTGCTTGAGCAGAACCGGGCGTTGCTGCGCGCGGCGGATGAAGATGTGGCCATTGCGCTTTCTGCGTTGCGGCCAATCATCAACTGGACCGTGCAGGTCAGCCAGGATTACACCCGTTCGCGGGTCAATAACGTCGTGACGACAAACGAGCCGTCGCGGTTCTTTTCGGGCCTGACGTTGAGCCAGCTTTTGTATGATGGCGGCGCGTCGGTGCTGGGCAAGCAGTCGGCGCAGGAAACGGTGCTATCGACCCGGCAAACCCTGATCGATATCGAACAACAGGTTCTTATCCGCGCAGCAAATGCCTATCTGGGCGTCCTGTTGCAGGAAGAGACCGTGGCGATCCGCCAGAACAACGTGGATGTGTCGGCAGAGGAACTTAGGGCGTCGAATGACCGCTTCGAAGTGGGCGAAGTAACCCGGACGGACGTCGCATTGTCCGAAGCGCAGCTGGCAAGCTCTCAGGCGGATCTGGCTGTGGCACGCGGTGAATTGAGCATTGCCCAGGCCGAATACGTGAACGCGGTCGGAAAGGCACCGGGGCGAACGGCTGGCCAGCCGAGCCTGCCCAATCTGCCGCGTTCCGAAGCTGAAGCTGTGAACCTGGCGCAACGCAACCACCCGGCCATTCTGTCGGCACAGCATCAGGTCAGGGCGTTCGATCTGGTCGTGCAGCAACAGCGGGCCAACCTTGGGCCGAATGTCAGCCTGAATGCCGATGCTGGCGTGTCCGAGCGCTATGACAATAATGACTATGTGAACGACGCGACCGTGTCGCTGAACTTCAGTCAACCCATCTACGCAGGTGGCCGGTTGGCGGCAAATGTGCGCCGCGCGATGGCCAGCCGCGATGCCTCGCGTGCGAATCTTCTGAACGTTCAAAAGAACATCACGCAGGGTGTGACCGACCGGTATGCGGCGTTTCAGGCGGCCAGCGCCAGTTTGAGGGCGTCAACCGAGCGCGTTAACGCCTCGCAGGTGGCATTTGATGGCATCCGGGAAGAGGCGACTCTGGGCGCGCGAACAACTCTGGATGTATTGAATGCACAGCAGGATTTGCTGGATGCACAGCTGGCGGAAGTTGCTTCGCGCACCGAACGGTCGCGGGCTGCCTATCAGTTATTGCAGGCGCAGGGCCTTCTGACAGCCGAGCGTCTTGGGCTGGCGGTGCAAATCTATGATCCGACTTTGTATTACAACCTGGTCAAGAATGCACCTGCACAGGTCAGCAAGCAAAGCAAGGATCTGGATCGTGTTCTCAAAGCGTTGCGCCGGGACTGATCGCCAATACTATTTGTTGTGAGGCACGGATTGTTTGGCTACACTTGATCCAAGGATAGAGCGGTAGAGAACAATGTCTGATAATGTCGTGAAAGCAGGGATCGAAGACGTTCTGTCTTCGGTCAAACGTCTGGTCAGTGAAGACAGTCGTGATAAATCCGTCTCGGATCAAACGACTAAGGCACGCAAGCCGGGGCGGCTGGTGCTTACCGATGCTTTGCGGATCAGCACACCAGATCAGTTAGGAGTGATTCCCGCTAAAGCTGTATCCAAAGCTGAAGTTACAGATGCCGCCAAGCCGATGTTGCTGCGAACCTGTGACATCGTTCAGACGGGTCAACCCGCGAACGCCGACGAGGACAAGCCAGAAGCAGCCGAGACGAAACACGCCCCGTCGGATGATGCTGCAATCAGCCTGAGTGCAAAGATCGAAGCGTTGGAAGCGGCCATTGCACAAACAGAAGACCAGTGGGAACCGGACGGTGACAGCCAGGATGCATATTCGGGCACACCGTCTCATGCGCTGCCATGGGATGTCGAAGAAGAATTTGCCGCTGCGATGTCGATTGATGCTTCTGGAGGCGACGAACCAGAGGCGGCTCAGCAGGACGAAGGTGCACCTTATCAGGCGGAATTCATCCGGTCGTCTCAGGCTGTTGTGTCTGATGTCGATGCCGAAGAACCTGATTCCGACGAAAACGTCAGGACGATCGACATGGACGAGGACGCTCTGCGCACCCTGATCGCAGAGGTTGTCCGCACCGAGCTGCAAGGAACGATGGGCGAGCGAATTACAAGAAATGTGCGCAAGATGGTCAGACGAGAGATCGCCCGCGCCCTTGCGGCTCAGGATCTGGAGTAACGATCAGCTGCGGTGCGGGGGCTGCGCGAGGCTGAGCAGCAGATCAAGGTCCATGTGGCGCTCCAGATGATCGGCCAGATCGTCCAGCGCCTGCTCGACGCCATCTTCATAGGACAGGTCCGAGGTCACGCCTAACGCTGACAAATACCGCGCCCGGAATGCGTCGGACGAAAAGATACCGTGCAGATAGCTTCCCTTGATCCGTCCGTTTGCGCTGGCCGCGCCCTCGGGGCGGCCTTCGACCTCAAGCCATGCATTGGCGCAATCCGGCCCGTCTGTATGGCCCATGTGGATTTCGTATCCGGTGACCGGCTCGCGGTCCGGCAAGGCATGGGCCTTACGCAGGACAACTTGCTTTTGTCCTCCCATGACCGTGTCTACATCCAGAAACCCCAACCCTTCGACCTTACCCGGTCGACCGTCCACGCCATCGGGGTCGGAGATGGTCTTGCCCAGCATTTGAAAGCCGCCACAGAGACCCAGAACATGCCCGCCGCGCCGGACATGGCCAAACAGGTCGATGTCCCAGCCTTGTGCGCGGAAATAGGCCAGATCTCCGATGGTGGACTTGCTGCCCGGTAGCAAAACCAGATCGGCATCGCCCGGCAATGGGCGTCCGGCCGGAATGATCTCGACGCTCACTCCGGGTTCGGCAGACAAGGGGTCAAGGTCGTCGAAATTCGCCATCCGTTCAAGCTGTGGCACAACAACCTTGCATGTGCCGCCTGTGTGAGAGCGGATGTCCATCATATCTTCGGCCGGAAGCTTCCAGGCGTCGTGAAACCATGGCACAACTCCCAGACAAGGCCACCCTGTACGAGAGGCGATATCCTCGCGCCCTTCGTCAAAAAGGGACACATCCCCCTTGAACCGATTGACGGCGAAGCCCCGAATTCGCGCAAGATCACCCTCATCCAGAACCGCCTGAGTGCCAACGATCTGTGCGATCACACCGCCGCGGTGAATGTCGCCGACAAGTATAACAGGTATATTCGCAGCGCAGGCAAAGCCCATATTGGCGATGTCACCCTTGCGCAGGTTGGTTTCGGCCGGGCTGCCCGCACCTTCGATCAGAACCAGATCCGCATCGCTGCACAGTCGGTCAAAGCTTTCCAGTGCGGCGCTTAGCAGCCTGGATTTATCCTTGCGATAATCACCGGCTTTCATGGTGCCCGCACGCTGCCCCTGAACGATGATCTGTGCGCCGGTATCTGTTTCAGGTTTCAGCAATACAGGGTTCATATCCGTATGCGTCGCCCGCCTTGCCGCCCGTGCCTGAAGGGCCTGTGCGCGACCGATTTCCCCACCGTTTTCCGTAACAGCAGCATTGTTCGACATGTTCTGCGGCTTGAAGGGCGCAACCCGAAGACCTCTCCGTGTAAAAGCCCGCGCAAGCCCCGCCACCAGAACGGATTTTCCGACATTGCTGCCGGTGCCTTGAATCATGATGGCGCGAACCATGGATTGTCTCCTACCTGTCAAAGCGCAGATGACCTGATTTGGGCGGGCAGGGGAAGCCCCGAACTCACCTTGACGCCCGGGATCGGGATTGTGGCGTTATACGCATAGAAAAACGCGCTCTGATGGCAGAGCGCGTTTTTTCTGAATTGAAACAACCTTGGATCAGGCAGCTTCAGCCTGCTGAGCGGCATTGCGACGCTCGCTTTCTTCACGCGACAGCGCGACCGAGGTCCGCACGCCACGGCCAACGAACTCCATCAGTCCGCTGACAACCCGTTCGTTCGGGTCGATTCCCGCGCAAGACAGCACTTCGCGTCCATCGCGCGAGCGCGCCCAACGGGCGATTTGTTCCGGGCCATTGCCATATTTCTTGTCATCGGCAATAGCGTCATCGAGTGCAGCCAACACAACGGCCGCGAAAAGTTTGCGAGCACGATTGCCTTGTTCGTTGTTAAAGGCAGTGCCGTCAACGAAATCTCTCATCTCGTCTTCCTTGTTTTTCTTGCTCTTGCAATTTTCGGCGTGACGGTCCTTATGACCGATAAAGTGCGATTCGGATACAGCTAATATGCATAGTTGCGTTGCGTCACTTGCATATCTCGCTGCACCTGCAGCACTAGGTTTGGTTGTCTTGTCAGGTATGTTCCCGCCAGATATAGGAGGCGCAACTGACGCATCAACCGTTTGTGAAGGATTTATGTAATGCCCAAGATAAATGGGAACGAAATTCGCCCCGGCAATGTGCTTGAGCATAACGACGGCCTTTGGGCCGCGGTCAAGGTTGACCATGTGAAGCCCGGCAAGGGCGGCGCTTTCGCGCAGGTCGAACTGCGCAACCTGCGCAATGGTTCAAAACTGAACGAACGGTTCCGCTCAGCTGACAAGGTTGAGCGTGTGCGCCTTGAGCAGAAGGATCAGCAGTTCCTGTATGAAACCGATGGCATGCTGGTCTTCATGGATGCCGAAACATACGAACAGATTGAATTGCCAGCGGATTTGCTGGGCGAGCGTCGTCCGTTCCTTCAAGATGGCATGACGATTGTTGTCGAATTCTACGAAAGTGAAGCGCTGAACGCGACGCTGCCGCAGAAAGTGACCTGCAAGATCGTCGAAACTGAGCCGGTCGTAAAAGGTCAGACCGCCGCGAACTCGTTCAAGCCTGCAATTCTGGACAATGGCGTGAAAGTCATGGTGCCGCCGTTCATCGGTCAGGATGAAATGATCATCGTGAACACCGAAACCATGGAATATTCCGAACGCGCGTGACGTTTCGTCGCTTTTAATATCAGACCGCGCAGACAGCCGCTGCGCGGTCTTTTTTATGCACTGTTGCGGTACCGGTAATGCGCGGGGTCCGGGCCGAATAGTTCCAACATAAGTTCGTATTTGATGCGGTTGGCACTGACTTGTCTGTAAAAGGCGATCAGGAACGCGGTCGGGCCCTGTATCCGACCAAGCCCGCTGGTCGCGGCCACCACTGTGCCGACATCGGATTTGCCGTGCAGCACCAGATAACCGCCCAACATCAGAATACCGACGGTTCCGGCGCCATTGATCACGCTCAACAGGAACTTGGCCGAAAGCTTCCAAAGAAACATGCGCCGTCGTGTGTCATAGATGTCGTCGAACAGGGCATTGATATCCCGCTCGACGGCATCGATATCCTCGGTGGTCAGCCTATCAGTGGCGCTGCGCAAAAGGCGGACGCGTTCGGCGACGAACGTGTTCACTTTGCGTTGCGACACCAGAACGATAATGATCTGCGGAACAATCATGGAAAACGCGATAAGGCCAAGGCCTGGCTGCGTTGAGGATATGTACCCGATCACGCTGATCAGCGTTCCGACCTGAACCACCGGGTCCGAGAATGCGCCCCCGGCAAACTTGCCCAACTCCTCGGCTTCGGCCGAGATGGCGGTCGTCATGGTGCCCTTGCGCAGGTTTTCACCCGTTTCTTTCAGGTCAGTAGCGCGCCAGAGCAAGCGTTGCCGGATCAGCCGGATCATGTCTTCGCCCAATATCCCTGCGCGAAAACCCAGAACCCATTTCAGGGCGAGGCTCAGCAGGATGACAATCATCATGCCGATGCCCAGCAGAACCAGCTTTTCGACGTGAAGATCATTGGACGTAAGGTGGTTGACGATATCGCGCTGAAATTCAAGCGGAACAGCGGCAAGCGCCGCAATGGCAATGGATAACAGGATGAGGATAATCTGCCGCCCGGCGCTGGCGCGCCAAATCGCGGAATAAAGCTGAAACATGCGGGTATCCGTGTTGCCCCTGTGACGACACATTGGCAGGGCTGGGTAACGGGTTCAAACTTTATGAAACATACGGCGGATAAGGCCGTGCCGATTTGGCAACAAGTTACGCTTGGTCCGTCAGGCGAACCACGACGTCTCCGGCCATCATGTCTGCATTTGCACGGTCAAAGCGCAGATACGCGATTCCTTGGCCGCCTGATTGCGTGAACAGGGTGCCGACGGGTTTGCCGTTTGCGGTAATCTCAGTCCCCGCCGGAACCGATCCTTCGACAAAGACCCGCCGCAAGCCTTTGCGCAACTCGGTCTTGTGTTTCATGCGCGCAGTCACTTCCTGACCGACATAGCAACCCTTTTTGAAATCCACACCATTCAGCGCCTCGAACCCGGATTCGAGGATATAGCTGTCTGGCGTAAGTTCGACCCCAGCCTCGGGGATGCAGTGTCGAACGCGCAGCGCGTCCCAGTCGGTTCCGTCATCGCCATCTGGGGCTGTCGAATAGTCACGCCAACCCATATCCGCGTGACGGGGGTCGGGCAGGGCGGTGTCCGGTGCTGGACCTGTGCCGCGCTGCAGATGCAGATCCGTGCCTTCGATCACCAAATCCGCACGGAGTTTGTACATGTTCAGGCGCTTGATCAGGTCATCTGCAAGTGGCTCGGCCACGTCCAGCAGCACCCCAACGTCATCGCGTTTCAGAAAGAAATCTGCCAGATACTTGCCCTGTGGTGTAAGCAGTGCGGCATAGACCAACCCATTGCCCAATCCCTGAACGTCATTGGTTACAAGATCCTGCAAAAAGTTTTCGGTGTCCGAGCCAGTCAGGCGCAGGATGCGGCGGGTGGGCATGGCTTGGTCCTCGTCATTGCCTTTGGCCTCGTGATATAGGAAGTCTCGCAGCCAAGACCAGAGGTTATCGGACGTGCCCGCACCCGTCACTGTAGTGATTCCAACCTTGAATGCCGCCGATTCCTTGCCTGCGTGCCTTGAAGCCCTGATGGAAGGAGTGCATTCCGGGCTGATCCGGGACCTGATCGTCAGCGATGCAGGCTCAACTGACCAGACGTTGAGAATAGCAGAAGATGTTGGCGCGCATGTCATTAGAGGTGAGCCATCGCGCGGCGGTCAATTGCGCCGGGGGTGCGCGCATGCTGATGGAGACTGGCTTCTGATCCTTCATGCAGATACCGTGTTGCAAGAGGGATGGGCCAAGAGCGTAAGCGCCCATCTGCCATCCAACGCACCAGCGGCGTTTCGGTTGGCTTTTCGCGCGCGTGGGCTTGCGCCAGCCTGGGTGGCCGGATGGGCCAATTTGCGCAGCAGGCTGTTCGGTTTACCGTACGGAGATCAGGGGTTGCTGGTTCAGCGTAATGTCTATCTGGCGGCTGGCGGGTATCCGGACCAACCCTTGATGGAAGATGTGGCGCTGGTGCGCGTATTGCCACGGATCGCAATACTCGAGTCGCGCGCCTTTACGAGCGCGGAGCGCTACGAACAGGCAGGTTGGTTTCGGCGGGGCACGCGGAACTTGTGGACACTTCTGCGCTATTTTCTGGGAGTTGATCCACAGGTGTTGGCGCGGGGCTATCGGCGTTGAGCTTCGTACGTAACTCGACCAAAGATTTTCCCAATCGAAATGGGGCCGCAAAGCTAACAAGACAAAGCGCCACGATTTGCAGCACCAGAATATGGGCGTTGGCCTGCAGGTATTCCCATTCGTTTTTCAACTTGCCGACCTGCTCGATCAGGTCGTCATAGCTTTGTGCCAGGATCTGATAATCTCCGGCAATCGCGGGCACCTTACGGCGCATGTTGTCGATGGCTACCTGAGTTTTGTCGTCCAGGGACGTGAATACGAGGAACTGGTCGATATCGAAAGCATCGGCTTTGGCCGTCATATCCCGTAGCTCGTCCATATCATCCTTGGCCTGACTTCCGAACAGGAAGTGCAGGCCCTGCAGGGGGGCTACTTCGTTGGTAACGGCGATGAACAGGGGCAATTCCGAGTTGCTGGCAGTTGAAGCCGACAGAAATTCAACCTTGTCGCACAGCACTGCCGTGTCAGGATCGTAAGCAGGGTCGCAGAAACGCAGACGAAACCGTGCGGCATCCCTGTCGAACGCCAATGTTGCCGCGTAGGCCACATCAATCTGACGATCCAGTCGCGAACTGTCCGACGTATAAAGCCCTGCCAGAACAGCCACCAATGCGCCGATACCACCCAGCACGACCCAGACCAGATCGGCCAGTTTCCACGCCCGGTGCCCCGCTGGTTTGCGGAACAAAAAGGCGGTGCCGATCGATCCTGACAGAAAAAACAGGATAAGCAGGGGCAATTGGTTGTCTGTCACAAAACTCATGTGCCCGATCTTAGAACCTGATGCGCGTCCTGCAACCGGGATCACGTGCAGTTGTAACTTCTTACCGGGCACAAAGGCGCAGGACGAGACCGGAAACGGCTTGCGGACACATTCCCAACGGTGGCGGTATTTTGACCACTGGAATCCGGCTTGACAAAAATCCCGGTTTTGGCAGACACCACGCCCAAGTGAATAGGGCCCAAGACCCTTGTTGCGCGTATTCTGCGGGAAAGGTCGGGCATGACCCTGTTCGTCACTCTGATTATTCTGTCGGCGGCGTTGCTGCATGCCGTATGGAACGCCATCGTGAAAACGGCGACGGACCGCACCACGATGCTGGGTCTGGTCGCGTTGGGTCAGGTCTTGCCAGCGGCGGTAATGGTGATGGTCCTGCCCCTGCCGAACACGCAGAGCTTTGTCTATATCCTGCTCTCGACCGTCGTGCATTTCGGCTATTACTTCATGCTGAGCAAGGCCTACCAGCATGGCGACCTGAGTGTGGTTTACCCGATTGCACGCGGGATTGTTCCGGCACTGGCCTCGCTTTGGGCGATGGTGCTGGTGGGCGAAGTTCTGCCCTGGCAGGCCTGGGGCGGGATCGCCCTGATCGCGGTTGGCATTCAGCTGAGCAGCTGGGCCGCGCTGCGTTCGGGCGTCGGGCGCAGCGCGCTGGGATTTGCGCTGGGCACCGGGTTCTGCATTTCGATCTATTCGGTTGTTGACGGGGTCGGGGTGCGGCTGTCCGGCAATACGCTCAGCTATTGGGCGTGGGGGGCCTTTCTGCACCTGTTCATTGCAGGGTTTATCGGGGTCAGGAAACGCGCCACCCTGAAAGACCTGCCCGTCAGAATATGGATGACGGGCCTTTTGGGCGGGCTGGTTTCGATGACGGCGTATGGTCTGGTGCTTTACGCCAAGAACTTTGCGCCGCTGGGGGCGGTTTCGGCTCTGCGGGAAACCTCGGTCATCTTTGCGGCGCTTATCGGGTTCATTTTCCTGAAGGAAGGCAACTGGATGCGACGCCTGGGTGCCGCTGTCCTCATGGCCATTGGCGTCGCGCTGATCGGCACGGCGGTTTGATCCGGTCCCCGAGCCATAGCGAGACGCGTTATCCGGCTGCGCCTTCTGACTGAAGCGTCCGGAAATACCGGATCGTTGCGTCCAACCCTTCCTTCAGCTGCACCGTAGGCTCCCAGTTCAGCAGGGTCCGCGCCAGCGTGATATCGGGCTGACGTTGTTTCGGGTCGTCCTCAGGTAACTCCCTGAAACTTATAGGGGTTTCCGCGCCAACAAGCGCCTGCACTTCGCTGGCCAGCTCGTTCATCGAGAACTCGTTGGGATTGCCCAGATTGACCGGGCCGGTGACCTCCTTGCCGGTATCCATCAGGCGGATGAAGCCTTCGATCAGATCATCCACGTAACAGAATGACCGGGTCTGCGTGCCGTCGCCAAAGATCGTGATCGCCTCGCCGGTCAGGGCCTGCATGATGAAATTCGACACGACGCGCCCGTCGGCGGGGTGCATTCGGGGCCCGTAAGTGTTGAAGATGCGGGCGACCTTGATCTCCAACCCCATCTGACGGTGGTAATCAAAGAACAATGTCTCGGCACAGCGCTTGCCTTCGTCGTAACAGGAGCGCGGCCCAACCGGGTTGACGTTGCCCCAATAGTCTTCGGTCTGCGGATGGATCGTCGGGTCGCCGTAAACCTCAGACGTTGAGGCCTGAAAGATCTTGCATTTCAGACGTTTCGCCAGACCCAGCATGTTGATCGCGCCATGCACGCTGGTCTTGGTCGTCTGCACCGGGTCGTGCTGGTAATGCACGGGCGAGGCGGGGCAGGCGAGGTTATAGATCTCGTCCACTTCCACGAACAGAGGGAAGGTCACATCGTGGCGCATGAACTCGAACCGCGGGTTGCTGTGCAGATGGTCGATATTGCGCTTGGTGCCGGTGAACAGGTTGTCGACGCACAAAACCTCATGCCCCTGATCCAGAAGCCGGTCGCACAGATGCGAGCCCAGAAATCCGGCCCCACCGGTTACGAGAACACGTTTTCGACTGTCATAAAGGCGGGCCATTGCAAATCCTTAATCGTTAAATCCAAGCCAGCTTGTCACGGGGAAGCCGGTTCTTGATCTGATTAGTAAACCGAAGATGTTTGAATTGCAGTAGATTTTGGTTTTTTGAGGGCGCGTATGGTGTGGGTGTCCTCCGCCCCGTCAATGCTTGATGCAAGGCAGGTTGAACGCGCACCTCTCGGACTTAGTTCGAAGACCAAGTTAAGAGCAATGAAGTTGAAGTACACTAAATTGGTAGTTTTTCTGTATGCATCTTGAGCCATAAGATGAGCTGATCACGATCAGAACAAGCAAAAACAGAAGGCGCGTGTCGCTCATTGATTAACGCGAGAAACCTGCCATTTCGTTCCTGTATAATCACAGGTTCTCCATGAATATCGATGGTTTCGCCACCCATTTGCCCATGTATTATTTGTCCTGATTGCGCAACTGGCAAACTAAACCCACCTGTAGTGTAGAGCCACGGGCCATCTATCCGCGTATAGCTGTCTGCTTCAGCTTGCAATCTTGGTGCAACTCTACCTTGTGAGGGGTCGTTAAACGAAACTATGTTAACAATACATCCTGCATCGCTTAGCGCTTCAACTAATGGAATGAAATCTCCGTCAGCACCATATAGTGTGCACGTTTTCATTGTCGAAGTGAAAGCTAACCTTGTGGCATCTATCGCCAACTTTACATCCACCCCTTCTTGTTTCTTGGATCTTCCTTTTTGGGTAAGTACGCCAAGCTTAAGAACAAAACCTCGCTGCGCTTGTATCTCTTTCAACCAATCAGGTAGTTTCTCCGGATCTTCTGTCGCGGAGTAAAAGTAGACCCTGTCATGAGATAATAGCTGGAAAAGTTTCACAAAGCTAAACTTTGGAATCTGTTCGCAGGCTGCGTCAAACTCTGTCAACTTCTTCTCAAAGCTTTTTTTCCATATTGTCAGCATCGACAAATGCAAAATGTGGCAGACGGTGTTGATCAATTTCCAACGTTGGAGTGGGAATTTTTTTCAATTGCAAAATCAAACATCCAACTCCTCCACAAACCGCGCGTTCTCCTGAATGTACTGGAACCGCAGTTCGGGCTTCTTGCCCATCAGACGCTCGACCAGATCGCCGGTCTCGCCGGGTTCGTCCTCGTCAATGGTGACCCGGATCAATTTCCGGGATTTGGGGTCCATCGTGGTCTCTTTCAGGTCCTTGGCGTCCATCTCGCCCAGACCCTTAAAGCGGGACACGTCGATCTTGCCCTTGCCGCCCAGACCTTTTTTCAGCCATTCGTCGCGCTCGGCTTCGTCCAGACAATAGACGCGTTTGGCACCCTGCGTCAGGCGGTACAAAGGCGGGCAGGCCAGGTACAGGTGGCCCGCGTCAATCATCGGGCGCATCTGAGTAAAGAAGAACGTCATCAGCAGCGCGGCGATATGCGCCCCGTCCACATCCGCGTCGGTCATGATAATGATTTTGTCATAGCGCAGGTCGTCGACGTTGAACTTGGTGCCAAGGCCGACACCCAGCGCCTGTGTCAGATCGCTGATCTCGGCATTGGTGCCCAGTTTCGAGCTGGCCGCGCCCAACACGTTCAGGATCTTGCCGCGCAGGGGCAACAGGGCTTGCGTTTTGCGGTCGCGGCCCATCTTGGCGGAGCCGCCCGCAGAATCGCCCTCGACGATGAATAATTCCGTGCCGTCGCGTGTTGAACTGGAACAGTCCACCAGCTTGCCGGGAAGACGAAGTTTCTTAGTGGCGGACTTGCGTTGTGTTTCCTTCTCGGCCCGACGGCGCAGGCGTTCCTCAGACCGCAGGATGAGGAAGTCGAGGATCGCGCCGGCGGATTTCGTACCAGCCGCCAGCCAATTGTCGAAATGGTCGCGGACCGCGTTTTCGACCAGCCGCTGCGCCTCGACCGTAGCCAGACGGTCTTTGGTCTGGCCCACGAATTCCGGCTCAGAAATAAAGCACGACACCAGCGCGCAGCCACCGGTCAGCAGGTCGTCGCGGGTGATCTGCGCGGCTTTCTTGTTGTTGATCAACTCGCCATAGGCCTTGATCCCCTTGAGGATCGCAGCCCAGAAACCGGCCACATGGGTGCCACCTTCGGGGGTGGGAACGGTGTTACAATAGGACTGGATGAACCCGTCACGCGACGGTGTCCAGTTGATGGCCCATTCGACTTTGCCGGGGGTGCCGAATTTCTCGTTGAAATCGACGGTGCCCGCAAAGGGTTGCTCGGCATAGGTGGACGAGCCGTTCATTGTCTCTTTCAGGTAATCCGACAGGCCGCCGGGAAAGTGGAACGAGGCCTCAAGCGGGGTTTCGCCGTCATCGATGGCGGTTTTCCAGCGGATTTCGACGCCCGAGAACAGATAGGCCTTGGAGCGGATGGATTTGAACAGTCGCGCGGGTTTGAACTTGTGATGGCCAAAGATGTCCGGGTCGGCGTGGAAGGTCACCGTTGTGCCGCGCCGGTTCGGGGCCGCGCCAACCTTTTCGACCGGGCCAAGCGGGATACCGCGCGAGAAACGTTGTTCATAGAGAGTTTTGTCCCGCGCCACCTGCACGACCATCGAATCAGACAGCGCGTTCACCACCGACGCACCAACCCCGTGCAAGCCGCCCGAGGTCTGATAGGCCTTGCCCGAGAACTTGCCACCCGCGTGCAGGGTACACAGGATCACCTCCAACGCGGACTTGCCCGGAAATTTCGGATGCGGGTCGATCGGGATACCGCGCCCGTTGTCACGGACGGTCAGGGCGTAGTCGGAATGCAGCTCGACCTCGATCCGGTTGGCATAGCCTGCCACAGCCTCGTCCATCGAGTTGTCAAGGATCTCGGCCAACATATGGTGCAGCGCACGCTCATCCGTGCCGCCAATATACATGCCGGGGCGTTTGCGAACCGGTTCCAGCCCTTCGAGCACCTCGATCGAGGAGGCGTCATAGGTAGAGGTGGCGCTGGGCGTCAACAGATCTTCAGGCATGGGTGCTGCTCTTGTTTTTGGGTTTCCGTCATTATGGCAGGTGATGTGGTCCGGGGGAAGAGGGACGCGAGGTGTTGTGGATTTTCTGTCAAGCCGCTTGCAATCCGTGCAGATAACCCGTCCTTTGATCCCGGTAAAGCGGAGGTGAATAAATGAGCTGGATCAGAACTGTTCCTTTCGAAGAAGCGACTGGAAAGTTGAAGAAACTCTACGAGCGCGTGACCGGGCCGAACAATAACGTAGACAACATCATGATGGCACACAGCCTTCGCCCGCATTCGATGGAAGGCCATATGGCCATGTACAAGGCGGTGCTGCATCATTCGGGCAACAAGATACCGAAATGGTTTCTGGAAGTGCTGGGGGTTTGGGTCAGCTCGCTGAACCGGTGCAGCTATTGCGTCGAGCATCACTTTGCGGGTCTTCAACGCTTGCTGGGTGACGCGGCGCGCGGCAACGCGATCAGGGCAGCGATTGAGGCGCGCGATCCCTTGGCTGCACCGCTGGATGCGGCGCAAATGGCTGCGATGGATTATGCCCGCAAGCTGACCGAAGCGCCGGGCGATCTGGTCGAGGCGGATGTCAGCGCCCTGCGCGACGCAGGTTGGGATGATGGAGAAATCCTCGAGATCAATCAGGTCTGCTCCTATTTTTCATATGCAAACCGGACGGTTCTGGGGCTTGGGTGCTCAACCGATGGTGATGAGTTGGGGTTGTCGCCGAACAACTCTGACAACCCTGACGACTGGGGGCACCGGTAAGGTGCTAAAGATGTCGTTGGCGCTGCGACAAAGGCCGCCCGGCTGGCCGTTGCACACGGGCAGGGCCTGGTTACGTCTGGCCTGTCCATTCCAGAACGGCCTGCGCCACGGCCTGCGGGTTTTGATGATGCAGCCAATGATCGGTGCCGGGGATCGTGACACGGGTGAGGTTGGTGGCAAACGCCTCGAGCCTCTCAGTGGCTTCGGGTAAAAGGGCTTTGTCATCCGGCCCCCAAAGCAACAGGTGCGGACACCTGACACGCAACCGGTCGAGCGGCAGGTCGGGCAGGTCTGTCGCGGGGACACCGGGTTTGGCGACAACGAGCGGAGAAGCACGATACCAATTCAGCATCGCCTGCAGCCGACCAAGTCGAGCCCATTCAGTGCGGTAGTCGGCCATGCGAGCTTCGGTCAACCAGTCCAGTCCCATACCATGGCGAAAGAACTGTTCCAGCATCGCAAAGTTGTTTTCGGACAGTTTTTGTGCGGCATCAGGTGCCCGCAGCAGATTGATATATTGCGAGGCTATGGATTGTGCGCCACCCAAGGCCATGGCGCGTTGAAACGGCACCGGATGTACGCCGTTTGCAATGATTAGCCGATCTACGAGTTCCGGGCGGAACATGGCGACGCCGTAACCTACCGATGCGCCCCAGTCGTGACCCAGCAGCGCAACAGGCGCACCGCAGGATTCTATCAGCGCCACTATGTCCGTGACCAGTTGCGACAGGGTATAGTTCTGCACCCCTTCGGGACACCAGCTTTGGCCATAACCGCGCTGGTCCGGAGCAATACAATAAAAGCGTTCGGCCAGATGAGGCGCAAGATCGGCCCAGGCGCCGCTGTATTCGGGGAAACCATGCAGCATCACTAACGGTGGCGCGGCTTTGTCGCCCCATGTCCTGACGTGGAAAGAATGGCCGTTCAGCTTGAAAAAAGACGTTTGCATTGGAACAAGTGATCCGCGCTGGAAACTATGGGTTTTTGAGGCATCTATTTGATACCAATCAAAGCGCATTTCCGAGCTTTCTGCTAGCCACCGTTCGGGACAGTAGAAAAGGACAGGATGTATGGACGCCATTGCCACGACCAACGCAGAACCCACCCAGATCAAGACCACGCTCGCCAAAGACACCGACCCCTCAGCGCCCAGCCCCGAGAAAATCCGGCAGGCATTTGAAAGTGGGAAATACCCCTATGGCCGCAAAATGGCCCGGTCGGTGTATGAGACGCAAAAAGCCAATCTGCAGGCCGAGCTTTTGAAGGTTCAACTGTGGGCGCAGGAAACGGGGCAGCGGTTTGTGTTGTTGTTCGAAGGGCGCGATGCCGCAGGCAAAGGGGGTACGATCAAGCGGTTCATGGAGCACCTGAACCCGCGTCAGGCCCGTGTCGTTGCATTGAACAAACCCACCTGGGAAGAGAAAGGCCAGTGGTACTACCAGCGCTACATTCAGGAGATGCCGACCGTAGGCGAAATGGTGTTCTATGACCGGTCCTGGTACAACCGCGCGGGTGTGGAGCGGGTCATGGGGTTCTGCACGCCCAACGAATATCTTGAGTTCATGCGGCAAACGCCCGAGTTGGAACGGATGCTGGTGCGCTCGGGCATTCAGCTATACAAATACTGGTTCTCGGTTACACAGCAAGAGCAGCAGCGCCGTTTCAAAAGCCGCGAAACCGACCCCCTGAAGCAATGGAAACTGTCACCGATCGACAAGGCGAGCCTCAGCAAGTGGGATGACTATACCGAGGCGAAAGAGGCCATGTTCTTTTACACGGATACGGCTGATGCACCCTGGACGATTATCAAGTCGAATGACAAGAAACGCGCGCGCCTGAACTGTATGCGTCACTTCCTGTCCTCGCTGGATTACCCTGGCAAGGATCACGATATCGTGTGCGAGCCTGATCCGCTGATCGTAGGGCAGGCGCATCACGTTATTCACCGATCCGAGCATATTCTGGGCACCGCGTTGCATCCCGACGCCCGCTGAGCATCAAAATGCCCGGCCACAGGGAAAGGACGGGCACCAAAGTCTCAATCTGAAATTTTGCCGATCCGCTCTTGTCCCGCGCCAAAGCCGCGCATATGGCTGGAGCGATGACAAAGGTGATGACATACCCGGCCCATTTTCGGGCTATTGCCGTTCTTGGCCTGCCACTGGTTGGCGGTCATCTGGCGCAATACGCGATCGGTTTGACCGACACCATCATGCTGGGTTGGTACGGGGTCGAGGCGCTGGCGGCCGTTACCTTGGCCAACAGTTATTACTTCGTGTTGTTTTTGTTTGGCGCGGGATTTGGCTGGGCAGTCATGCCCATGGTGGCCACAGCAGCGGCGGAAGGGGACGAAACCAGCATTCGCCGCTCGACCCGGATGGGTCTGTGGTTGTCGTTGCTGTATGCCGTGGTTGTCATGCCCTTGCTGTGGTGGTCCTATCCGATCCTGATCGCCATGAAGCAGGAACCGCAAGTCGCTGCAACCGCAGCCGAATACCTGAGAGTCGCCGGTTGGGGATTGTTTCCGGCCCTCATTGTGATGGTGTTGAAAAGCTATCTTGCGGCATTGGAGCGAACGCAGATCGTTTTATGGATCACAATTGCGGCGGCGGCTGTGAACGGGCTGACCAATTATGCGTTGATCTTTGGCAACTGGGGCGCCCCCGAACTGGGCGTGACAGGGGCGGCAATCGCCTCGATTACGACACAAGTTGTTTCGCTGATTGCGGTCGTTATCTACGTGGTCCGGACGTTGCCGGAGCACAGCCTCTTCCAACGGTTCTGGCGACCGGAATGGGAAATGTTTGCCAGCGTATGGAAGCTGGGTGTGCCTATCGGCTTGACCACATTGGCCGAAGTTTCACTGTTCGCGACTTCTGCGGTGATGATGGGCTGGCTGGGTCTGGTCCCGCTGGCTGCGCATGGGATCGCCTTGAACCTGGCTTCGGCCACCTTCATGGTTCACCTGGGCTTATCAAATGCAGCGACCATCCGGGCTGGCAATGCGCTGGGTCGTCGGGATAGGGCGCATTTGGAAAAGGGCGCAATCTCCGTGACTGGTATGTCGCTGGTCATGTCGGTGGCAACCATCATCCTGTTCCTGACTTGTGCCGAGCCTTTGATTTCCCTGTTCATGGAAGCAGATGATCCGCAGCGGGGACAAATCCTGACCATCGGTACCGGTTTGCTTGCCATGGCGGCTTTGTTCCAGCTGGTCGACGGCGCGCAGGTGATTGCGCTGGGCCTGCTGCGCGGGTTGCAGGATGCCAAGATCCCAATGGTCATGGCGGCGCTCAGCTATTGGGTCGTAGGGATTCCCGCGTCGTATTATTTCGGCTTTGTCCGTCATA
Source organism: Ruegeria sp. SAZD013 (assembly GCF_059612525.1). Classification (NCBI taxonomy): domain Bacteria; kingdom Pseudomonadati; phylum Pseudomonadota; class Alphaproteobacteria; order Rhodobacterales; family Roseobacteraceae; genus Ruegeria; species Ruegeria sp. SAZD013. The sequence continues at coordinate 913,216 of NZ_JBXWQT010000020.1, read as the reverse complement.
TGGACGGCATCGGCGTCTGGCTGGGCCTGGTGCTTGGTCTCGCCTTCGCGGCCGTGCTTCTCATGACCCGGTTCTGGATGTATTCGGTACAGCAGATACAGATATCGGCCGAGCCCGCTTAGTCTTTGTCCAGCCGATCTGCCTTTTTTCGCACCAGTACCGTACGCAGGTCGTGCATGGCCATCAATAACCTGTCGGTCACATCCTCCAGCTGCGTGTCGCTTGCCTTGGACTGAGCCCATTGCGTGGTCAGATTCAGATAGTCGACCGCGCGATGAATGTCGTCGATGTCGCGCTGGGCCAGCAGGGCCCGGCGCTCTTCCATCCATTGGGCAATCTCGGCCTGATCCCGGTCTGACAGCGTCCGCTGCCCGTGCGGCTTGACCTCACCATTGCGGATATTGATGACGGCAATCTGATCCATTTCGATCCGACGCTGACGGTTTTCAGTATCGATCCGAAACACCGCAGCACCGTTTTCACGTATGCGAAAGTAATACTCAGGCAGTTCAGCGGACATGGTCACCTCAGAGAAGCACAAAAACGCTGGATGCGGCTGCAAGCTTCGGTCAGTGCCGCGTCGGACGTAGCATAGCTGACGCGGAAATTCGGCGACAGGCCAAAGGCGGCACCAAACACAACGGCCACGTCGGCTTCTTCCAGCAGGGCGGTTGCAAAGGCTTCATCGTCTACAAGGACCGTCCCTGCCGGCGTCGTTTTCCCGATCAATCCGGCGATAGACGGATAGACATAGAAGGCCCCTTCAGGCGTTGGGCAGGTGACGCCGTCGATCTCGTTCAGCATCCGAACCACCAGATCGCGTCGGCGCCTGAATGTCTCGTTATTCGGGGCCAGAAAATCCTGGGTTCCGTTCAGGGCCTCAACAGCAGCCCATTGGCTGACCGAACAGGGGTTCGACGTTGATTGCGACTGGATCTTGCGCATGGCCGCGATGATCTCGACCGGGCCGGCGGCATAACCGATGCGCCAACCTGTCATGGCATAGGCTTTTGAAACCCCGTTGCAGGTGAGGGTCCGGTCAAATAGACCGGGTTCAACTTCGGCCGGGGTGCAGAACTCGAACCCGTCATAGGCCAGATGTTCGTACATGTCGTCCGACATGATCCAGACATGCGGATGACGCATCAGTACATCGGTCAGCGCCTTCAGTTCATCCCGACTATACCCTGCACCCGTCGGGTTCGAGGGCGAGTTAAAGATGAACCACTTTGTTTTGGGCGTAATGGCGGCTTCCAGTTGTTCTGCGGTCAGTTTGAAGCTGTTTTCCAGCGTCGTTTCGACCACAACAGGGGTGCCCCCCGCCAAAAGCACCATATCGGGATAACTGACCCAGTACGGCGCAGGGATGATTACCTCGTCACCGTCATTCATCGTCGCCATCAGGGCATTGTACAGCGTTTGCTTGCCACCGGTCCCGACCGAGATCTGGGCCGGCGAATAGTCCAGCCCATGATCGCGTTTCATCTTGGCACATGCCGCTTGTTTCAGTTCGGGGATGCCGTCCGGCGCGGTGTATTTGGTTTTGCCTGCTGCGATGGCCGCAACAGCGGCGTCTTTGATGTTCTGTGGCGTGTCAAAATCCGGCTCACCGGCGCTCAGGCCGATGACATCACGCCCGGCGGCCTTCAGCTCGGCTGCCTTGGCTGTCATAGCGATGGTGGGTGAAGGTTTGACGCGTGACAGTGTCGCAGACAGAAAACTCATGCTCGGCCTCGGTTTGTATGTTCAGCCCGACTGTCATAGGGTGCGTCAGAGTGACGATCAAGCCGTATAGATAAAGTGAATTGGAGACCCGAATGAATGATGAAAACGACTGGTATGGTCCGGATTCTGCGACATTCGGAGACCGTCTGGCCGGTGCACGCGAAGCCGCGGGAATGACACAGGCGCAACTGGCACGGCGTCTTGGGGTCAAGAAGGCGACAATTTCAGATTGGGAAAACGATCTGTCCGAACCCCGGGCCAACAGGCTGTCGATGATGGCGGGCATGGTCAATGTCTCGATCATGTGGTTGTTGACCGGCGAGGGCGACGGCATGGATGCACCTGTGGGTGAGGGCGAAGGTGGAACGGAACTGTCCTCGGCCGTGGCCGAACTGCGCGCCATCCGCGCTGAGATGCGCGCATGTTCCGAACGCGCGGCACGTCTGGAAAAGAAAATGCGTCAGATGCTGGAGCAGAAGAATTGAGCGAACCCCGGGATGTGCGCATCAAGCGCATGCAAATGCGGTCGATGCGACGCGGCATCAAAGAGATGGACATTATCCTGTCAGCCTATGCTGGGCGCAATCTGGCCGACATGGATGCCGACGGTCTGGATATCTACGATGCGCTGTTGCACGAAAACGATCAGGACCTTTATCAATGGGTTACGGGGCAGGTGCAGCCTCCGGCGCGATTTGCCAGCCTGGTTGCAGACATAGCGCAAACCTTTCAGAAATAAGGCAAAGTTCCGCTTAACCGATTTTTCGGATTTTCGGTTCATCGTGTGTCAAACAGCGCGACGGAATCGGAGGGTCGGATGAGTATGGAAATGCAGGTCTCCACACCAGAGACTAAGGGCTTCATAACCAGCTATCTTGAGGCACTGGTCCTGGTGGAGCGTCTGCACCGGTTGTTGCTGGATGTCATCAAGGACGAGTTTGAGCGCGTCGGCGTATTGGAAATCAATGCGGTTCAGGCGTTATTGCTGTTCAATATCGGTGATCACGAAGTTACGGCAGGCGAACTGAAAAGCCGTGGATACTATCAGGGCAGCAATGTCAGCTATAACCTCAAGAAACTGGTTGAGATGGGCTATATGCACCACCAAAGATGCGAGATTGATCGCCGTTCAGTTCGCGTACGCCTGACGCCGCAGGGCAGAGAAATCCGCAATATCGTGTCCAAGCTGTTTGCACGTCACGCCGAAGGCCTGCAAGGCAGGGGGGTGCTTGGGCTTGAAGGCATTGAGGATATCACAAGTTCGCTGCGTCGCGTTGAACGGTACTGGACGGATCAGATACGGTATATCTATTGATCAGTGGCGGGCGTCAGACAGGACAAGGCTGTCCAGCTCACGAAGGAGTTTGCGGGTCATGGTCTCTTCATATGCCTCAAAGCCCAGCGCCACTTCTACGAACGCGTTTGGCCCCAAAATGACCCAGGCTGAATAATAGGCTGAAAGTTCACCGACCTGAACATATCTCCGATCACCTTCTTTCGGATCGTCGGCACCGATCACCAGCCCGTTAATTGTGATCCCATCATGTCGCAAACTGGCTTTCACATCCCGTGGATGTGGTCCGAGATTATGTTTGCCATCGCCGGACAGATCCAGCGTACGGCGCCAGCATCCCCTTTGCTGATCAAGCAGGGAAGAGCCAAATAACATGGCCGACCCTAACGCCGTTCCTTGCGGCGCTGCGCTGCGCGAGGTTCGGATTAAACGATCACTGATTGCGATCAGGTCGGCGGGGGACCGTACTTCTGTCCACTTCAGCAGCATCCGTTCATGTCCCCGCTCGCTCCATTCGAAGATCGCCAGACGCAAGGCGGTTGCGCCGTCCGACAACATAAGTTGGCCAACTTCGGGGCGGCTCAGGGCCGCCGCCAGCCCGTCCAGTTGCAGCCTGTATTCCCGGCTGTCGACCGAACCCGACACATCCAGCCCCAGCGCAAGGGCCTGACGGCATTCGCCAAAGGCAGGTCCTGATATCAGGCAAGCCAGTAAGACGATCACGCGACGTATCATGGGCCTTCAATCCGCAATGCACCGATCTGCAAGCCGCTCAGTTCCCGTTTCAGTTTCTTTCGCATGGCGCGCTCGAAATCTTCAAACCCGGTGGCAATTTCCAAAAAGGCGCCGGGCCCGTGCAGGACGTTATTTTCGAAGAAAGGGATCAGGAACAGCTCTCCCTCGAAATCGGCTGCGTTGATCACAAGCCCATTCACGACAGTGTTTTGAAAGGGAAAGTGCCGATAGGCGATCTGCGGCCCATAACCATCGTTGTTCGTGCCGTCGCCGGACAGGTCAATGGTTTGAAACAAGCATTGCGGCGCTTGCTCCATAAGGGTTGCACCGTATGCCAACGCATAGCCCATAGCTGTTGCTGATCCGCTGTCAGATCGGACGGATTGGCTGACCTGGCTGGATGCGAACAGCAGATCACCAACATCATCGATCATTGTCCAGTTCAGGACGACATTTTGGGTTGAGCGGCCACTCCACTCATATACCGCCAGGGCAACCGGCATAGGTGAAGAAAAGAAGGCCTCTTGCACTTCGGGCGCAATCAATGCGGCGGCTAACCCCTGCCGCTGTAACACATCTTCGGCCTCATCGACTGAAACGGAAATATCCATCGCCAAGGCCAGCGCCAAGCGGCATTGCTCGGCCTTGACAGGGCTGGCCTGAACGACCAGCCCAAACGCTATCAGCCAACGGATCACCAGTGACCACTGCTCTCCATGCTGGCCCAGGGTTCGGCTGGTTCCAGTGCTTCGCCATTCTGCAAAAGCTCAACCGAGATATTGTCGGGCGATCGAACAAAAGCCATGCGACCATCCCTTGGCGGGCGATTGATCGTAACACCGTTGTTCTGAAGATGTTGGCAAACCTCGTAGATATTGTCGACACCGTAGGCCAGATGGCCGAAGTGACGGCTGTCGGCGGGCAACTCGTCATCACCGTCCCAATTGTACGTCAGCTCGATCGGGGCGTCTTCCTGTCCCGGAGGGGCCATGAAGATCAGAGAAAATCGCCCGGCTTCACTGTCGTACCGACGTGTTTCTTTCAGACCCAGAAGCTCGTAAAATGCCATGGATTTTTCAAGATCCTTCACGCGGACCATGGTGTGAAGATATTTCAACGCCATTTCGGCCATCCTTTTTCGACTCACATTGCCAAGAGCTTAGCGCTCCTCCTCGACGTGTCGATAGAGCCCTCGGCAGCAATTTGTTTTTTGCGTCCGCTGCGGCATATATCGCGGTTCCTGTGCCGGGATCGGCGATATATAGTGGCAGGCGACTCATAGCCAGAAAGGAAGATTCGATGCCGCTGTCCCCTGATCAACAGGCCGAGATCGACGCGCAACGCGCGCAATCGCATCCCACGCGTCGAGTTGTCTCGGCGGGAATGGAAGATCACCTGTACACAGCGCATCAGGTTCTGGATCATGGCTTTGTCCGCGTGATCGACTATATGGGGGACGATGCCGCCATCTGTCAGGCTGCGCGCGTTTCATACGGCAAAGGCACCAAATCTGTTCAGAATGATGAAGGGTTGATCCGGTATCTGATGCGGCACTGGCATTCGACGCCTTTCGAAATGTGCGAAGTCAAATTGCATGTGAAATTGCCGGTGTTTGTGGCGCGGCAGTGGATCCGGCACCGGACCGCCAACGTGAATGAATACTCGGCACGGTATTCAATTCTGGATCGCGAGTTCTATATCCCTGCCCCTGAACATGTGGCGGCACAGTCCGAAGTAAACAATCAGGGCCGCGGGGCAACGTTGGAAGGTGAAGAGGCCGCGCGTGTATTGGAAACCCTCAAGGCGGACAGCACGCGGTGCTATGACAACTACGAGTCCATGATCAGCCAGGACGGGCAACAGGGGCTTGCCCGTGAACTGGCCCGCATGAACCTACCCGCAAACGTTTATACGCAGTGGTATTGGAAGGTGGACCTGCATAATCTGTTCCACTTCCTGCGCCTGCGTGCCGACCCACATGCTCAGTATGAAATCCGCGTTTATGCCGAGGCGATGTGCAAGATCGTCGCTGATTGGGTGCCGTTTGCGTATAAGGCGTTCGAGGATTATCGGCTGGGTGCGGTAAACCTGTCTGCCCAGATGGTCGAAAGCCTGCAACGAATGCTGGCAGGAGAGGCGGTCACGCAGGAAAACTCGGGGATGACGGCGCGCGAATGGCGTGAGTTCGAGGCGATCATTCGCAGATAGAACCGACAAGCTGCATAGCTTTTGTCTATACGTGTCGTCATGGAATTGTTACATTGGTTCCATGGCCCGCTTTTTGAACCTTGCTCTGTTATGTCTGGTTTTTGGTTTTGCCCTACCTGTGCGAACCAAATCCCCATAGCTGAGGTTCTGTGCGAACTGGCGCCCCGGCTGCACCAGAAACTGGAAAGTCAGTTCGGCGCGTGGCATCGGGTGTTCGCGGGCCGGAACAGGTTATGGAAGTCTGGGCAAGTCAGCGCGGGGACTGGACAATGGTTGTCACCTACGCGACAGGCACATCTTGCATCGTGGCTACGGGCGAAAACTGGAATAACCACGCCGACGCCAAGCCCGCGCGAGGGTAATGGAACGAAACCGGTGGGGGATGGATAACGGCCGGAAATTGGCCGTCATCCTTAATGATCTACCGCGTGTTTAGCGGGAAGTCGTTACAGTGGTTTCAAATCAGCTGCCATTTGGCGGCCGTCGCGTCCGTCCTGCAACTCGTACGAAACTTTTTGGTTGTCTGCGAGTCCGGTGAGGCCGGACCGTTCTACGGCCGAGATATGTACAAACACATCTTTGCCCCCTTCGTCAGGGGCAATAAATCCATAGCCTTTGGTGGTATTGAACCATTTCACGGTGCCGGTTGGCATGTCCCGTGTCTCCTTCTACTTACGCATTGTCCCACAAATTGGTGGGGGCTGTGGTCAGCGTCACCACACAAAAAAACTGCGTAGCGTATGCTGAACAGTCCAATTCGTGCGTTTCGCCTTTTTCAACATTGCACGGTGAAGTAAAAAATCAAGAATAACCGCAAGAAACGGGCAAGATTGCCTAAAAAGGAAGCAAGGGCAGGAGCGTCAAAGACATGCAGCTTTATGGATTGAAAAACTGTGACACCTGTCGCAAGGCATTGAAATCACTTCCAGACGCCAAGTTTTTTGACGTACGCAGCGACGGTGTGCCGGATTCGGTGCTGTCACGGGCCTTTGCTGAGTTCGGCAATGACTTGCTTAATACCAGATCGACGACATGGCGCGGATTGGACGAAACCCAGCGTGCCAAGGCCCCTTTGGAGCTTTTGAGAGAGCATCCGGCCCTGATGAAACGCCCACTGATCGAAGCGGATGGCAGGCTGTTGTTGGGCTGGACGGCTGAAACCCGTGCTCAGCTTGGCATTTCTTGAACGAGTGCCTATCTGCCTGAAAGCAACAATGAGGATTTTCAATGCGTAATGCCGCAATGTTATTGGGTGTAATCGCCGGGTTGATCGGCATGATCGTCGGGTTCTTCGGCTATGCGAAGGTGGTCGTGGTTGACCATGTCGGTGAAATTGAAGGCATGCTAAGCCAGGTCGACAATCCTGATCTGGTGCAAGCCATTTCGATTATCGCGCCCCTCTTGGCAATCGCGGGCGGGGCCATGGCGCCAGCGCGCGCGTTGATTGCCGGGGTCTTGTTGCTGGTGTCGGCGGCCGCGATGTACTACGCGTTCGGCTTTGGTGTTTTCACCATGTTCCCGATCACATTTGCTGCTGTCGCCGGAGTACTTGGGCTGGCCGCAGGAAAACCGGACCAGCCCAAGGCGCATTTCTAAGTTACTTAAGGCGCAGGATCCGGTCGAGTGAGATCGGGCCTGCGCCGTTGACGACGATCACCAGCATCAGGAAGGTCCACATCGTGCGCTGATCCATCAGGGACGGGGCCGCGTCGAACAGGCTGCCCAGTTTCACGCCATGTCCGGTGACGTCGACAAGGGTCTGCACCCAGATAAAACCGATCATGCCCAAAGCCGCCAGACGCGAGAACAGTCCAACCAGAAGAAGCGTCGGAAGCACAAATTCTGCAACCGTTCCCATGAAGATGACGATGCGTTGGAAGAACGTCATTTGGGACACGTCATACAGAACAGCTTCTGCCGCTTTGGGGAAAATCTGACCAAAGGCACCTGCCGAAGGCGAAAAGATCGATCCGTCGATCTTCAGCATGGCCGAGTTCCAGTAATAGACCAGAAGAACCGCAACAAAGACCAGCCGTGCCAGCGTAGGGGTCAACCAGCCAGACGCAAAGTCCAGTTTTCCCATGGTGTTATTGTAGGTTGAGATCAGAGCAGTCATGTCTTGGGCCTTTCGATAGTCACAGAGGTTATTGCACCACCCTTCAGAAGCAGTGCCAGAGTGGTTCCAAGATCAAATTCAGGCAGTTCAGCAGTCGTTTTTTCAAATGCCCCGCCGATTGTGTCGCCGTTCTGCATATAGGCGATCCAGTCTGCACCACCCGCTGGAAGCGGATTGGGTGTCGGGTCGAACTCGGCGCGCGTGATCAACACATCCTCGGCCCGTGCATCTGGTTTCGGGGCATCGGCTTCCATGTTGAAGCGCCAGATAGCGTGAATGGGCCAGTCCGAGCGGATCACCTGCATGGCCGGTGCAAACTGCAACCGGGCCTGCATGACCTGCTCGGGCTCGACCGCTAAAACGTCTGCCGGCGCAGGTTCGCTGTCGGCGGCGTGGTAGGACTTGCGCAAGGCAATCTCTAACCGGGCCACGTCGGGCAGGTATCCGAGATGGGCAAGTTGGGGCATTCCGGCCAGAAAATCAGGAAACGCCTCGCCATAAAACATCATCAGAGGAGAGGAGGGCGGGTGTTGACGCAGGAAAATCCCGGCCAGCCCATCCATGTTCTGCGCCCCTAGCAATTTGGCAATCACGGGAAACGCCTGATGCATCGCCTCGGTCAGCGACACCGCAACATTGTTGCGGTACACGCTGAACCGGCGACCGGCGGGGCGCGCGCCACCGTCCAGCAATCCGCCGGGAACGGGCGCTGACGCATCCATCATGGCCGCGCGGAATTCAGATTGCGAAACACTCATACCGGTATCCGGTCCAGTGCGGATTGCGCGCGAACGGCCTCATCTCGCAGAACGGGCCAATCCGGCACATCAGTGTCCCATTCGATCAGAATGGGTTTTGGCCCCGAACGCTCCAGCACATAATCCAGCAGGGTCCACACCGGGTCGACCACTTCTCGTCCGTGACTGTCGATCAGCAGCGGATGACCGTGATCGTCTTCATCCTCATCATGGCCGCCAAGGTGGATTTCCGACACTTTTTCAAGCGGATAGGCGTCAATATAACTTTGCGGCGAGAATTCCAGATTGGTGGCCGAGACAAAGACATTGTTTACGTCCAGCAACAAGCCGCAACCGGTGCGCCTGGCAATCTCCCTCAGGAAATCAGGTTCGGACCAGGTGCTTTCCTCGAAGGCCAGATAGCTGGACGGGTTTTCCAGCAGCATCTGGCGCCCGACCGTGTGCTGGACCTGGTCGATATGTTCACAAACCCGCGCAAGAGTTTCGTCGGTATAGGGAAGGGGCAGCAGGTCGTTGTAAAAATGGCTGTCATGGGTGGACCAGGCCAAATGTTCGGAAAAGCTTGCAGGGTTCAGCCAGCCTACCAGGTGTTTTAGCCGGGCCAGATGATCAGGGTCCAGCGCGCCTTCACCGCCAATGGAAAGGCCAACGCCATGGACCGAGATTGGGAACTTTTCGGAGAGGTGGCGCAGCTGCGCCAAGGGCCGCCCGCCGTCGCCCATATAGTTCTCGGCATGGATTTCCAGCCATGCAACAGGCTGTGCGTGTTCAAGTATCTGAGCAAAATGTTGCGGTTTGTAACCTACGCCCGGCGCTGCAGGCAGGCGGTTTGACCGGTGGGTGTCATCCAACATGGGCCAGTTCCTCGATCACGAAAGGGAAAGGGCGGGCGATGGAGCCCGCCCCTTGAAATCGTCAGGCCAATCTTATGCCGGCAGGTCGCGTTCCAGCGCTTCCAGCGAACCTTTGCGCGGTGTGCCGTTTGCTTCTGCTGGCAGTTCGATGTCGGCGCAAGTGCCTGCGTCAACCAGGGTCCATGCGTTGCCCTGATAATCAACGGTCGAGGTGCCCGCGCATGTGGTTCCGGGACCTGCGGCGCAGTCGTTCTGGCCGGCCAGCGATACACCGTAGCACTTTTCTTTTGCCTGTGCGCTTGCTGTGGTTGCGGCACCAGACACGGCGGCTGCGACTGCGGTTGCGATAACCAGGGATTTAGCTGTTTTCGACATCTCGGTAATCCTCTTGATGACTGGGTATGTCTGCTTGTGACAATGACAAAGGTAGTGGCTTGATGGGCAGAGTTGAATTCACGAGCCCGTGTCTCACAAGCGCGTCATGGGGCGGCCTGCCCCCTTGCAGCGTAATACACTGTTTTTGATGAAGAAAGGGTGAAATGTTACAATCCGACCCCATAGGAGGGGTCGGATTTTTTTGGATATGGTGCTGTTTGTTACAGCAGATCTGGCGGGGTGGCGGCGCGTGCCAGCTCTTTTGTTACAACATCAAGCGGTTGTACCTGAGTCTGTTTTTCACCCAGTCGCCGCACGCTTACGGTGCGCTCGTCAACTTCGCGGTGACCGACGGCCAGAATTACAGGTACTTTGCCGACCGAATGCTCACGGACCTTGTAGTTGATCTTTTCATTGCGGATGTCAGCCTCGGCCCGCACACCTGCCGCGCGCAGGGTTTCGACCACTTTGGCGACATAGTCGTCCGCGTCGGATGTGATGGACGCGACGACGACCTGACGCGGGGCCAGCCAGAACGGCAATTTGCCTGCGTGTTCCTCGATCAGGATACCGATAAAGCGTTCGAAGGATCCCAGCGTGGCGCGATGCAACATGACGGGGCGGTGTTTGGCCCCGTCGGCGCCGATATAGGTGGCGTCCAGCCGTTCGGGCAGAACGAAATCGACCTGGAAGGTGCCGCATTGCCAGTCACGCCCGATGGCGTCCGTCAGAACGAATTCCAGTTTCGGACCATAGAATGCACCTTCGCCCGGGTTCAGTTCCGGTTCGATCCCGGCGGCACGGGTGGCGGACAAAAGTGCCGCTTCTGCCTTGTCCCATACCTCGTCCGATCCGGCGCGGGTTTCGGGGCGGTCAGAGAATTTCACCGAAAAATCCTCGAATCCCAGATCCTTGTAAATCACGCTGAGGAAACGGATGAATTCGGCGGTCTCCGCCTCGATCTGTTCTTCGGTTGAAAAGATATGGGCGTCGTCCTGCGTGAACCCGCGCACCCGCATGATGCCATGCAATGCACCAGAGGGTTCGTAACGGTTACACGATCCGAACTCGGCCATGCGCAGCGGCAGGTCGCGATAGGATTTCAGGCCTTGCTTGAAAATCTCGACATGGCAGGGGCAGTTCATCGGTTTGAGCGCGTTGACGGCCTTTTCGCGGGCATGTTCCTCGTCGACTTCGACGATGAACATGTTTTCCTGATATTTGTCCCAGTGGCCTGATCGTTCCCACAGTTTGCGGTCAACGACCTGCGGCGTGTTCACCTCGACATACCCACCCTTGCGCTGCTGACGGCGCATGTAGTCCTGCAACTGGGTGTAGATGGTCCAGCCATTGGGGTGCCAGAAAATCTGACCGGGGGCTTCTTCCTGCATGTGAAACAGGTCCATCTCGCGGCCTAGTTTGCGGTGGTCGCGCTTTGCGGCCTCTTCCAGCATATGAAGGTGGTCTTTCAGTTTTTCCTTGCCGGTGAAGGCCACGCCGTAGATGCGTTGCAGCATCGCGCGGTTGCTGTCGCCGCGCCAATAGGCACCGGCGATGGACATCAGCTTGAACGCATCACCGGGAACCTGACCGGTATGTTGCAGATGCGGACCGCGGCACAAATCCTGCCAGTGGCCGTGCCAGTACATGCGCAACGGCTCGTCCCCGGGAATGGCTTCGATCAGCTCAACCTTGTAGGGCTCGTTATTGGCCTTGTAGAACTCGATGGCCCGCTCGCGATCCCAAACCTCGGTGGTGACAGGATCGCGCTTGTTGATGATCTCTTTCATCTTTTTCTCGATGAGGCCAAGATCTTCGGGCGTGAACGGTTCTTCCCGGTCGAAGTCATAATACCAGCCGTTTTCGATAACGGGGCCGATGGTGACCTTGGTCGCAGGCCAGATTTCCTGCACGGCGCGGGCCATGATGTGGGCCAGATCGTGGCGGATCAGTTCGTCGGCCTGCGCGTCATCCTTCATGGTGTGGATGGCAAGCTGTGCATCGGCTTCGATAGGCCATTGCAGGTCCCAGTGTTTGCCGTCAACGGTGGCCGAGATGGCCTTTTTGGCCAGCGAACTTGAAATATCGGCAGCCACCTGCGCGGGCGTAACCCCTGCGTCATAGGAACGTGCATTGCCATCTGGGAAAGTGAGAGAGACGGATTTTGAATCCAGGGCCATTTCGGCTCTCCTCGTCGGTTTGGCGCCCACTGAACGCCCGGTTGCGGGTTATTTGCGTCTGGCTGATGTGGCAGGTGCAGCAATTCCTGTCAAGGGTCGCAGGGTACGGTCACTGACGCCACGACACCCCGAATTCGGGAATTGCGACCAACGGGCTGCCGTGCATGATGTTCCCCAAAGCATAAGAGGGTTTCATGGCGGCGACGGATTTTCTGGAAACAGCACAAGGGCGAAAACTGGCCTATCACAAAACCGAAGGCTCAGGGCCGACCCTGGTTTTTCTGGGTGGGCTTATGTCGGATATGGAAGGCACCAAGGCAGTCCATCTGGAAGCTTGGGCGCAGGCGCGGGGGCGGGCCTTTTTGCGGTTTGATTATTCCGGTCATGGCGAAAGCTCTGGCGCGTTCAAGGATGGCTGCATTGGGGATTGGCATGAGGACACTGTCGCTGCGGTCGATGCCTTGACCAAGGGGCCGCTGATCGTTGTCGGCTCGTCCATGGGGGGGTGGCAGGCGCTTTTGCTGGCCAAGGCCCTGCCGGACCAGATTGCAGGTATGGTCACGATCGCCGCCGCGCCGGATTTCACGGAAGATGGCTATTGGGCATCCTTCACCGATGACCAGAAAGCCGCCCTGGAAACTGTCGGGCATGTCGAGTTGCCGTCCGATTACATGGAACCTTACATCGTCACCAAACGGATGATCGAAGATGGGCGGCAGCGCCTTGTACTGCGCGACACGTTGAACCTGCCGTTCAAGGTTCGTTTCCTACAGGGAACAGCGGATACAGCCGTTTCGACTGAAACGGCCGTTAGGTTGCTGGACCACGCAACAGGGCCGGACATGCAGCTTCTTTTGGTCAAGGATGCCGATCACAGGTTCTCGGATGATGCATGTCTTGGCTTGATCGAGGCGGCGGTTCTGGATGTGTTGGGAGACGCGTGATGCGGCGTTTGGGATGGCTTCTGGGGCGCTTGTTCCTTGCGTTTATTGTCATCGGCGGCCTTATCTACTGGTTTGGTCCGCGCGAAGAGGTGAACCTGAGCCCAAGCTTTGATCCGCGCAAGTTCGGTGAGGGCGTACAGGTTTATTTCGAAAGCACCGAAGCCGCGTTTGACGATATCGTTCCGGGTGTCGAAAAACGAGTGATCTGGCAGGATGGCTTTAACGAACGGCGCACCCCGTATTCCGTTCTTTACATCCATGGCTTTTCAGCAAGTTCCGAGGAAATCCGGCCAGTGCCGGACCTTGTGGCAGACGCGCTGGGGGCCAATCTGGTTTACACACGCCTGCAAGGTCATGGGCGAACCGGATCAGCCATGGCGGAAGGCACTGCCTCGGGCTGGATGCAGGACACCGCCGAGGGATTGGCGGCCGCGCGTGCTGTTGGGGACAAGGTGATCGTAATCTCAACTTCGACCGGTGCGACGCTTGCAGCCGCCGCCGCTTTGGATGCCAGCCTCAGCGAAGATGTTGTCGGCATGGTCTTTGTCTCTCCGAATTTCGGGGTCAACACGGCCGCGGCATGGATTCCCACTTTGCCATGGGCGAGGGATTGGTTACCGGTCCTGATGGGGGACGAACGCGATGTATCGGGGCCAGACCCGGAAAAGAACAAATATTGGTCTACGGTCTATCCGTGGGAATCGGTCGTGCCGATGTCCGTTCTGGTCGAAAAAGTCTATGCGCTGGATTTCTCGAACGCCCTGGTGCCCGTGCTGTTCTGGTTCTCGGACAACGATCAGGTGGTGCGCCCTGACCGCACACACGAGGTCGCCGAAGCGTGGGGTGCGCCAGCATCCGTCAAACTGGTGACAATGGGTCCCGAGGATGATCCGTCATCTCATGTTATTGCCGGTCGCCTGATGTCGCCAGGGCAGACCGACGCGGCTGTGGCCGGTATCCTGGATTGGTTAAAAGGGCTGGGGGTGGAATGATGGCGGCCTCGGGTCGCGGTAAGATGCGTAAGCCGGGCAGTATGTGGAGCCTTGAGACCTTAGGGCGCGTTCGTCTGTCCCGGTATTTCTTCATGCGCGATTTCCTCTATTCCGAGATCGGGAACTTTCACCAAAAACAGAACATTCCAGACAATCCGGATCTGGCTATCGAGACAGGACGTGCGTTCTGTGAAACTCTGCTGGACCCGCTGGAAGAGACCTTTGGCAGGATCGCTGTGCGCTCGGGCTATCGCTCACCGTCGCTAAACAGGTTTGGCAATGAAAACAAACTGAACTGTGCCCGAAATGATCACCCGTTGGAATGCCACATCTGGGATCGTGGGGACGGGGATGCGCGGATTGCCGGGGCGTCTATTGTAATCCCCTGGTTTGCGGATCAGTTTGCGCAGGGCCGGGATTGGCGGGATCTGGCATGGTGGATGCATGATCACCTGGATTATTCCGAAATCTGGTTTTTTCCGAAACTCTGCGCTTTCAATCTGGTGTGGCGCCCTAAACCGCAGCGGCGGATTGACAGCTACATTGCGCCACGCGGATGCCTTCTGAAACCGGGCGCTGAGCCCGAGGAAAGTGCGGCTTCACGACGGTCCCGCTATGCTGACTTTCCGGCTTTTCGGGCAATCGCCTATCCGTGACGTTCCGCTTGTTTGAATGTGATAAATTCTCAACCTGACTACAAACCCAAGGGCTCGGAATACCGAGCATATGGAGCCCCTGCGTGATCGAGCCGCTGGTACTGCTACCTGGACTGATGTGCGATGCCCGACTGTATCGCCCTCAGATCGAGGTGTTTTCGCAGACGCGACCCGTAACCGTTGCGCCGCTCTCAGCAGGTGAGCGTATCGAAGAGATCGCCTCGGGTCTGCTGGACCAGCTTCCACATCGGTTTGCACTGGCTGGATTAAGCATGGGTGGTGTGGTGGCGTTAGAGCTGATCCGCCGAGCACCGGAACGTGTGTCGCGCCTGTGCCTGATGGCAACTGATGCGCAGGCGGACACGCCTCAAATGGCGGCCAGTCGCGAAGACCTGATCATTGGCGCGCAAGGTGGCCGGTTGGAGGAGGTCATGCGGAAACTTGTAGGGTCCGACGCGCTGGCACCGGGCCCGCAGCGTATTCCCATCCTGAACGGCTTGCTGGCAATGGCACAGGATTTGGGTGCTGAAACTTTCGTGCGTCAGATGCGTTCCCTGCAACGCCGCCCTGATCAACAGGTCGCATTGCGTCGCATCAAGGTGCCCACGTTGGTTCTGTGCGGTGCGCACGACACTCTGACACCTGTCAAACGGCATTCTTTCATGGCAGAACTCATTCCCGGAGCGGAACTGCTAGTTATTGAAAAGGCCGGTCACTTGCCGACACAGGAGACGCCCGACATCGTCAATGAGGCGCTGCAAACCTGGTTGGACGCCCAGCAACGGTTTGATTATTGGTAAAGCGTCGCGCGTTCAGTCTTTGAAATGACAGTTGGCATAACCACGGGCTCACCGGTATTCCGGTCGAAAAACGGTGTGTACTTCCACCGCCCGGACAGGCGCGATCCGGCGGCCCTGCGCAACAGGCCAAAAATGGCGGCGCCGGGATTTTCGTGCTTTTGCTTTCCGTTTGGTTGGGGAACAAACCCGCGTGTCGTGACGGGTCCTAGCGCCGAAGCACCACCCGCAACCCGGCCGACGATAACGCCAGCAAACGGGAGTTTCGCGGTTTTGGGCGTTGCCGCCAAAGGTGCGTTACAGCAACTGGCGTACCAACGCAGCATGCCCTTGGGGCTGAGTTGCATCGCCGCAAGATACTGACTTCCTGTGCTGATTTCGATCTCATCCGGTGCGATCTGAAAAATCCCGACAGGTCCGGGTGCGGGGTCCGGTTGCTTGAAATACAGTTGAGCGGCTCGGCAATCATTGCAGAAACACTCAACATGTGTGCCTTGCCTAACACCGCGGGTTGAAATACGTCCCTGCAAGTTGCCGCATAGACAGGAAAAGGCGAGGCCATTTTGCGCTGACCCGCTCATGTCGGTTAGGCTACCTTGTTGGAGTTGGCCGCGCGACGGTTTGGTTTTCGCGCGTTTTCGTTCATGAAATCAATCACAAGAGGGCGAATGTTGTCGCGCCAGCTGCGGCCTGCGAAGATACCATAATGACCGGCACCGGGTTCGACGTGGCTTGCCTTTTTGCTGTCCGGCAGGCCGGTGCACAAATCCAGCGCGGCAATACACTGGCCGGGTGCGGAGATGTCATCATTTGCACCTTCGACAGTCTTCACCGCAACATCGGTAATCTTACTGATGTCCACCTTGTGACCCGCGACCACGAACTCGTTTCTCGCAATCTCTCGATTTTTGAAGACCCGCTCGACCGTCGAAAGATAGAACTCGGCTGTCATGTCCATCACGGCCAGGTATTCGTCATAGAAACGGTTATGGGCATCCTGGTCCGAGGCCTCGTCCCGCATGACGCGCTGGATCTGGTCGGAAAACGCTTTGGAGTGACGATCTGCGTTCATGGACATGAACGAGGCCAATTGCAGCAGACCCGGATAGACCATACGTCCAACGCCCTTGTACTTGAAGCCAACACGCTGGATCATTGTTTCTTCCAACTGGCCCATGGTGACGCGACGACCGAAGTCTGTCACATCGGTCGGCGTTGCGTCCGGGTCGACGGGGCCACCTATTAGCGTCAGGGTGCTTGGTTGAGCTTTGGGTTCAATCTCGGCCAGGTATGCCGTTGCGGCCAAGGTCAGAGGCGCAGGCTGGCAAACGGCAACAACATGGGTGTCCGGTCCAAGCTCTTTCATAAAATCTACAAGGTAGAGCGTGTAGTCTTCGACATCGAATTTACCTGCAGACACAGGGATATCGCGCGCATTATGCCAATCGGTGATGTAGACTTCGCAATTGACCAGAAGGCTTTTGACTGTCGACCGCAGCAACGTTGCATAGTGACCGGACATCGGGGCAACCAACAGCACTTTGCGCGGTTGTTCTTTTCGGCCATTGATGCGGAAATGTACCAGATCACCAAAAGGGCGTTCCAGAACGGTCGTGATTTCAACCAGATGATCCTTGCCATCTTCGCAGGTGAACGTGCGAATACCCCAATCGGGCTTTGCAACCATCCGCTGGAACGTACGCTCGGTCACTTCACCCCAGGCGGCCATCCAGTTGAATGCGGGGTTCGGCACCATGGAAAACATCGGATAAGACGCCATCGCGCTGGCGGTTGCACCAAGCCACTGGTTGGTGTTTCGCGCAGTTTCCATCAGGTCGTAGGTCATCATGTAGCGCATAAATGGGGCCTCCTGAGTGTCAGCCTGAGAGTTCGGACCATTCGTCGCTTTGCCCCCCAGCACCCACGACGTTATTCTGCATAGCAGCGAGGTTAGGGGGGAATTGTTAAAATGACAACTAGTGAAGACCACATGCCAGACGTATCCGAAGAACATATTGAACGCCTTAAAGAAAATATGGAAAAGGTCGAGAAGCTGTCCAAGCGCCTGATTGAGGTCATGGCTGTAAAACGGCCGCACACACCCGCGCTGGACGGCCCGAATCAAGAGCTTTTCGCACGAGCAGCAAGTGCCTACTGGGCGGAGGCTTGGCAAAATCCCGCCAAACTACTGGAACAGCAGATAGAATTCTGGGGCAAGTCAGTGCTGAACTTTGCCGAGGCGCAGAAAGCGCTGACTGCGTCTGACGCGGAAGGCGAAGCCCCCAAAACAGAAGACAAGCGATTTTCGAACCCCCTTTGGGAGACCAATCCCTATTTCCGACTGATCCGCCAGCAATACCAGACCAATGCGCAAGCGATCGCGCAGGCTGTTGCGTCCGTGGACGATCTGGATGCCAAGGACAAAAGGCGGCTGCAATATTTCTCGCAGCAAATCGTCGATATGATGGCGCCGACAAACTTCCTGGCGACCAATCCGGATGCATTACAAAAAGCGGTCGAAACCGAGGGCCAGTCACTGATCAAGGGGTTGGAAAACCTTGTGTCAGATCTTGAGGCCAACAATGGCGAGCTGGTCGTCAAACTGGCAGATGAGAGTGCCTTTGAGGTCGGCGGTAACCTGGCGACGACGCCGGGGGAGGTGGTTTATCGTAACCGGATGATGGAACTGATCCAGTACAAGCCGGCGACCGAAACTGTATGTGAGACACCGATTGTCCTGTTCCCGCCCTGGATCAACAAGTTCTATATTCTGGACCTGAAAGCCCAGAACAGCATGATCAAATGGATCACCGAGCAGGGATATACCCTGTTTGTAGTGAGCTGGGTCAATCCGGACGAAAGCTATGCCGAAACCGGCATGGAAGACTACATTCAGGACGGTTTCCTGACCGCGATCGAGGCGGCCAAGAAGATTTGCAAGGTCAAACAGGTCAACGCGGTGGGGTATTGCATTGCAGGTACCACCCTGAGCCTGACGCTGTCTCTGCTGAAACAGCGAGGAGACAAGTCGGTCAAATCGGCGACCCTGTTCACCGCATTGACGGATTTTTCCGATCAGGGAGAGTTCACGCCTTTCCTACAAAACGATTTTATCGACGGAATCGAAGAAGAAGTGAAAAAGGAAGGTGTTCTGCGGTCGTGGATCATGGCGCGCACAATGTCATTCTTGAGATCACGTGACCTTATCTATGGCCCGGCCATTCGCAGTTACATGATGGGGGAAGTGCCCCCGGCCTTTGATTTGCTGTACTGGAACGGTGACGGAGCCAACCTGCCTGCGAAAATGGCGGTGGAGTACTTGCGTGGGCTATGCCAGCGCAATGAATTCGCGACCGATGGCTTTGAGGTACTGGGGCATAAGCTGAAGCTCGGTGACGTTGATGTGCCCCTGATAGCCATCACATGCGAAACCGATCATATCGCGGCGTGGAAAGACTGCTATCGCGGTGTGCAAAAGATGGGCTCGAGATCAAAAACTTTCGTGGTTTCCGAGTCGGGTCATATTGCGGGCATTGTGAACCCGCCCAGCAAGAAAAAGTATGGGCATTACACCAACCCGGATTTGAAAACAGACGCCGCCACCTGGTTAAAGGAAGCCGATTTTCATGAAGGGTCTTGGTGGCCCATGTGGGATGCCTGGCTTAAGAAACGGTCGGGCAAGCAGGTACCGGCCCGTGAACCTGGCGATTCGAAGCACCCGAGCCTGGGTGCTGCACCCGGAACGTATGTAGTGGCAAAACCAAACGCCTGATTTCATTCTGAAACTTGATTTTTTCTGCAGCGCAGCAAGAAAAAACTTGCAATGCTGCGCTGCAGCAATCATATTGTCCTCAAGCTGATGAAACCCGGGGTGGGCCCGGACTGGCTAAAAGGATTATGACAATGGCTAAGACCCAAGACTTTACCGCGATCATGAAAGACATGATGGGTGCATTCCCCGTGGACACAACCGCAATGGAAGGCGCATTCAAATCGACCGCTTCGCTGAATGAAAAGCTGTCGGGCGTTGCTCTGGAAGCAGCAGAGAAATCGGCAGAAATCTCGAGCAAATGGACCAAAGACACGCTGGCCAAACTGACCGAGATGTCGAAAGCCAAGGCAGAGCCTGCCGACTACGCAAAAGCAGCAACCGATTTCGCAAGCGCTTCTGCTGAAGTTGCAGCCGAGAACATGGCCGCTTTCGCAGAAATCGCAAAAAAAGTTCAGACCGAAACCGTCGAACTGCTGATGGCTGCTGGTAAAGAAGCTGCGGAAGAAGCATCCGCTGCTGTTAAAAAAGCAACCAACGACGTGACCACAGCCGCTAAAAAAGCTGCTGCTGCGAAGTAAGAAAAGTCAGCGAAACGCACCCGACCCTCCCTATAGGTGCAATCGCGTTGGGCAGGTCCATTGACCTGCCCTTTCTTTTTGTGCTGCACTCGCATAACCTGTGCTGCAACGCATCATCCTTGGGGAGGGAACCCGGTGTCGGACCAAGAAAAACCGCTGCTGATCAAGCGCTATGCCAGCCGTCGGCTGTATAACACCGAGACCAGCGATTACGTGACGCTCGAAGATATCGCGGGATTCATCCGTGACGGGCGCGAAGTACAGATCATCGACCTGAAATCCGGCGACGACCTGACACGGCAGTATCTGCTGCAAATCATTGCTGAACATGAAAGCCGCGGCGAGAATGTGCTGCCGGTCAATGTTCTGAATGATCTGGTGCGCAGCTACATGCTGCCGGGCGGGGGCATGATGCCGCAATTCCTGCAAAGCTCGTTCGATATGCTGCGCGAAAGCCAAAGCAAGATGATGGAAAACATGAACGCCATGAACCCGATGTCCCAGATGCCGGGTTTTGAAGCGTTGCAAGCACAGCAGCAGGCATTTCTGAAGGCTATGACAGGTGGGTTGTCTGGCAGATGGTCCTCGCCAGAGAAGGAAAGTGAAAAGTCAGAGCCGAAAGAGGATCTTGACGATATCAAGAAACAGTTGGCTGAACTTCAACAGAAGCTTTCGAAACTGAATTAAGGTGAGCCGGAGGAAAAGGCCCACCATTTAAGTGGGCCAGTTCTAGTCTCAGGTACCGTAGACCGGCATTGGGCCGGTCACTTCGCCAACGGCGGCCAGCAAAATATCTGCAATCACGTCCAGCTCTGCGCGCGTCAGGCGTACGGGCAGTCGGACGTCACACGCTTTCATCAGCATATCACGTGTTTGCGGCAGCTCGAACGTTTCCGGCAGGAATTGCCAGTTCCAGAAGGCGCGCGCATTGTCCTGGCTCAGGCCAAAGACCTGAACTTTGACACCGCGTGCCTCGGATGCGGCGGCAAATGCGCGAATCTCGTGTTCCTGCAACCCAACCAGATTGAACTGAATCGAGTCCGGCGCGCGCTGCTCGGGGGGCAAGGGTGCGGGCACGTCGATATGGGGTGAGGTATTCAAGCGTCCGGCAACATAGTCGTGGTTCGCCAGACCGTCGCGAACACGACGGGCCAGTTCCGGGATCTGCGGGCGGATCACAGCGGCGCTCAGGTTGTTCAAACGCAGGTTATAAAGCGGCAACTTGTTCTGCCAGCGAGCGAAGGCCTCTTCCAGCTCGGGTGAGTTGTCGCCGTGCGGTCCTTTGTGTTTCTTCCAGTTATGTTCGTACGCGCCCGACATGATGACGGCACGGGCCACCAGATCTGCATCGTTTGAGATCAGAATACCGCCTTCGCCCGCATTGATCATCTTGTAGGACTGAAACGAGAAACAGCCGACCTTGCCGATGGTTCCGATATTTTTGCCATGCCAGGTCGTGCCCAGCGAATGAGCAGCGTCTTCGACAACCGGGATGTCACGCGCGTCGCACAGCGCCATGATCGCGTCCATATCAGATGTGTGGCCGCGCATGTGACTGATGATCACCGCTTGAACGCTGTCGAGCTTGGCCTCGAAATCGGGCATGTCGATGCGATAATTCTCACGCACTTCGCACAGAACCGGGATGCAGTCCGCGTGAATGACTGACGAGGGAACTGCGGCAAATGTGAAGCCGGGGATCAGGACGCGCGCATCGCGCGGCAAACCCAGTGCCTTAAGTGACAGAAACAGCGCAGCAGAACAGGACGAAACAGCGAGAGCGTATTTTGTGCCCAGCAGTTCGGCAAACTCGGCCTCTAGCAAAGACACCGGGGCATCTTGCGGGGCGGTATAACGAAACAAGTCGCCCGACTGCATCAGGGCGTCGATGGCTTCTTTTGCTGCTTCTGGGATGGGTTCGGCGTCATGAACGTTTGGTGGAAGCGTCATATTTGGATTTCCCGAATTCTATCTTTGGTAAAGATAAAGCTATTCAGGTGGCAATCCAAGCCCTCAATCGTCGCGCCAGCGGAAATTCATCAATTTGTCACAAGTAACGTGGATCAGATCCCAAGCCGGTCCCGCAAGGCGAACCATGTCATTGCCAGTACCAGCAGCGGGTTGCGCAGGGCGGATCCGCCGGGGAAGGGCAGGGTTGGCACGCGGGCCATTGTATCGAACCCTTCTGCCTGTCCCTGAATGGCCAGCGCCATCAGTTGCCCGGCATGGGTCGCCGTGCCTACACCATGACCGGAATAGCCGGAAGCAGACAGAATATTGGGTGCGATACGCACCAGATAAGGCATCCGCCGCATGGTAATGGCCAGCGTCCCACCCCAAGCGTAGTCGATTTTGACATCGCGCAGATGTGGGAAAATCTCGGTCATCGGCTTGCGGACCTTCGCAGCGACATCCGCAGGAAAACGATAGCCATAGCTTTCGCCGCCACCGAACAAAAGCCGGCCATCGGCGCTAAGGCGGAAATAGTTCACCACGAACTTGGTATCCGCGACCGCGACATCCTGCGTCAGGACCCGCGCAGCCTCGCTGCCAAGGGGTTCGGTCGCTGCGATGAAGTTGTTGATGGGCATGACACGGGCCGCGACGGTCCGGTTGAGATTGCCAAGATAGCCATTGCAGGCCAGCACAACATGGTCGGCCCTAACGTTCCCCCTGGCGGTCAGGATCAGGGCAGGCCGGGTTTCGTCAATATCGATGACTTCGGTGCCCTCAAAAATGCGAACACCCGCTTTGGCCGCAGCCTGCGCCAACCCCAGCGAAAAGTTCAATGGGTGCAGATGAGCGGCCCCCATGTCCAGATACCCACCCTTATAAGCGGGTGAGGGGCACAGTTTGTGGCCTTCGTCTTCATCCAGCAGCTTGATCTGGTCATAGTGATACCGGTCGGACAGATGGGCTGCATGGTCATGCAGCTCTTTTCGTTCCGAAGCTGACAGACCCAGAACCGCGACACCGGGTTGCAAGTCGCACGCGATCTGATGCTTGGCGATCAGTGATTTGACCAGATCCTTGGCGTCTTCGGCCAGGTCCCACAGCTTTGCGGCATCCGGGTCGCCAACAAGACGCTCAAGGTCTTCCTGATCCATCCGCTGCGCGCTGCCCAGTTGACCACCATTGCGCCCCGAGGCACCAAATCCGACACGGTGGGCTTCAAGCAGAACGACATCGAACCCCGCCTCGGCCAGATGCAATGCTGCGGACAGGCCTGTGTAGCCACCGCCCACAACGCAGACATCCGCCGTAATATCTTCGGCCAAAACAGGAAAGCGTTCCGTTGGGTTCGCCGTCGCGGCATACCAGCTGGCAGGGTATTCGCCCTTGCGGTCATTGGAATAGAGCAGGTTCACGAAAAGTCTCAGACGTTGATCAGCAGATGTTCCCGTTCCCACGGAGAGATGACCTGCAGAAATTCTTCATATTCGGCCCGCTTCACGATGCCATAGACACGGGCAAACTCGGGGCCAAGGATTTCGTGCAGGGCTGTGGCTTCGTCAAACATATCCAGCGCATCGCCCATGACCTGGGGGATATCCCCTTCGCCTTCATAGGCGTCACCATAGAATTGACGACGCGGGCGTTCTTGTTCAACCAGACCCAGATAGCCGCACGCCAGCGACAGGGCGATGCCCAGATACGGGTTGCAATCCATACCGGCGATGCGGTTTTCGACACGGCGCGATTCAGGTCCGGACAGAGGAACGCGAATGCCTGTAGTGCGGTTGTCGCGGGCCCATTCCAGATTGATCGGTGCGGCGTGGTCTTTCACGTAGCGACGATACGAGTTTACATAAGGTGCCATCACGGCCAGACCGGAGGGCAGATGGTTCTGCAACCCGGCAATGAAGTGATAGAACGCGTCCGTTTCGCCGCCCTGCGGGCCCGAAAAGATATTCTGGCCGGTCTCCATGTCGATAATCGAATGATGGATATGCATGGCCGAGCCCGGCTCTTCCTCGATCGGTTTGGCCATGAAGGTTGCAAAACAATTGTGCCGTAACGCCGCCTCGCGGATCAGGCGCTTGAAGTAGAAAACCTCATCAGCAAGTTTGACTGGGTTGCCGTGGCGCAGGTTGATCTCCAACTGGCCCGCACCGCCTTCCTGGGTGATGCCATCGATTTCGAACCCCTGATGTTCGGCAAAGTCATAGATATCGTCGATGACCGGGCCGAACTCGTCCACCGCGGTCATCGAATACGCCTGCCGCGCCGCAGCCGGGCGGCCAGAACGCCCCATCATCGGCTTGATTTCCTGTGCGGGATCGACGTTGGGGGCGACCAGAAAGAACTCCATTTCTGGCGCAACAACCGGTTTCCAGCCTCGGTTGTGATACAGCTGGACCACGCGTTTCAACACGTTACGGGGGCTATAAGGGATCGGATCACCATCCCGGTCATAGGCGTCGTGGATCACTTGCAGCGTCCAGTCCCCTGTCCAGGGTGCGGCTGAAGCCGTCGAATAGTCGGGCTTCAGGATCATGTCCTTTTCGATGAACCCGTCGTCACCTGCGGCTTCACCCCAGTCCCCCGTGATGGTCTGGAAGAATATGCTGTCAGGCAGGTGAAAATAGGATTGCTTGGCGAATTTCGTGGCAGGCACGGCCTTGCCACGTGCAATTCCGGGAAGGTCCGAGATGATACATTCAACCTCGTCCAGCCGCTGTCCGTGGAAATAGGCTTTGGCGGCTTCCGGCAGTTTATCAGTCCAATCAGCCATCAGGCTCTCTCTTTCTTTAAAAACTCGGCCATATGGCGCGCGATTGTGGCGTTGTCATCCGGGGCGGTTTCGCGATTTGCGGCCTCGCGCATCAGGTCTTCGGGGACGACGCCTTTTCCCCGTGTGCGCATCAGGCCCGCGACAAAACCATTGGTGAATTCAGGGTGGGCCTGAACCGTCCAGATCGTGTCTCCATAAGCCAGCATCGCGTTTTCGCAAAATGCGTTCTGACCAAGAACGCGCGCGCCTTCGGGCAACTCGACAACCTGATCCTGATGCCAGGCATTCAGCCAGACTGTGTTGCCGTCAAACTTGTATTCAGTGCGTCCGACGGCCCATCCGCCCTTGAACTTCTCGACCTTGCCGCCCAGTGCCTGCGCGATGATCTGATGCCCAAAGCATACGCCGATCAGTGGCTTTCCGCTTTGCTGTATCTCTCTGACCAAGTCTTCCAGCGGGGCGATCCACGGCAGGTCTTCGTACGCGCCGTGGCGCGAACCGGTTATGACCCAGCCATCTGCGTCATCCGCGCCGCTTGGGAATATGCCGTCGACCACGGCGAAGGTCTGGAACTCAAATCCGTTGCCACCGAGAAGTGCAGGAAACAGCTCATCATAGTCGCCGAATTCGCCATGCAACGCATCTGGTGTGTGGCCGGTTTGTAATATGCCGATTTTCATGTGTCACCAAATTTGATCAAATTAACTCTAGCTGAGTCCGAATGAGGCGGCAAGGGGGGTCAAACCGCTTCGAGATAGCTCAGCCAGTGATCTTCAGGAGCGATACGCTCAAGTCGTTCAATTTCCTGTCGCTTGGTCATGATCAGGTACTGGATCAGATCCGCCGGGAAAAGCCGGGCGACCAGGGGGTCGGTCTCAAATCTGTCAATTGCGGCCGCCCAGTCTGGCATCAGTTGAGGCAGGTCTTCGATATCGTAGGCATTGCCTGTGATCGGGGCAGGGGGCCGCAGACCGTCTTCGATCCCGGCAAGGGCTGCACCCAAAACCGCGGTCAGCATCAGGTAGGGGTTGATGTCGCCACCTGCGACGCGGTGTTCGATGCGCCGCGCTGCTGTTGCCCCGCCCGGGATTCGAATTGCGGCGGTTCTGTTCTCATAGGCCCAGCAGGCCCCGGTCGGGGCATGCGCACCCGGTACAAGCCGGGTGTAAGAATTGCCGTGGGGCGCAAAAATCAACGTGCTGCCTGGCATGGCCGCCACACAACCCGCGACGGCGGAATGCAGAATGCCGGTCCCTTCAGGCCCGCCATTGTCAAACACATTGCGCCCCCGATGGTCCAGCACCGAGAAATGCACATGCATCCCATTGCCTGCATCATCGGCATAGGGTTTTGACATAAATGTTGCGGCAAACCCGTGTTTGCGCGCCAGGCCGCGTGTCAACGCCTTGAAAAGCCACGTATCGTCGGCACAGCGCATGGCATCCTGATGATTCAGGTTGATCTCGAATTGGCCAACGCCACTTTCCGAGATGGCGGTTTGCGCGGGGATATCCATGGCGGCGCAGCCATCGTAGAGATCTGTGAAGAAATCCTCAAACGCATCCATTTCAGCGACCGACAGAACGGATTCATGCAGCAGGCGGCGCCCGGTGATCGGGTTCAACGGAGGTTGCGGTTGCGCACCCGAAGCATCGATTAGTGTGAATTCCAACTCAGTCGCCGCAACGACCGACCAGCCGCGTTTGGCATAACGGTCAAGAATGGCAGACAGAGCGTGGCGCGGATCACCCGCAAACGGGGTACCTGCATCGTCATACAAGCTCATCGGAACCAGCGCCGTTTCTTTCGGAAGCCAGGGCACAGGCACCGGGCCCCGGTCGGTTGGGCGCAGCACGCCATCCGCATCGCCGGTTTCAAACACCAGCGGGCTGCCGTGAATGTCCGCGCCCCAGAGATCGACATTGAGTGCCGAGAACGGCATGCGCACGGCGCCTTTCTCCAGCTTGCCCGCATACTCAGGGGGCACGCGTTTGCCCCGCATCTGACCGTTCAGGTCACATGCAGTCACGCGAAAACTGTGCAAGGCGCTCAGGTCCATTGGGGGCTCCGTCAATTCTGTTTCCCCGTGATTTACTTCAATGGATCAGATTTGTCACCAAATTTGATCAAATTTTGATATTTGGGACAGATGTGACTGCTCGGCATAGTTTTTGGGCGAGTACGAAATTGGTCTTGCTGTCAAAGCTCGCGCCTTGCGTTTCCTTCAGTGAAAACATCACGGAAACATCTGTTAAGCCATTGATCATATTCTCCAATGGCGTTGTCTGCGGCAAGTCAGAGAGCGGCTGGATTTTCCCAGTGTTGAAAGCGCGGCGATCGGATTTGATACGACGTCCGAACCCGCAAATCAGCTTCGTTTGCCAAGTCCTCAAGAATTGGCTTATTTTGGCGATTTTTCTATGATAGCTGCGGGTTTCGTATTCTTGAGGATGGTTGAGTTGACTGCACGTGGAAGAGATAACATTCAACACCATGCTACTCTGAGCATTGCCCCCATGATGGACTGGACCGACCGCCACTGTCGGTATTTTCATCGGCTGCTTAGCACGGAAACCTTGCTGTATACCGAGATGGTAACGGCACCGGCGCTTGTCCGAGGAGGGGCGCTGCATCTGTTGGATCATTCACCGCAGGAACATCCCGTGGCTTTGCAGCTGGGTGGGTCCGATCCGGAGGAGCTGGCGCAAGCGGCGCGTTTGGGTGCTGATGCAGGATATGATGAGATCAATCTGAACTGTGGATGCCCGTCGGACAGGGTGCAGTCTGGTACTTTCGGGGCGGTTCTGATGAAAGATCCGGCACGGGTTGCAGAATGCGTCGCAGCAATGCGCGAAGCGGCGAATGTAGATGTCACGGTCAAATGCCGCATCGGTGTGGATGACCAAGAGCCCGAAGAAGTTCTGCCTGCGTTTCTTGAGCAGATCAGTGCGGCGGGCTGTCAAAGAGTAACGATCCATGCGCGCAAGGCGTGGTTGCAGGGGCTGAGCCCTAAGGAAAACCGCGATGTTCCACCGCTTGATTATGACCTTGTGCATCGGATGAAAGCCGCGTTTGCGGATCTGCATATATCGATCAATGGTGGTATCGCCAGCTTGGATGAAGCAGCAGCACATCTGGACGCGGGTCTTGACGGTGTCATGATTGGTCGGGCGGCCTATCATCAGCCCGGTGATATCCTGGCAGATGCCGACCGGCGCATCTTTGGCGTTGGAACCGTTCGCGATCCGCTGACGGTTGTTCAAGAAATGGTGCCCTATATTGAAAGGCACCTTGCCAATGGCGGGCGTTTGCACCAGATCACGCGGCATATGCTGGGTCTCTTCGCGGGGCGCCCCGGTGCGCGGGCATGGCGGCGCGCCTTGTCCGAAGGGGCCGTGCATGAAGGGGCCGGGCCAGAAGTCATGCTACAGGCCCTGGACCATATTGCGCCGATGGTCGAGGTTTAAACGGCAAGGGGGGGACGATGCCCGAGACAGTGTTGCTGGCCCAGATGATGGGCCTTTTGCTTGTGATCGGCGCGCTGGCCGGTGTGCTTGCCGGGCTGTTGGGAGTGGGCGGCGGTATCGTTTTGGTCCCCGCGTTCTTCTATGCGTTTCAGACGCTTGGCTATGGCGGCCCGCAACTGATGCAGCTTTGTCTGGCGACGTCGCTGGCCACGATCATTGTAACGTCGATGCGGTCTGTTCTAGCCCACAACAAGAAGGGTGCCGTGGATTGGGATATCCTGCGCGGTTGGGGTCCGGGTATTGTCGTCGGCGCAATTGTCGGAGTGCTGGTCGCATCGGCGCTGCGGACCGAGGCCTTGCAGGCACTGTTCGGAATTCTGGGCATGGTGATCGGTGCCTATCTTGGGTTGGGTCGCGCAGAATGGCGGTTGGGCGACGCAATGCCCGGCGGAATCAAGCGGGCCGTCCTGTCCCCTCTGGTCGGGTTTCTTTCCGTTCTGATGGGCATCGGTGGAGGCAGTTTCGGTGTGCCGCTGATGAGCCTCTATAACACCCCTATCCACCGCGCGGTCGCGACCGCGGCCGGGTTTGGCGTGATCATCGCCGTACCCTCGGTCATTGGGTTCTTGTTTGTAGATATCGCGCCCGAGCATCGCCCCCCGTTGACCATTGGCGCGGTTAATCTTGTGGCCTTCGGGATCGTTGTCGCAATGACAATGATCACCGCGCCCTGGGGGGTAAAGCTGGCCCATGCGATGGACCCAAAACCGTTGAAACGTGTCTTCGCCGTGTTCCTGACGCTGGTCGCGCTGAACATGCTGCGCAAGGCCGTGGGCTTATGAGCGATTTTTCTGCCCGGGGCTGGGTGAAATTCCCGTATGATCCGGTTTTGGCCGAATGGGTGAACCACGCTTTGCCTGCCGCACGGGCGTCGACAACGGACCCGGCCCACGCGGAATGGTTGGATTGCGAAGGTACGTGGTTCATCGGTGTCGACGCACTATCCAATGACACGAAGGGCAGGGTCGGGCAGTCCGGGCCTCTGACCGGAAAGGCCATGGCGTTCATCGACAAACACTTTGGAGATTTACCGCTGCACAAGGGGCAGGTTTCGGTTGTTTATCCGGGTTATCCGCGCCCGCGCCGGGGCGAGAATGAAGCGGCCACCCGGTACCGTCGAAACAGGGATGCGGCCCATGTGGACGGTTTGCGCCCGACAGGGCAGGATCGCCGCCGCCGGGTTGATGAACCTCATGCCTGGATTCTGGGCATTCCACTGACTGAGGCCAGCTCAGACGCGTCTCCGATGGTGGTGTGGGACGGCAGTCATGACATTCTGCGGACCGCGTTCAGGCAGGCGCTTGAAGGGACGCCACCTGAGGTCCTGCACGAAGTAGACATAACCGACATCTACCAATCCGCCCGTCGCGAGGTGTTTGCGACCTGCCCAAGGATCGAGTTGCCTGCAAAGCCGGGAGAGGCCTATTTGCTTCACCGCCATTGCCTGCACGGCGTTGCTCCTTGGGCCGAAGGGGCGACGGCGGGGCAGGATGGTCGAATGATCGCCTATTTCCGCCCCGAATGCGCCGGTGGAGTAGCCGAATGGATCGAATCCGCCTAACGTCCTGTCATTATTTGGCTTTGGAGGTTTTGACCGATGATGACGGTTCATACGAATTCTGACGGTGCACTCATAGAAGTCGAGTTGTCGGGGCAAGTGACCAGCGCCGATTACACCAATACTCTGGTTCCCGCCATCGAGTCTGCGCTAACGGAACACGACACGGTTCGGCTACTGGCGATAATACAACCTGAATTCCAGGGGTATGATCTGGGCGCAGCCTGGTCCGACACCAAGCTGGGGTTAAGCCATTGGCGCGGTTTCGACCGGATCGCAGTTGTTGCTGATCAGGGTTGGGTGCAGACAAGCGTTCGTCTGGCGGCCCCCATCCTGCCCTGTCCGGTTCAGGTGTTTGATCTGGCCGAGCTTGAGGCGGCCCGACGCTGGATGCGCGAGTCCCTTGGGTCGATCCACGTGACTGACCTGAGCGGTCCATGTGTTCAGATCAGCCTATTGGGCAAGCTGGACCCTGAATGGTACAAACAGGCAGAACGTGATCTGGATGCAGTGTTACAGGACCGGCTAGGGTTTCGCCTGCTGATAGACCTCAGGGAGTTTGACGGCTGGCAAGGGCTGTCAGCGCTTGCGGCGCATTTTCGGTTGGCCAGCCGACATATCGGACAACTGGACCGAGCTGCCATCGTTGGGGACAAAAGCTGGCAGCGCATGGCGCAGAAGGTCGCCAGCCATGTGTTAGGGACCCGGACACAGTTTTTCCCGTCCGAAGAGTACGAGAACGCCAGGGCTTGGCTTGCCGCCGGATAAAACCTTCGACTGTGGAACGCCTGAGCAGGCAACACCCAATCGGTCAAGGTCGTGATGCAGCCTCAAATCCGGTCGTTTGATGTCAGGCATGATTCGACTGCTGACGGCGGGTTTCCCGCAGCTTCGGCCCCAGCTTTCCCAGCCCCGGCAAAGTCGGGTCGAATAGTGACGTTAGGAAATTATGTGCTTTTGAGAGTTTTTCTTGATTGAGGCGTCAAAAACGATCAAAGGCCGCGTGTTTTCCCCTACTTGTGACGGGAAATACCTTTAGCCACACCCTGTCGCTGCGGGTTACCACTCACGTTGAACCTCAATGTTCAAGAGCTAGACCCCCTCGGAGCTCGAACTCGACCCGCAGTGGCACGGTTACTGGAAACGGGACGTCCGCAATGCCACTTAAGACTTTGATCGGAAGACTCACTAATACAAGAAAGACCAAACGTGCAGCTGACGTGCTGCAATCGGAATGCGCGCGCAATGATGATCGGCGGCCCAAAACCAGCCAATCCGAGATTGCGCTTCTGTTTCAGAAAGAACTGCGTGGCACCGCGCCGAACACACCTATCCCGAGACGGGTCACACAGCCGCCAGAAATGTCATCAAAACGTATTCACTGATCGATCAGGAGCCATTCATACGAGCGGCACGCCCGCCGCGCCGCTTGCTGAGTCGCGGTTTACGAGACGGCAGGTCGTTCATGATTTCAGCGCGTTCGCTGCTGTCCATCCTGGACCAGCGAGAAATCTCGTCAATCGTGCGGTAACATCCGGTGCAGATACGCTCGGCCGGATGGACAACACAAATCTGGACACAAGGGCTTTCGACCTCATTGCGCTTCCAAACCATATTCGTCATCGATCGGTCTCCGACCTGTTACAAAAAGCGCAGTCTGTCCAGTGCTCCCTGCAAGATATAACCTGCTGCAACGTGATCAATAACCTGTCCGCGACGTTTTCGTGACGTATCCGCCTCAAGCAGTGCTTTTTCTGCCGCAACCGTACTCAGCCGTTCATCCCAGAATCCGATTGGTAAATCCGTCAGACGGGACAGGTTTCGCGCAAATGCCCGCGTAGACTGGCAGCGCGGACCCTCTGTGCCGTCCATGTTTTTGGGAAGACCCAACAGAATGCCGCCAATATCGCGATCCGTAGCAATTTCGATCAACCGGGCGGAATCGAGTGTGAATTTCTTGCGCCTTACGGTCTCCAACGGGCTGGCCACGCCCCGCATTCGGTCGGAAACCGCGACGCCGATGGTCTTTTCACCCAGATCCAGCCCTATCAGCGCTTGCATCGGGGGAAGCGCATTGGCGAAGTCTTCGAAAACGTCGTGGATCATTGCGCAATCCCGGCCTGGAGGGCTGCGGCATCAATGATCTGCAACGCCTCGGTGTTTCCGGCAAACACCTCCAGCGCCTCATTGTGGATATCCATGGCCCGTTGGCCCTGGCCCAGAACACCCAGAGCGGAGATCAGACGAGCCCATTCTTCGGGCGCGCCGCCTTCCGTCGCCAGGCGGTCGGACAACTGATTCACCATTCCCTGAATCATCTGTTGCCGTTCCTCGGGGCTCATTTCCGCTGCTGCAGCCATGTCTTCGCGACTTGGACCAGACGGCGCGCTCAGGTCCGGTGGATTGAAAACCCCTGCCCGAAAGGCCAACTCATCAATCTGATCCCGGATCGCCCCCGCCCACGGCGCGCCTGCCGGGGCTTCCCTCAGCGTTTCGACCCAAATGCGGTAGGCAAGGTCCGGTCGACCTGTCTGAACCAGCATTTGCCCCCAATAATATCGTGCCGGGCCGTGATGGGGATCGCGATTCAAAGCTTCGGCAAGGGCCTTTTCAGCTTCGGGCGACACATATCCGCCCGCAGCCAGGATCATCATCTCGGCAAAATCCGCGTAGTGCTCGGCTGTGGCTGCGTCGCCTGACAGTTCGATCACCCTTTGTTGCGCGGTATATCCATCCTTGAAGTTCCCCGAATTGGTCTCATGCTGCGCCAAAAGCATCTGCCCTTGCAAATCATCCGGGCGGGCCGCAACGGTCTCTCGCAACTGCTTGAGAAGAGACGCGTAATTTTCGTCAAGCTGCGCCGTTTGAGGTGGGGTCGCCAGCTCTTCTGCGGCGCTCTGGGACGGACGATTGGCGCGCACCTCCTCGGCCAGTTCCAGCCGCGTGGTCAGGGGCATGTCGGGCAACCCGACGGCACCAATACGATGATACATCGCCATCGCGCCCCCAATGATGATCAGCATGACAACCGGGATCGTCACAATCGAGACGGTCCGCGATGGCCCAGCACCCGAGCCACCCTTTTTCATCTGTTCATCAGCGGCAAGAATTCGTCGAGAGATTTCGGTGCGGACCCGTTCCGCATCGGCCTCACCAATCACCCCGCGCGCCAGATCCCGGTCCACACCGGAGAGCTGTTCGCGATACACACGCAGATCGTAAGCCGCCGCAGGTTCATCCCCACGGCGTTTGCGCAGCAGTGTGAAACTCAAAAACACCGCGATCAACAGCGCGACAAGAAAAATCAGAACCCAGAACGTCATGGTCCCTCCGAAGATGCTGTCCTGACTTAGACCTGTGCGACGTCCAACAAAAGGGACAAATGGCCGCGAATGAACGACATGTCGCAATAGTGCGATATTGCGGCGTTGCGCGGCGCGGTTAAACTGTCGCCGCGCGGCATATCTGCGCGCAATCACCGAACCGGATGGATTCGCTTATGAAACACTACTCAGCCTTTGCTGTCGCGCGGGAGGCCCTGCGCTATCACACCGGATGGGAACGCGCTTGGCGTTCGCCCGAGCCCAAGAAACGTTATGACGTCATCATCATCGGTGCTGGCGGGCATGGTCTTGCGACCGCGTATTACCTTGGCAAGAACTACGGCATTCAGAATGTCGCGGTGATCGAAAAAGGCTGGCTGGGTGGTGGCAACACAGGTCGAAACACAACGATCATCCGATCGAATTACCTGCAGGACCCTTCGGCGGCGATCTATGAAAAGGCGCGTGGCCTATACGAGGATCTGAGCCAGGATCTGAACTACAACATCATGTTCAGCCCGCGTGGCGTGATGATGCTGGCGCAGACCCAGCACGAGATTCGCGGTTACCAGCGAACCGCACACGCTAACGCCCTGCAGGGTGTAAAGACCGAATGGATCACCCCCGAACGTGTCAAGGAACTGGTGCCAATCATCAACCTGGACGGCCCCCGCTATCCGGTTCTAGGGGCGCTGTGGCAGGAACGCGGCGGTACTGCCCGTCACGATGCCGTCGCGTGGGGCTATGCGCGCGCCTGTTCAGCCATGGGTATGGACATCATCCAGCAATGCGAAGTCACGGGTGTCCGATCTCAGGATGGCCGTGTCGTCGGCGTAGACACCACCAAGGGTGCCATCGATTGTGACAAGCTGGGTATCGTCGTTGCGGGCCACTCCGGTCAACTGGCCGAGATGGCGGGCTTCCGCCTCCCGCTGGAAGCCATTGCATTGCAGGCGCTGGTATCCGAGCCGATCAAACCCTGCATGGATGTGGTTGTCATGGCCAATACCGTGCACGGCTACATGTCGCAGTCCGACAAGGGCGAGATGGTGATCGGGGGGGGGACCGACGGGTTCAACAACTTCACCCAGCGCGGCAGTTTCCATCATATCGAGGAAACCGTCCGCGCCCTCGTCGAAACCTTCCCGATGATTTCACGCCTCAAGATGCTGCGCCAATGGGGCGGTATCGTCGACATGACCGGTGACCGCTCACCTATCCTGTCGAAAACTCCGCTGGGCGGGTGCTTTATCAACTGCGGCTGGGGCACCGGCGGTTTCAAGGCGATTCCCGGGTCCGGCTGGGGCATGGCACAGCTGATGGCCACAGGTCATTCGCCGTTGACCGAGGCCTTCTCGCTGGACCGCTTCAAGGAAGGCCGCTTCATCGACGAAAGCGTGGCCGCCGGGGTGGCACACTGAAGGTGGTTCCGAGGTTGCCAAATAACAGAATTCCGGTTGGCCGCTGCGCCAACCAACCGCCAAAAGGATGACAACATGCTGATCCTGAATTGCCCTTACTGCGGCGTTGATGCCGAAGAAACCGAACTGGCCGCCGGTGGCGAGGCGCATCTGAAGCGTTTTGGTCCCGGCTCGTCGGATGACGAGTTCCACGACTACCTGTTCATGCGCGAAAACCCCAAGGGCGTGCACTTTGAACGCTGGCGCCATGCCAATGGCTGCGGCAAGTGGTTTCATGCGGCACGCTGCACAAGCACGCTGGAAGTGTTCGGCACTTACACGGCTCAGACCTCTGCGCCGCCGCAGGACATCAAAGAGGCCATCGCCGCAAAGCGCCCTGGATGGACCTGGAGAGAGTTCTCCTGATGCTTCATCTTTTCAAAAATACTCCCGCCGGAGGCTCCGACGCCTCCACCCGCGAAAGGTCCGCACAATGAGCACCCGTCTCGCAAAACAAGGCCGGCTGATTGATCGGTCGAAAAAGGTCACGTTTACCTTCAATGGAACTTCGATGCAGGGCTATGAGGGCGACACGCTTGCCTCGGCACTGCTGGCCAACGATCAGATGATGATGGGCCGGTCGTTCAAGTACCACCGCCCCCGCGGTGTCGTTGCAAGCGGCGCCGAAGAGCCGAACGCCCTGGTCGGGCTGGGGCAGGGCAACCGGTTTGAACCGAACCAGCGCGCCACCACGACCGAGCTGTTCAACGGTCTGACTGCGATTTCGCAAAACCATTGGCCTAACTTGGACTTTGATATTGGGGCAGTGAATACAGCCTTTGCCCGGTTCCTGCCGGCTGGCTTCTACTACAAGATGTTCATCCACCCCAAACCGTTCTGGAAGCATGTCTACGAGCCGTTCATCCGTCAGTCTGCCGGTCTGGGCAAAGCGCCCGACAAGGACAGCCGCGATGCCGATACCTATGAGCACTTCTATTCCTTCACCGATGTTCTGGTCATCGGTGGCGGCGTGGCTGGCCTACAGGCGGCAAAGGCGGCAGCAGCTTCGGGTGCCAAGGTTCTGCTGATTGAGCAGAGCGCACATTGGGGCGGTCGCGCTCCGGTTGACGGCGGCACGGTCAATGATGAGCCTGTGGATAAGTTCGTGGAGCAATTGGTTTCCGAACTCGAAACAATGGACAACATCACCATGCGCTCTCGCTGCATGGGTGCGGGCGTATATGACCATGGTTACGTGCTGGGCTATGAACGCCTGACAGACCACACGCCGGGCGTGCAAGGCCCGCGCCACCGCCTCTGGCGTATCCGTGCCAAGCAAATTGTGACTGCAACCGGCGCAATTGAACGCCCGTTGTCCTTTGCTGGTAACGATGTTCCGGGTGTGATGCTGGCTTCTGCTATGCGCGATTATGCCGTGAACTGGGGTGTCACCCCGGGCGAGCGTGTCATCGTCGCCACCAACAATGACGACGCCTATCGCACCGCGATTACGCTGAAGCAAGCGGGTGTGGATGTTTTGCGTATTGTTGACGCACGGGCAACGGCTGGACCTTTGGCAGAGGAAGCCCGCCAGTTGGGGATCCGCGTTGATCCGGGCAAGGCCATTGCCAAGGTCAAGGGCGGCAAGCGCGTCAAAAAAGTCGCCATCTGCAACCAGGAAGGTGTTGGCGGCGCACGTGAAGAGGTTGAAGCAGATGCAGTGGCCATGTCGGGCGGCTGGTCGCCGGTCGTTCATATGTGGTCTCATTGCGGTGGCAAGCTGACCTGGGATGACGCGAATGCCTTTTTCCGCCCCGATCCCTCGCGCCCGCCGCTGGGCGCAAACGGTGAGGGCTTTGTTCTGGCCGCCGGGGCATCGAATGGTGCGTTGGCGCTGGGCGATGTTCTGACCGACGCCCACACGGCGGGAAAAGCCGCAGCCAAGGCCGCAGGTTTCAAGCCGAAAAACATCAAGGCTCCTGTTGGCGAAACCACTGCAGAAGCTCCTATGGAGGCTGTCTGGCTGATGCCAGCAAACGCAGAAATCCAGCTGCGCATGAAATCCTGGCTCGACTTCCAGAATGACGTCAAAGTCTCGGACGTCCAACTGGCTGCGCGCGAGGGCTATGAGAGCGTTGAGCACACCAAGCGTTACACCACACTTGGTATGGCGACGGATCAGGGTAAGTTGAGCAACATCAATGGCTTGGCAATTCTTGCTGATGCGTTGGAGTCCGAAATCCCGAAGGTCGGCACCACGACCTTCCGCCCGCCTTATACACCCATCTCGATGGGCGCAATCGGCGGTGAAGCGCGGGGTGAAGTGTTCCAGCCGATCCGACAGACACCAATGCACAACTGGCACGACAAGAACGGCGCCGATTGGGAGCCGGTCGGCCACTGGCGCCGGACCTACGCCTATGTCCGTCCCGGTGAATCCGTGCATGACGCCGTGAACCGTGAGGTGAAGAACACCCGCGAAAACCTTGGCCTGCTGGACGCCTCGACGTTGGGCAAGCTGATCGTCAAAGGCCCTGACGCAGGCAAGTTTCTGGACATGTTGTACACCAACATGATGTCCACGCTGAAGGTCGGAAAATGCCGCTATGGCCTGATGTGCTCGGAAAACGGCTTTCTGATCGACGACGGCGTGGTCGCACGCATCGATGAGGACACATGGCTGTGCCACACCACCACCGGCGGTGCCGAGCGTATCCATGGTCACATGGAAGAATGGCTACAAACCGAATGGTGGGACTGGAAAGTCTATGTCGCCAACGTGACCGAGCAATATGCTCAGGTCGCTGTAGTCGGCCCGAACGCCCGCAAGGTTCTAGAAAAGTTGGGCGGCATGGACGTCAGCCGCGAGACGCTGCCCTTTATGGAATGGCGAGATGGCAAGATCGGCGTGTTCGACTGCCGCGCCTATCGCATCTCGTTCTCGGGCGAGTTGTCCTACGAGATCGCCGTTCCCGCCTCGCAGGGTCAGGCGTTCTGGGATGCCCTGATGGAAGCAGGCAAGGAATTCGGTGTGATGCCTTACGGCACCGAATGTCTGCACATTCTTCGGGCCGAGAAGGGCTTTATCATGATCGGCGACGAAACCGACGGCACCGTGATCCCGCAGGATCTGGGGCTCCACTGGGCACTGTCGAAAAAGAAAGAAGACTACCTTGGCAAACGCGCCCATTCGCGCAGCCATATGGCCGACCCAGAGCGTTGGAAACTGGTCGGGCTTGAGACTGTGGATGGTTCTGTTCTGCCTGATGGCGCATATGCAGTGGGCGAGGGTGTAAATGCCAATGGTCAGCGCAACATGATCGGGCGTGTCACTTCGACCTATTTCTCAGCGAACCTTGGCAAAGGGATCGCTATGGGCCTGATCAAGCACGGCCCGGACCGGATGGGTGAAATCGTCGAGTTCCCGGGCACCGACGGCAAAACGTACAAAGCCAAGATCGTGGACCCGATCTTCTTCGACAAGGACGGGGAGAAGCAGAATGTCTGAACCCATCAGCGCACTGAACCACGCCAGCTATGATGGCATCGCTAATGTCAGGGAATGTGGCCTGCAAGGCATGATCACCCTGCGCGGCGACTTGTCCGACAAAAGCCTCGCCAAGGCCGTCAAGGACGCGACTGGGCAGAATGTGCCCGGTCAGCGCGCGGCGCTGGTCAGCGGCGATACCGGCGTATGCTGGATGTCACCAGACGAGCTGCTGGTGCTGGTCCCTTATGCCGAGGTCGAGGCCAAACTGGCCGCAATGATCAAAGCTTTGGGAAAAACTCACGCACTGGCCGTCAACGTCTCGGATGCCCGCGCGGTCTTCACGATATCAGGCGCCAGCGCACGAGAAGTGTTGGGCAAAGTCGCTCCGGTTGATCTGTCGACCGAGGCCTTCCAACCCGGCCAAATCCGCCGCTCGCGCCTGGCGCAAGTGGCAGGTGCGTTCTGGATGGACGATGCCGAAACCTTCCGCGTGGTCTGCTTCCGTTCGGCTGCGGATTACGTTTTCAAACTGCTGAAGGTTGCGGCGCAACCGGGCAGTGAGGTTGGCGTTTACTGACCAAAACTATTGCGCGTTAGAATTGAACCGTTCGCGATATGCGGGCGGTTTTTTCACGCTTACAGCCTACCATACAAAATCTGTAAGTTAGTGCTTTCCGTTGGTTCAGTGTTGAATTTGTGAGCGTCACACTCATAATCAGAGAAAGTTAACTAAAACTCGCGTATTGCGTGTGGACAGCCTGAACTCTAAGTGTTTTTAAGCTAATCAAAAAAGTATACAGGAGTTTGACGTTTAATGAATTTTATCAAGGCAGTCGCATTTTGCGCCTCGATCGTTATTGCATTCCCCGCAGTTGCTATTTCCGAAACGTACAAAGAAAGCTTTGAATGTAATTTTGGCAAAGGTATTGCTAATCGCCCGACCCCTGAGCGCGTGGTCTTCTCAATAGATAGGCTTGGCCGTTCAGCGTTGTTGCAGG
Organism: Ruegeria sp. SAZD013; assembly: GCF_059612525.1. Taxonomy (NCBI): domain Bacteria; kingdom Pseudomonadati; phylum Pseudomonadota; class Alphaproteobacteria; order Rhodobacterales; family Roseobacteraceae; genus Ruegeria; species Ruegeria sp. SAZD013. The sequence goes on along the minus strand of NZ_JBXWQT010000020.1, from coordinate 874,201 downwards.
AAGTAGACATCCCCAAGATTGACACCAAGTTCAGCACTGGTGAAGTGAAACGCGACTCCCCAAAAGTGCTTTTGATTGGATGGGGCGCACAGAATTATGTTTATACAGCCAGTGGGCGAACATACGCGACGAATGAATCGCGATACGATGCGATTGACCTGCTAAATTTAACATTTACGCTGAATCTGAATCGGAACACAATGAAAGCCATTGTTAAGTCTACCTCCACTTCCAGCTACCTGCCACGTGACGGCTTTGCGAAAGGCAAATGCAAAGTAATCGTGGTACCGGCCTCTTGAAACGTGGGATTGGTATGATGAAGCTTTCTGTTTTTGTTCTGATCGCGGGGATGTTTGCGGCGACTGCGCAGGCTGATGTCAAGAACTACGCATGTGATCTCCATAGCATTGAAGGAAGGGGATGGATTCCTCCCAAGGTTTATCTGAGTGTGGATAGCGAAAACAAACGCGCCCGAGCTTTCGATGGTGCAATACGCGCTTCGAATGAACTAGCAGGCATTTCCCCAGAAACCCCGGCTAACACGAAATTCAAAGTAACGCGAAATGGTGAATATCATTTGTCTTGGCACTTGACCCTACAGGCTAAAGTGTCGGGTAGCTACAGGGTTGCTTACACGGCAACATTCGATCCCAATACCAGCAACTTAAAGCTCCGCGCCAGTTTCCCGCAAGCGAACGCGTCAAACCGACCAAGCGGCAGCGGGGCGTGTAAGCCCGTCTCGTCGCCGAGTTTGTACTGAGAGGCAGATCGGTTGAATCTCTGTTCGAGGGTTTCAACCGGTTAGCAAAAAAGTTTTGAACCCGGAGAGTGCGGAGGCGTCGGTAAAGCACTGTGATCCGGTTCCGGTCGCTTCACTGGTTCGGCAGGTTGGGTAAAATGTAAGAAGCTCTGCCAATTCCTCCATACGATCCAACCGCGTCTTCGAATCCAACAGTCCCGCATGTGTTGAAAGATAAAGGGCTGGGCGCTGTTCCTTCAGCCATGGCACCAGCGTCGGCAGCACGGAAAATTCGGCACCTTCGATATCCATCTTCACCAAAGACACGGCGGACAGATCGTTCACTGCGGCGAACTGATCCCAGGCAATCGTCAGGGTATCGGTTCCGTGCGCGCCGTCGTGCAGAAGGGAGCTGGTAGAATCTCCGGGCTCTCCACGAACCGAGGCCATGCGGGCGACACCGAACTTATCCGACAGTGCGACACCCAAAGCGGAAACGTTATGAATGTCATTCAGGTCGAGGTTCCAAGCCAGGTGACGGAACGCTGTGGGGTCGGGCTCAAAGCACCAGACATGGCGTGCCTTACGCGCACCATAAAGAACTGTGGGCCCGATCCATGCGCCGATATCCAAGTAATCGTTTTCAGGCGAGAGATACTGGTCCATCACGGCAAAGGTTTCAGGCTCCCACTGGCCAGTGGAGGCTTTACGCCAGAACTTTGAATGATAAGGGTCCAGACGAAACGGCTCGCCGTTCAGGTTGCCCGCATAGTAACCGCGGGCGCGGTAGAACATCTTGCGCGCCTGTGTCAGCATCGCCTGCCTCCGGGTTTTCTTGTCTCGGCCCTTGACCTGCGGCGGCTGCCAAAGCATTTAACCTTGGGAACCGCAACTCAAATTTAAACAGGGGGCCGACATGGCTTTTGAACTTCCTGATCTTCCTTATGCACATGACGCGCTGGCAGCCAAGGGTATGTCCGCGGAAACACTGGAATATCACCACGATCTGCACCACAAAGCCTATGTCGACAATGGCAACAAGCTGATCGCCGGCACCGAATGGGACGGCAAGTCGCTGGAAGAGATCATCGTTGGCACATACGACGCAAATGCCGTCGCGCAGAACGGTATCTTTAACAACATCAGCCAGCTGTGGAACCACAACCAGTTCTGGGAAATGATGGGCCCCGGCGACAACGCCATGCCCGGTGAGCTTGAGAAAGCTCTGACCGAAAGCTTTGGTTCGGTTGACGAATTCAAATCGCAGTTCAGTGCGGCGGGTGCCGGTCAGTTCGGCTCGGGCTGGGCGTGGCTGGTCAAGAATACTGACGGTTCGCTGGCCGTGACAAAGACCGAAAACGGCGTGAATCCGCTGTGCTTTGGCCAAACCGCTCTGCTGGGTTGTGACGTTTGGGAACACTCATACTACATCGACTTCCGCAACAAGCGTCCGGCTTACCTGTCGAACTTCCTCGACAATCTGGTGAACTGGGAAAACGTCGCGTCGCGGATGTAATGAATTGAACCGACGCTGGTTTATCAAGGGCCTGCTGGCGGTGACGCTGGTAGGCCTAATCACATCAGTCTACGGGTTTTTCATCGAACCCGCCCTACGGCTGCGCGTGCGAAAATGGCGCGTCCGCCGAGAGGATTGGACAGCGCCACCGATCAGGATTGCCGTGCTGGCCGATTTGCATCTGGGCGAGCCTTTGGTCGGGCTGGACCGAATAAAACAGGTGGTACGGCGCACGAATGCGCTTGCGCCGGATATGATCCTGCTTCTGGGTGATTTCTTCGCAAGCCACAAAGGCGTTTCACGTCCTGTCGAAATGAACGATCTGGCACCGGTTCTTGCTAAGCTTGAGGCCAAGAACGGCGTCTTTGCGGTACTTGGCAATCACGACTGGTGGGATGACCGGCAGGCGCAGCGCCGTGGTGCTGGCCCCAACCGATATGTCGATGCGCTGGAACAGAACGGAATTACGGTTTTGTCGAATGCCGCCATCAAGCTAGAAGCTCTTGGTATCTGGTTGGCGGGTCTTGAAGATCAGCTTGCGATCTGGCGTAACGGTAAACCGCAGGGGCTGGATGATCTGTCGGGGACACTGGCACAAATCACCGACGACGCCCCGGTTGTGATGATGGCGCATGAACCCGACATCTTCCCTCAAGTGCCCGACAGGGTGGCCTTGACGCTGTCCGGTCATACGCATGGCGGTCAGATCCGCCTGTTTGGCTGGTCGCCGATCGTGCCCTCTAAATACGGCAACAGATATGCCTATGGGCATGTACGCGAAGGTGGGCGTGATCTGGTTGTGTCCGGCGGCATCGGATGTTCCATCCTTCCGGTTCGCTTTGGTGTGACCCCCGAGATCACGGTCATCGAACTGTCTGCCTAAAGGCTTGAGGCTTCGCCAAATCGACCAGCCCCATTTCTTACCCGCATATGTGCGGCAACGATGCACCGCAGCGTTCGGTCAAACACCTACGCGACCTGCCGGGTTTACCTCAGCTTGTCGCGCAGGGCTGTCATCGCTGTCTCCGCATCCTCAGCCCAGATAACAAAGTCGCCCAGTGACCGATCTGCAAATCCTTGGCCGATCACCTGGTGCAACAGGGTTTTCAACGCGTCCCAATAGCCGTTCACATTGACGATCACGATGGGTTTGTCGTGCAAGCCCAGCTGCCGCCAGGTCAGCGCTTCAAACAGCTCGTCCAGTGATCCTGGCCCACCGGGCAGGACCACGACGGCGTCAGAATTCATGATCATGACCTTTTTCCGCTCGTGCATGGTTTCGGTGATCACGAAATGGGTCAGGTCGGTCTTGCCGACCTCTCGTTTGACCAGGTGTACCGGAATGACGCCAAAGGTCTCGCCACCGGCCTGTTGCGCGGCACGGGCAACTTCTCCCATCAGCCCGACATCCCCAGCGCCATAAACAAGTCGCCAGCCTTCCTGTGCAAGCAGGTTTCCAAATTGTCGTGCGGTTTCAGAATAAGCCTTCTCGGCCCCATTGCGTGACCCGCAATACACACAGACGGATTTCTGAGACATGAAAGAGAGGCTCCGGGGTTGTGTCAGAGGTTTTGACCCGTGATAGCGGGATTGATAGATTGGCTCAACTGTCCGCTGGAAGGCTTTTGAAGACAAAGCTTTTGTACGGTGGGGTGAAAGGAAAACAATGGACGCCAAATCGGGAAACGGAAGCTCGGGCAATTTTGTCTGGGGTGTGATTGCGGGTCTGGTTGCCGTGCTGGGCGTTGGGGGTGTGTATCTGTCCGGCGCTTTCACCAAAGCGCCGGAGCCTGAGGCGGGCGCACCGCAGGAACCCGCATCTGTTGCGGCCACACAGCCGCAGGAACAAGTGGCCGAAGCGCCCGCAGGAACCACCACAACAGAACCAGCTGAGCAGGCCGCCGTAACACCGGATGCGGCACCAACCGCTGAACCCGCTGAAGATACGGCTGCAGCGACAGATGTGGTTCCAGACACAGAACCTGCAGCGGCCCCGACGGAAGAGAATGCACCGGCACCCGTGGCCCCCCCGGTTTTGGATCAGATTTTTGTTGAAGCAGACGGAACGGCGCTTTTGTCAGGTGACGCCGAGCCGGGCAGCCAGATTGAGGTTCTGCTGAACGGTGAAACCGTGCACACATTCACGGTGGACAGCAGCGGGCAATTCGCCGAGTTCGTCTCCATCCCCTTCAGCGATGCCGCGCGGGGGCTAGTCCTGCACAGCAAAAGCAGCGGGCAAACAACCCGGTCTGATGACTATCTGATCGCCGCCCTGCCCAAGCCGGTCGAAGAAGAGCCGGTTGCGCAGCAAACTGATGCTGCCGATCAGGGCGAAACAGCCGAGAGTGATGAACAAATAGCCGCTGCAGTGGTCGACCCAGAGACCGAAACTCCTGCTGAGACCGAAACATCAGACCCTGTAGCGACCGCGCCGGATACCGGCGAAACGCAGGTTGCCGACGAAGCAGTAGAGACAACTGAAACTGGTCAGCAGATCGCGGTACTGCGGTCGGGCGAAGAAGGCGTTGAGCTCGTGCAGCCGCCCGTGGTTCGGGATACCCCGCCGGAACAGGTCGCGCTGGATACCATCGGGTATTCTGAAACCGGTGATGTCCAGTTGACCGGGCGAGTACAGGACGGCGCGGCCATCAGGGTGTATCTGGACAATCGTCTGGTTGCCGACCTCGCTCCGGAACAGGATGGATCCTGGCGGAGTGATCTGGACGGCATCGACCCCGGTGTTTACACGTTGCGTGTTGACGCGGTGAACACGGACGGGAAGGTCCTCAGCCGGGTCGAAACCCCCTTCAAGCGCGAGCCTGTTGAAGTTTTGGAAGCAGCATCAGGTGGCGGTGACGGAACGGCGGCGCAGGACACCCCGGCAATCCGGTCGGTCACTGTGCAACGGGGCGACACGCTGTGGGCGATCTCGCGTGACCGCTTTGGCGATGGCATCCTGTATGTGCGCCTGTTCGAAGCCAACCGCGACTTGATCCGCGACCCGGATCTGATCTATCCGGGGCAAATCTTTACGATACCGGAATAATCAACGCGCTGGCCCGTCGCGGGCCAGAGCCTTTCTCTGACCGCAGACAAGGTACGTGATGAGACGAACATCTCCGATGGCCTCGAATGACGGGGTGCAGAGCGGCGGGCGCAGTTCAGGCTGGCGCACAATCCGCAAGGTTGCGCCCTACCTCTGGCCGCAGGACGAGGTTTGGGTAAAGCGCCGCGTGGTTATTGCCATGGCGATGCTGGTTCTGGCCAAACTGATCGCGGTTTATACACCGATCCTTTACAAAGGCGCCGTTGACTCATTGGCAGGTGAAGGCGTGCCGCCGCTAGCGCTGGGCGCAGTGGGTGTGACGGTTGCCTACGGCGTGGCGCGCATGATGACGGTTGGGTTCCAGCAATTGCGGGACGCCGCCTTTGCCCCTGTTGGACAGCGGGCCTTGCGGGCGCTGGCGCTGGAGACGTTCCGACATATCCATAACCTGTCCATGCGCTATCACGTCTCGCGCCGCACCGGCGGGCTGAGCCGTATCATCGAGAGGGGGGTCAAAGGCGTGGAATTCCTGCTGCGCTTCCTGCTGTTCTCAATCGGGCCGCTGATCCTTGAGCTGTTGCTGGTTGCGATCATACTGATGTGGTTGTTCGACGTCTGGTATCTGGTGGTCGTCGCCGTCACCATAGGCCTATATATCTGGTTCACTTTTGCCGTGACCGAATGGCGGGTAAAGCTGCGGCGTGAGATGAACGATCAGGACACCGAAGCCAATCAGCGCGCCATTGACAGTTTGCTGAACTTCGAAACCGTCAAGTATTTCAACGCGGAATCCCGCGAAACTGCACGTTACGACGTGTCGATGAAAGCCTATGCCGGGGCGGCGCTGAAAACCGCCTATTCGCTGGCGTTCTTGAATTTTGGCCAATCCTTCCTGATCACCTGCGGCCTGATCGGAGTCATGGTTCTGGCCGCAATTGGCGTTCAGAATGGAAACCTGACCGTGGGCGATTTTGTCATGGTCAACGCGTATATGATCCAGATTACCGTTCCATTGAACTTCCTGGGGACGGTCTATCGCGAGATCAGGCAATCGCTGGTAGATATGGGGCAGATGTTTGATCTTCTCGAACAACCCGCCGAAGTCATCGATCACCCCGATGCACCCGACCTTGCGGTCAATGGTGGCGAGGTAACACTTGAAGATGTGCATTTTGGTTATGACCCTGAAAGGGAAATCCTCAAGGGTGTTTCCTTGACGGTTCCGGCCGGACAGACGGTCGCGATCGTAGGGGCGACGGGGTCTGGAAAATCGACCATCGGGCGGCTGTTGTTCCGGTTTTATGACGTGACCAAAGGCGCGCTGAAGATCGACGGGCAGGATGTTCGGGATGTGACCCAAACCAGCCTGCATGCCGCGATCGGCGTTGTGCCACAGGATACGGTGCTGTTTAACGACACCATTCGCTACAACATTGCGTATGGGCGCGACGATGCCACCCCGGAGGATGTCGAGGCCGCAGCCCGTGCCGCCCAGATTCATGACTTCATCACTTCGCTGCCTGACGGATACGACACCATGGTGGGTGAGCGCGGCTTGAAACTGTCCGGCGGCGAAAAGCAACGGGTTGGCATCGCGCGGACATTGCTGAAGAACCCCCCGATCCTGTTGCTGGACGAGGCGACCTCGGCCCTGGATACCGACACGGAACAGGATATCAAGGATGCGCTGGCGCGCGCTGGGGAAGGGCGGACCGTGATCACGATTGCCCATCGCCTCAGCACCATTGCCGAGGCTGATCGGATCGTGGTTCTGGAAGCTGGTGAGATCATCGAACAGGGCACCCATGACGAGCTGTTGGCGCGGTCCGGGCGATATGCTCAACTGTGGAACCGCCAGCAATCCGACAGTGAGGCCGCCTGAGGGGCTCATCTTGCCCTGCGGAATGTGCTAGGATGCGCCGTGCATGTAGGTGGACGCCATGATCAATGGATTAGCAAGACGATTAGTATCTGTAGCCGTTGTGGTTCTTCTCCCGGCTATGGTCGCGGCTGACCCGATTGAGGGCGTGTGGAAGACCGAACCTGATCGAAAGAACCTGATCTCGCATATCCAGATATCCGCCTGCGCGGACAAGTTCTGCGGCACGATACTTTCGGCTTTTGATTCTTCCGGCAAAGAAGTTCAAACGCCGAATATCGGGAAAAAGCTGTTCTGGGACGTGTCGAGCGAAGGCGGCGGAAAATATGGTGGGGGTGAGTTCTGGGTTCCCCTGATCGACGTTGATGCTGTTCCGCAGATGACGTTGCAGGGTGACAAGCTCATGGTCAAAGGCTGTGAACATTCGATTTGCGCGCACCAGACCTGGTCCCGACTGTGACGACAGAAAACGAAAAGGACCGGAAATCCCGGTCCTTTCATTCTTATTCTGCGGCTTTTAGCGGCGATCCAGGAATTTGATCCGTGGGCTCGTCTTGCAAACCGGTCTCGGATTGGTGCGGCTCATCCCACACAATCTCGGTCGCCTGTAGTTTGCGGGCCGAGCGACCAATAGCCATGTCCTGCGCGATCTTACTGGACCGCCCCGCGGTCATACGGGCAAGCCCGCGGCTGAGCCAGACAGCGTAAGTCGTCACCCAGACACGCAGCGCCAGAAGCGACGGCGTCACGATCAGGGTGAGAACAGTGGCGATGCCAAGACCAAAGACAACCGCTGTGGCCAGCTGTTTCCACCACAGAGCGGTGGGACTGTCGATGGAATAGCCGCCATTGATAAAGTCCAGCGAAAGCCCAAACATCATTGGGGTCAGACCTGCCATCGTGGTCAACGTAGTCAGCAGAACCGGGCGGATACGCGATTCCGCGGTGCGGACGATTGCCTCGATCCTTGGCATATAGGCGCTGTATTCCTGATAGGTATCGATCAGAACAATGTTGTTGTTCACCACAATTCCTGCCAGAGCAACGATGCCGGTGCCGGTCATGATGATCGAGAAGGGTTGCTCCATCACGATCATGCCGATCAGAACCCCGGTGGTCGAAAGAACAACTGCCAACAGCACCAACACCGAATTGTAGAACGAGTTGAACTGGGCGAGCAGGATCACGAACATCAGCCCCAAAGCACCCATGAAGGCATTCACCAGAAATGCGCCGGATTCTTCCTGCTCTTCCTGATCACCGGTCCATTGCCAACTGATCGAGTTGGCGAAGGGGCTGGTTTCCAGCCATTCGGTCAGTACTGCGATCCGCTCATTCGGGTTGATCAGGGCGAACTGCGCGTCTCCCGCGTCAATCACGCTACGTAGCTGGTCTATATTCTTTGCACCGGTCAGTTGAACCAGCTCGTAGGACTTTCCTACGTCGCCGTCCAACACGGTGCCGGTTGGAGTGTAGCCGTCGGTCACTTCGCGCATTATAGCCAGACGTTCTTCTTTCCCGTCCGGCCCTTTGGTCACAACCTTGCTCAGACCCGGTTCAACATCCGCTTTGACGTCATAGTAACGTTGCTGGTCGACACGGTTGATCTGGGCCAGTTTGGCCACGGGTTCCCGGGTCACGAAGTTCGACAGCGGAACCAACCCGTCCGGAGTGCGGACCTTGAGCGTATCCAAAGTCGACAGCACGCGATCCTCTTCCGGCAATCGGACACGGATCTCGATCTCTTCATCCGTATTGTCTGGGCGCATCTCACCCAACAGGATGCCGCGTGTCACAAGCTGCACCATGGCACCAACAGTGGCTACATCAGCGCCGAACCGACCAGCTTTGGCCACGTCGACATCGATCTGCCAATCGATACCAGGCAGGGGCAGGGTATCTTCGGTTTTGATCAGCCCCGGCGTTTCGTCAAAGACCTGGCGCGCGGCGACGGTGGCCGATCTCAATTCGTCCCAACCGTCCCCCTTGATACGCAGGTGAACCGGTTTGGCCGAGGCCGGGCCCTGTTCCAATGCCAGGATTTCAACAACGATACCGGGTATTGTCGCCAGTTTGGCGTTGAGATCGCCGATTACGTAATCGCCATCATATTCGGGTGCCACAAAGTGGCGCTCAAACAATCCCCACAAAGCGGATTCCGAAACGTTCGGACGATCTTCCCATGGGATAATTTCAAACTGGACCCGCCCCACCGTGTCCGCCGGTGCCTGCGCGCCGCCGGTATTCTGGTCAAGACCGCCTTCGCCGGCAAAGGAAAAGACGTTGATTACCGCCGGATGAGATCCAATGATCTGTTCGGCCTGCAGGACCATCTTGTCTTTTTCAGCCAGTGACAGGTTGCCACGAGCACGGACGTAAGCTGTTGCCTGTTCCGGTTCGCTTTCAACGAAAAATTCGACACCTCTTGATTCCTGTGGGAACCAGACGAAGGTCACAAAATACACGGCAGAGAAAACTGCCGCCAGCGACACGATCGGCATGATCGGGTTTCCGACAAGGAACCGGATCACATGCCCGAAAGGTGTGTGTTCGTCAGCGGTGTGGACGTGGTTTTCTTCCGCCCGTTCGAACTTGGCCGCGCTCAGTGTTACAGACCCGGCAAAGGCCCCGAACAGGAACAGCAGGGCACCAGCGACCACTCCTCCGGGCAGTAGATAGTCAGGGTTCAGAACCTGCATCGCACCCAGGAAGATCATATAAAGCGACGGGGGCACCATCACTGCCCGAATCCACCACCGGGTACGCGCACGGAGCCAGTTCGAAGACCGGTCGAAAACGCGGCTCAGACGCCCCGAAACACCGCCCATGACCGGCAGGTAGATCAGCGCCACAATCAGCGACGCCGACAGAACAAAGATCAGCGTGACGGGCAACATCCCCATGAATTCGCCCGGAACACCGGGCCAGAAGAGCATGGGCAGGAAGGCACATAGCGTCGTCGCGGTCGAGGATACGATGGGCCAGAACATGCGTTGGGCCGCCTCAACATAGGCATGCATCGGGCCGACGCCTTCCTTTATTCTCTTGTCAGCATATTCCACGACCACGATGGCACCGTCGACCAACATCCCTACGGCCAGAATGAGGCCGAACATCACAATGTTCGAGATACTGATGCCCATGACCGCCAGAAATGCAAAACACAGCAGGAATGAGGTCGGAATTGCAAAGCCCACCAAAAGCGCTGCCCGCGTACCCAAAGAGGCCAGAACCACGATCATCACCAGAGCGATTGCGGTCAGAACCGAGCCTTCAAGCTGGCTGACCATCGAACCGACAATGCGGCTCTGGTCGTTCGACGTTCCAAGCTCGACCGCGGCCTGAAGCTCGGGCGGCCATTTGGTCTTGGCCTGAGCTATGGTTTCTTTCACCTGCGTAACGGTGTCGATCAGGTTATAGCCCTTGCGTTTGACAACTTGCAGCGCGACGGTCGCCTCGCCGTTGAAGCGGGCGGTACCTTCGCGATCTTCAAATGTGTAGTTGATCTGCGCAAGCTCACCCAGCGTTACAACCCGGTCGCCATTGACCTTGATCGGCAAGCCATAAACATCCTGCGCCGTTTTGAACGACGATGGAATCTTGACCGAGAATGTACCCTGGGCAGTTTCGACCTCGCCTGCCGCGATCAGCTGGTTATTGTTTCGCACGACATTGATCAGCTCGTCTGCGGTCACGTTGTATGCTTCAAGCCGCAATGGGTCGATAACGACCTCAAGCAACTCGTCACGATTGCCCGCGATACCCGCTTCGAGAACGGAATCCAGCGCCTCAAGCTCGTCCTGCAAATCCTTGGCGACACGGGCCATTGTGCGTTCCGGAACGGCACCGGTCAGATTGACGATGACGATCGGGAACTCGGAAAAGTTGATTTCCGTCAGCGAGTATTGTTCCGCACCTTCGGGAAAATCAGCCTGGGCCGTGTTCATGGCATCGCGCACGTCCGCCATGATCGAGGTCTTGTCCCAGCCAAATTCAAACTCCAGCGCGACCCCGGCATAACCTTCGGCCGCAGTCGACGTCATTTCCTTGAGCCCGTCGAGATCCGCCAGTTCGGTCTCCATCGGCTTGACCAAAAGGTTTTCTGAGTCTTCCGCTGAAATCCCGGGAAACTGCACCGAAACGAAAAGGGCAGGGATTTCGATATCCGGCTCACCCTCTTTCGGAAGCGAGACATAGGCAAAGCCGCCTACGACCAGCGAAATGGCGATGAACGCCATTACCATTCGGGCCCTGCCTGCGGCCCATGCGACGATACCCGTCATTGCGAGGCTTCCCGATAAGTTGGTGCAACGGTAACACCGCGGATCACGAATTCCTGCCCGACCACAATGATATCAACCGTTTCCGGCAAGCCATCGATCCAGACACCTTCGGCTGTGTCGCGCAAAATGCGGACCGGCATGAAATCAACCACATTGCCTGCACCAACTGTGCGCACACCCAATTGACCTTCGTTGCTGAGTGTCAGCGCCGATTGCGGCAGCAGGTGGGCTTTCGTACCTTCAGCCGCGATGAGGATGGTGGCTGTCTGACCGTCGCGAATGGTCAAGTCGGGGTTCGGAACGGTGATTTCCACCTCGAATGTACGTGTTGTCTCGTCCGCTGACCGGCTGAGGAACGTGACCCGACCGCCCAATTGCCGACCGGTCACAAGCGTTGCCGAAGCCTCGGACCCGACAAGCACCCGGTTGACCTCGGTCTCGGGAACGAAGCCGACCAGCTTGATCGGGTCCAGTTGAATGACAGTCGCGCAAAGCGATCCGGGTTGCATTAGGCTGCCCAGTTCCGCGGTGTCGCTTTCCAGCAAACCTTTGAAGGGGGCTTTGATGGTCAGGCGGCCAATCTCTCGCTGTGCGGCCTCGACTGCTGCTGCGGCGGCTTCGATGCCCGCGCGCGTGGCCTCCAGCCCGGCTTCGGCGGATTTCACACCGGCTTTTGCAGAGCTCATCACAGCTTCGCTGGAAATCCGGCGGGTTTCCGACGCATATCCGGTTTCAGCCAGCTTGCGTGAGGCTGTCAGATTGATCTCGGCCTCGGCCACAAGCGCATGTGCCTCTATCAGGCGTGCTTCGGCTTCGGGAATGCGGCTTTGGGCTTCCAGCTTGCCCGCCATGGCCTCGGCCAGTTGTGCCGGGCGCGTGCCGGGGTCAAGTTCGCATAATATATCGCCCGCCTCAACAAACGCACCTTTGCGTTTGGGCTCAGAGACAACGGTGGACGTGGTTTCCGCAAGCACTTCGACCTGCCGGTTCGCCTTCGTCTGCCCGCGCAGCAGCACGGCGCTGTCAATTTCGCGCGCTTGCGAGCGCACGGCGACAACGCCCACGGCAGAGATATCGGAGTTTTCGGTTTCCGTGGCTTCGACTTGTGTTGCTTCCACGGCATCACCGCGTCCGGCAAAGGCGAACAAGGTGTCACGTTCAAACACCAGAAAATACAGTGCAACAATCACGAGAAGGGCGTTGATGAATGAAATCAAACGCATAAAGTGTTTCTCCTAAGAATCTGCGCCATTAATACTTGGGCTGTCACGCCATGAAATGGGGTCTGTTCGGCATCTTTTCCATACTGAACTGAATAGTTCGGTTTGCATTTTTTCGCAAGAGGGAAGCAAAGCGGTGAAAATGCGCATATTCGGACCCTTGGCTTGGCGTTGGTGCCGGGGTATGACATGGCGCACTAATACAAGATAGACAGCCCGGGGGCTTGGATGAGCGATATAGACAGTTTCATTGATGAGGTCACCGAAGAGGTGCGCCGTGACCGGATCTATCTGTTGCTGCGTCGCTGGGGCTGGGTGGGTGTCGTCGCCGTCGTGTTGATCGTCGGCGGTGCCGCTTTCAATGAATACCGCAAGGCGCGGGACACGGCGCAAGCTCAGTTATTGGGTGACACGATTCTTGCTGCATTGTCCGAAAATGACCCGGCGGCAAGGGCTGCTGGTCTTGCACAGGCAGAGGCGATGTCACCGGGCGGGAAAGCCGTGCTGGACATGTTGTTGTCTGCGTCACAGGTCGAATCCGGATCCCGAGAGGACGCGGTCACCAGCCTGAACGCGGTTGCCGTTCAGGGCGACCTGCCCGAGATTTACCGCGCGATTGCAAGCTTCAAGTCGCTGCTGTTGCAAGGCGATACCTTGCCTGCCGCCGACCGGCGGCAACAGTTCGAGGCGTTGGCGGCCCCCGGAGCGCCGCTGCGGCTGCTGGCGGAAGAGCAGTTGGCTCTGATTGACGTGGCCGAGGGGAATGTCGATGCTGCGCTGGATCGATTGCAGGCGCTACGGCAGGATGCAGAGGTTGGGATCGATCTGCAACAGCGCGCGGCGCAAATGATCATTGCTTTGGGTGGGGAACCTGAACCATTGGTGGCGCAGCAAGGCTGACCAGGCGGGACAAAAGACTTAACGACAGGCGAGTTCGGAATATCATGGTAACAAGATTTTTTTCCCGTACGGGATTGCCTTTTGCGGCTCTGGCCTTGACAGCACTTGCGGCCTGTGAACCGCCCGAAGCCATTCTGCCCGGTGAACGCGAGGATATTCGCCCTGTTTCAGATCTGGAAACGGTCGAAAAGCGCGGCTCGCAACCGATCAGCCTGCCGGCGCAACAGGTCAACGCCAACTGGTCACAAAGTCCGGGAACGTCCGCATACCGAACCACCCATGCCGCTTTGCGCGCAACACCACAACGGATCTGGTCTGTTTCGATCGGGCAGGGCGACTCGCGCAAGCAACGCATAACTGCCGAGCCGGTGGTTGCGGGCGGATTGATCTTTACACTGGATTCAGGAGCGACGGTTTCAGCGGTCACCCAGCAGGGGCAGTTGGCATGGGAAACCGATCTGATCCCGCCAAGTGATGGCGACTCGGATGCAACAGGGGGTGGTTTGGCTTATGCCGACGGCGTCCTTTATGTGTCGTCAGGGTTCGGTCGGTTGACCGCGCTGGACGCCAAATCGGGTGCCGTGCGCTGGCAAAAACGCCTGGAAGCGACCGGCAGCGGCGCTCCGCTGGTGAACGACGGGCTGTTATACGTTGTGGCCGGAGATGAAACCGGCTGGGCTGTAAACACCAAGGACGGACGCATAGCCTGGCAATTCGAAGGCACACCCAGCGTCGGGAACGTTCTGGGTGCGCCTGCGCCTGCAATCGCATCTGATCTGGCGGTATTTGCCTTTGGCTCGGGTGACGTGGCGGCCACTTTCCGCCGCGGTGGTATCCGCCGCTGGAACGCGTCTGTTGCAGGGGGGCGTCGCGGGCGCGCCGCGGCGCAAATCGTCGATGTGACTGGTGGTCCGATGGTTGTCGGCAACAGTATCTACATCGGCAATCACTCGGGCCGGACCGTCGCATTTGATGCCGCTTCCGGTGAGCGCCGGTGGACAGCAGACGAAGGTGCGGTCGATACGGTCTGGCCTGCGGGCAACAGCATCTTCCTGATCAGTGATCGCAGCCAGCTGGTGCGTCTGAACGCGGCGGACGGGTCTGTCATCTGGGCGCAGGATCTGCCGGGCTTCGTCAAGGACAAGCGTGGCCGCCGGGGACCGATCTTTGCGCATTACGGCCCAATTCTGGCCGGGGGTCGTATTGTGGTTGCGTCCAACGACGGGTTTCTGCGGTTCTTCAATCCAGTTGACGGAACACTGGTTCATCAGGCTGAGGTTCCCGGAGGCGCGACAGCATCCCCTGTTGTGGCCGGGCAGACGCTGTATGTTGTTTCGACCAAAGGTGATCTACACGCTTTCCGTTGACGGCAAGATGCGTTAAAGGGCGCAACTTGAGTCTTGAAGGTAGAGTATCATGTCGCTGACCCTCGCCATCGTGGGGCGCCCGAACGTGGGCAAATCCACATTGTTCAACCGCCTCGTAGGCAAACGTCTGGCGCTGGTCGACGATCAGCCCGGTGTGACGCGTGACTTGCGCGAGGGCGAAGGGCGTCTGGGCGATCTGCGCTTTACCGTGATCGATACGGCCGGACTTGAAGACGCGACAGATGACAGTTTGCAGGGCCGGATGCGCCGTCTGACCGAACGCGCGGTAGACATGGCCGATGTCTGCCTGTTCATGATCGATGCGCGGGTCGGGCTGACGCCCACGGACGAGATGTTTGCAGAAATCCTGCGCAAACGGTCCAAGCATGTAATCCTTGCGGCCAACAAGGCCGAAGGCAGCGCAGCGGATGCCGGGGTGCTCGAGGCATATAACCTGGGTCTGGGTGAGCCTGTGCGTCTTTCTGGTGAACATGGCGAAGGGATGACAGATCTTTATGCTCGGCTTATGCCTTTGGCCGATGCAGCCGAGGAAAAGCAGGTCGAAGAAGCCCCAAAAACCGATATTGAGCTGGATGAAGACGGTGAGGGCGAAATGCCCCTGATCACCTCTGCGAAGCCGTTGCAGGTGGCCGTGGTTGGCCGTCCGAATGCGGGCAAATCCACGCTGATCAACAAGATCATCGGCGAAGACCGCCTGTTGACCGGGCCTGAGGCCGGGATCACCCGTGACGCTATCAGCCTGCGGATTGATTGGGCCGACCCGGACGGAGAAAGCACTCCGATGCGGATCTTTGACACAGCAGGAATGCGCAAGAAAGCAAAGGTACAGGAAAAGCTGGAAAAGCTCTCGGTGTCAGACGGCTTGCGCGCGGTGAAGTTTGCCGAGGTTGTCGTCGTACTTCTGGACGCGGCCATTCCATTTGAACAACAGGATCTGAGAATTGCCGATTTGGCCGAACGCGAAGGCCGGGCTGTTGTTGTTGCCGTAAACAAGTGGGACGTCGAGGAAAACAAGCAGGAAAAGCTGCGGGAACTGAAAGATGCCTTTGATCGTTTGCTGCCGCAGCTGCGCGGGGCCCCTCTGGTTACCGTCTCGGCGAAAACGGGTCGCGGGCTTGAGAGATTGCGCGCCGCCATCCTGCGCGCCCATGACGTCTGGAACCGCCGTGTGCCAACCGCGGCGTTGAATCGGTGGCTGACTGCCATGCTGGAACAACACCCGCCGCCAGCCCCACAGGGCCGCCGCATCAAGCTGCGCTATATGACCCAGGCGAAAACGCGGCCGCCGGGTTTTGTTGTGATGTGTTCTCATCCCGATAAGATGCCCGAAAGCTATACCCGCTATCTGGTCAACGGGTTGCGTCAGGACTTTGACATGCCTGGCACCCCAATCCGCCTGACGCTGCGCGGGCAGGGCGACAAGAACCCATATAAGGGTCGGCGCAAGAAAAATGCGGGCGCGCTGGCCAAGCATCTCAAGGGCCGCGCGTAACTGCGCCAATTTTCAGCATCTTACCTCACGGGGGCGTGACAGTTTCTGTTCTCCGCGCTAGCATTCATGCGTGTGCATTTGTTTGGGCACGCACTGCTTGCATGCGGACTAGCCGCACCTAGATTTGAACAGAAAACTGAACGGCCATCGTAAGGAGACGGCTGGATGGATTTGAGGGAATATACAAGACATTACGCGGTGCAGGACAACAGATTGGCCGCGGCAAGTTATTTTGGCACATTTGCGGTGTATTTCGCGTCGCTGACCCTTGCGATCACCTTCGTTGATCGCTGGTACATCATGATACCCGCCGGGATCGTGTTCGCCTTTGCCGCAGTACGGCTTTATGTGCTGCAACATGATTGTGGGCATCACTCTCTGTTTGAAACACGGATTCAAAACGAATGGGCAGGGCATGGTCTGTCACCTTTCACTTTCGCCCCGTTCGAGGTGATGAAGCAGAACCACAATCTGCACCATGCGGGCATCGGAAATCTTGAACATCGCGAGACAGGTGAAATTCATACGATGACTCTGCGAGAGTGGAATGCGGCTGATTGGAAAACGCGTTTTTTTTACAGGCTGTATCGCAATCCGTTCATCCTGGTTCCGGTCGGCGCGTTGTTCACCTACTTCATCCGATACCGCTGGCCCAAGAACACGGCGCGTTTTGGCGCTAAAGGTGTGGTGTTGCACAACCTGTCGATCATCGTGTTTCTAGGATTGTTGTATCTGATTGCGGGTATGACCGGCATTTGGGTCTGGTTGGTGTTTTCCTTTTTGGGTGGAATGCTGGGCGTCTTCCTTGTTTATCTTCAGCACAACTTCGAAGATACCTATTGGGATCGCCGCCCCGATCTGAACCCTCAGACAGCAGCGCTTGAGGGATCATCCGCACTGGATTTCGGATGGTGGTTCGATATGGCTGTGGCCTGCATCACGTTGCACGACATCCACCATTTCAACGCGCGTATCCCATCATATCGCCTGCGTGCCTGCCATTATAACCTGCCGCCGGAATACACCCCGCGCCGGATTAAGTTTCCCGAGGCCGTGGCCGCATTGAACCTGAAGCTATGGGACGAAGATGCCAAGCGCCTTGTACCCTTTCCGAGAGACAACCGAGCCGCTAGTCTTGCCCATAACTAAGCTGGCAGAACAGGGGTTATCACTACGCTGCTTGCTGCTTCGTATATCCGGTGTATATACGAAGTTATAGAACGACACAGAAAGGACCCATAATGACCGCAGTGACCGATATAAAAGGTGTAGGAGACTCGCTTGGCCAGGCCCTTGTTGCCAATGGCTTCAAGACCGCCGAGGCAATAGCCAAGGCCGCTCCTGCTGATTTGGTCAAGGTCCCTCGGATCGGTGAGGCGCGCGCGTTGGTTTTGATTGCATCTGCCAAAGAAGCCGTTGCCGCAAATCCGGTTGCTGCGAAGCCAACAACACGCCGAACTGCGGCCCGGACTCCGGCGGTACGCAGGCCTTCCGCACGCAAAGCCGCGTCCCGCAAAACAATCGCCGCAGCCGCAGCCGAGAAACGGGTCGAGGAAGCCGCACGCAAGGCGGCAGAAGAAAAAGCAGCGGCCGAAAAAGCCGAAGCTGCGGAAAAGAAAAAGGCCAAAGCCAAGGCCAAGGCTGAAAAAGCCGCGAAGAAGCGTAAAGAGATGGAAGCCGCCTTTTCAAAGGCGAAGGACAAAGTGAAAGCCAAATCCAGCAAGGACAAAAAGTCCAAGAAGGACGGGAAAAAGAAGGACGGCAAGAAAGGCGGAAAGAAGAAGGACAAGAAAAAAGCAAAGAAGTAAACTTCTTCGCCTTCTGCTGATGTCCTTACCGGTGCCCGACGGCGCCGGTTTTGTTTGTCAGGCCAAAGAACCGTCCGATTGCAGGGTCAGCTTGCCGCCCAGATAGGGGCCAAGTACCTCGGGCAGCGAAACAGTTCCGTCTTCATTCTGCCCATTCTCCAGAACAGCGATCAGGCAACGCCCGACAGCCAGACCGGAACCGTTCAGAGTATGAAGGAATTCGGGTTTGCCACCACTTTCTGGCCGGAAACGGGCATTCATTCGACGCGCCTGAAACGCACCTGTGGTCGAGACCGAGCTGATCTCGCGATAGGTGTCCTGTCCGGGCAGCCAAGCTTCGATGTCATAAGTGCGGCGCGCGCCAAAGCCCATATCACCGGTGCACAAAACAACAGTGCGATAGGGAATACCCAACTGTTCCAGCAGATCCTCGGCGCAGCGCAACATGCGCTTTTGCTCGTCATCTGACGCGTCGGGATGGGTGATCGAGACCATCTCGACCTTTTCGAACTGGTGCTGGCGCAGCATCCCTGCGGTGTCCTTGCCTGCACTTCCGGCCTCGGACCTGAAACAGACGGTATGGGCGGTCATACGGATGGGCAGGGCAGACTCTTCGAGAATGTCACCAGCCACTGAATAGGTCAGTGTAACCTCGGAGGTCGGGATCAGCCACCAGCCATTGGTCGTCTGATAGCTGTCGTCGCCGAATTTAGGCAATTTATCCGTGCCATACATCGCCTCATCCCGGACCAGAACCGGTGTCTGCATTTCTGTCAGACCGTTCTTGTCGATATGCGTGTCCAACATGAACTGGGCCAGCGCGCGGTGGATGCGGGCAACCCCCTTGGACAGATTCACGAACCGGCTGCCGCTTGTTTTAGCGGCGGTTTCGAAATCCATCGCGGCTGCGACGGCGGGAATGTCGTAATGCTCTTTCGGTGCAAAGCTGAAATCACGCGGGGTGCCCCAGCGGTTGACTTCGACATTGTCGTTTTCGTCCGCGCCTTGCGGCACGTCATCGGCGGGCAGGTTGGCGATGCGGGCCAGTTGATCGGTCAGCAAGGCATCCAGATCCTTGGCCTCGGTCTGCATCCGGGCGACTTCGGCCTTTTTCTCGGCGACAAGCGCGCGCAGGCGTTCGAATTCAGCCTCGTCGCCGCGTCCCTTAGCAGCGCCGACTTCCTTGCTGGCCTTGTTTTGTTCGGCCTGTGCAGTTTCGGCAGCCAGAATCTTGGCACGCCGGCTTTCGTCCAGCCTCAGCAGATCTGACGACACCGGCGCGTCCCCACGGCGCGCTAGGGCGGCGTCAAAGGCGGCAGGGTTTTCGCGAATGGCGCGGATGTCGTGCATGTCTCAGATCCTTGAATGCGTGAATCACTGAACCCGCTTATGCACCATCTGCAGGGCAGGGTGTAGCACCGGTTACGACTTATCAGCGTCTTCGTGGGTTTCATGCGTCAGGTGGCCATCCCATGCCCCGGCCGGTATTTTTGGCTCGGGCGGGTCGGCCACATAAGAAGGCGTCATGATCTGCACATTGTTCTCGTTAAATACAGCGACAATGTTTCGATGCAGGTCCGAGCGGATTTTGGGGATGATGCTGCCACGGGTGGTGTAGCCGTTGATCTGATAATTGATCGAGTAATCGGCCAACGCGGTCCACAACACAAAAGGTTCGGGATTGACCTTGATACCTTTGGTGCGGTTGGCGGCCTCGATCAGCATCGCCTCTACCTTCTCAGGGGGTTCTTCGTAGCCGATGCCGACGGTCGTGTGCAATAATAGTCCGTCACCATTGGTTTTCTTTGAAAAGTTAACGACATCTGAGTTCATCAATTGTGCATTGGGGATCGAGATCAGCTCGTTCTTGATCGACTTCAGGTGGGTCTCCATCAGTTTTATCTGAACCACATCGCCGATGTGGTCCCCGATCTGGATACGGTCGCCGATTGAGGTAGACCTGCGGTAAATCACAAACAGCCCGGCCAGCATGTTGGACACGACTGAATTCGCGCCTAAAGACAGCATGGCGCCAACCAGAATAGTCAACCCCTGGAACGCGGCAGAATCTGAGCCCGGAATATAGGGAACCGCAAACACTAGCGCGATCAAAATAACGACGACACGGGCGATGTTGAACGTCGGGTTGACCCAGTGTTTTTCGAAATCACCCATTTCGAACGAACCGGCTTCGACCGCATCAAAGAACACGCGCAGCCCTTTGATGATGTACAACGTGACCCATGTGATCAGGCCCAGCATGATCAGATTGGGGATATAGCTGAGGATGCCCCGGAAGATAAGCAGCACGGGCTCTGTCAGATAGGTCAGCAGAAGCTGTGCGAAATATCTGGTTTCCGCAAAAGCCAAAAGAACAAAGGACAGGTAATAGTAGAAACCGAGAAAGAAGATGATCAGCAGCACGAAGTTCAGACCATAGCGGATAAGGGCCGCGATTGCTTCGGCCTGAACGCTTTTGGCTGTCGCCGTTTCGACATCCTTTAAGTAGCGTTTTACCAGCTTCAATGTGCGACGCCTGATCCGACGGTGCAGCCACAGGATAGTGACAACAAACAGGGCAAATCCCAACGTCCAGGCAGCCGCTTCAATAGCACCGGAAACGCGCGCCTGACCGGTTCGGTTGGCTCGATACGCCTCAATGGATTGTTTGATCGCATTGCCATGCAAAACGCTCAGAACACTTAGTTCCATCTGATCCAGTTCAGCGTCAGCTTTAGTAACGATCGAGATTTTTTGGCCATCGGCCAGAATCCAGATGCCAAACTCGGTCTCTTCATATGTGATCTCGACCAAAGGTGCTTCCGACGCTTCCGCAACCACAATGATCTTGTCCTGTACGCCCTCGGCGCGCTCCGGAGCAGGCAGGGCGCTTGATCCGCGCACCTGAAACAGAATGTCCCCGTCTACTATGACCGGGGCCATGAACGTGTCCGATCCCGCAGTCTCGGACAGGGGGGATTCCGCGGGTGCTTCCTGCGACAAGGCCGCACTGGACAGCCACACGCTCACCGACAGGGCAGTCAGTAAATAAAGCAACGAAAGGAAAGGTTTGAGTGGCCGCGTCATGTGTCCCCCTTCGGATAAACTATACCCGGTATTGGTTATGTTCCTAGGGCATATCTGCAACGTTTTGCCCGTGGTTGCCGGGACATGCCCGTTTTCAGGTGAGTTACATGACCGCCTTTGCTTGCAAACCGACATTTCAAAGCATAGGTTCCGCCCAAATTTGCGGAACTGTGCCGCAAGACTAGAACAAAGGAATGTCCCATGGATGGTGGCGCAATCGCCCAGTTTCTCCCGCTGATCCTAATCTTTGCGATCATGTATTTCCTGCTGATCCGTCCGCAGCAAAAGAAGATGAAGGAACATCAGGCCATGGTTGATGCCGTGCGTCGCGGTGATCAGGTGATCACTCAGGGGGGCGTGATCGGCAAGGTATCGAAGGTCAAGGAAGGCGATAACGAGATCGAGGTCGAAATCGCCGAGGGCGTCAAGATTCGCGTGGTCAAATCGACCATCGCCCAGGTTCTGAACAAGACTGAGCCGGCGAAGTAACTTCGCGCGACAATTCCTTGAAAAGGCAGGTTAATGCTGCAATTTGATACCTGGAAGCGGGTTCTGATCTGGCTGGTCTGCGTGACCGGCCTGCTCATGGCCCTGCCAAACGCATTTTACACGCGGGTCGAACAATCCAACGACGCCAAGGCCGCGATCGAGTTGGGCAACGACACACCCCAGATGCAGGCTGAAGCCGCGCAATGGCCGAGTTGGTTGCCGTCATCCCTGGTCAATCTTGGCCTCGACCTGCGCGGCGGCGCGCATTTGCTTGCCGAAGTACAAGTACAAGACGTCTACGGCTCCCGGATGGAGGCGATGTGGCCGGAAATCCGCGACGCCCTGCGCGATGAACGTGCCACGGTGGGAACCATCCGCCGTCAGGACTCGGCTGCGGATGAGATTCGCGTGCGCATTAGCCAGCCCGAAGGAATGCCACAGGCATTGGAGGTTGTCCGCGGTTTGGCCCGGCAAGTGCAGACCCTGACAGGTGTAGGAGCCACAGATATCGAAGCCCGCGCGGATGGTGACACAATTGTTGTTCAACTGTCCGAAGCAGAAAAACTGGCCTCGGATGACCGCACGGTGCGTCAGGCGTTGGAAATCATCCGCCGCCGGATCGACGAAGTCGGTACACGTGAGCCCACAATTCAGCGTCAGGGGACGGATCGTATCTTAATTCAGGTGCCGGGTATCGGCAGTGCGGGTGAACTGAAGGAAATTATCGGAACAACAGCACAGTTGACCTTCAACCCGGTTGTCGGGCGCGGAACCGATCCGGATGCCGTTGCAGGCGTCGGCGAAAAAATCGTTCCGTCGATTGACGAAAACGGCGTTTATTACACCATCGAATCCGCTCCGGTCGTGACAGGAGAGGAACTGGTCGACGCGCAGCCATCCTTCGATCAGAACGGCCGCCCTGCGGTCAGCTTCCGATTCAACACATCCGGGGCACGCAAGTTCGGGGATTATACCCGTGACAATATCGGCGCACCCTTTGCAATCGTTCTGGATGACGAAGTGATCTCGGCCCCCGTGATCCAAAGCCATATCCCAGGCGGATCGGGTATCATCACCGGTAATTTCACCGTTGAGGAAAGCACCAATCTGGCCGTCCTGTTGCGTGCAGGTGCTTTGCCTGCACGGCTGGAATTCCTGGAAGAACGCACCATCGGGCCCGAACTGGGGCAAGATAGTATCGACGCAGGCAAAGTTGCCACAATCGTGGCCTTTGTCGCCGTGCTGGTATTCATGGCGCTCAGCTATGGCCTGTTCGGTGTCTTCGCCAACATCGCGCTGATCATAAACGTGGGCCTGTTGTTCGGTTTGCTGTCCCTGATCGGCGCAACCCTGACTCTGCCGGGGATTGCAGGGATCGTTCTGACGGTCGGTATGGCGGTGGATGCCAACGTACTGATCTTTGAACGCATCCGCGAAGAACTGAAATCCGCCAGAGGTCCGGCCCGCGCCATCGATCTGGGTTATGAAAAGGCGCTGTCGGCTATTCTGGATGCCAACATAACCACCTTCATTACCGCCGTTATCCTGTTTGCCATGGGCAGCGGCCCTGTGCGCGGGTTCGCGATCACTCTGGGCCTGGGTATCCTGACATCGGTCTTCACCGCGATCTTCGTGACGCGCCTGATGGTTGTCATGTGGTTCGAACGCCGCCGACCAAAAACGATCGAGGTTTGACATGAGACTGAAACTCGTACCCCAAAGCACCTCGTTCGACTTTTTCAATCGCTGGAAAATCTGGCTTGGAATCTCCGGCCTGATGATGGTGATTGCGTTCTCCTCATTTCTGCTGCAGGGGCTGAACTTCGGCATCGATTTCCGCGGTGGAACCACGATTCGGACCCAAAGCGCACAAGTGATCGACGTAGGTGTTTACCGCGATGCTTTGTCTCCGCTGCAACTGGGTGACGTCTCCATCACCGAGATTTTTGATCCAAGCTTCGGTCCCGATGAAAATGTCGCAATGATCCGTATTCAGGCTCAGGAAGACGCCGAAGCGGTCACAGCAGACGTGATCACCCAGGTCGGCGAAGCGCTGGCTGCCGCAGACCCCGGACTCAAACTGCCGTTTGAAAGTGTCGAATCCGTTGGTCCAAAAGTGTCGGGTGAGCTGATTAAGACGGCCGTTATCGCGGTTGTCTTGGCCATCGGTGCCGTTCTTGTCTACATCTGGCTGCGTTTTGAATGGCAGTTTGCACTTGGGGCGGTTGCCGCATTGGTGCACGACGTGATCCTGACCATTGGCATCTTCTCGGAACTGCAAATCCGCTTTGATCTGGCGATCATCGCGGCGTTGTTGACCATCGTCGGCTATTCGCTGAACGACACCGTGGTCGTCTTCGACCGGGTGCGCGAGAACCTGCGGAAATATAAACAGAAAGATCTGAAAGAGGTTCTGAACTTATCGATCAACGAAACCCTGAGCCGGACGGTGATGACCTCGGTCACAACTTTGTTGGCGCTGATCTCGCTTTATCTGCTGGGCGGGGACGTCATCCGCGGATTCGTCTTCGCGATGATCTGGGGTGTCGTCGTCGGGACCTATTCGTCGGTCTTCGTGGCTTCGACCATCCTGCTTTGGCTGGGGGTCAAGCGCGACTGGTCCAAACCGTCGAACACGGCGGGCAACCAGTTTGCCAATATTGATGCCTGAGGCCCTGCAACAGGCCCTGGCCCTGCCGGGCCTCACTTGGCTGATCCTGACTATCGGAGCCGCGGGACTTGTCCGCGGCTTCACAGGTTTTGGCACCGCGATGATCTTTGTGCCGGTGGCGACCCAGTTCCTGCCTATTGCAGATGTGGTCTTTCTGATGGCCGCCACCGGAATCGCATCAACATTTGCCTTGGCGCCTCAGGCGTGGCGGGATTGCGACAAGGTCGAAATCAGCACTCTGGGCTTTGCTGCAACCGTAACCGTGCCGCTGGGGCTGTGGATCATGGTGCAGGTGGACTCGGTTGCGTTGCGCTGGGTTGTTTGTGGCATCACCGGTCTGACCCTGCTGGCCGTGGTTACCGGCTGGCGATGGGAGGGGAAACTGGGACTACCCGGACGTCTCGCCATCGGCGGCAGTGCAGGCATTATCGGCGGCATGACCGGGCTGACCGGTCCGGTTGTCATCGTGTTCTATCTGGCCAGTTCTACAGACGTCCGCAAGATTCGCGCCAACACCATCATTTTTCTGGCATTGCTGGACGTTGTCATCGTTTTCAACATCCTCATCAGCGGTGCCGCAGATTTGTCGATCCTGTGGATTGTGCTGCTGCTGTGCGTGCCTTATCTGATCACTACGCTTATCGGCAAAGCACTGTTCGACCCGAGACTCGAACAGATTTATCGGCTCGCGGCCTATTCGGTCATCCTGATCGCCGTCATTTCCGGGCTGCCGCTTCTGGATTGAAGAAGGGACATCATGCGTCTGAATCAGATTACTTTTACTGATGCCAAACCCGTTGACGGTTATGGCCCCGGTTTTTTCCGAATTGGCGGTGATGTCTTCCACGGCGCTATCCTGACAGGCCCGGCAGGCCCTGCAGAGTGGGGCGGTTATGACGACCGACACCCCCTTCTGGAATTGGTGGGCAGGATCGACGTCCTGCTCATCGGTACGGGCGCGGACATGGCCCACATCCCTCTATCCCTGAGGGTTGAGCTGGAGAATGCCGGACTTGGTGTCGAAATCATGAACTCCCCTGCCGCCTGTCGCACCTACAACGTGCTGCTCGCTGAAGGCCGTCGTATTGCACTCGCGCTGATCCCTGTCTGACGGGATCCTCTTCATCTGGCCGAAAATATCCCGGGGAGTGTGAGGGGCTGGCCCCTCACTCCGACATGAGGCAGCGGTGGTGCGCTGGCATCCTGCGGCAAATCTCGCCTTTTGCCCCTGCTGACAATCCGTTAAGCGGGTCTCATGACTTTGACTGTAACAGATCTGTCGATCACTCGTGGCGGTGTTCCCGTCCTTGAGGGCCTCAGCTTTCAGCTGCCGCCGGGCAAAGCTCTGATCCTGCGCGGCCCGAATGGTATTGGCAAAACGACCCTACTGCGTACGTTGGCTGGCTTGCAGCCTCCGCTGGAAGGCAAGATCGAAGGGGCCGATGACCAGATCGCCTACGCGTCCCATTCAGACGGGCTCAAACCGACGCTGTCAGTGACGGAAAACCTGACATTCTGGGCCTCGGTCTTTGGCACATATGACATCCAGCCGGCGCTGGACGCATTTGACCTGAACGAACTCGCCGACCGTCACGCCGGCAACCTGTCGGCAGGTCAGAAACGGCGTCTGGGGCTGGCGCGGATGCTGGTCACAGGGCGGCCGATCTGGATGCTGGACGAGCCGACCGTCTCGCTGGACAGAAACGCTGTGCAAATGTTTGCCGACGCTGTGCGGGCACATCTGGGGCAGGGTGGGTCAGCCCTGATCGCCACCCATATCGACCTTGGCCTAGATGGCGAGGTTCTGGACGTCGGTCCGAACAAGGCCAAACCCAAACCCATCGACGATTTCGACGGAGGTTTCCTGTGATCGCCCTGTTGCTGCGCGACCTGAAACTGGCTTTCCGCGCGGGCGGCGGGTTTGGGCTGGGTCTGGCCTTTTTCCTGATCGTGACCGTGATGGTGCCGTTTGCGGTGGGGCCGCAATCCTCGCTTCTGTCCACGATTGCGCCCGGTGTGCTCTGGCTGGGGGCCTTGCTGGCCTGCCTTCTATCGCTTGACCGCCTGCTTGCACTGGACTGGGAAGACGGCTCGCTGGACCTGCTGGCCACGGCACCGCTGCCACTTGAATCGGTTGTCACTGTCAAGGCGCTGGCCCATTGGCTGACCACTGGTTTGCCGCTGGTTCTGGCCGCGCCGTTTCTGGGCGTACTTCTGAACCTGCCGGTGCCGGGGTTCTTCTGGCTGGTCATCTCGCTGTTGATAGGTACCCCGGCCATGAGCGTCATCGGGACATTTGGTGCTGCGCTGACCGTTGGTCTGAAACGTGGCGGGCTATTGCTGTCGCTTCTTGTGTTGCCGCTTTACGTCCCCACCCTGATATTCGGGGCCGAAGTTGCCCGACGCGGTGCAACAGGGATGGAGGTGCAGACACCACTGCTGATGCTGGCCGGGATCACGGCGGCGACCATTGCATTGTTGCCCTTTGCCAGCGCTGCCGTGCTACGTATCAATCTGCGGTGAACCGCGACAAGTTTGATGGATGTCAATTGAGAACCACCCCAACTCGGACTAGATAGGGCCCATGTCAATCGCAGCCAAAGCCAACGCCCTCTGGGAATATGCCAACCCTCGCAAGTTTCTTGAAACCAGCGAACGGGTCCTGCCGTTTTTCTGGATTGTCTCGACCATCTGCATCGTTGTCGGTCTGACATGGGGCTTTTTCTTTACACCGGACGACTACAAGCAGGGGTCGACCGTCAAGATCATCTATCTGCATGTTCCGGCGGCCCTGATGGCGATCAATTGCTGGCTGATGATGCTTGCCACCTCATTGGTTTGGCTGGTGCGTCGCCACCATGTCAGCGCGCTTGCGGCACGCGCTGCTGCACCGATCGGGATCGTAATGACCCTGATAGCGCTGCTGACGGGGGCCATCTGGGGACAGCCCATGTGGGGCACATGGTGGGCCTGGGATCCGCGCCTGACATCGTTCCTGATCCTGTTTCTGTTCTACCTTGGCTATGTCGCCTTGTGGGAAGCTATCGAAGATCCGGATACCGCAGCCGACCTGACCTCGGTTCTGTGTCTGGTGGGGTCGGTCTTTGCGATCCTCAGCCGGTATGCGGTGAATTTCTGGAATCAGGGCCTGCATCAGGGCGCATCGGTCATGCGGGCGGGGGCCGTTACCGGGGCGGATACGGAAGAGAAGGTCAGCAATGTCTTTTTCTACCCCCTGCTGGCCTGCATCATCGGATTTGTTCTGCTGTTCATCGCCTTGGTGTTGTACCGCACCGGAACGGAAATTCGCGCCCGTCGTATCAAGGCGCTACAGGCACGGGAAAGGGTAGGCGGATGATCCCCGATCTTGGAAAATATGCAGACGCCGTTTTGTCGTCTTATGCCGTTTCCATTGCCCTTATCGTGGCACTGGTTGCGTTCAGCGTGATGCGCGGGCGCAAGGTGCGTGCGGAAATGGAGAAGGTCGAACAGAGGATGTCGCGCAATGGCTAAAATCTCGCCCCTGATGATTGCGCCGCCTCTGATTTTTGGCGCATTCGCGGTTCTCGCAGGCATCGGCATGTTTCGCGAAGATCCCAACGCCTTGCCCTCGGCCCGCGAAGGGCAACCGGCGCCGCCCGTGGTTCTCACCGAGTTTCCGGGAAAGACCCTTTTCGACGATGAAACGCTGCGCAACGGAGAGGTCAAGCTGGTCAACTATTGGGCCAGTTGGTGCGCGCCATGCCGCGCCGAGCACCCCAACCTCGAGGCTCTGGCGGCTGAAGGCATCCCGGTTTACGGCATCAACTACAAAGACAAGCTGAGCAATGCCGAGGCTTTCCTGGATGACCTTGGTGATCCGTACACCGCCATGGGCCGCGACGAACAGGGCCGAATGGCGATTGACTGGGGTCTGTACGGCGTTCCCGAGACCTACGTGATCGACGGTGACGGAACGATCATTCTGCGCTTTGCTGGCCCGATTACGCAGCGTGTCATTGCAAGCACCATCCGGCCTGCGCTTGAGAAAGCTGCGGGCGGTTCATAAACGATAGCCTCCCGTTACGGACAAAACTTCACCTGTGATGAACGAGGCCGCGTCCGACGCCAGAAACCTGATCACTTTGGCTATATCCTCGGGCCGTCCGGCCCGGCCCAACGCAGTATCCTTCACGAAAAGTTCTGTCAGTTCTTCCGAACGAGGCGCTTCAGGAATGTTGATCGCACCGGGGGCCACAGCATTGACGCGTATCCCGTTTGGCCCCAACTCTTTGGCCATGGCACGGGTCCACAGGTTCAGAGCCGCCTTGCTGGCACCGTAAGTGACAGCATCACGGGGCGGCAACACTGCATTCATCGACGAGATACTGACAATGGCGGCGCCCCGTTCCAAATGTGGCAAAGCTGCAGCCAGCAAAGCAGCGGGGGCTAGCAGATTCATATCCAGAATGGCGCGATGCTCCTCCGCTTGGAACTCCTCTTTTGGCGTCGATCGAACCAACCCAGCATTGTTCACGATCACATCAAGTCGTCCAAACCGCTCCATCACTTGCGCAATCACCGCCGCAGGTTGATCAGGAGCCGTCAGATCCGAACGGATCGCCAAAGCTTCCCCCCGCAATAGCCTCGCCGGAGGGTTGGTGGACAACCAAGTGAACGCCACCCTATGGTCGCGGCTCAACTCCTCTACGATGGCGTGTCCAATACCCCGCGCCCCGCCTGTTATCAACGCCACCTTTTCCATAACCACCTCCTGTTTTCAGAGTGCCGCGTATATCCAACTTCTTCTGCTGAATAAAACTTCGGAGCGCGAGGCAGAGCCTTGCAAAAGAAAGGACGCCCGAAGGCGCCCTCAAAACTTTCTTATCCGCTGCGTTCGTCAGCCAGCCTTCGCCAGATTTCTCAGCACGTAATGCAGCACGCCGCCGTTTTCGATGTATTCGATCTCAGGCGCGGTATCGATCCGGCATTTCAACTGGATGGTCGTCTCAGCCCCATCTGCATAGGTGATGGTGCAGGGCACGATCTGCAACGGCTCGACCGTATCCAGACCGTGGATCGAGACGGTTTCGTTCCCCTTCAGACCCAGGGTTATGCGGGTATCTCCACCGGTGAATTCGAACGGGATAACGCCCATGCCAACCAGATTAGACCGGTGGATCCGCTCAAAGCTTTCCGCAATCACGGCTTTGACACCCAGCAGTGCGGTGCCCTTGGCCGCCCAGTCACGGCTTGAGCCCGCGCCGTATTGTTCGCCACCAAACACAACCAGCGGAGTGCCATTAGCCTGATAGGCCATCGAGGCGTCGTAGATCGATGTCTGTTCGCCATCCGGGCCTTTGGTATAGCCGCCCTCAACTCCGTCCAACATCTCGTTCTTGATGCGGATATTGGCAAAGGTGCCGCGCATCATGACTTCGTGGTTGCCCCGTCGCGAGCCGTACGAGTTGAATTCGCGCGGTTGAACCTGACGGTCGGTCAGGTATTTGCCTGCTGGCGTCGTTGCCGCGAATGACCCCGCGGGTGAGATATGGTCGGTGGTCACCATGTCGCCCAGAATGGCCAGAACTTTGGCGCCTTCGATATTCGAGATCGTGCCCGGTTCCGCCCCCATACCCTGGAAATAGGGCGGGTTCTGGATGTAGGTCGACGTTGGCGGCCAGTCATAGGTTTCCTGTTGCGGAACCTCTACGCTTTGCCATTTCTCATCGCCCTTGAAGACGTCCGCATATTTCGACTGGAACGCTTCGCGGGTTACGGTCGCTTCAACCAGTTCCGCGATTTCGCTTTGGGTCGGCCAAATGTCCTTCATGAAGACGTTGTTGCCGTTCTTGTCCTGACCGATAGGTTCGGACGTCAGATCGATGTCGAGCGTACCTGCCAGCGCATAGACAACAACCAACGGCGGCGAAGCCAGATAGTTGGCGCGGACATCCGGTGAGATACGGCCTTCGAAATTACGGTTGCCGGACAGAACCGACGTGGCGACCAGATCGCCCTCGGAAATGGCTTCAGAGATTTCTTTCTGGATCGGGCCCGAGTTGCCGATGCAGGTGGTGCAGCCGTACCCAACAAGGTTGAAACCGACCTTGTCCAGATCTTCTTGCAGTCCAGCGGCCTCAAGATAGGCCGATACAACCTGCGAACCGGGCGCCAGCGAGGTTTTGACCCAAGGCTTGCGGTTCAGACCCAGCGCTGCGGCTTTGCGGGCCACAAGGCCTGCACCGATCATCACGTAAGGGTTCGACGTGTTGGTGCAGGAGGTGATCGAAGCAATTACAACCTTGCCCGACTCCATGGTGTAGTCTTCGCCCTTGACCGCGACTTCCTTGCCCATCGGGCGCTTGAAGGTCTCTTTCATTTCCTTGGTGAAAGCGGCCTTGGCGTTGGTCAGCGCGACGTAGTCCTGCGGGCGTTTCGGGCCTGAAATTGCTGGAACGATTGTGCCCATGTCCAGCGACAGAGTGTCGGTGTAGATCGGTGCATAATCCGGGCCTCTCCAGAACCCGTTTTCCTTGGCGTAGGCTTCGACCAGCGTGATGCGGTCTTCGTCGCGGCCGGTGTTGCGCATGTAGCGAAGGGTTTCGCCGTCGATCGGGAAGAAGCCGCATGTTGCGCCGTATTCCGGCGCCATGTTGGCAATGGTTGCACGGTCAGCCAGCGGCAGGCGGTCCAGCCCCTCGCCATAGAACTCGACGAACTTGCCCACCACGCCCTTGGCGCGCAACAATTCGACAACCTTCAGAACAAGGTCCGTACCGGTGGTGCCTTCGACCATCGAGCCGGTCAACTCAAAACCGATCACCTCAGGGATCAGCATCGAGATCGGCTGACCCAGCATTGCAGCCTCCGCCTCGATTCCGCCAACGCCCCACCCCAAAACGGCCATGCCGTTGACCATGGTGGTGTGGCTGTCGGTGCCAACCAGCGTGTCGGGATAGGCAACTTCTTCGCCGTTCTGATCGGTGTCCGTCCAGACTGTCTGCGCCAGATATTCCAGGTTCACCTGATGGCAGATACCGGTGCCGGGAGGCACTACGCGGAAATTGTTGAACGCGTTCTGACCCCATTTCAGGAACTGATAGCGCTCCATGTTGCGCTCGTATTCGCGGTC
This sequence comes from Ruegeria sp. SAZD013, assembly GCF_059612525.1. Taxonomy (NCBI): domain Bacteria; kingdom Pseudomonadati; phylum Pseudomonadota; class Alphaproteobacteria; order Rhodobacterales; family Roseobacteraceae; genus Ruegeria; species Ruegeria sp. SAZD013. The sequence continues at coordinate 842,569 of NZ_JBXWQT010000020.1, read as the reverse complement.
GACGTTCATCTGGAACGCACGCGGGTTCCCGAACTCGTCGATCATGACCGAGTGGTCGATAACCAGATCGACCGGGTTCAGCGGGTTGATCTTCTGTGCGTCACCGCCCAGGCCTTTGATCCCGTCGCGCATGGCGGCCAGATCGACCACCGCGGGAACACCGGTGAAGTCCTGCATCAGCACGCGGGCAGGGCGGTATGCAATCTCGCGCGGGTTCTTGCCGCCATTGGCACCCCATTCGGCAAATGCCTTAATGTCATCGACCGAGACCGAAAAGCCGCTGTCTTCAAATCGGAGCATGTTTTCCAGCACGACTTTCAACGCGGCAGGAAGGTTGGAGAAATCACCCAAACCGGCCTGCTGCGCGGCGGGGATCGAATAGTAGGAAATGGATTTGCCATTCACGTTCAGGCTGCGGCGTGTCTTGGCGGTATCCTGTCCGACTTTAATGGGCATCTGGTGGCCTCCCTTCTCAAATGGCTTGGATTTCGGGCATCGCTGAGTGTTATCTGCATCACCCAAGCCGTTGGTTCAAGGTTCAATAGCACTGGATTTGCAATTTTGTATACCATTGCACACATTTAGGCGGCGAATTGCAGAAGCCGCCCTCAAGAAACGTTGATTGGCGGTTGAGCGGCAAAACGGCTATCCCAGAGAACACCCGTTCAATCCGAGAGTTTTTATGTTCAAACCCGCTGCTTTGACCGCCCTCGTATCCTGCCTGTTCGCCACCCAATCCATGTCCGGTGAGGATCCTGTGGTGGTTGAGCTGTTCACCTCACAGGGGTGTTCATCTTGCCCGCCGGCGGACCGGATCATGCATGAGCTGGCGAAACGCGACGATGTCATCGGGCTGGCACTGCATGTCGACTATTGGGATTACATCGGCTGGAAGGACGAATATGCCGATCCTGATCACACGTTCCGGCAACGGGCTTATGCCCGCGAAAACGGAAAATCCATGATCTATACGCCCCAGATGATCATAAATGGTCAGCACGATATCGTCGGCGCTCAGGCTCAGGAGCTCGACCGTCTGATTGATGCGCATCTAACGGCCGCCCCCGAGGCAGCGGTGACCGCGACCCGAGACGCAGACGAAGTGACCGTGAGTGTGACACCTGTGGAATTGCCCGAAGGTGAGACCTATGACGTGCGTATCGTTCAGTATTCGCCCCTGCGCCATGCCTCGATCCGTCGTGGAGAGTTAGCCGGGCGGGAGTTGGATTATGCCAATGTTGTCGAAACCTGGCAGATTGCGGGCCAGTGGGATGGGCAAACACCGCGGACTTACTCGGCGCAGCTGGAACCAGACTTGCCAGCCGTCGTGCTTGTGCAAAGGGCCGGTCACGGGCCGATTGTTGCCGCGACATGGGCCAAGTGATCAGGGCAGGTTGTCCGGTTGGACGCCAAGCCCGTTCCAGCTTTTCCAGCGCCGATGGATCCAGAACCACTGCCCCATATGCTGCCGCACTATCTGTTCCAGATCGTCATTGGTGAACTGGGTCATCGTCTTTGGGTCCGTGTGCGGCACGGGATCATGCAGGATGATTTCAAAGTCGATGCCATTTGGCTGGCGCACGGCATAGCACGGTATAAGTACGGCCTTGTACTTGATGGCCAGTTCTGCGTTCAACACGGATGTCACGGCAGGCTTGCCGAAGAATGTCAGCTCTTCGCCCCCTAACGCATGCAGGTCGGATACGATAGCGATGATTCCACCGTTCTTGAGTGACCGGACCATTTCGACCATACCGCGCCGCCCCTGTTCGAACATCGGCGCGCCGGTTTTGTAAAAAGCTTCGACATAGGCGTCGTTGAAATAAGGATTGGCCATCCGCCGGTAAAGGCATCCTATCGGTTTGCCGCTGTGTTTCTGCAGGGCGACGCGTGCGGCCAGATAGTGACCGAAATGCGCCGTGATCATCATCACCGGGCGCCCTTCGGCGATCGCGGCGTCAAATGCAGCAATACCGGGCCCGGATATCTTTGCGTTCACCTGACGTTCGATAAAACCTTCGGGTGAGAAATGCTCCATTATTGCCCGACCGGCATTATCCGACACGTCACGATAGATCTTTGTGATCTCGACGTCAGACAATTCAGGGCAGGTGAGCTTTAGATTCCGGCGGACGCGGGTGCGAAATCCAACGACGGGTGCAAGGGTTTTCATGATTGCACCCATGGTCGCTATGCGCCTTTCATAAGGAAGCAGGCGCATAGCGCTGATGATTCCCTGCAGGAACAGATTGGCGACATAGTATTTTCCAAGCTCAAACCGGCTGAGCTCCGACTTTTCGACGGGCATGGAGGTGTCTCACCGCGTGTTGCGAAATGTTGCCTAAGACATACAACCCGGTACCCGTAACCTCAAGCACCCAAGCGAAATGGCCGCCCCAACGATTTTGCGGGAGCGCCTGTTCCTGCCTCAACTCGTGCTTTCGCCTTCTTCCTTTTCAATCAGCGTAATTGTTCCAGCGTCAGACAGGGCACGAACCGCCCCAACAATCTGGGTCATGGCATCTTCGGCCTCAGATTGCTTGACCCGCCCGCGTTCCGCGATTTCCTCGCGCAGGTTATCTGCCATACGAGAGGAGATATTCGACAGCAGAAACTCGACAGATGCCTTGTCATCATCCGCGGCGGCACCAGCCAGGGCCGCGACCAGAACAGGCTGATCGACTTCCCGCAATATCGCTGGAACATCACGGGGCGAAATCCGGCTGGAGATATGGGCGAAGGTAAAGATCGACCGGCGCACCAGATCGGCAAAATCAGCGTCGTCCTCATCCAGCGCGTTCAGCAGGTCGTCGCGCGTGGCGGACGCAGACTGGTTCAGGATTGCACCCACCCGCGCGCCCGGACCGTCATTGAAGGCCTGAACAGGCCGCTGATCCAGCTGAGCAGCCAGTGACCAGCCAATACGCTCAACCGCTTCGGGTGTGACATTTGCTGTTTTCGAGATTGCGTAGGTGATCCGCCTCGCCACCGGACCCGGCATGTGGCCCAGCATCTGCGCCGCCTGTGCCGTATCCATTTTCGATAGCATCACAGCGGCCACTTCGGTGCTTTCCGCCTGTGCCATGGCCGCAAGGTCATGGGCTGGAATGTCGCGCAACCTTTGCCAGGGATCACCGATCTGACGAACTCCGGCAATTTTGCGCAAACGTGCCGCTGTTGCGGGTGTGATTTTTCCACTGACGGCATCCAAGGCCCCGGCAAGCCCATGTGGAAAGGCCAGACCGACATTGTCCAGGGCTTCGCTGAATTCCTGTGCCACGGCACCCAGGGTCACGCGATCCACAAGACCCATTTCCCCCAATTGATGTGTTAGTTTTTCTTGCAGGTCGTCGGGAAGCTCCTCCAGCGGAAGATCGGCACCTTCGTTCAACAACAGGCGCACGACGACGGCCGCCTTCTGACGGCTGGTTAAAGATCGGGGAACAAGGCGCGGGCTGTCGCCACCCCCTGCGGAAAACGGGGCCGAAGCCCCTTGAACCGTTTGAATTAATGCGTTGGTGTTTTGCATCTGCCTGTGGAGCCAAAGTATTCGTACCACAGGCAGATTAGAGAGAGTCGGGTTAAATAACCCTGAACCTTAATAACTGTATGTCAGACCCGTTCGGATCGCTTCACGCAGCGACGCCTCGGCCCAGGTGCCTTCTCCGCCACGGGCCTTTATTTCGCGCCATTGCTCGATCGCCAGATCGGTTCGGCCTTCGGACACAAACCCCTGCGCCATGTAGCTGCGCGCCAAAAGATTGTCTGGGTTGGCATTGATCGCGTTTTGATAAAAGACATTTGCCAGTTCAAGCTCGCCCATCTTGCGATAGGTGAAACCCCAATAGGTCAGGACACGATCGTCGTCCTGATCCATGATGCGCAGAATGTCCTGAGCGTGCCCGTATTGCCCGTCATAGGCCAGTTCGCGGACCGCATTATACAGCTGATCATCTGTCAGGTTTGACTTGCCAGGTTTGACGCATTTTCCACGGGTTTCGTCATATACACGGCCGAACAGGCATTTCTTGGTTGTATTCGTCGGTTTCGGCGGGCTGCTGCTGTCACCGCCTGCGGCATGGACAGCTGGCGCGAAGGCAAAGGCTTGCAATGCAAGGGCAGAAGCTAACAAAAGGCGCATTTCTTTACTCCGTTCTCGGGGCTCTTATTGAAATCATAGTGCGATCTACAAAAAAGCTAACAGGGGAACGGACGCTTTTATTCACGAACTGGACAAAAATTGTCAGCTGTTGACAGATTTCGCGCAGCTTTTTGTTTCAGTATCCCAGGCCGTACCGGGAGCGCAGGATTGGGTCTGTTTGGAATGCTGCTCGCAGGCAAGCCCGACCGAGGCCACAAGAACCAGTGCCAATGCGCTTAGGATTGTTCGGATCATGATGTTTCCCTCGTATGGAAAAAGCACATGCAGGATACCGCATTTCCGTTGATCTGGCAAAAAGCAAGGGGGTGCTCTGCACGCGGCAGAGCACCCCCGGCTAACAGACTGAAAAGATGTCCGTTATTCTCCAAACACGCGCGCAAAGATCGTATCGACATGCTTGGTGTGATACCCGAGGTCGAATTTCTCTTCGATCTCCGCAGGGCTTAGTGCGGCAGTTACATCAGCATCCGCCAACAGTTCCTCCTTGAAGTCGGTGCGGTGTTCCCAAACCTTCAACGCGTTGCGCTGTACCATGGCATAGGCGTCCTCACGGCTTACGCCCGCTTGTGTCAGTGCCAACAGAACCCGCTGACTCATGACAAGGCCGGGAAACTTGTTCATGTTCTCGATCATGTTCTCGGGGAAGATCAGCATCTTGTCGACCACGCCTGTTAGCCGTGCCAGCGCAAAATCCAGCGTGATCGTGGCATCCGGACCGATCATGCGCTCGACCGAAGAATGCGAGATATCGCGTTCGTGCCAGAGCGCAACATTCTCCATCGCCGGTATTACGGCGGCGCGGACCATGCGCGCCAGACCGGTCAGGTTTTCGGTTAGCACCGGATTTTTCTTGTGCGGCATCGCCGAGGAGCCTTTCTGGCCCATCGAGAAGAACTCAGCCCCCTCCAGCACCTCGGTCCGCTGCATGTGGCGGATTTCGATGGCAATGTTCTCGATGCTGCTGGCGATAACGCCCAGCGTGGCAAAGAAGGCCGCATGGCGGTCGCGCGGAATGACCTGCGTGCTGATCGGCTCAGGCACCAGCCCCAGCTTGTCACAGACATGTTCCTCGACCGCGGGATCAATATTGGCAAAGGTACCAACCGCGCCGCTGATCGCTCCGGTGGCGATTTCCGCACGCGCATCGCGCATCCGGGACAGGTTGCGGTCCATCTCGGCGTAGAAGCGGGCAAAGGTCAAACCCATGGTTGTCGGTTCGGCGTGGATGCCGTGGCTGCGTCCGATACGAACCGTGTTCTTATGTTCCATCGCGCGGCGCTTGAGCGCGGCCAGAAGCCCTTCCAGATCGGCAATCAGGATGTCGGCGGCGCGGGTCAGCTGTACGTTGAAACAGGTGTCCAGCACGTCCGAGCTGGTCATACCCTGATGCACAAAACGCGCCTCTTCACTGCCGACATGCTCTGCAAGATGGGTCAGGAAGGCGATAACGTCATGCTTGGTGACGGCCTCGATCTCGTCGATGCGGGCGACATCGAATTCCACATCCTTGGCTTTCCAGACAGCGTCCGCATTTTCGCGCGGGATCACGCCCAGATCCGCCATGGCGTCGCACGCGTGCGCCTCGATCTCGTACCAGATGCGGAACTTGGTCTCGGGCGACCAGATGGCGACCATGTCGGGGCGGGAATAACGGGGAATCATAGGCGACGGCACCTTTATTGCAGATTGGATGAGGCGTTGGCGCGGGGTTTAGCCGCGTGCGGGGTAGGGAACAAGATGCGAGAGCGCATATGAGACGGTTTGCCCTGATTCTTGCCGTCTGTTCGGGCTTTTCAGCAGCAGACGGGTTCGGGAAACTGTCTTGCAAAGGACTTGGTGTGGCAGTGACGGGCAGGGTGCCGCTACAAGGCAGGTTTTGTACCCGCACTGGTTCTCACGGGATCATGCCGCCAGTTGGGGTTGATGCCCGTCTTGACCTTGCTGCCAAGCGATGCTGGACAAACAGCACATTGACTGTTCAATCTGAAAGGAAGGAAATAATCAGGTTATTGAGATATGCGTTTGTTTTCACGTTCGATACTTGCCCTCTGTGGTGCTTATTGCGTCGGCGCAGCTGCACCAGCACTGGCTGACACACCCGTGACCTACACCGAGGAAGGCCGAGCGCTTTTTCGGTTTGACGTACCCGACTTCTGGATCCTTCGCACCGGCGGCCCGCGCGAGATTGAGGATACCGAACTGGGCGACGCCCGCGCGGTCGCGCGGGTTATGGGGCTCCGGCCGGTGACAGACGACGCAGTGTGGATGGGTTTCGTATCACCTGCGGGGGTTGGAACAATTCAGGGCGGCGTCCGGTACTTGCAGGATATCGACAAGTTTCTGGTCAAAGACCCGACGACGACCAGCACCAGCGATTCCCGTATTGGCGGGTTGCCAGCCCGCGTGTTTCGGGGCACCGGGCACCGGGACGGCAAGGGAGTAAGCTTTACCGCCACCGTCATTGACCTTCCGCAAGGCCGGGTTGCCATCGCAGTTGCCATTCTGCGGGACGGGGCGGACCCGAGTTATGCAGATGATCTGAACGCCGTTTTCGCGTCGTTCCGGGCACTTCAGTGAGGGAGGGAGCGATGAGTGTTAGACTGATCAAACGGATGTCCCTTGCGCTGGGGTTTGGGATCGCGACTTTGACGCTGTCGGCCTGTGACGGTGTGACGGTCGGGGTCGGGTACGGGTATGACCCGTTTTACGACTCGATGCTGTGGAACGACTATTACCATGACGTTAATGTGGATATTGACGTTGATCGTCCCAACCGACCTGATCGACCAGTGCGCCCCGAGCGTCCGAAACCGCCTGTGGCCAAACCTCCCGCGCGCCCGCGCCCACCTGTGGCGCGCCCACCGGTTGCCCGCCCGCCCATTCATCGACCGGGCCCGCGACGCTAAGGAACAAAAGGCCGCCTGTCAGGCGGCCTTTCTTATGAAAGAAGCTCGGTCGTTATGTGGGCCGAGCCTTCGAGCGTCCGGTGAACCGGGCACTTGTCCGCAATCTCAAGCAAACGTTGCCTTTGCTCCTGATCCAGCGGGCCGCTCAGGCGGATTTTCCGGCGAAACTGGTCCACCTTGCCGTCATTCACCAATCCGGCATCCTGCGCATGAACTTTGTCATGACACACATCGACGCTGACATTTGTCAGGGGCCAGCCTTTGCGCCTGGCGTACATGCGTATTGTCATCGATGTGCAGGCCCCCAAACCGGCCGAGACAAAGCCATAAGGCGACATGCCCTTGTCCGTACCGCCATAGGATGCGGGCTCATCCGCGACCAGATGGTGGTTTGGACCAGCCTGAATATCCTGCATGAACCCGCCCGGATCTGCTTCTGTTATGCGCACAACGCCCTCTGGCGCACCCGGTGGCGGAGCGGGCGGGCACAGTTTCACATAGCGCGAAACCCAAGCGGCGATGACATCTGCTGCATATTCGGCGTCAGAGGCGCGCGTGATCAGATGATCGGCATCGTCGAGAGTTACAAAGCTTTTGGGGTGTTTCGCGGCCAAAAAGATCGCGCTCGCATTGTCGATGCTGACCGTTTCGTCGCGTGGAGCATGAAGGATCAACAGGGCAGCTTTGAGGTCGGCGATTGCAGATGACAGGGCTGATTTGGCAATATCGTCCACAAAAGCCTTACCAATTCGGAAGGGGCGACCACCCAGAGAGACCTCGGCACTGCCGTCCTCTTCGATCTGAGGCAGCGCCGCCTCAAAGTGATGCGATACATGGGCGGGGTCCGCCGGAGCACCCAATGTCACGACGGCTTTTACAGTCGGAATACCAGCCCGCGCCCGCAGCACCGCCGCGCCACCAAGCGAGTGGCCGATCAGCAGGGCAGGTGCCATGTTTCGACCGGCCAGATATTGCGCGGCTGAAATCAGGTCCTCGACATTCGAAGTGAAGGTCGTGTTGGCGAATTCGCCTTCTGAATGGCCCAGCCCGGTGAAATCGAACCGAAGCACCGCGATACCCATGGCAGCCAGACGGGCAGAAATGCGCCGGGCGGCCGGGATATCCTTGGAACAGGTAAAGCAATGGGCGAACAGGGCCGTTGCCAGCACTGGTCCGTCCGGCAAATCCAGTCGCGCCGCCAATTGGCTGCCGTCATGTCCGGCAAAAGTGATGCGTTCCGTGGGCATGTCGGCTCCTTAAGTGGTACGGGGGAACACGCCCAATACTGTGTATTTGACCCTTCGGTCACAACCCTTAAGTCACACGCGTAACGGGAAGGTGAGAACGAATGGGTGTTTCACAGACTGCACAAGATCCCCGCCGTTTTCGTGTTGCACGGCGGCGGAACTCTCACTTTCCATTAATATCAAGAACGATGATGACAATCAGAACAAACATTCGTTTCACTTATGTCTCTGCACATCCCATCTGTAGCTCATGAAAGCTGAAACAGGAGACACAGATGTCACATGCAGATATTGCGCCCCAGATACCCGACCTGCGTTCACGTATGATCCTGGCCATTATTCTGGCCGGCGTTGCCGGGTTCGCGGTCGGCCAATCCTGGCCCGCACCCCAAGGTGGTTCACAGGTTCAGATCAGCCCTGCCATGGAAGACTGGCATGGAAACGTCCGCCGGTCCCATTGGTCGGAGTGAAGGCCCGGCCTTATTCGATCCCCATCAATTGGGGGTCAAAGGGATATCTGGACAGGTTCTCATACCCGGTTTCGGTAATGAGAACCTGATCCTCAAGCTTGATGCTGAAATCGCCACCGACTTCGCCGACACAGGCTTCGACGCACAACACCATGCCTGGCTCCAGCGGATAGTCATAGGCGCCTTCGACGGCTTTGTCCGGATACGCGACCAGCGGCCATTCATCACACAATCCCACTCCGTGCATCAGGCAGCCGTATTTCTGCGCCTGAAACTTGTCGTCAAGCCTGTGCGACATGGCCGTAAGTTCCGGGATCATCACACCGGGCTTCAGCATTTGCATGTTGGTCATGATGTGTTCATGCGCGTGCTGCATGGCATAGATCATGTCAGGGCGGGGCTTTTGGTCACCAATCCACCATGTACGCGAGATATCGATGCAAATCCCGTAAGACCCGATCAGGTCGGTGTCGAAGGCGATGATTTCGTTTTGCTGCGTGATGCGCGGGCCGCATTCCTGGAACCAGGGGTTCGTGCGTTGGCCTGACGCCAACAGGCGGGTCTCGATCCACTCGCCACCGCGCCGGATGTTTTCCGCGTGCAGAACAGCCCAGATATCATCCTCGGTTGTCCTGCCATTGCCGACATTGGCGCGCGCAAAGCTCTCCATTTCCGCTACAGCGGTTTCACAGGCGTGATTGGCACAGCGCATGGCCAGAATCTCATCTGGCCCCTTCACGGAACGGGTCTTTTCGGTCAGCTCTTCGCCTTCCATGACTTCAAAGCCCTGCGCCTCAAGCGCGCGCAGACCGTGCAACATGATCTTGTCGACAGCCAAACGTTTATTGCCGCCGCCATGCGCATCGATCAGCACGCGCACCTCGTTCGAGAAGACATCTGCCGCTATATTCACCTTGTCGCCACGGTCGAAGTAAAACAGATCCGCGCCTGAACGCTGCTCGCGCACCAGCGGATTGAACGTGCTGAGGAAAGGCGAGTTCTTGTAGTCCCAGATCACCATATAGCCATCGGCACATAATAGCACCGCGCGAAACGGGTTATGCGTATTCCACAACTGCATGTTCGTGCTGTCGGTCGCATAGCGGATGTTCAGCGGGTCAAAAACCAGCAAACCACCATATCCGCGATCAACGATGGCCTGCGTTAGTCGCTTCCAGCGGTGTTCCCGCATCCGTGCAAGATTGGGCAATTCCAGTCCTGCCGCAGCCCATTCGTCAAAAGCCAGCTGTGTCGGCCCGATCTCGATCCGGTCATTCTCATTTGGCGTGCCATCGCCCAGCGTAGCGCCTCGGCTGGGGTCAATCTTGCGCGTGTCTCGGTAATGCTTGTTCATGACGGACCTCGTTGCTTGTTCGGTCAAACCTAAGGTGCCCATGTGGATCGTCTTGGAAAAATGCGACGGCGAACCTGTCGTTTTCGACCGACAAAAATTTCGACCTATGCTAAGTCGCTGGTATGAATAAAGTTCTGCAGGAAAAAATACCATATGATGTCGGCAACCCGCGTGCTTTACCGGGTATACAGCCTGCAACGATGGAAAACTGGTTGCATCGGGACGAGGCTTTTGCCGGTCAGATGCAACGCCGGGAGAAGCTGCTGACAGAACGCCGCGATGACGTTCTGGCGCTTGATCCGCAGGCTGAATCCGCTGCTCGGGAACTGCTCGACCTTGTGGTGTCGCAGGTCTATCCCAATGCGGGTAAGGAGGTCGTCAGACCCGATGGTGTAACGGTCGCAGTCGACCGGGCGCAGCCGCTTGATACATTGTGCAGGCTGGTTCAGGAGGATTTTTGCATCCTTCAAAAGCGCGGAACTGAACATGTATTGACTGGCGCAATCCTGTGTTTCCCGGCCAGCTGGCTTTTGTCCGAGAAATTCATGCGACCACTGATCGACATCCATGTGCCTGTTGCAAGTTACGACGACAATATCGCCAAGCGGGTGCAGCGCCTGTTCGACGGGATACAGCCCGGTCGTCCGCTCTGGCGCTTTAACGCGCTTTGGTATGAAGACCCCGAACTGTTTCAACCCCGAAGCGCCAGTGACAGGCGGGGCGTCACAGATCGACGTAAAACGTCTTACCTGAGAAGTGAGCGGCAAACCCTGCTGCGCTTGCCGAAAACGGATGCGGTCGTCTTTTCAATCCACACTTATATTCTGGCGGCGAACGCGGTTCCCATAATGGAAAACCCCGCCTGAAGGCGGGGCATCCAAGGAGGGTCTTCTGTAATTCTCTTATTGGCCCAAGGCGGCCGCAACATCGGCAAACGCGTTTGTTGCGTTCAGGGCAACTATCGCGAAGGTAAAGACAAGCACCTGGGTGTTGAGGCGAAAATCCTCACCCCGGATCAGATTCACTGCAGCCATTGACAGGGCAATCGGGGTCGAAACGCCTGCCAGTACACCCGTCATGCACCAACTGCTGAGACGCAGAACGTCGCTTGGCTTTACGACACCATCGTCGTCATCGAACGTTTCCTGACCTGGCATGTTTGTATCTTCACTGCGAAACGCGATGCTGAGCAATTGTTCATCTGTCAGCTGGATCGGGCGGGACGTCGAAGTATGAAGTACACTTAAGGTGTCACCGTTCTCTGGCACATTCACTGCCGAGAATTGCCCGGTCAGCGACTGAAAAATTTGTTTTCTGTCGCGTGATCGGCTGGGGGCCAGAGTGTCAAAGGCGCTCATAAACTGCTCGACCGTCAGAACCGTGTGTGGCGACAGCCATTCAACGCGCCGGGTCGAACAAATGTCGACCATGCGATACAGAATGACGACCATCATCAGTTCCGAAATCTCGGAGTCATCCAGCAGGGGTGAGACCGGCGTGATTGAAAGAACCAATCTGTTTTGCGGATTTGCGGCGCGGGGTTTTGTTATCGTTTTTAGCCCCGCGGCGCGATCCATACGCTCGTACCGGTCTTCCTGCTCGGGGGTGCCTGTATCCAAGGTCAGTCGCACAAGATACTGACTTGAAACAATGCTGGCTTCAGAATTGCTCAGCAACGCCTTGCGTTCGACCAGATGGCCGTAATCTTCCAGCGTCGTGGCAACGATTGTGCCAAAACGCTCGATCGCGCCATTCGCGTCGCCGTTAAATTGCAGGCCGCCATGGTAGCTGTGCTTCCGAGCCACTGCACTGTCCTTTTTGCGTACTGTTCAGCAAACACTGTAACAACAATTCGTGTGGAGAATTTGGCGGAAAATGCAAAAAAGGTGATTTTACTCCGGTATTGGTTACGCGTTGGAAACCAAGAAACTAAAGGCTTTTGTTTGTCACTGTGGCGGAAATGTGGCGAAAGCGGGTGCGGAGTGTGTTGTTGGTGCGACCGCCTATTGGTCGATTCGGGCGGCCATGATTGCTATGGATTGCTGATAAACAGAGGCCGCGTTCCACTGTTGCAGCACTTGAAAATTCGGCTCACCTGGCTGATAGCCACGCCCCGGCTTCCACCCTTTCTTGCGAAGATAATTGGCGGTCGAGGCAAGCGCGTCGGTCATGTCATAGAAGTCCACCCGACGGTCGCCGGTGGCATCGACGCCATAGGTCAGGGCGTTGCCCGGCAGGAACTGAGTGTGGCCCAACTCGCCATGTTTTGCCCCTTTTGTCGCCACGGTAATGCTTCCTGCATCGACCAGTTTAAGTGCCCCGATTGCGTGCGGAACAAAGAACTCGGACCGGCGACAATCATAGGCCAGTGTTGTGATTGCGGAAACAACCTGACTGTCTCCCATAAAATTGCCAAAGCCGGTTTCCATGCCGTGAATGGCGATCAGAATGCCCGGCGGAACACCGTATTGCCGTTCAAGCGCAGCATAGAAATCGGGATTTGCAGCCTTGCGTTTGCGCCCCTGCGCGACGATTGCATCAGCGCCTCTGACACGCATGAACTTGTCCAGTGTGTATTTGAAGCTTTTCTGATTGCGGTCTGCCGCAATTGTGCCCGTGGCGTATTGAGCTTGGGCAAGCGCCTGAAGGCCCTTTTTTTTCACACCAGCCTTGCGGGCCTGCTGGGCGAAATCGGCCTTCCAGGCCTCGAACCCCGCGCTGGTATTCCCACAAGGCGCGGCCAGAAGGGGCGAGGACACAAGCAGGGCGAATAATACGTAAAGGCGAAACATGCAGGTAATCCGGTTGTGTTAAAATCTGAGGCCAGCCTACCTTGAGCTTTGAATTGGGCAAAGCAGTTCGTTGGAGTAGCACCAACCGCTCCTGCAAAAGCCTGTTGATTGGTCTGCAGAGCGCCTTTGAAGGGTTTCAGATCCTCAGCATCGGGCAGATAGCAAGGGCAAAGGTAAAAAGTGTGTATTCTGCGTCATGGCGCTCGAAAAGGCTGAACAGCGACAGACCGGCGCAAATGAAACAGGGGCGCCCGTTTGGGCGCCCCTGTAAATCCATGCCGTGCTGCTTAGCAGCTGTAATACATGCCGTACTCAACCGGGTGTGGTGTGTGCTCGTAGGTTTCGACCTCTTCCATCTTCAGGGCGATGTAGCCGTCGATCTGGTCCTTGGTGAACACGTCACCTTGCAGCAGGAAGTCGTGATCAGAAGCCAGCGCTTCCAGAGCTTCACGCAAGCTGCCGCAGACAGTCGGGATACCGGCCAGTTCCTCGGCAGGTAGATCGTACAGGTTCTTGTCCATGGCTTCGCCCGGATCGATCTTGTTTTTGATGCCGTCCAGGCCAGCCATCAACAGAGCGGCAAACGCCAGGTAGGGGTTCGCTGCCGGATCGGGGAATCGAGCCTCGACACGTTTTGCTTTAGGGCTCTCGGTCCACGGAATACGGACACAACCTGATCGGTTGCGGGCCGAGTAGGCGCGCAGAACTGGGGCTTCGAAACCGGGGATCAGGCGCTTGTAGCTGTTGGTTGCGGGGTTGGTGAAGGCGTTCAGTGTCTTGGCGTGCTTCAGGATACCACCGATGAAGTACAGCGCTTCGTCCGAAAGATCAGCGTATTTGTCACCCGCGAACAGTGGCTTGCCGTCTTTCCAGATCGACATGTTCACGTGCATGCCGGTGCCGTTGTCACCTGCGATAGGCTTCGGCATGAAGGTTGCCGATTTGCCGTACGCATGAGCCACGTTGTGGATGACGTATTTGTACTTTTGCAGTTCATCCGCCTGCTTGGTCAGGCTGTCGAAGATCAGGCCCAGTTCGTGCTGGCATGACGCAACTTCGTGATGGTGCTTGTCGACCTTCATGCCCAGACGCTTCATGGTGGACAGCATTTCCGACCGCAGGTCCTGCGCTTCGTCGATCGGGTTCACCGGGAAGTAGCCACCCTTGACGCCCGGACGGTGGCCCGTATTGCCCATTTCGTATTCGGTGTCGGTGTTCCATGATGCGTCAGTTGCATCAACTTCGTAGGATACCTTGTTGATCGTGTTCGAATAACGGACATCGTCAAACAGGAAAAACTCGGCTTCGGGGCCCATGTATGCAACATCGCCGATCCCCGATGCCTTCAGGTAGGCTTCGGCTTTCTGCGCTGTGCCGCGCGGGTCACGCTCATAGGCTTCGCCTGTATCGGGCTCGACGACCGTGCAGTGTACGCAAATGGTTTTCTCAGCGTAGAACGGATCAACATATGCGCTTTCGGTGTCGATCATCAGCTTCATGTCCGATGCTTCGATCGACTTCCAGCCTGCGATGGACGAGCCATCGAACATGAAGCCTTCGTCCAGGAAGTCTTCGTCGACCTGATCGGCCATCAGGGTCACGTGCTGCAGCTTGCCGCGGGGGTCGGTGAAACGGACGTCGACATATTCGGCGCCCTCTTCCTTGATCAGCTGAAGAACTGCGTCCTTGCTCATTCTCTTAATTCCTCTGACTTGAAGATTGGTATGTTAGAGCGCGTCCGAGCCGGTCTCGCCGGTACGGATGCGAATGGCTTGTTCAACCGGAGAGACAAAGATCTTACCGTCGCCGATCTTGTCGGTCTTGGCTGCCGACACGATGGCCTCGATGGCCGCATCGACCTGGTCATCGTCCAATACGACCTCGACCTTTACCTTGGGCAAAAAGTCGACAACATATTCTGCGCCACGATACAGCTCGGTATGGCCTTTCTGACGGCCGAAACCTTTGACTTCGACGACGCTGAGACCCTGAACACCTACGTCCTGCAACGCCTCTTTCACTTCGTCCAGTTTGAACGGCTTGATGATCGCTTCGATCTTTTTCATTCCGGCTCACCTTGAATGGTTGTCTCAGGCGCAGTGATCACGTCTAAGATCGGGCAGCAACGTGATTGCGGTATCGGTCGGGTCGGTATCCGTTGAAATCAGGCCCTGTGCTAATTTTTGGGCGGTTTGCACAAAAAGTAATCGAAACTGAATCGCGCGAGGGTGTGACATGTCCGAATTGCTGACAGCAGCGCAGATGAGAGCCATCGAGCACGCGGCCATTGAGTCCGGTGAGGTCACGGGCCTGGAGCTGATGGAGCGGGCAGGGCAAGGCGTTGTCGAGGCGATCTTCGAGGAATGGCCAGATCTGGACAGGCGAGGGGCCAACCCCTCGCGCTCCCCGGAGTATTTGGAAAAAGATGAAGATAATCCGTTGCGCGCGGTCGTGCTGTGCGGGCCCGGAAACAACGGCGGTGACGGGTTTGTCGTGGCGCGTCTTTTGCGGGAACTGGGCTGGAAGGTTGAGGTATTCCTATATGGCGATCCTGACAGGCTGCCGCCGGACGCGCGGGTGAATTATCAGCGATGGGGTGAGTTGGGTGTTATCAACGCGCTTTCAAAAGAAGGCTTGAAGAATGACCGCCTGGCTAATTTTGGAATACCAAACGTTTTGGTGGACGCGATTTTCGGCACGGGGTTGACACGTCCGATTGATCCTGTGCTTGGGCAATTGTTGGAGTATTTTTGCAGCTTGTCATCACGTGTTCGCTTTGTGGCAGTCGATTCACCTTCGGGGCTGTGCATGGACAGCGGAAAGGTGCTTGGTGCCCGAGCAGGAATACTGACCGATGCCAGACCCCTTTCTGCGGATCTGACAGTAACCTTCGAACGAAGAAAACTTGGGCATGTGTTGAGCGACGGGATGGCTTATTGCCGGAAAGTGAGCGTCGTCGAAATTGGTCTGAATGAAACGTCGGAGCGGCACTGGGGGCAGGTTATTTTGCAAGGAGAAAGAGCAGGCCGGGGTCCAGTCCGCAGCGTCACTCTGGACGACCAAAAGCTCGATAGCGGGCGGCGTGCAAGAACGCTTTTGATAAAGCAAAGCGATTTACCTTCAGTCGTTGCGCACAAATACACCCATGGCCATGCCCTGATCCTTTCGGGTGGCCCCGGCAAGACCGGTGCGGCGCGTCTGGCCGCGCGGGGGGCCTTGCGGATTGGGGCAGGGTTGGTGACGCTGGGGGTGCCATCCTTGGCGTTGGCAGAGGTGGCGAGCCGGATCACTGCCCTCATGCTACAGTGCGTTGATGGTTCTCAAATGCTGTCAGACGTATTGCAGGACGTGCGGATGAACGCCCTTTGTCTGGGCCCCGGTTTGGGGTTGGAGCGCGCGCGGGACCTGGTGCCGGTCGCCCTGATTGCGAAACGTGCGACGGTTCTGGATGCGGATGCGCTGACAGCTTTTGCTGGTGATCCCGGAAACCTGTTCGAAATGCTGCATGACCGCTGCGTTCTGACCCCACATGGCGGAGAGTTTGCGCGGCTGTTCCCCGATCTGGCGGAAAAGCTGAGCGAAACGCCGGTCAGAGGCCCCGCCTATTCCAAGGTGGACGCAACGCGAGAGGCAGCGGCACGTGCGGGATGTGTCGTGTTGTTCAAAGGGCCGGATACTGTCATTGCGGCCCCGGACGGGCGATGTTCGATCAATGCCGCGTGCTATGATCGCGCCGCCCCTTGGCTTGCAACCGCCGGGTCAGGCGATGCGTTGGCCGGTTACATCGCCGGGCTATTGGCGCGGGGGGTCGATCCGATGACGGCGGCTGAGACAGCAGCGTGGCTGCACGTGGAATGCGCACGGCGTTTCGGGCCGGGATTGATCGCCGAGGATCTGCCTGAGCAATTGCCCGGTGTTTTCAAACAGCTGAATGTCTAGTTGTTTTGGGCAGAAAGCAGTTCAGGCTCTGTCTGAATCGCATGTTTTCGCTGTCAAGATGTGCGCGGATGCATACCGCATATTTGTCAGGTGCATAGGTAGGCATCACTATTCATTTGCAAGCTGCCAGTGGGGGCTGGAGTCGTATCTTGTAAGCTGATGAAAAATAATGTAAAATGGTAGAATTCTTTGTGTGTTCTGTTGCTAAAATACAATTCTTGCGTAAGACAAGGGGCAGACCACTGGAACGCTCGGATTCAGTAAACAAATGGGCAGTATCTGAACCCCGAACCAATTATGGTGAGTGAAATGACCCCAAATATCAAAAAGATATCGGTTGCTGCCTTTCTGACTGCCACGGTCGCTGTTCCGGCAGCCGCAGAGCTGAAATACGAAAATAACAGTGGCGGCTATGTGCTGTTGTACGGGCAGTTTAACCCAGCCTTGATTTCTGTTGATGACGGGCAAGATACCGAGACCCGGGTCCTCGACAACGATCTGTCGAACAGCCGGGTTGGCCTGCGCCTGATGCAGCCATTTGGCCAGAACGAGTTTACCTTTCGCTTGGAAACGGCGTTGGGCTTGCCGAACTCGACTGAATGGAACCAGAACGGTACAAATTTCAGCGGCTGGACTCGCGACGATATCCGATTTGTGGATTTTGCCTTGAAGGGCAGCTACGGCAAATTCTCGGCTGGTCAGGGCAGCATGGTGGCAGATGGTGCTGCCGAGGTGGACCTGTCCTATGTCGGCACCGCGCTGTATTCGTTCACAAACGATGAAAACTCGGGCTTTTTCTATCGTGGCACAAACGGTGTGTTGAGCGGTATTACGGTTGGTGACAGTTCCAGCAACTTTGACGGCTCACGTCGCGGGCGTGTGCGGTATGACACACCAACGGTTAACGGGTTCTCGGCCGCATTTGCATATGGTCAGAACATCCTGTCCAGCAGTGACGATGATGACTACTATGACGTCGGTGTGTTCTATGAAAACACCTTTGCAGGCGGAGTAGAGTTTGCGGCAGCTGTCGCGTATTCGGTGCGGGACCGGGATGACAATTCAGGGGATCGCAAAGATACCATCGGTTCGGCCTCGGTGTTGTTGCCCAGCGGTCTGGGTTTCACGATTGCCGGCGGCACGCGTGACGATGACCGGGCTGGCCAGACGGACCCGAATTACTGGTACGGCAAGGTCTCGTACGAAGGGAACTGGGTTTCCTGGGGTAAGACAGGTGTCGGCATCGACTATTTTGACGGCGCGGATTTCGAGACCAACGGGTCCGACACCAAGGCATGGGGTATCGCTGTCGTGCAGAAGGTCGAAGCGATCAATACCGATGTATACCTGAAGTATCGCAACCACGACTTCGATGATGGTTCATCCTTTGACAACAACGAAGCATGGGTTCTGGGCGCGCGCTGGAAGTTTTAATTGCCTTCCAGCGACCCAACACGAACGCCCCGAAAACCGGGGCGTTCTTTTTTGCCAAAACCAGGTTGATTCAGCCTTTGCCCCTTGCACGTTGGCGGCAGGGCAAATAGAAGGCGTCAAATTTGCCCGGCGCGCCCGTTTTGCGCGCCCCGAATCCTATGGGGACTACCAAAATGCAGGTTACCGAGACGCTGAACGAAGGTCTGAAACGCGGCTACAACATCGTTGTGACCGCAGCCGAACTGGACGACAAGGTCAATGAAAAGCTGACCGAAGCACAGCCGGAAATCGAAATGAAAGGCTTCCGCAAAGGCAAGGTGCCGATGGCGCTGCTGAAAAAGCAGTTTGGCCAGCGCCTGCTGGGCGAGGCGA
This sequence comes from Ruegeria sp. SAZD013, assembly GCF_059612525.1. NCBI lineage: Bacteria > Pseudomonadati > Pseudomonadota > Alphaproteobacteria > Rhodobacterales > Roseobacteraceae > Ruegeria > Ruegeria sp. SAZD013. Next base: position 823,893 of record NZ_JBXWQT010000020.1, on the reverse strand, counting down.
TGCAGGAATCCATCGACGGTGCGATGAACAAGCATTTTGAGGACAGCGGCGACCGCCCCGCGCTGCAGCCCGAAGTCAAGATGACCAACGAGGACTGGAAAGAAGGCGATGATATCGAGGTCGCGATGTCCTACGAAGCGCTGCCCGCGATCCCTGAGGTCGATCTGAAATCGGTCGCGCTGGACAAGCTGATCGTCAAGGCGGATGACGCCGCCGTCGAGGAAGCGCTGAACAACCTGGCTGAAACCGCTCAGGACTTCAAAGCCCGCCGCAAGGGTTCGAAAGCCAAGGAAGGCGACCAGATCGTGTTCGATTTCGTCGGCAAGGTTGATGGTGAAGAATTCGAAGGTGGATCGGCGGAAGATTACCCGCTGGTTCTGGGCTCGAACAGCTTCATCCCCGGTTTTGAAGACCAGCTGGTCGGTGTGAAGGCCGAGGAAGAAAAAGACGTCAACGTGACTTTCCCGGAAGAATATGGTGCCGAACACCTGGCCGGAAAAGACGCGGTCTTCACCTGCACGATCAAGGAAGTGAAAGAGCCGGTTGCAGCGGAGATCAACGATGAGTTGGCGATGAAGTTTGGCGCCGAGGATCTGGCCGCCCTGAAAACTCAGATTTCGGAACGTCTGGAAGCAGAATACGCAGGTGCATCGCGCGCTGTCATGAAGCGGGCCCTGCTGGACGCGCTGGATGAGAAAGTGTCGTTCGACCTGCCGCCGTCGCTGGTTGAAGCCGAAGCCAAGCAGATTGCACATCAGCTGTGGCACGAGGAAAACCCCGAGGTAACCGGCCATGACCACGGTGAGATCGAACCCACCGATGAGCACAACAAGCTGGCCGAACGCCGCGTGCGTCTGGGTCTGTTGCTGGCTGAACTGGGCCAAAAGGCAGAGGTGGAAGTCACCGACGCCGAGATGACCCAGGCGATCATGAATCAGGCCCGTCAGTACCCGGGCCAGGAACGCCAGTTCTTCGAGTTCGTACAGCAGAACGCTCAGATGCAGCAGCAACTGCGCGCGCCGATCTTCGAAGACAAGGTTGTCGACTATGTGTTCGAGCTGGCCCAGGTCAGCGACAAGGAAGTCAGCAAGGACGACCTGCAAAAAGCCATTGAGGCATTGGAAGAGGAATAATCCTCTTCCTTCCCTCTTTGTTCATAGAGGGGAAAAAACGGAGCCGCCTGTAAACAGACGGCTCCGCATGGGTGGCTTTTGTATCTATGAGGTGAGGGGGTCAGGCCTCATGAGCAAAAGCACGGGGGGTTTCTAACAAAGCGATCTTCTGCTCTGGTGTGAACGTATCCGAGAGCGCTTCGATCAGCTTCAGAACGTCCTGACGTTCAGCTTCGTTCCTCGCGGCGCTCATCTGTTCCACAAAATACTTCTCAAGATCAGTCAGTGGCTTGTGATCCTGATTGGCCGGGTTCTGGGTTGCGGCCTTCTTGGCTGCAAACAGTGCCAGTGCCTCTTCGTCGTCCATAAAGACGTTCTCATGGATGCCTGCAAATTCGCGCAGGCCCGAGATGCGTTCATCGGTACAATCCAACAGGGCGGCCAGTGCCGAGACTTTCCCCATGGGAACCGTTTCGCCGACATAGTCATATGGCGCGCAGTTCGACCGTTTCAGAACCCGGTCCATGACCGGATCGATTACGGTGATGATATCCTGAATGCCTGAGTTCTTGGCATATTCCAGAGAACCAATCATCAGCTCGCAGGTAGCATAAGAGACAGAATTCTTTTCCTTGCCACGCGTTAGGCGCTGCGTGTCCACGCAGAAGCGTGTTGATTCCCACATTGTTGCGCTGCGAAGTGGTGCTTCCCCGCAAAGGATTGCCGAAAACACATCCGACAACATATGAGGTCCTGTGGTCTGTAGGGCACGCACGGCTGCGACGACATTCCCCCCGTCGTCGAGTCCGATTACATATGCCGGGTCCAGATGATCGAATTCATCAATTTCCTTGCCTTCTTCGATCTTTACGTCCCATCCAAGACGTCCGCCAAAAACACGTGCTCTCAACTCGAACATTTCGTCAAGAACTTCGCTGAACATATGTCTGTTCAGGCCATCTACCACGATGATCATTTCTTCCCCCTTCGAGTGGTTGTTCGGTAATACTGACGTTACCGCTCTCGAAAGATTTTTCTATTGGGGGATTCCCGTATTTTGACGAAATTTGGGGATTTTTTTGTTTATCCCGGGGTAATAAGCCCGATCGCTATCGCCCGCCCTACAGCCTGAGGGGTGGTCAGCGCACTAAGCTTTTCCCGGCTCGAACGCAAGTGTACTTCTACGGTTCGGTGCGAAATAGACAAAATATCGCCGATATCCTGCTGCGACTTACCTGCGGCGACCCATTGCAGGATTTCCGCTTCGCGAGAGGACAATGTCGGATGATATAGTGCGTTGGTCAGCTGATCCGACGACACGACATTGTCGTGGATGTGTACGGCCATGGCCTGCAAATCGCCGATAAAGTTTGTATAGAGCTTACGCCACTCTTCCTTGCTGCAATTTCGGGTTGCGCTCAGCAGGCCAATATCGCCGTAAGGGCCACGTACCGGGATCGTAACTCCCTGACTGGGCAGGCCAAAATCATGAGCATCCCGGAACACACGCTGAAAATCCGGACTCCGTTCAAGACGGCTCCAATCCACCGGCGCAATACTGCGGCGGGCCATGTGGATGGTCGGGTCGATCATGATCAGACCTTGTTTCTGGTAGTGCTCGGTCCAGGCGTCGTCATAGGTGACAAAGCCAGCCACTGTTCCTGCCGCGGGATTCATACCAGCGTAGGCCGCATGATCCATGTCATGCTTCTCACAGATTTGCCTTAGAAACTCGGTATATCGAACTTCAGAATCCGGCAGAGTGCTCAGATCGACAATTTCCATGTGGCGCCTACCAGCTGTGGCCCATCTTGCCGCCCGATGGTGTCGTCGAGCATGCGTATTACACAGAGTGGAACCCGTTTACCTCACCACGTCAGAACATCATACTTTTCTAAACATGACAAGGAGAGGTCTTAATTGTCTGTGCAATACCGCATATTGCGACAACCAATAGAACATTTTTGTCACTATTCAGTTTCAAGTGCCAAATCCGGCCAATTTCTGACGCCAATGGACGTCAGGGCGCCGGTCTCAACCCGGTTTCGACCAGCATCCCCTTGGCTTTTGCCTCTGGATAGTAACCTTTGGCGTACAGGAAAATCGCCCTGCGTTGATCCCCGTCGGACAGCAGCCAGGCACCGCGCAGGTACTTTCCCGCAAACTCAAGGTTGGTGTCTGCGTCCAGCAAACCTTCGGCTTTACCGGTGTAACCCATCGAGCGCGCAGTGGCGGGTAGAACCTGTAGAAGGCCGTAATAGGGCTGGTTGACGGCCCATGGTCGGTGCGTGCTTTCACGTATGGCCAGCTTGTGAACCAGCTCTCGCGGAACCTGATAATGATCCGCCCATCTGTTGATCGAAGCTCTCAGCTCGGGCGTTTCATTTGGGTGAAGCGGCGGGTCAAAACGTGGCGTACCCGCCTTGGAGACCTGGTCTGCCCCGCAGGCAACCAACGACACAAATAGAAACAGTGCCACGAAACTTTGGCGCAGATAAACAAGCATTTTTCGGTCCTCTGGATTTCGGCGGCAATGATACGGATCGACAATAAGCCTTCAAGCTTACCCCGGAAAATGGGCTGAAACTTGCCGGTACGACTTGTGAACACATAGGGAAAAAAGAAAAGGCCGCGCTTTGGCGCGGCCTTTGGAATGCTCACAAGCAGCCGGATCAGGCTTTGGCTTCGTCTTCTTCAACCGGTGCTGCGTCGGCAACCATGTCGTCGTCCGAAGCGGCCGAGCCGATGTCGTCGAACAGTTCGGCGATCTCGAATTCAGCAGCGGCTTCTTCTTCAGCAGCCAGTTCCTGAATCGATTTGCCCGAAGCCTGCAGTTCGGCTTCTTCTGCCGAACGGGCCACGTTCATTTTGATTTCGACTTCAACCTCGGGGTGCAGTTTGACTGCGACAGTGTGCAGACCCAGTTCCTTGATCGGGGCGATCAGGACAATCTGTTTCTTGTCGACGGTGAAACCTGCGTCGGTTGCGGCGTCAGCGGCGTCACGCGGGGTGACCGAACCGTACAGAGCGCCGGCATCCGATGCCGAGCGAATCACGATGAACTGCTGACCGTCCAGCTTTTCAGCCAGTGCTTCAGCTTCTTTCTTGGTTTCCAGGTTGCGGGCCTCAAGCTGCGCTTTCTGGGCTTCGAACGACGCGATGTTGGCGTCGGACGCGCTCAGGGCTTTGCCTTGGGGCAGCAGGAAGTTGCGGGCGTAGCCGGGCTTGACGTCAACGACGTCGCCCATCTGACCCAGTTTCGCAACGCGTTCCAGCAGGATAACTTGCATGTCAGTCTCTCCTTACTTCACAGCGTAGGGCAGCAGGGCGAGGAAGCGGGCGCGCTTGATAGCACGGGCCAGTTCACGCTGCTTCTTCGCCGAAACGGCGGTGATGCGCGAAGGAACGATCTTGCCACGCTCAGAGATGTAGCGCTGCAGCAGACGGGTGTCTTTGTAGTCGATCTTCGGCGCGTTCTCACCCGAGAACGGGCAGACCTTGCGGCGGCGGAAAAATGGTTTTGCGGCCATGGTTTAGAGTCCTTTTCTCAGGCGTTGATCAACGGCGCTCGCGGCGTTCGCCACGTTCGTCACGCTTCTGCATCTGAACCGACGGACCATCTTCGTGGCCGTCGACCTTGATGGTCAGAACGCGCATGACATCTTCATGCAGACGCATCAGGCGTTCCATTTCCTGCACCGCGCCCGAGGGGGCATCGGTTTTCAGAAAGGCATAGTGGCCTTTGCGGTTTTTGTTGATCTTGTAGGCCATCGTCTTGACGCCCCAGTACTCGCTATCAACCAGCTTGCCGCCGTTGTCAGCCAGAACGGTGCCGAAATGTTCGACGAGGCTTTCCGCCTGCGCGTTGGACAGATCCTGACGCGCGATCATTACATGCTCATACAGTGGCATGTGCACTCCTGTTTATATCAAGGCGCATTTCATAGGCGGGGCCAAACGTTCCTTCGCGACCCTGCCACGAGAGGCTGCGCGATTCATACGACTGCGAAGGATGGCCCCGTATACACGTCTGAGCCGCAAGGGCAAGCCCTGCCACATATGCCTCTGAGACGCCGCCCAAATTCCTTTAGGCCGCCCAATTGCTGACGCTTTTCGGCTCAAAGTTGTTTTGCATACCGGACATCAACCGGATCAACAGAATTTCGAAAGTAACCTTAAAAGGGTGACGTGTTATGACCGCTACTAACACAAACGCATATCAGGAAAACGTTGCCGGCTCGCGATTTGAAAATTCAGTGCCGGTAATGATCACGTTTGCACCGAACTGGAAGGCCCGCCTGGTCCTGGCGCGGATGGTCGGGGCGTTCCTGATCGTTTCCGCGTTTTCAATGTGGTTGATGCCCGGATCGGTCGTTGGCGCAGATGTTTGGCCGATCAAGATGGCGGCGTCCATGCTGTTTCTGGTCGTTGGCGTCGCCCTTCTGACGATCGAGGTTCTTGACCCGCGTCCTGACGCCTATTTCGACCCGATCCGTCGCGAAGTCCGGGTGTTGCAGAAAAACGGAGACGGGCGCCCTCAGACTGTCCTGCGCCGCAGCTATGACTCGCTGGGTGGGGCGCGTTTCGAAGAAAACGAAGTTCATCTGTTTGACGTGGATGGCAGCCTTTTGATGAAGCTGCCACTTGAATCTGCGGATGTCAGCCGGGCGCTGAAAGGTCAACTAAGCAAGAGCGTAACAATTTTCGGCTGAGTTTTATTCTGTTCAAAAACGAACAGAAGTTGTGAATCAAAATTGGTTGTGTGCTGCCCCTGGGCAGCACATTTTGCGTTCAAGCAATCCTGACGGATTGCAATCACAAAACCGCGGAGATTGATATGAAATCCACCTTTCTTGCTGCTGCATTGGCCGTGTCAGCGACTACGGCACTCGCCAGCGCCGAGAAATACGTATTGGACCCCAGCCACAGTCAGGTCATTTTCAGCTATGACCATCTTGGGTTCTCAACCACGACTGGCATGTTTTCCGGCTTTGTAGGCGAGATCATGTTTGATCAGGAAAACCCCGCCGCTTCGAGCGTGAGCGTGTCGATGCCCGTATTGGAGATGTTTACCGGCTGGAAACCCCGTGAAGATCACTTCATGACCGAGGATTTCTTTGGCGCGGCCGAAGGAGATTTGATCACCTTTACATCGACAGGAATCGAAGTGACCGGTGACAACACCGCGAACATCACTGGCGATCTGACGATGAACGGTGTGACCAAATCAGTTGTTCTGGACGCAAAGCTCAACAAGGCTGACACCCACCCGATGGCGAACCAGCCCTGGGCTGGTTTCAATGCCACGACAACGCTGGTCCGCAGTGAATTCGACCTGGGTCAGTTTGCACCGTTTGTCAGCGACGAAGTGCAAATCCAGATTTCGGTCGAGGCACAAAAAGCCGAGTAATCGCAGAATCACGAACAGAAAAACGCCGGTGATTTAATCACCGGCGTTTTTTTTGCCTTACTGACCGCGTATCGCAGTGAGTTCTACGGATACTGCGACGGTAAAGCCCAGCGCGTCTTCGGTAGGCTGCGATGTGCCTACATCAAACGCCAACCGGTTAAGCTCGATTGTGCCCGCCATGGTAGCAGTGTCGCCCTGCAGGTCCAGCGAGAAAAGCAAAACGACATCGATCGACTTGTCGCGAATAGTAAGCGGGCCGCGCGCCTCATAACCACTTTCGGTTTTATAAAGATCGGCCTTGAACTGAGCAGTGGGGAACCGGGCGTTGTCGAAGAAATCTGGCCCCATGGCCTGATCGGATACGGTTCCAAGACGAAGCGAGCCAATGGATATCGTGACATCGACAGATCCCGCCAGGCCCGGGTCTGTGGGCTCGTCAAAGGTAATTGCGGCAGTCCAGTCAGAAAACGAACCTGTCACGGGGCTGTTCAATTGCGAAATTGTAATCGACAGCGTGCCGCTCTGAACTTGCCATTCCGATTGAACCTCAGCCAATTGGACATCCGGGGCTTCCCCTATGTTAGGGGCCAGCTTCCCGGTTGCCCAGCCTCCGGTGACGACGACACCCCAGACCGCCAGTGCAGCGACGGCTGGAATCAGTGAATGGGTTTGATGTGGTGGTTCCGGCGCATCTGACAGACCCGGTAACATCCGACGCAATGTGCCGTCCTTGTCGATGACGTGATGTTTCAGCGCACCTGCAATGTGCAGGACAAGGGAAACAACCAGAACCCACATGAAGAGCCAGTGCAGAACTCCTGTAACCTCGGCCACGGCGGTGGATTTCGGTACAAAAGGCAGGTTTTGGCCGAAGGGCCAAAGGATTGGGGCAAAGCCCTCGGTCGCGGCGTGGTGAATCCAACCGGTCAGGGGCACAAGGACCAGCGAACCGTAAAGCAGCCAGTGGACGGTTTCAGCGGCGAAGGCTTCGGGTTTGTTGTCAGCATTCAGAAGGCCGGGCTTGGTTTGCGTGAACGCCCAAAGAATGCGGGCCAATGCCACGAAGAACACGGTAACCCCTACGGTTTTATGCAATGAGAACACGCGCGCTGCACGGGCAATTTCCAACTCGGTCGGGGCCGCTGCCGAGTGCAATACCGCATGTGCCAGATTGTCCGCGACCCAGCCGAGGGGCAAAGCCGTGAAGATCAGCAACGCGGTTAGCCAATGAAACGTCTTTGCGATGCTGCCGTAGCTTGAAAAGGAATTGGTCGATTGCATGTGTCGGACGCTCCGGGATTCTGGGTTGTGCCCAAGGTAAAGCCGGATGAAACAGACACAAGTGAGCGCGGGTGCACACAAAAGGTGCCACAATGCAGAAAGCAGGCAATGCTTGTGCCAGACGATCAGTCAGTTTACACCCCGCCGCAACCTGAAACCATCCATGAGGTTGCAATGACACTCGCGTTCGTTTTTCCGGGACAAGGCGCCCAGACCATAGGTATGGGCAAAGCTCTGGCAGAGGCCTATCCGGCGGCTCAGGCCATTTTCGATGAGGTGGACGACGCGTTGGGCGAGAAGTTGAGCAGTCTGATTTGGGACGGTGATATTGCTGACCTGACACTGACCCAGAATGCTCAACCCGCGTTGATGGCGACATCGATGGCAGCCATGCGTGCTTTGGAAGCCGAGGGCGTATCCGTCAGCATGGCGGCTTTTGTGGCGGGGCATTCACTGGGTGAATACTCGGCTCTGGCCGCGGCGGGGGCCTTGTCTGTTGCAGATACAGCGCGTTTGCTGCGCACCCGTGGTCAGGCTATGCAAAGCGCGGTACCCGTGGGCGAGGGGGCCATGGCCGCCATTCTGGGGCTGGATCTGGAGGCCGTACGCGCCGTGGCGGAAGAAGCCGCACAGGGCGAGGTCTGTCAGGCCGCAAATGACAACGATCCCACGCAGGTCGTCGTGTCGGGTTCAAAAGCGGCTGTCGAGCGCGCAGCCGAGATAGCCAAGGAAAAAGGTGCAAAACGTGCCGTTATGTTGCCGGTAAGTGCTCCATTTCACTGTTCGCTGATGAAACCTGCTGCAGATGTAATGGCAGAAGCGCTTGCTGCCGTCGAAATTAAGGCACCAGCCATACCTTTGGTGGCCAATGTTCGCGCCGAGGCTGTCAGCGATCCGGATCTGATCCGTCAATTGCTGGTCGAGCAGGTGACCGGTTCGGTTCGCTGGCGGGAAAGCGTGCAATATATGGCGGCTCGAGGCGTGACTGAAACATGGGAAATCGGCGCTGGCAAGGCGCTGTCCGGTATGATCCGCAAGATCGATCGCGAAATCGCGGGCAAGGCCGTGGGCACACCGGAAGACGTTCAGAAGACCATTCAGGTCGAATCGTAAGCTCAATCCGCGTTGTAAGCGACGCAGCAAGAGGGAAACCGAATGTTTGATTTAACAGGTAAGAATGCGCTGATCACCGGTGCTTCGGGCGGTATCGGAGGTGACATCGCACGTGCGTTGCATGGCGCAGGTGCAACGGTTGGTTTGTCCGGTACACGCGTTGAACCGCTTCAGGCTCTGGCCGACGAACTGGGCGAACGCGCGCATGTTCTGCCCTGCAACTTAAGTGACCCGGAAGCCGTTGAAGCGTTGCCTAAGCAAGCGGCCGAGGCGATGGGATCGGTGGACATTCTTGTAAACAACGCCGGAATCACGCGCGACAACCTGTTCATGCGCATGTCCGACGAAGAATGGCAAAGCGTCATTGACGTGAACATGACCTCGACCATGAAACTGTGCAAAGGGGTGATCCGGGGCATGATGAAGGCGCGCTGGGGCCGTATCGTCAATATCTCGTCCGTGGTGGCCGCAATCGGCAATCCGGGGCAGGCGAACTATGCCGCGTCCAAGGCCGGTATGATCGGGTTTTCCAAGGCTTTGGCCCACGAAGTTGCGACACGCGGAATTACTGTGAATTCCGTGGCACCTGGATTTATCACAACTGCAATGACCGAGAAACTGACCGAGGAACAGAAAAAGGGTCTGTTGCTCAAGGTTCCGGCCGGTCGCATGGGCGATCCCGAGGAAATTGCAGCTGCCGTTCTGTATCTTTCCAGCCCCGAAGCGGGCTATGTTACCGGAAGCACCTTGCATGTGAACGGTGGTATGGCCATGTTGTGAGCGCGACAGGGGCGAGTGCGAAAGCGTTTGCCTCTTGCGTCGACTATGCTATAGGCGGCGCATCTATGCGGGGCCGGTCGTTCAGGTCGGCCTTCTATTTCCCGGTTCGCCGGGACCGAAACCGCCCAAAACGGGCAAACCAAAGCCAACCCGTGCGGGCAAGGGCAGAATCGGGCGGACCGCCCTGTAAAGGAATGAGGAATTGACATGAGCGACGTCGCAGATCGCGTTAAGAAGATCGTTGTTGAGCACCTGGGTGTTGAAGAAGATAAAGTCGTGGAAAACGCGTCCTTCATCGACGATCTGGGCGCAGATAGCCTGGACACAGTTGAGCTGGTCATGGCCTTCGAAGAAGAGTTCGGCATCGAGATCCCCGATGACGCAGCCGAGACCATCCAGACCTTTGGCGACGCCGTCAAGTTCATCAGCGAAGCGTCCTAAGCGTTTCTTTCTGATCAAAATCGGCGCTTCCGGGCAACGGGGGCGCCGTTTTTTTATGCCTGCCCGAATTTCGGACTTGCGTGGCTATTGTGGCCTGCGCACTGTTTCCACTGAGGCAAAACTCAAAGTGGACAGGGCATGATAAGATCCACTCCGATGATAAATACCGCGCGTTTGACGCTGTGCGCCATGCGCCCGGAAGACTTTGACCGGTTTGCGGAAATTTGGCGTGACCCTTGTGTCGTCCGGCATATCGGCGGCTCTCCCCGGTCGCGTGGCGAAGCGTGGGATTCGTTCCTGCGTAATGCCGGGCATTGGCAGATGGCCGGTTTTGGCCAGTGGGGCGTGATGCAACAATCGAATCGCAAGCTGATCGGGCAGGCCGGATTCTTCTATAGCAACCGATGCATGGGCGACGATTTCGACGGCTTCCCCGAGGCGGGGTGGGTGCTGGTCCCCGAAGCACAGGGGCAGGGATTGGGATACGAGGCAGCCAAGGCTGCGCATGACTGGTTTGATCGGGTGATTCCCGGACCGTTGGTCGCGATGATAAACGCGACGAACATGTCTTCGCAGAAACTCGCCAAGAAGCTAGGCTATGTTCTGATGCGGGAAGGGGTGTATAATGAAACCCCGGTGCATTTGTTACGACGCAACGGACCGCCAGCTCGCGCATAGATTCGCCACTTAAACAGTATGCCGCAAAATGGCCAAGCTGTGCCGATCCCGGTGATTTCGGGCGGGCGTTCTGGATGTATGCTGCCGGGGATTTTCAGAGCGATTGAGCGGAGGACCAAGCTCATGAGGATTTACCCCACGATGGAACTGCAGAACGGCCGGTGTGTCTCGCTGGACAAGGGTCGTCTGGAAGAAGCGATGATCTGGCACGTGAATCCGGTAGAAACCGCACGGAGCTGGGCAGAGGCGGGTGCCGAATGGATGCACCTGACGGATTTCGACGCGATCGAGGGTAAGGATACCAACGCGCAGCTGGTCGAGGATATCCTTCGCAAGGCCGAGATTCCGGTGCAGTTGGCGGGTGGCATGCGCTCGCGCGAGCAGATTGAGCGCTGGATCGACAAGGGCGCGGGCCGCATCGTGGTTGGCACGCTTGCTGCGCGTGAACCAAACCTGGTCAAGGATCTGGCCAAGCTGCACCCTGACCAGATCGTGCTGTCAGTGGATGTCTGGCAAGGCCTTGTTATGACTGACGGCTGGCGCAGCCAAAGTGCGTTCACGCCAGAAGCCTTTATCGACGCATTCGGCGATACGCCCTTTGCCGCCATCGTGGTAACCGATATCGACAGCGACATCGAAGATGTCGAGGCAAAGCTTGGTCTGATCTCGCGATTGGCAAACCATTCGCGTACTCCGGTGATTGCCAGCGGTGTCGTGCGCACAGCAGACGATATCTCACGGCTGGCATACATCCCCAACATCTCGGGCGCGATTGTCGGGCGTGCGTTGTTCCGCAAGACACTGGACTTGGCCAAAGCGCTTGAAACTGCCAAATCGGCCCACGAGCCGGTCGCGCAGTTTCAGTAAGCAACTCCGCCCTTTCGGCTGGACGCGCGAAAGGGCGGTTTTGACAAGCGCCGAATTTCTGGTTTCCTTGGGCATTCGGCGACAGGACGCCGGGACGGAAAGAACCGTTGCTCTTGCCCCCGCACCCCGGGCCGGGGTATGAGCGGTTCTCATAAGAGGAAGCAGGCAAGAGGCACTTCATGCGCAGAGTCGTTGTAACCGGTCTTGGATTGGTCACTCCTTTGGCCAGCGGGGTCGAGGAAACCTGGTCGCGGCTGCTGGACGGAGAGTCCGGTGCAGGCCCAATCACGCATTTCGATGCAGAGGCAAGCGGGGTCGCAACGACCTACGCCTGCGAGGTGCCGCGCGGCGACGGAACCAACGGGACCTTCAATCCCGATGACTGGATGCCGCTGAAGGAGCAGCGCAAGATCGAAGACTTTATCCTGTATTCCATCGCGGCCGCCGAAATGGCCTGTAAGGATGCAGGCTGGCTGCCGGAAGACGAAGAATCGCGCCTGCGTACTGGTGTTCTGATCGGCTCGGGCATTGGTGGTCTGGGATCGATTGCCAATACCGCGAACCTGATCCGCGACAAGGGTCCGCGTCGGGTATCTCCGTTCTTTATTCCAGGCGCACTGATCAACCTGGCCTCGGGTCAGGTATCAATTCGCCATGGGTTCAAAGGCCCGAACCACTCGGTCGTGACCGCATGTTCAACCGGTGCGCACGCAATCGGCGACGCCAGCCGCATCATCCGGGCGGGTGACGCAGATGTCATGGTGGCAGGTGGTGGCGAGGGCTGCATCTGCGAGATCGGTATTGCCGGGTTCAACGCATGTAAGGCGCTGTCGACCAAATACGCAGATAATCCAAAGGCTGCCAGCCGACCCTATGACGTGGACCGTGACGGTTTCGTGATGGGCGAGGGCGCCGGCATTGTGGTTCTGGAAGATTACGAACACGCCAAGGCGCGTGGGGCTAAGATCTACGCCGAGGTTCTGGGCTATGGTATGTCGGGCGACGCCTATCACATCACTGCGCCGTCCGAGGATGGTGATGGGGCCGAACGTTCTATGAGAGCGGCGTTGCGCAGCGCCGGGCTGGAGCCGAAGGACCTGGATTACATCAACGCGCATGGCACCTCGACCATGGCGGACACGATCGAACTGGGTGCTGTCGAGCGCCTGTTGGGCGAGCATGCCGGGAATGCGACGATGAGTTCGACCAAGTCGGCAACCGGTCACTTGCTGGGTGCTGCGGGTGCGATTGAGGCAATATTCTCAATCCTGGCAATCCGCGATCAGGTCGCACCGCCAACAATCAACCTGGATAACCCGGCTGTTGAAACTCCGATTGATCTTGCCCCCAACGCCAAGCGCGAGCGTGAAATCAATGTGGCGCTGTCGAACTCGTTCGGGTTTGGTGGAACCAATGCCAGCGTGATCTTCGGAAAGGTCAATTAAATGTGGCGGGCCATCGCTTCGAATGCGCTGACCATCCTGGTGGTGGGCCTGTTTCTGGTGGGCGGTCTGATCCTGTGGGGACAGTCGCAGTACAAGGCCGAAGGCCCGCTTGAGACCGCGATTTGCCTTCAGGTCAAAAGCGGTTCGAACATGACACGTGTCAGTCGCGATCTGGAAGATCAGGGTGCCATTCGAAGTTCAATTCTGTTTCGAATGGCCGCTGACTATACCGATCAGGCGCAGCGGTTGAAAGCGGGCAGCTTTCTGGTGCGCGAAGGTGCGTCGATGGCGCAGATCATCGAAGAAATCACCAGCAGCGGCGCCAGCACTTGCGGGTCGGAAATCGAATACCGTATCGGTGTGACACGCACCCAAACCCGCGTGCGTGAACTGGATCCGGCAACACTGGATTTTGTCGAGATTGCTTCATTTGATGCGGCAGAGGAACAAACGCCTGAGGCCTATACCGAGAAACGCAACGAGTCTGATACGCGCTATCGCGTGTCGCTTGCCGAAGGTGTGACCTCGTGGCAGGTGGTTGAAGCTCTGAAATCATTCGAAGCGCTGTCGGGTGATGTGACCGAGATTCCGGCTGAGGGCATGTTGGCCCCGGACAGTTACGATGTTGTGGCCGGACAGGATCGCAATGCGATTTTGCAAGCCATGCAGGACAAGCAACAACTGCGGATCAACGCGGTTTGGGAAAGCCGTCAAGGCGGGTTGCCGCTGGACACTCCTGAAGAGATGCTGATCCTTGCGTCTATCATCGAAAAGGAAACCGGTGTTCCGGAGGAACGCGGCCAGGTCGCCAGTGTGTTCGTGAACCGCCTGAAACAAGGGATGCGGTTGCAAACCGATCCGACCGTCATCTATGGCGTGACAAAGGGGCAGGGCACATTGGGTCGCGGGTTGCGGCGCAGCGAATTGAACCGTCCAACACCGTGGAACACCTATCAGATCGACGGGCTGCCTCCGACGCCGATTGCAAATCCAGGTCTGGCGAGCCTGGAAGCAGCGGTTGCGCCGGATGACACCAACTATGTGTTCTTCGTCGCTGACGGCTCGGGCGGGCATGCGTTTGCAGAAACCCTGCAGGAGCACAATCGCAACGTTGCCAAATGGCGCGAAATTGAAGAACAGCAGAGCTCGGGGAATTAAGCCGGGCGGATTGCTGGTTTTGTTAACAAAATACGCCGACGCCGGTATAAAAACTGGCGTCGGCGTTTTCTTTGGCAGGCTCTTCAGTTCTTAGGCGGCTGAGCGTCTTTTGTTGGGACGGCGCCGTCTGGAGCTGGAAGGTTTCCCATCGCCGTTGGCCGGCTTGGGCTTGAACCCGCGACGGCGGTTGTTTTGACGACGTGCAGGTTGCTGAACCTCGACCCCTTCCGGCATGGTGCCGCTTGTGACAGGGATTTCAATTTTCATCAGCTTCTGGATCTGACGCAACAGGTCGACTTCTTCCGGTGCACAGAACGCGATCGCTTCCCCTTCGCGCCCGGCACGGGCGGTGCGCCCGATACGGTGGACGTAATTGTCGGGCACGTCGGGTAGGTCGAAGTTGATGACATAGGCGACGCCGGGGATGTCGATGCCACGCGCGGCAACGTCGGTGGCCACCAGTATGTTCACCTCACCAGCGCGGAAGGCATTGATGGCCCGGTCACGCTGGCCCTGGCTTTTGTTCCCGTGAATGGACGCCGCGTTAAAGCCGTCGTCCACCAGCCCTTTCATCAGCCGTTCAGCGCCGTGTTTTGTGCGGGTGAAGACCAGTGTCAGCGCATCCGCGTCCTGCGACAGGATTTCGCGCAACTTAGACGGTTTTCCGGGTTTCGAAACAAAGTGAAGGGACTGGGTGATCTTGTCAGCGGCCTTGCCCGGGGGCGAAACCTGCACCCGCTGCGGATTGTTCAGATAGGCACGGCTGAGCTCCTCCATCTGTTTCGGCATTGTGGCCGAGAACAGCATGGTCTGGCGGGGCGTGCCCAGTGCAGGCGCGATGCGACGCAGAGCGTGAATGAAGCCCAGGTCAAGCATCTGATCTGCTTCGTCCAATACCAGATGGCGCACCGAACCAAGGTCAACAGCGCCCCGTTCCATCAGGTCAATCAGGCGGCCCGGGGTGGCGACCAGAATATCGGTGCCGCGTGCGAGGAACATCACTTGTTTGTTGATCGACTGGCCACCAACAACTGTAGCGACCCGCAGCTTTGTTCCTTTGGTGAGGGTGCGCAAACTGTCGGCGATCTGGTTCACGAGCTCGCGGGTGGGGGCGAGGATCAGTGATTTGGCTGTTTTGGGATCGGGCTTGCCGGGCTGCGCCAGCAGGTGGTCGATCAGGGGCAGGCCAAAGGCCAGTGTCTTGCCGGTGCCGGTTTGGGCCAGCCCGAGGATGTCATGCCCGTTCAGGGCCAGCGGAATGGCCTGGTTCTGAATCGGGGTGGGTTGAGTGAAATTGGCGCGTTTCAACGCGTCGTTCAGTGTCGGCGCGAGGCCGAGCATATCGAAGTCGAACAAAAAATTATCCTTTACGGCCCGCAGGTTAAACCCCACGAGCAGGTGGTGACTGGCCACGTTCATGTGACCGGCAGGGTTGTGCGAGACCTCGGGATGCGCGAGCGAATCCAGCGCCATCCGGCCATCGCGTAAAGAACCCTGCGTGAAGGGGAACCGGGAGTAATGTGCTGGCGCTGTGGGGCCTGAAGCCCGACGATGCTCACGCGGTGGCGCCGTGATTAAGGGCACATGAGGGTTTCGGGAGGGAATGTCAAGGACTGGTTTGGCCGCGGGCAGGTTGCGCGCAGGACCTTGACGCGCCGAAATCGGGTGATGCGGGCGATTTTGAGCGCGATTTCGGAAAATGTCAGGTTTGTACACGCGTCAAGGTGGGGAGTGTGCAATTTGTACACGCTGAAAGCGGCACGGGGGTAACCCTGTGTTAATCCCTCTGGTCGGTGAGGCGGTCAGGGCTTGGAAGGCTAAAGGGCGGGGCGGCGTTTTGGCCGAGGGTTACCATGGCCGGAAATTCACTGTCCGTTAACCCGCACCGTACGATCCCTGTTGCGCGCCTGTTGCGTAAATCCTTGACTTTACGCGCTTTATCCCGTATTGGTTGTGTTGTGCTAGAAGAAGTGGGCGAACGGCCTCGGGGCGACCCGGTGGCCGTTTTTTCGTTTCTCTCGTGCGGAGAACACTCACGCATGAGGTCACAGGCAAACATGACTTTGATTACCCCGGAAGAGCGGATTTCCCAGACGGCTGAACTGTTGCAGTCCCTGGAAAGGTCCATTCGCGATCTGCGGCAAGCGGCAGAAGACCTGCGCAAACAGATCGGTGCCGGGGAGGATGCAGATCTTGCTGGTTCAGCCAAGCAACTCGGTCAGCTGGAGGGGCTGATCCGAAGTTGCCAGAAAGTGGAGACAAGCTTTGTCGAACAACATTACAGACAAGCCGGAATTGCCCAAGGGGGCTATGCGCTCGACCTTGAGCGGGCCCGATTTGAGATCGGGTGCAGGCTGGCTCGCCTCCGCCGATGCTGCGGTGCGGGAGAGATTTCTGAGTGAGATCGGGGAGGGGGGGCTGTGTGCCCTCCCTTTCCTGTTTGAGTTTTGGGCGCTGCCGCATCAATTGCCGCCCGAGGGCGACTGGCGGTCCTGGGTGATCATGGGCGGGCGCGGGGCGGGCAAAACGCGGGCAGGGGCCGAATGGGTCAGATCGATGGTCGAGGGGCCGAAGCCGCTGGACAAGGGCGAGGCGTGCCGCGTGGCGCTGGTGGGTGAAACATTCGATCAGGTGCGCGATGTCATGATCTTTGGCGACAGCGGGATATTGCAATGCTCGCCCCCGGATCGGCCCACGTGGAATGGATCAGAACGCAAGCTGATCTGGCCCAACGGGGCCGAGGCACAGGCGTTTTCAGCACATGATCCCGAAGGGTTGCGCGGGCCGCAATTTGATGCGGCCTGGGTGGATGAGCTGGCCAAGTGGAAGAAGGCGGGTGAGACCTGGGACATGCTGCAATTTGCGCTGCGCTTGGGCGAGCGGCCTCGGGTTTGCGTGACCACAACGCCGCGCAATGTGAAGGTTTTGAAGGAGTTGCTGGCGTCGCCATCCACCGTGCAGACCCATGCGCCGACCGAAGCGAACCGGGCCAATCTGGCGGCGTCGTTTCTGGAAGAAGTGCGCGCGCGCTATGCGGGTACGCGGCTGGGGCGGCAGGAGCTGGACGGGGTGCTGCTGTCAGACGCGGAAGGAGCGCTGTGGACGGGTTCGATGCTGGAGGCGGCGCGCTGTACGCAGGTGCCCGAATTGGATCGCATCGTGGTGGCGCTGGACCCGGCGGTGACATCCGGGTCAGGCGCGGATGCCTGCGGGATCGTGGTGGTTGGGGCGCAGGTACAGGGGCCGCCTGAGGCGTGGCGCGCCTATGTGCTGGCCGACCGGACGGTGCAGGGCGTTGGCCCGGCAGGCTGGGCGCAGGCGGCGATTGACGCGATGGATGAGTTCGGGGCCGAACGGCTGGTGGCCGAGGTCAATCAGGGCGGGCAACTGGTGGAAGAGGTCGTGCGACAGGTGGACCCTCTGGTCCCTTACCGCGCCGTGCGGGCGTCGCGCGGCAAGGTCGCGCGGGCGGAACCTGTGGCGGCGCTGTACGAACAGGGGCGGGTGGCCCATGTGGCGGGGCTGGACGCGTTGGAAGAACAGATGTGCCAGATGACTGCGCGCGGGTTCGAAGGGCAAGGTTCGCCCGACCGGGTGGATGCGCTGGTCTGGGCGTTGCATGAGTTAGTTGTGGGGCCTGCGGGGGTGTTTCGAAGGCCGAGGGTGCGGAGTTTGTGAGAGGTTGTTCAAACGATCATACAAATTTCTTCTTTTGGGGGAGGCAAAAGGTAATCTCACCGCTGAGACAACAGCTTTTCTCGCAATCGGATTCGGTGAATCTGCTTACATCGGTTATACTTCAGTTTGGACTTGGGGGAGAGGATAGATGTCAGACGCTTATTCGTATGCCTGTAGAGATTGTGAGGGAATGGAAGCTTGTCCAGCGAGCATGGTGGCGGAATCCAAGGAAGAAGTTTGGAAGCTCATCGAACTTCACGCGCAGATTGCGCACGATGAAAATCCAGACGATTGGGATGGCGCAACTCGGGACTATTTGGCAACTTTGATCAAGCCAGTCAGTGTCTTTCAGAGTTGATTTAACGGCAGCCCGTGTAGCTGCAACATCGTTCATCGCAAATACTGTTATTAAGCGGCGGTTCCGGTGCAATCGGTTAAAGAGCTAAGCCGTTGCCCACCCCCCGTACGCCCCATTCCCAAGGCTTAAACGTCTTTCCGTCATAACTCCTTTCAACAAGCCGGGCAGAGCGGCGTCAGAAAGGAGCACAGATGGTATTCGATTTCTTGCGTCGTGGATCGGCTGAGGCAGCGCCCGAGGCGAAGGCGAGCGCGACGGGGCCTGTGGTGGCGTGGCAGACCGGCGGGCGCGTGGCGTGGAGCCCGCGGGACACGGTATCTCTGACGCGGACGGGGTTTTCGGGCAACCCGGTGGGGTTTCGGTCGGTCAAGCTGATTGCTGAATCGGCGGCGGCTCTGCCCTTGATTTTGCAGGGTCAGGGGCAGCGCTTCGATGTGCATCCGATCCTGGCCCTGTTGCGGCGCCCGAATGCGGCGCAGGGGCGGGCAGAGATGCTGGAGGCCCTGTTCGGGCAGTTGCTGCTGTCGGGCAATGCCTATGTCGAGGCGGTGCAGGCCGAGGACGGGCTGCCAGTTGAGCTGCATGTTTTGCGCTCGGACCGGATGAGCGTGGTGCCGGGGGCGGATGGGTGGCCCAAGGCCTATGATTACAGCGTCGGTGGCAAGACGCACCGGTTCGCGACCGAGGCCATCTGCCATATCAAGACGTTCCACCCGCAAGATGATCATTACGGGTTCTCGCCGATGCAGGCAGCGGCGACGGCGATTGATGTGCACAACAGCGCCTCGCGGTGGTCGAAATCGCTGCTGGACAATGCCGCGCGGCCCTCGGGGGCGCTGGTGTGGAAGGGCGGTGATGGTCACGGAATGATGGCCGAGGAGCAGTTCCGCCGCCTGTCCGACGAGATCGAGCAGAACTATCGCGGGGCGCGCAATGCCGGCCGTCCGATGGTTCTGGAGGGGGGGCTGGATTGGAAGCCGATGGGCTTTTCCCCCTCGGATATGGAGTTTCAGAAGACCAAGGAAGCCGCCGCCCGCGAGATCGCGCTGGCCTTTGGGGTCCCGCCGATGCTGCTGGGGATACAGGGCGACGCGACCTATTCGAACTATCAGGAGGCCAACCGGGCGTTTTACCGCCTGACCGTGCTGCCTCTGGTGACGCGGGTGGCGGCAGCGGTGTCGGAGTGGCTGACGGGCTTTACCGGCGAGGATCTGATGCTGAAGCCCGATCTGGATCAAGTAACGGCCCTGTCCGCAGAGCGGGATGCGCAATGGGCGCGGGTCAATCGGGCGGAATTCCTGAGCGATGTGGAAAAACGCAGGTTGCTGGGGCTGCCGGAGCGTGCCGATGGCTGAGGGGTATCCGCCGTTCGAATGCGCGCCGGGGCTACGTCTGGCCACGCATGAGCGGGTGGCCGAGATCCAGCACGCGCATCTGTGCAGGCGGCTGGATCAGATCGAAGAGATGATGGAGCGGCTGGAGAAACGGCTGTGGCTGACGGTCTATGGTGTGGCCGCAGTGATCCTGGCGCAGGCGTTTCAGTCATTCCTGGTGGTAACGCCATAAGTTCAGTGGGTTACATGGAGAAGTTCATGGATTTGGAGCATAAGTTCGCAGGGTTCGGTGACATCCTGTCGGTGACCGAGGATGCGATGATCGAAGGCTATGCCAGCCTGTTCGGGCAAGTCGATCATGGCAGTGACATGGTGCAGCGCGGGGCCTATCGCGCCTCGCTAGAGGGGCTCGCCAAGGCGGGTCAGCGGGTCAAGATGCTGTGGCAGCACGACCCGGCGCAACCCATAGGCGTCTGGGACGAGGTACGCGAGGACGACAAGGGCCTGTGGGTCAAGGGACGTCTGCTGGAAAGCACCCAGAAAGGCCGCGAAGCGGCCGGGCTGATCCGCGCGGGTGCGATGGATGGCCTGTCGATCGGCTATCGCACCAAACGGGCCGTGAAGAATGACAAGGGCCAGCGGGTCCTGACGGAACTGGAGCTTTGGGAGGTGTCGCTGGTGACCGTCCCGATGCTGCCCAGTGCGCGGGTGGCGGCAAAGGGGAGCGACCCCGATGCCGAGAATACCTGGCGCAGTATTGCCGAGGTGTTCAACGACGCCCGGCAGGAGCTGGCGCGGACCTAGCGCGCCTCAAACCCACCCAAAAACAGGACATGCTGATGAGCAAGACCGAGATCCCGGCCTTGACCGGAGAGGGTGCGCCCCTGGTTCAGGAGGTGAAGCAGGCGATGGCTGGCTTCGTGAATGAATTCAAGGGCCTGAAGGCTGAAGTTAAAACAAAACTGCAACAGACAGAAGAGCGACTGACCATGCTGGATCGTAAATCAACCATCGCGGCGCGCCCGCATCTTGCGGCCTCGACCCTGGACGGTGCACCGCACCAGAAGGCGTTCGACGCCTATGTACGCTCGGGCGAGGATGACGGGCTGCGCGGGCTGGAGATGGAGAGCAAATCGCTGTCCACCGCCGTCAACAGCGATGGCGGGTATCTGGTCGATCCGCAGACCGCCGAGACGATCAAGTCGGTTCTGAACGCAACCGCGTCGATCCGCTCGATTGCGTCGGTGGTGAATGTCGAGGCGAATTCGTTCGATGTGCTGATCGACCATACCGATGTCGGTGCCGGCTGGGCCGATGAGAATTCGTCCACTTCCGAAACCGGAACCCCGTCGATCGACCGCATCTCGATCCCACTGCACGAGTTGAGCGCGCTGCCCAAAGCCTCGCAACGTTTGCTGGATGACAGCGCGTTCGATGTCGAGGGCTGGCTGGCCGGTCGGATTGCCGACAAGTTCGCCCGTGCCGAGGCGGCGGCCTTTATCGCGGGTGACGGTGTGGACAAACCCAAAGGTCTGATGATCCACCGCGCGGTATCCGACGACACCTGGTCCTGGGGCAGCCTGGGGTATGTTGCCACCGGCATCGATGGCGGTATCGACGCGGATGCGATTGTCGATGTGGTTTATGCGCTGGGCGCGCAATACCGGGTCAATGGCACATTCGTCATGAACTCGAAAACGGCGGGTGTGATCCGCAAGCTGAAGGACAGCGATGGCCGCTTCCTGTGGTCGGACGGTCTGGCCGCTGGTGAGCCCGCGCGCCTGATGGGCTATCCGGTACTGATTGCCGAGGACATGCCGGATGCGGCCTCGGACAGCTTCTCGATTGCGTTTGGCGACTTTAAATCCGGTTACACCATCGCTGAACGCCCCGATCTGCGCGTGCTGCGCGATCCGTTCAGCGCCAAGCCGCATGTCCTGTTCTACGCGACCAAGCGCGTGGGCGGTGATGTGAGCGACTTTGCAGCCATCAAGCTGGTGAAATTCGGCATCGCCTAGGCGGTGGCGAATCCGGGGGGCCATCAGCCCCTCGGGCGGCGGGCACGGGCCGGGGTGAGATCCCCCGCGTTGTCTAGCTGCTCCCCTCCGTCCGAGCAACGTGGGGCGGCGCGTGCCCGTCATTTTCCTGACTGAGGCCCCCGGTGGGGTCCGAGATTGCGGAGTGAATGGATGATGTTGATCGAAGAAACCGCCATCGCGGATGCGGCGCTGCCGGTGGATCAGTTCAAGGCGCATCTGCGGCTGGGCAGGGGCTTTGCCGAAGATGACGTTCAGAACGAGGTGCTGAAGGGGTTCCTGTGGGCGGCCATGGCCGCGATTGAGGCGCGCACCGGCAAGGTTCTGATCGAGCGCGACTTTTCATGGAGCCTGAGCGGTTGGCGCGATCCGTCGGGCGAGGTTTTGCCGGTTGCTCCGGTGACATCGGTGCTGGCCGTGACGCTGACCGATGCGGCAGGTTCTGAAACCGTTGCGGATGCGGCGGTGTATCGGCTGGAACGCGATGGCCAGCGCCCGCGGTTGCGTCCGGTCGGGTCGGTCCTGCCTGCGATTGCAACGGGGGGCGCGGTGAAGATCGCCTTCACGGCCGGGATGGCCACGGGCTGGGCCGGTTTGCCTGCCGATCTGGGCCAGGCGGTACTGTTACTGGCGGCGCATTATTACGAATACCGGGACGAGACCGCGCTGGGCGCGGGGTGCATGCCGTTTGGTGTCACCAGCCTGATCCAGCGCTATCGGATGGTGCGCTTTGGTGCGGGGTTGGTGCAATGAACACGCCGCGTCTGAACCGCAAGCTGGTGCTTGAGGCCCCGATGCGCAGCGCTGACGGGTCCGGGGGATATACCGAGGCTTGGGCCGCGCTGGGAACGCTGTGGGCCGAGGTCACGGCGCGCAGTGGTGCGGAACGGCAGATCGCTGGCGTTTCCGTCTCGCGCGTGGGGTATCGCATCGTGGTGCGGGGCGCCCCCGAAGGGTCGACCATGCGCCCGGCGCCGGATCAGCGGTTTCGCGAGGGCAATCGCCGTTTCGTCATCCGCGCCGTGGCAGAGCGTGACGCGCGCGGCCAGTACCTGATCTGTTTCGCGGATGAAGAGGTGGCGGCATGAGCTATGGCGTATCAGCCGCCCTGCAGGCGGCGGTGTTTCAGCACCTGACCGCGGATGCGGATGTCAGCGGCCAGTCCGGCGGCGCGATCTATGACGCGGTGCCCACGGGAACGGTTCCGCAGACCTATGTGACATTGGGCCCGGAAGAGGTCCGCGACGCCTCGGACCGGTCGAGCGCGGGTGCGATCCACCGCTTTACGGTTTCGGTGGTGTCCGAAGCCGCCGGGTTTGGCGCGGCAAAGACGCTGGCCGGGGCGGTGTGTGACGCGCTGGACAATGCGCCGCTGGTTCTGAGCCGCGGGCATCTGGTCGGGCTGTGGTTCGAGCGCGCCTCGGCCCGGCGAACCGGGACAGGCGGCAGCATCCGCCAGATCGACCTGAGATTCCGCGCCCGCGTGGAAGACGACTAAGCAATCAACGGAGAGAGCACATGGCTGCCCAGAACGGAAAAGACCTTTTGGTCAAAGTGGATATGAACGGCACGGGCCTGTTCCAGACCATTGCGGGCCTGCGGGCCACGCGGATCAGTTTCAACGCCGAAAGCGTGGACGTCACCAGTCTGGAAAGTCAGGGGGGGTGGCGCGAGCTGTTGTCGGGGGCGGGGGTCAAATCGGCCTCGATCTCGGGTTCGGGCGTGTTCAAGGATGCAGGTACGGACGAACGTGCGCGGCAGCTGTTTTTTGACGGCGAGACCCCGGCGTTTCAGGTGATCATCCCCGATTTCGGCATTGTCGAGGGGGCGTTTCAGGTGACGGGCATCGAGTATGCGGGCTCACACAACGGTGAGGCGACCTATGAGATGAGCATGGCAAGCGCCGGTGCGCTGAGCTTTACGGCGCTGTAATCGCATGGCCAATCCGTGGACGGGCGAGGTGGCACTGACCATCGATGGAGAGCGGCGGGCGCTCAAGCTGACGCTGGGCGCTTTGGCGGAACTGGAGCAGGAGCTGAACACCGGATCCCTGGTCGAGCTGGTGCAGCGGTTCGAGGGTGGCGCGTATTCCAGCAGTGACGTGCTGGCGCTGATCGTTGCCGGGTTGCGGGGCGGGGGCCGGGATACCAGCCGCGCCGATCTGTTTCATGCCGAAATCGCGGGCGGCCCCATGGCTGCGGCCAAAGCGGCGGCCGAGCTGCTGGCCCGCGCCTTCATGGTGCCGGAAACGACATGAGCGGGTTCGACTGGCCCGCCCTGATGCGGGCCGGGTTTCTGGGGCTGCGGCTGACGCCGGACCAGTTCTGGCGTCTGACCCCGGCAGAACTGCGGCTGATGCTGGGGCAGGGTGCCGGGATGCCCGCGATGAACCGGGCAGGCCTTGACGCGCTGCTGGCCGCCTTCCCGGACAAACAACAAGGAGAGCGTGATGACGGATCGTGACGGGTTTGACGACTTGCAGGAACGGGGCGCGGCGCTGGGCGATGCCCTGGGTGATGCTGCGACGATGGCCGCGGCGTTTGACAGCCAGATGAAGCGGATCAGCGCCGCGTTCGAGGAAACCGGCAAGGATGTCGCCACGTTGGAGCGGGGCATGTCCAGCGGTTTGCGCAAGGCGTTCGATGGTGTGGTTCTGGAGGGGATGAGCCTGTCGGGCGCGCTGGATGTGCTGAAGAACTCGCTGATCCAAACGGCTTATGCCGCCGCGATCAAGCCGGTGACGGATCATTTCGGTGGGTTGCTCGCAAACTCGGTCGGCGGGTTGGTGCAGGGTCTTCTGCCCTTTGCCGATGGCGGCAGTTTCAGCCAGGGCCGGGTGATGCCCTTTGCCAATGGCGGCGTGGTCAGCAGCCCGACGATGTTTCCAATGCGGGGCGGCACCGGGCTGATGGGCGAGGCCGGCCCCGAGGCGATCATGCCGCTGGCGCGCGGCGCGGACGGCAAGCTGGGCGTGCGCACGCAGGGCGGCGGGCGTTCGGTGAATGTGGTGATGAACATCACGACCCCGGATGTGCAGGGGTTCCGCCGCTCGCAGGGGCAGATTGCAGCACAGATGAGCCGTGCGTTGGGGCGCGGCAATCGCAACAGGTAAATCAAGGAGCAGGTGATGACTTTCCACGAGGTGAGATTTCCCGCCAGCCTGAGCTTTGGCTCGGTCGGGGGGCCCGAGCGACGCACGGATATCGTGACGCTGGCCAACGGGTTCGAAGAACGCAACACGCCCTGGGCCCATTCCCGGCGCAGGTATGATGCGGGGCTGGGGATGCGCTCGCTGGACGATATCGAGACGCTGATTTCGTTCTTCGAGGCGCGGCAGGGCCAGATGTATGGGTTTCGCTGGAAGGACTGGTCGGATTTCAAATCCGGCAAGGCCACGCTGGATGTCGATGTCGGAGATCAGGTTATCGCACGCGGCGACGGTGTGCGGACTGAGTTTCAGCTGATCAAGACCTATAGCTCGGGCGGGGTCAGCTATGCCCGCCCCATCGTCAAGCCGGTGCTGGGGACGGTGCGTCTGGGGCTGGATCAGGATGAGATCCGGGAGGGTGTGGAATTCGAGGTCGATCTGGCAACCGGCCGGATCACCTTTGCCGACCCGCCACCGGAAGAGGTGGATATCACCGCCGGGTTCGAATTCGATGTACCAGTACGGTTTGACACCGACAAGATCCATACCAGCGTCGCCAGTTTTCAGGCCGGAGAGGCGCCGAACGTTCCCGTGGTCGAGGTGCGTGTCTGATGGCTGTGGATGAACAGGGCCTGCACGCGCATCTGCAAAGCGGAATGACCACTGTGTGCCGGTGTTGGGCGATCAGACGCCGGGATGGTCAGGAATACGGGTTCACCGATCATGATCTGGAACTTGGCTTTGACGGATTGACGTTCAGGGCCAGCACCGGATTGACGGCGGCGGCCATCGAACAGGCCACCGGCCTGTCCATTGACAACACCGAAGCCATGGGCGCGCTGTCGGATGCGGCCATTCGCGAAGAGGATATCGAGGCGGGGCGGTTCGACGGGGCCGAAGTGCGCGCGTGGCTGGTCAACTGGGCCGACCCGGATCAGCGTATCCTTCAGTTCCGGGGCTCGATCGGGGAATTGCGGCGCGCAGGCGGTGCATTCCACGCGGAGCTGCGTGGCCTGACCGATTTGCTGAACCGCCCGTTGGGGCGCGTGTATCAGAAGCCTTGTACTGCCGTTTTGGGGGACCGGACCTGTCGGTTCGACATGGATACGCCCGGCTATTGGATCGAGGGCGCCGTCACCGGTTTCGATGGCGGAACCGTTCTGCTTGTTGCGGGCGGGGCAACCATCGAAGACGGCTGGTTCGAGCGCGGCAGGGTCGACGTTGTGTCGGGAGCGGCGAAGGGGCTTTGGTCATCAATCAAGCATGACCGGCAGGTGGCGGAAGGGCGGCAGATTACGCTCTGGTCCGGTTTCGGGGAAAGCCTGGTGCCGGGTGACATGGTCAGGCTGCGGGCGGGGTGCGACAAACGCATGGAGACCTGCCGCCTGAAGTTTAACAACCTGCTGAACTTTCAGGGCTTTCCTGATCTTCCGGGCGAAGACTGGGTGATGGCCGTTCCCAAACAGAGCAAAGCCAACAGCGGAGGGAGCCTGAGGTGACGATACACAGGCAGGATATTGTCGCAGAAGCGCGCAGCTGGCTGGGGACGCCTTATGTGCATCAGGCCTCGACCAAGGGGGCGGGCACGGATTGTCTGGGCCTGTTGCGCGGCGTCTGGCGCGCGGTGATCGGGCAGGAGCCCGAGGCGGTTCCGGTCTACAGTCTGGACTGGTCCGAACCGCAGGGCGAGGAACGCATGTGGGCGGCGGCGCGGCGGCATCTGGTCGAAAAACCGGCCGCCGATTTCGCGGTCGCAGATGTGCTGCTGTTCCGGATGCGCGATGGCAGCGTGGCCAAACATCTTGGCATCGTCAGCGTCGCAGGCTCTGAGCCGAGGTTCATTCACGCCTATTCCGGTCATGGCGTCGTCGAGAACGCGCTGAGCGGGCCATGGCGTCGCAGGGTTGTTTCCTGTTTCGAATTCCCGTTGGAGGTGCTCTGATGGCTACTATTCTTCTTTCCGCAGCCGGGGCGGCGCTGGGCGGGTCAATCGGTGGCACCGTTGCGGGCCTGTCCACCGCGATCATAGGCCGGGCCATTGGCGCAACGGTCGGGCGGGTCATCGATCAGAGGTTCTTCAGCCAGTCCGTTATGGGCAGTGGCAGCGAAGTCGTCGAAACAGGCCGCATGGACCGGTTCAGGCTGACGGAAACCGGCGAGGGCGCGCCGGTGACCACTGTCTTTGGGCGTATGCGCGTTGGCGGTCAGGTCATCTGGGCGTCGGACTTTCTTGAGACCGAGACCCGGGAAACGCAGGGCGGCGGAGGCGGGGGTAAAGGCAAACCCAAGGCCCCCGAAGTGACCACCGTCAGCTACAGCTATTCGATTTCGCTGGCCATTGCCGTTGGTGCGGGCGAGATTGCCGATGTCGGGCGCATCTGGGCAGACGGGGAAGAACAGGACCGATCCGGGCTGAACATGCGCATCTATCACGGCACGCAGGATCAGTTGCCCGATCCCCTGATCGAAGCAATCGAAGGGGCGGGCACGGTACCAGCTTATCGCGGTACAGCCTATGTGGTGATCGAGGATTTCCAGCTTGCGAGTTTTGGCAACCGGGTGCCGCAGTTCTCGTTCGAGGTGGTGCGCCCCGCGCAGCGCGACACGCCTGATTACCCAAGCTCCTTGCCGCAAATCGTGCGCGGGGTGGCGATGATACCGGGCACGGGCGAGTATGCGCTGGCCCGTTCGCAGGTGAATTATACGCAATCCGGGACAAGCTGGGCGGCCAATGCGCATTCTGCGTCCGGTGTATCGGATCTTGTGAGCTCGACCCGTGCGCTGGAGACCGAGCTGCCAAATTGCGATGCGGCCTCGTTGGTGGTTTCGTGGTTCGGTGACGATCTGAGATGCGGCACATGCACGATCCGGCCCAAGGTCGAACAGAGCGACACGGACAGCCGCAACATGCCCTGGATCGTGTCGGATCAGGT
This sequence comes from Ruegeria sp. SAZD013, assembly GCF_059612525.1. NCBI lineage: Bacteria > Pseudomonadati > Pseudomonadota > Alphaproteobacteria > Rhodobacterales > Roseobacteraceae > Ruegeria > Ruegeria sp. SAZD013. The sequence goes on along the minus strand of NZ_JBXWQT010000020.1, from coordinate 796,121 downwards.
CCGCAGCACGGCGGGCCAGGTCGCGCGGCAGGACGGTCGCCCGGTCTATGGCGGAACACCCGCAGACCCGGCGGTGGTCGAAGCGATCCGTCACCTCAACCAGTCGGGTAAGCGGGTCATGTTCTACCCGTTCATCCTGATGGAGCAATTGCAGGGAAACGGGCTGCCTGATCCCTGGTCGGAGGCCGCAAGCCAGCCCCATCTGCCTTGGCGGGGACGGATCACGCTGGATGTGGCACCGGGGCGCGCGGGGTCTGCTGATCAGACCGCAGCGGCGGACGCGCAGGTGGCCGCGTTCTTTGGGACAGCAAGTGCTGCGGATTTTACGATCAACGAAGGCTTTGACGACCCGGTGGACTCGGGCGGTGGCGGCGGCGGCAGTGGCTCGGGCCCGGTGCTTGGCGGGCGGCCGGATGATCGCGGGCCTGGCGATCTGCAATGGGTAAACGGTGGTGGCACGTTTGGCGGCTTGCTTGGCAATGGTCCGGTTCCGGCCACGAAAATCGTCAAATATTCTGGTCCGCAGGAATGGGGCCTGCGCCGGTTCATTCTGCACTATGCCATGTTGTGCAAGGCGGCTGGTGGAGTGTCGTCCTTCTGTATCTCGTCCGAGATGCGTGGCCTGACCCAGATCCGCGGAGCCTCGGGCTTTCCCGCTGTTGCGCAACTGCGTGCGCTGGCGGCAGAGGTGCGCCAGATTCTGGGCCCGGACACCAAGATCGGCTATGCGGCGGATTGGAGCGAGTATTTCGGATACCAGCCCGACGGAAGCGGAGACAGGTATTTTCACCTCGACCCGTTATGGGCGGATGACAACATCGATTTCATTGGCATCGACAATTACATGCCGTTGTCTGACTGGCGTGATGGCGAAAGTCACGTAGACGCCGAGGAAGGTGCGCCGTCGGTCTACGACCTTGGGTATCTGCGCGGCAATATCGAGGGGGGCGAGGGGTATGACTGGTATTATGCCTCGCCGGAAGAGGCCGAGGCACAGATCAGAACGCCCATCGAAGATCAGGAGCATGATGAGCCATGGGTCTGGCGGTACAAGGACCTGCGCGGCTGGTGGTCAAATCTGCACCACGAGCGGATCGGTGGCGTTCGTCAACCCAATCCGACCGACTGGGTGCCCGGATCAAAGCCGATCTGGTTTACCGAGTTGGGATGTGCGGCAATCGACAAGGGCACGAACCAGCCGAACAAGTTTCTGGACCCGAAATCGTCTGAGTCGCTGCTGCCTGCATATTCAAACGGTCTGCGCGACGATTTTATTCAGGTCCAGTACCTTGCAGCGACCCTTGGATATTGGAGCGACCCGGACGTCAACCCGGTGTCGCAAGTCTACGGCGGGCCAATGCTGGATTTGGCGAATGCCTATGTCTGGGCGTGGGATACCCGCCCGTTTCCGACCTTTCCCAATCTGCGAAGCCAATGGGATGATGGGGCGAACTATGACCGGGGGCATTGGCTGAACGGCCGGTCCGGCTCGCGGACGCTGGCCTCGGTCGTGACTGAGATATGCCACGCGGCAGGGGTGACGGATATCGATGTTTCCGGGCTTTATGGCGTGGTTCGGGGATATGTCATCGAAGATGTGACAAATGCGCGGTCGGCTTTGCAGCCGCTGATGCTGCGCTATGGGTTCGACGCGATCGAACGGAACGGCATCTTGCGCTTTCAGATGCGCGATGGCTATGGCGCGATTGCCCTGAATCCCGATCATCTGGCGATCAGCGGTGATCTGGATGGCACGGTTGAGCACCGGCGAGAAGCCGAGGCCGAGATGACGGGCCGCGTGCGCCTGCGTTTTGTCCAGTCGGATGCGGATCACGATCTGGTTGCGGAAGAGGCGGTTCTGCCCGAGGACAGCACGCATTCGGTCTCGGTCAATGAGATGCCGTTGTCCATGACACGCACCGAAGGCCGGCAAACGGCTGAGCGCTGGTTGAGCGAGGCCCGTGTTTCCCGCGATACGGTGCGGTTTGCCTTGCCGCCATCGCTGCTGCATCTGGGCGCAGGTGATTTGGTGCGGTTGTCAGAAACCGAAAACAGCCCCCTTTACCGGATTGACCGTCTGGAATCGGCCGATCTGCAACTGGTCGAAGCGGTCCGGGTTGAACAGGGTGTGTATAAGGCATCGCACCTGCACGACGACCCGGCGGTTGTCAGACCCTATGCCGCGCCCGTTCCAGTGTTGCCGGTGTTTCTGGACCTGCCGATGATCACCGGGGCAGAGATCCCGCATGCACCTTATCTTGCGGTGACCGCTGATCCCTGGTCGGGGGCCGCGACGGTTTATTCCTCCTCAACCGATGAGGGGTACAGCCTGAGTGATGTGATCACCGGTCAGGCCATTGTGGGCGTGACCGAAACACCGCTGAGGCGCGCCAGCATCGGCGTCTGGGACGAAGGCCCAGCGGTGAAGGTGCGGCTGTTGGCCGGTCAGCTGGAATCGCGTCCGCGTGGCGCGGTTCTGAACGGTGTCAATCTGGCGGCCATCGGCGACGGAACACCCGGCAACTGGGAGGTTTTCCAGTTCTCGGATGCCACGCTTGACTCCCCCGGCGTTTACGCGTTGTCCGGGCGGTTGAGGGGCCAGTTGGGGTCGGATGCCCTGATGCCGGATGTCTGGCCGGACGGGTCCCTTTTCGTGTTGCTGAACGATCAGGTGCAGCAGATCAACCTGTTGCGCAACGAGCGGGGGCTGGCCAAACACTATCGCATCGGCCCGGCGACCCGTGGTTACGACGATCCGGCTTACCAGCACCTGATCGCCTCATTCGATGGCAATGGTTTGCGCCCGTTTTCCCCGGTTCACCTCCGGGTGCGATCCGACGCAACCGGCGATCACCTGACCTGGGTGCGGCGCACCCGGTTGGATGGGGATGACTGGTCAGGGCTGGAGGTTCCACTGGGCGAGGAAAGCGAATCCTATCTCGTGCGTGCCTTTGCGGGGGGAACCCTTGTTCGTGAAGAGATGACATCCCTTCAGGGCTGGTCCTATTCGGCGGCGATGAAGGCGGCAGATGGTCTGACCGGGTCATATGAGGTCGGGATTGCGCAGGTGTCGGCCATTTACGGCCCCGGTGCGATGGCGCGTCTGGTTGTCGGATAAGCGGCCTGATGCGACCGGTTTTGCATGGTGATGTAAGTGCCGCGGCGCGCGCCTTGTTGGCGGCGCCGCCGACCGAGCGGACCCGCTTATGCGCCCGGATGATCCATGAAGCGGAACTGGCCGACAATCACCGCACGCGCACGGGTCGGCTGCATCCGGTTTACGGCAACGGATCGTTGATGGCGGTTGCGCGCAACAGGGTGCTGGCCGATGAGCCTGGGTTTGACGATTTGCAATATTGTCGGTGTTTTTCGACGGTTTTGCACCATCTTGCCGAGTTTCTGATCACCCGGTCGCGCAGCTGACACATTTGCTGGCGGCCAGATCCAGAGACAATCGTCCATCGGGAATACGGCCGCCACAATCCTCGCAATACCCGTACTCCCCCTCGTCCAGCCGCATAAGCGCGGCCTGAAGGCGGCGGGTTTCAACATTGCGATTCACCTGTTGCGCCTTTGCCATCGCCTGGTTTTGCAGCGCATCCATGCGGCTGAGCCGACCAACGGCCTGCTGATCCAGCTCAACAACGGCCTGAGCCTGCTGGCCTGATGCGGACAATTGATCCAGTTCGGCCAGACGCTCGCGAATTCGTGTTTCAAAATATGTGCGCTCGGACTCATTCATTTTCGTTGTATCGCGGATCACGGGTTTGCGTTTGGCCTTTTTGCCACTAAATGGCATTCTAGGCGCAGCAAAGGATCAAAAGCTATGTTTGAAAAACGCAGCCCTGTGACACCGGTCGATCCGGTCTGGAACCGTATCACATCCGAGGCCCAAGCAGCCGTCGAGACGGAGCCGCTTATGGGCGGGCTTGTACACGCCTGTATTCTGCATCACCGCAACCTTGAGCGTGCGCTGTCCTATCGGATCGCGGCCAAGCTGTGTTCGAACGAAATGTCGATGATGGTTCTGCGTGAGATCGTGGACGAGGCCTATGCAAACGATCCCGGATTGCTGGAAGCCGCCCGCGCCGATCTGATGGCGGTTTATGAGCGTGATCCGGCCTGCCATCGGTTGTTGCAGCCGATCCTGTATTTCAAGGGTTATCAGGCCATGCAGGCCTATCGCGTGGCGCATTGGCTGTGGCGCAAGGGGCGTTTTGATCTGGCCTATTTCTTCCAGATGCGATCGTCGGAGATATTCGGCATCGATATTCACCCGGCCGCGAGGATCGGCAAGGGGATCATGATCGACCACGCCCATTCCATCGTCATCGGTGAAACCGCCGTGGTCGGAGACAACGTTTCGATGCTGCATTCGGTGACGCTGGGCGGAACCGGCAAGGAGGAGGAAGACCGCCATCCCAAAATCGGAGATGGTGTTCTGATCGGGGCCGGGGCAAAGGTTCTGGGTAACATCAAGGTCGGCCATTGCAGCCGTATCGCCGCCGGTTCGGTGGTGTTGCAGGACGTTCCGCCGTGCAAGACCGTTGCCGGTATCCCGGCCAAGATCGTGGGCGAGGCCGGATGCGATCAGCCGTCGATCTCGATGGATCACATGCTGGGCAAAGATCAGTAGGTTGATTTGAAATAACAAAAAAGGCCGCCTCGATATTCGAGGCGGCCTTTTTTTTCGCGAGGTCGGTATGGCTTACGCCAGCATGACCATCGGGTTTTCCAGATTGTCGACAATGGCCTTGAGCAGCTCGGCCCCCAGCGCGCCGTCGATGACCCGGTGATCAACGGACATGGTGACAGACATCACCGTTGCCACGGTCAGCTCGCCATCATCCCCGACAACCGGTTTCTTGACGCCGGTGCCGACGGCCAGAATACCGGCATGGGGAGGGTTCACGATGGCGTCGAAATTGTCGATGCCGAACATGCCCAGGTTCGAGATGGCAAAGGTGCCGCCCTGATATTCATGCGGAGCCAGCTTGCGTTCGCGTGCGCGGGCGGCAAGGTCTTTCATCTCGGTCGAAAGGGCTGACAGGGATTTCATGTCAGCATCTTGCAGGACCGGCGTGAACAACCCGCCTTCGATTGCGACGGCAACTGCCACGTCTGACGGTTTCAGTTGCAGCACCCGGTCACCTGCCCAGACGGCATTACAAGCCGGAACCTGCTGCAACGCGTTGGCGACAGCCTTGATGATGAAGTCATTGACGCTTAGCTTGACGCCGCGGCCTTCCAACTGCTTGTTCAACTGACCACGGAATTTTAGCAGCGCATCGAGCTTGATATCGCGGCGCAGGTAGAAATGCGGGATGGTCTGTTTGGCCTCGCCCAGACGTGCGGCAATGGTTTTGCGCATACCGTCGAGCTTGATTTCCTCGTACGGGCGGCCTTCGTACATCCGCGCGACCATATCCGCCGATGGACCAGACGGAGCTGCTGGGGCAGCTGCGGGCGCGGCGGCGGCGGGAGCAGTGGCAGGAGCTGCTGCCGGAGCGGTGGCAGTTGCGCCTTCAACATCAACCTTGACGATGCGACCATGCGGGCCGGAACCGGCAATCTGCGTCAGGTCGAGACCTTTTTGCGCAGCAATCCGGCGGGCCAGAGGCGAGGCAAAAATCCGACCACCATCAGCCTTGGCCGGAGCGGCCGGGGCAGGGGCGGCCGCCTCGGGTGCCGCTGGCGCGGCAGCCTCGTTGCCCGCGACGGCTGCGGGGGCAGCCGCCGTGGCTGCAGCCGGGGCCGTGCCAATGTCATCGGCGCTTTCGCCATCTTCCAGCAGAACCGCGATGGCGGTGTTGACCTTGACCCCTTCGGTCCCCTCGGGGATCAGGATCTTGCCGATGGTGCCTTCGTCAACGGCCTCGAACTCCATCGTGGCCTTGTCGGTTTCGATCTCGGCCAGCAGGTCACCGGAGGAGACGGTGTCGCCTTCCTTGACCAGCCATTTGGCGAGCGTGCCTTCCTCCATCGTCGGGGACAGGGCGGGCATCAGAATTTCTGTAGGCATCTGTCTGTCGCTCCTTACCGGTAGGTCACTTGTTTGACGGCGGCGATCACCTCATCGGTGGTGATCAGGGCCAGCTTTTCGAGATTGGCGGCATAGGGCATCGGAACGTCCTTGCCGGTGCAGTTGATGACCGGTGCGTCGAGGTAATCAAACGCCTCCTGCATCACGACCGAACTGATGTAGCTGCCGACGGACCCCTGCGGCCAGCCTTCTTCCACTGTCACCAGACGGTTGGTCTTCATCACCGAGTTGATGATGGCGCCAGTGTCCATCGGGCGGATGGTGCGCAGGTCGATCACTTCGGCGCTGATGCCGTCTTCGGCCAGCTTGTCGGCAGCTTCCAGCGCGTATTGCATGCCGATGCCAAAGCTGACGATGGTCACGTCCGAGCCCTCGCGCCAGATGCGGGCCTTGCCCAGCGGAATGGTCAGGTCATCCACCTGCGGCACTTCGAAAGAGCGGCCGTAGAGGATTTCGTTTTCCAGGAACACAACCGGGTTGGGATCGCGGATGGCCGATTTCAGCAGACCTTTGGCATCAGCGGCTGAATAGGGCATGACGACCTTCAGACCGGGGATCTGCATGTACCACGCGGCATAGTCCTGGCTGTGCTGTGCGGCCACGCGGGCCGCGGCCCCGTTGGGCCCCCGGAACACGATGGGGCAACCCATCTGACCACCGGACATATAGAGCGTTTTGGCCGCAGAGTTGATGATCTGGTCAATCGCCTGCATGGCGAAGTTGAAGGTCATGAATTCGACAATCGGTTTCAGACCGCCAAAGGCCGAACCCACCGCGATACCGGCAAACCCGTGTTCGGTGATCGGGGTGTCGATCACGCGTTTGGAGCCAAATTCATCCAGCAGACCTTGCGAGATTTTATAGGCCCCCTGATATTCAGCGACTTCCTCGCCCATCAGATAGACGTTTTCATTGCCGCGCATTTCCTCGGCCATTGCATCACGCAAGGCTTCGCGCACGGTTTCGGATTTCATTTCAGCATCCGCGGGCCAGTCGGGTGACAGGTCCACCGCTGGAGCCGCGGGGGCTGCTGCGGCAGGAGCCGGGGCCGGGGCTGCTGCGGGGGTGGCCTCGGGCGCCGCTGCCGCTGCGGGGGCTGCTGCGGGCAGGGCAGAGGCGTCTTCGCCTTCTTCGACCAGCACCGCGATGGGGGTGTTCACCTTGACCCCTTCGGTGCCCTCGGCGATCAGGATCTTGCCGACGATGCCTTCATCGACGGCTTCGAACTCCATCGTTGCCTTGTCGGTTTCAATCTCGGCCATGATGTCGCCCGAGGATACGGTGTCGCCTTCCTTGACCAGCCATTTGGCCAGCGTGCCCTCTTCCATCGTGGGGGAAAGGGCGGGCATGAGAATTTCGGTTGCCATGTCTTATTCGTCCTCTCAGGCGTAAATGTCAGTCCAGAGCTCTTCGACCGAAGGCTCGGGGCTTTCTTTCGAGAATTCGGCGGCCTGATTGACGATCTCCTTGATTTCTTTGTCGATCGCTTTCAGGTCATCCTCGGTCGCGTGCTTGCCGGTCAGCAGCAACTCGCGCACATGTTCGATCGGGTCGCTTTGTTCGCGGACCTTCTGAACCTCTTCGCGGGTCCGGTACTTGGCCGGGTCGGACATCGAGTGGCCGCGATAGCGGTAGGTCTTGATTTCCAGGATATAGGGGCCTTTGCCCGCGCGGCAGTGCGCGACAGCCTTTTCGCCTGCTTCCTTGACCGCCAGCACATCCATGCCGTTGACGATCTCGCCCGGAATGCCGAACGCTTCGCCGCGATGGAAGATGTCCTTGGTCGAGGTCGAACGGGACTGAGCGGTGCCCATGGCGTATTGGTTGTTCTCGATCACGAAAATCACCGGCAAGCCCCAGATGGCCGCCATGTTGAAGGTCTCATACACCTGACCCTGGTTCGCGGCACCGTCCCCGAAATAGGTGAAGGTAACGCGGCCGTTTTCCTTGTACTTGTCAGCAAAAGCCAGCCCCGCGCCCAGCGGAACCTGCGCGCCGACGATACCATGCCCGCCGTAGAAATGCTTTTCTTTCGAGAACATGTGCATCGAGCCGCCCTTGCCCTTGGACAGGCCACCGATGCGCCCGGTCAGTTCGGCCATCACGCCGCCCGGATCCATGCCACAGGCCAGCATGTGACCGTGGTCGCGATACGAGGTGATGCGCTTGTCGCCTTCCTCTGCAGCGGCCTCAAGCCCGACAACAACGGCCTCTTGTCCGATATAAAGGTGGCAGAACCCGCCGATCAGGCCCATGCCATAAAGCTGACCGGCCTTTTCCTCGAATCGGCGGATCAGCAGCATCTCGCGGTAGTATGTCTGGAGTTCTTCCGCAGAAACATTTGGTTTCTTTGTGGTTTTTCGCGCAGCCATCGTGGCGATCTCCCCCTTTCGGACAGATAGTTTAGCGTTAAACTATCTCATAAAGCATTTGAGGCTTTCTGGCGAGGGGAAATGTGACGCAGCGTTCGGCACGGCGCATCCTGGCCGAAACGCCGGGCCTGAGTTGCCTTTTCTGAAAAGGGTCGTTGATCAGCGGATCACAATTTCGTCCGACCGGATCATGCCCAGAACCGAGCGCGCCTGCTGATCCAGCAGGTCCAGATCCAGATAGGTGTCGGACAGACGCCGTGTCAGGTTTTCCATCTCGGCGATTTCGACATTCAGTTTTTCCAGACTGCGTGACAGAGCGTCCCGTTCCGCCGCAATTTCGACCCGCCGAAACAGGCCGTAATCCCCCTGAACGGCGGCGAAGGTGAAATACACACCCAGCATGAAAGCCACCGAGAAGAAGAGAACTGCACCCAAACCGGGCCGATGGGAACGGGACACTCTGTTTACCGCCGTATGAAAACTTGCCTCAATAACGGGCTCTTTCCGAGCCTCTGATCGCACTATGTCACAGGCGATTCGGGTTGTGAATCCCCTGATTCGGTTTTTTCATCAGTATTTCGTTTGCGTCCCGGTTAAAGCTCAGCGCCAGGACTGAAGCTGCTGATTTCTTGCAAGCGTCTGCTCTTTCATACAGGTCCAGTAGAACATGGGCGCAGCGCTGCCGCCGCCGGACAGTTCCTTGTCGCAAGTGGCGTCCCGTGTCTTTAGCCACGCACGTTGTTCCGCCAGAAGGGCATCGCCGTTGCCATGTGCATCAGCGACCGGCTTAATTTGTTTCCACAACCGGTTGAGGTCGCGGTCAACGGCCTCCCATTGCTCCTTGGCACAGAAATTTGCGTCAAGCTGTGTCTGGCCACCGCAGCTGGATTGTGCCGTTGCAGGCCACGGCATCGCGAGAAGGACGAGCAGGTATAATGACCTCATGGTATTATCCCCCATTCAAATAGGGGATAATACCATGAACCCTGACAAGCGGCCAAATGCGATCAGTGCTGCCTATTGTTCCAGCGCAGCGACACCGGGCAGGGTTTTGCCTTCCATCCATTCAAGGAATGCACCACCTGCGGTCGAGATATAGGTGAAATCCTTGGCCGCACCCGACGCGTTCAGCGCCGCAACCGTGTCACCGCCACCCGCGACCGAAATCAGCTGACCCGAACGGCTGAGGGCTGCGGCTTTCAGGGCCGCGGCATTGGTGGCCGCGTCGAACGGCTCCAGCTCGAACGCGCCCAGCGGGCCGTTCCAGATCAGGGTTTGGCTTTTGTCGAAAATCGCGGTAATCGCTGCGACGCTTTCAGGGCCCGCGTCCAGGATCATGCCATCCGCAGGGCATTGATCGGCGGGCAGAACCTTGTGGGGTGCGTTGGCCTCGAATTTTTCAGCCACCATAACATCACGCGGCAAGACGATCTGGCAGCCCGAGCTTTCGGCCTTGGCCAGAATTTCGGCGGCGGTGTCCTTCATTGCGGTTTCAGCCAGAGATTTGCCAACGCTGATGCCTTGGGCGACAAGGAATGTGTTCGCCATACCACCACCGATCACCAGATAATCGACCTTGTCGATCAGGTTACCCAGCAGTTCCAGCTTGGTCGAGACCTTGGCGCCGCCAACAACCGCCGTTACCGGGCGCTTGGGTGCTCCCAGCGCGCTTTGCAGCGCCTGCAACTCGGCCTGCATCAGACGGCCCGCACAGGCCGGCAGCAGACGGGCGATAGCCTCGGTCGAGCTGTGGGCGCGGTGCGCGGCTGAAAACGCATCGTTGCAATAGACATCGCCCAGCTTGGCCATCCCAGCGGCCAGATCGGCGTCATTCTTGGTTTCGGCTGCGTGAAAGCGCGTGTTTTCGAGCAACAGGACCTGGCCGGGTTGCAAGGCACTGGCGGCCAGTTCCGCCTCGGCCCCGACGCAATCGGCAGCAAACAGAACCTTTGCGCCAAAAGCGCTTTCCAAAGTCGGGACCAGTTGTTTCAGTGACAGGCTTTCACGCCGTTCGCCACCGGGACGGCCAAAATGGGCCAGAAGGATCGGTTTGCCGCCAGCGGCCAGAATATCGCGTACCGAAGGGACGATCCTTTGGATACGGGTGGCGTCGGTCACAACACCGTCAACCACGGGCACGTTGATATCCACACGCACCAGCACGCGTTTGCCGTTCAGGTCCATATCGTCCAGTGTTTTCCAGCCCATTGTGCGATCCTTGTCATTGGCAACCGATTTAGGCGGTTCTTTTCCTGCATTTTGCCCTCAGGTCAATGCGTCACTTGGCATTCGCACGCGTGCGTCATAGGTATTTGCGCAAGATAAACGACAGGAGGGCCTCATGGCCGAGATCAAAGACCCCGAAAACACAATCATCATCGAGCTGAAAGGCGGCAATGTCGTCATCGAGCTGCTGCCAGATGTAGCGCCTCTGCACAGTGCGCGGATGAAGGAACTGGCCCGTGGCGGTGAATATGACAACGTGGCGTTTCACCGTGTGATCGACGGTTTCATGGCGCAAACCGGCGACGTGCAGCATGGCGATATGGAAGACGGGTTCAACCTGCGCATGGCGGGCACCGGCGGTTCGTCGCTGCCGAATGTTCCGGCAGAATTTTCCAAGCTGCCCCATGATCGCGGCACGCTGGGCGCGGCGCGCTCTCAGAACCCGGATTCGGCCAACTCGCAGTTCTTCATCAACTTCAAGGACAATCACTTCCTGAATGGTCAGTACACGGTCTATGGCCGGGTTATCGACGGGATGGAGCATGTGGACGCCATCGTACGCGGCGAGCCGCCTGCGAGCCCGGACCGCATGATCAGCGTCAAGGTGGCCGCAGATGCATAAACTGGCTGCGGCTTTTGCCTTGCTGGCAAGCCCGGCGCTGGCCAGCGGTTTGCAGATTGAGGTCGAAGGGGAAGGGGCCAATGGCACAATCTCGATCGACCTGTTCGAAGATGTGGCACCCCAGCATGTGGAACAGATCACCGCTCTGGCTGCTGACGGTCAGTACGATGGCGTCGTGTTTCACCGCGTGATCGATGGCTTCATGGCGCAGACCGGCGACGTGCAATACGGCAACTCGGGCGCGGACGGCTTCGACATGCGTTATGCCGGGCGCGGCGGGTCTGATCGCGCGGACCTGCCGGCCGAGTTCTCGGACGTGAGTTTTGACAGGGGTGTGGTCGGCATGGCCCGGTCCAGCGATCCGGATTCGGCCAACTCGCAGTTCTTCATCATGTTCGCCCCCGGCCCATTTCTGGACGGCCAGTATACCGTGGTTGGTCAGGTGACCGACGGTATGGATGTGGTCGACGCGATCAAGCGGGGCGAAGGTCAGAATGGTGCGATCATCGGTGCACCGGATATGATGAAAAAAGTCACCGTTACCGAATAAGATGATTTAGCCCGGCTCAAGCGCCGGGCTTTTTCTTTGGCCTATTGGTCGATGAAATCACGGATGGCACGGGTATAGTCAACGGGATCCTGAAAAGATGCGAAGTGACTGACATCTTCCAGAACAAGCAATTTGGCTTCGGGGATCGCGTCAGCAATTGCTTGTGAATGCGCCATCAGAATGGCCTCGTCATGTGCGCTTTGAACCACGAGTGTCGGGACGGTGATCGATGACAGCGCCCCGAGCCCACCGGGTTTTTCGGTGCCCCACATGGCGGCAACCCCACCAAGAAATGCCTCGAACCCGTCAGGAGTGGGGGACATGGCCGCATAATCTTGGGCCATCATGCCCACGTAAGTGCCAAACACCTCGTTGGTTTCCACCGAAGGATCGATCCCGTCCAGCGTGACATTGCCTGCATGGGCAAAGTGACTGGCCAGCCGATCCGGGTTGGTGGTCGAGATTGAATACCCGATAATTGCCCCATCGGACCAGCCGACCAGATGCACCTGATCGACCCCCAGATGATCCAGAAGCGCCAGATAATCCTGCGACAACAACGCGTAAGAATAAGGGCTGCCATCGTTTGTGGATCGTCCATGCCCGCGCGTATCCGCCACAATCACCCTGTGGTCCTGCGACAGGTCGGCAACCTGCGCAGCCCAGACATCGGCATGGGCAAGCCCGCCGTGGATCATCAGAACCGGGGTGCCGCCCGCATCGCCATACGTGGCGTAATACATGTCGATGCCGTTGATCTCTGCCGTGCCCGCTTCGGTGGCGGCGGGCATCTGGGGGGCTTGCGGGATGCTCAGCCATTTGTCTTCGGCCCAGCCTGCCGTCGCAGCGCAGCTTAGGAAAAGTGCTATGGAAAATGTCTTCATGGTATCCTCCCGTTGAATTAAAGGCTGTGACCAAGCCAGGTTGGGCGGAAGGATACCGTGTTTTTCAGAAAACGGGATAACTACCTTTCCCGCGCGGATCAGTCATCCGAGGACATTGCTTTCCATATCAAAGCGCCGATTGCGCCGCCAATCAGGGGGGCCACCCAGAACAGCCAGAGCTGAGCCAGAGCCGGGCCGTCGGCAAACAGGGCAACGCCGGTTGAGCGCGCCGGGTTGACGGAGGTATTCGTCACCGGGATTGAGATCAGGTGGATCAGGGTCAGCGCCAGACCGATGGCAATCGGAGCGAACCCGGCGGGTGCCTTTTCAGACGTCGCGCCCAGAATGATCAGAATGAAGAAAGCCGTCATCACGACTTCGATGATCAAAGCCGACATCAACGAATATCCCTGCGGCGAGGCCTCACCATACCCGTTTGACGCGAACCCTCCGACACCTGCGAAATCGGGTGCCCCGCTGACAATCAGGTACAGAACCACTGCGGCAGCGATTGCGCCAACGACCTGTGCGACCCAGTAGGGCAGAAGGTCTTTGGCCGGAAACCGTCCGCCAATCATCAGCCCCAAACTGACGGCCGGGTTGAAATGCCCGCCCGAGATTGGGCCAACTGTGTAAGCCATCGTCAAAACGGTAAGGCCAAAGGCAAAGGAAACACCAAGCCAACCGATGCCCACATCAGCTACGCCTGCCGCCAGAACGGCACTGCCGCAGCCCCCCAGAACCAACCAGAACGTGCCGAAGAACTCGGCAAGTAGTTTCGATGACATAGAAAATCCTCCGCCCAATAATGAGGTTAACCGTAATTCAAGAATTAGCTTATGTTAAATTGTTGCGAACGGGGAATTTTTTTTCGAAGCTTCCTCAATCGGGTCAGAACGGACCGCTGTGCCATTGAGCGGGATCAAGATGAAAAAGCTTTGACAGCTGTTCATAGATTGCCGGGTCAGAGGATCTCAGCGCATGTGGTCGTTCAAAGAACACCTCGACCGAAACGGCAAAGAATTCTTCGTGCCCTTCCGCGCCGTAGGGATCGATCACTGTGGGTTTCCCATTTTCCACGGCGTGAACATGTGTCTTGTAACCGTTCAGAAAGGCGGTTTCCCACTCGCCAAAGCTTTGGCCATTGCTGAGCACGGGAACACCATTGGTTGCGCCCGAGAGGTCATCAAGCTGGTGCGCGAACTCGTGAAAGACGACGTTCCGGCCATCGTGATCATTCAGGGCACCGCGCTGGCTGTGGGCCCAGGACAGGATCACGGGGCCACGGTTCCAGCTTTCCCCGCTGCGGATGATTTCCTGTTCGGTGACGACATAGCCACTGTGGCGGCGCTGTTTTGATTTGAAGGCACCGGGGTAAACCAGAATGGTCGTCAGGTTGTCAAACCACTGGTCCGTATTCACCACGAGCAGACAGGCTTGCGCGGCAATCGACAACTGCATGTCTTCGGTGACGTCCAGCCCGTCGCAGCCGACGAAATCGACCTGATCAAGAAACAGGTTGATCTTTCCTTCCAGCGCCCCGCGCAAGTCTTTGGGCAGCTTCTGGATAATCGGCACCTGAGCGTTCACAATATCGCGCTGGTGCTGGGACAGCGACTTGGCCAGCAAGGTCAGGCGGGTTTGTCGTTTCGACCAGAAGTGAAAGGCCGCAGCGCCAGCGATCAGCGCGACAACCGTCAGAAAAAGCAACATGGATCGACTGTAGCGCGATCAGAAAGGGACGAAAACGGGAATCCCGGATCATCCGGACACTCAAAAGAAATGACGCCACGGGTTTCCCCACGGCGCCCTGACATGAAGTGCAGTCTGCTTACTGTTTGACTTCTGCCGCCGGGTTCGATCCGGCTTTGGCGCTGCGGCCGGGGTTCAGGGGATCGTCCTGACGCTGAACCGAGCCTTCGAAATGCGCGCCGCTTTCAATGGCGATGGTCTTGTGGATGATGTCGCCTTCGACACGGGCGGTCGAGGTCAGGCGAACCTTGAGGCCACGTACGCGGCCAACGATGCGACCGTTGATCACAACGTCATCTGCGGTGACTTCGCCCTTGATCGTTGCCGATTCACCAATGGTCAGCAAATGGGCGCGGATGTCGCCTTCGACAGTGCCTTCCACCTGAATGTCACCGCTGGTCTTGATGTTGCCGGTGATGTGCAGATCCGAGGACAGAACCGAGGCCGGCGGCTTGGGTTTGGGTGCCATTGCAGGTTTCGCGTCAGCCGGAGCAGGAGCCGCTGGGGTCGCCGGAGCGGCAGGTTTGGCCGCCTCAGGTGCTTTGGGTGCGGGCTCGTTGATTTTGCTTTTAGAAAACATTTTTCGCAGCCTTGATGTAAGTCATTGGGTTTACGGGATTTCCGTTCACGCGCACCTCGTAGTGCAGATGCGTGCCGGTGGACCGTCCGGTGTTACCCATATCAGCAATATGATCCCCGCGCGAGACCCTTTGGCCGACCTTTACGTTGATCTTGGTGTTATGAGCATAAAGTGTCTCAATTCCGAACGCGTGCTTGATTTTCACAAGGCGTCCGAAGCCTGATTGCCAACCGGCATGCGTGACCACGCCATCAGCGGTCGCAAAGATATCGGTGCCCGTTGCTGCGGCAAAATCCGTGCCGTTGTGCATCCGGCTACCGCCGGTTTTTGGGTCGCGGCGGCGACCATATCCGCTGGTAAAGCGAAACGCGCTTTTGACCGGGCTGGCGAAGGGGGCCTTTTCCGCTGCAATTCGGTACAGGTTCAGCTGATCCATCTGGCGCAGCAACGTGTTCGCGCGCACTTCTTCGGGCGAAAGCTCTTCTTCTTCGCCGCGTGTGCTAAGGGATAAAGGGGTCAGCGGACCGCCCATACCGCTATATCCGCGCCGGACCTCTTCGATGATGCGATCTGTCGGCATTCCGGCCTCTCGGAACATCTTGTCCAGAGGTTCGACCGAAATGACCATCGCCTCTTCCAGCTGGCGGAAAATCTCGTCGCTGCGTTCCTGCATCAGACGGATTTCCAGTTCCAGATCGTCCCGCTGTTCCAGCGCGTCCAGGGCGTTGGTGGCGATCAGGTCGCGCTCTTTGGCGGTCCGCGCCAAAGCGTCGGTCATAAAGGCCATCTGTACCGGGGCGCTGGAAACCGCGGCATACATATCGGAGCCGCTGGTGTCCTGTTTCAATTGGGCCAGCTCTGAGCGCGCCTCTTCGCGCTGTTTCATCGTGGTGCGCAATGTCGTCTGAATGACATCGATACCTGTCTCAAGCTCGCGGCGACGGTTTTCCGAGGCCAGCAGTTCCGACTGCATCGCGGAAATCTGGTCCAGCGCGGCATTGAACCGGTCCTGAGCTGCCAGCGCCTCATGCGCACGGGCATCGCGTTCTGCCGACAAAGTGTTCAGGCGTTCCTGATAGATGGCCTGATCGCGCTTTGCCTGTTCCCGGAAATTCCCGGCCCCGATGCTGTCCATAAGCAGTATGGCTGTTGCAACCGCTGTCCACCCGACCATGACGGCAACGCCGGCCACTGCGACGACCTGAGTTTCCGAACTGAGCCGGATAAATTTTGTGTCTGTGTCGGATTTCAGAAAGACCCGGCGTTCCGGGAAATGTCTCTCAAGCAGTGAGTGCAGTTTTATTGCCAGACGTGTTCGCACGCGTCCCACCTTTCATCCCCAAGATCGGAACCGGTCGTGAGTGCCTGCCGTCCCTTGGGCCGATTGCATAAAGCGGCAGCGGCGTTCGGGCAAGTTTGTTGACCAATCAGGTGCAAATGGCGCTGAAATCCCGCAAAGATCGGCGAGATTTTGCCGAAAATAACGCAAAAGTGTCAGTTCGAGAGGTCTCCGGGCGCAGGCAGGTCTTCGGTCAGGGGCCAGTAGAAATCGGGTGGCAACCCGGCCTCGGCCCGTTTTTCTTCGTTGAAGGGGGGCTTGAGAACACCGTGGAAGTACCGCCGGACCAGCGCGTGAAACACATCCTTTGGGTCGGCGTTTTCCCGGCCACACAGGAAGTGGAACCATTTTGAGCCGTAAGCGACGTGGCCGACCTCTTCAGCATAGATCACTTCGAGCGCGGCGATGGCCTGTTCGGCCTTGGCCTTGCGGAATATCTCGATCATGCCGGGCGTCACGTCCAGCCCGCGCGCCTCAAGCACCATGGGTACAACGGCCAGCCGCCCCATCAGATCTTCGGCAGTATCCTCGGCAGCGCGCCACATGCCAGCATGGGCGGGCAGGGCGCCGTAGTGGCTGCCCATCTGTTCCAGACAATCGCAAACCATCTCGAAATGGCGCGATTCCTCTTCGGCGCATTTCACCCAGTCATCGTAGAACCCGATGGGCATGGGTACATGGCCAAAACGCGCGATGATGTCCCAGTGCAGATCGACGGCGTTCAGCTCGATATGGGCAACCGCGTGCAGCAGGGCAATGCGCCCGGCTTCGGTACCCGGTTTCCGTTTGGGTACCTCACGCGGGGACAACAGCTCGGGCTTGTCCGGGCGCGCGGGGGATAGGGGCGGTGATGCGGTGCCGATCTCGATCGGCTCACCCTCGGCCGTGCGGGAGGTAAACCACGCGGCGGCATGGGCTTTGGACAGGGCGGTTTTGGCCCGCCCGTCCGCTGTTGTCAGAACCTCTGTCGCCATCTGTGTCAGTGTTTTGGGCACCGGGTTGCTCCGCCTTTGGCATGTCAGCGCGGGTGATAGACCGGATGGCGCGGCAGGTCGAGGGGGGCTTAGAGCGCCTTCACCGCTTCCAGCACCTCATCCACATGGTCGGGCACCTTGACCTTGCGCCAGACCTTGGCAATGCGTCCCTCGCTATCAATGACAAAGGTCGATCGCTCGATCCCCATCGATTTCCGGCCATACATGTTCTTTTCAACCCATACGCCATAGTCCTCGCAGACGGTCGAGCCTTCGTCCGACAAGAGCGGAGTGGTCAGCCCGTGTTTGGCGACAAACTTGTCATGCTTGGCGACGCTGTCCCGCGAAATGCCGAAAACGTGAGCCCCTGCCTCGGTAAACGCCTGAAGCTGCTCTGAGAAACCGATGGATTCCTTGGTGCAGCCCGGCGTATCATCACGGGGATAGAAGAACAAAACCACGGTGCCACCGCGCAACGCCGAAAGCGTCACCTCGCCACCGCCGTCGCGCGGCAAAGTGAAGTCGGGGGCGATGTCTGAAACGTCGGGCATTGGAAACTCCGCTAAAGGTTTTTAAAGGCTGCCCTTCATCATAGGGCAACGCGTGCGGGTTGGAAGGCGTGGATAGCAAATTGAAGCAGCACGAAGACGACGAAGCAAAACCGGGCAAGCCCGTGCGCCGTCGGTCGCGCCGCCGCACCGCTGGTCTGTGGGCTATGCGTGGGGCCATCGTGCTGGTGCTTCTGGCGATGTTTACCGGTTTCATGGTCGTGGGACAGAGAATGCACGCGCCGGTCTGGCTGCGCGATAGGGTCGAAGCCCGGCTGGAACGGGCGCTGGGCGGGCTGCAAATCCGGTTTGGAGACGTCAGTTTCATCATTCACGAAGGCTGGCGACCCCGTCTGCGGCTGACCGATGTTGCCATCAGTGACGCGGCGGGCCAGCAGATTGCGCAGGTATCCGATATGCGCGCCAGCCTGGCCATGCGCCCCTTGCTGCGCGGTCAGGTCCGGCCCAAGCGCATCATTCTGAGTGGCGCGCAGATCGCCATGACCCGCGATCAGGACGGGGCGCTGACCCTGACCGTGGGATCGGGCAGCGCGCCGGTTCAGGAAGCGCCGGACCTTGCACAGCTGATCGAGACCTCGGACGAGGTCTTTCAATCTCCGATACTGTCGGCGCTGACCTCGGTCGAACTTGATGCGATTACGCTGGATTACCGCGACCTGCGGCAGGGGCGGTCGTGGGTTCTGGACGGTGGGCATATTCAGGCGAACCGCAGTGATAACGAAGTGCGGCTTGCAACCGGGTTTTCGGTTCTGTCGGGGCGTGACTATGTCAGCAGTATCGAGGCCAACTATACCAGCGTACTGGGCACGCCTGCCGCCAGCTTTGGCATCTCGGTCACCGATCTTCCGGCCGAGGATATAGCAGGCCAAAGCCCGGCCCTTGCCTGGTTGCAGGTTCTGCGCGCACCGATTTCAGGGGCTTTGCGGGGCAGTGTCGATGAAAACGGGGCAACAGGAACCGTGTTCGCAACCCTCAATCTGGGGGCCGGGGCGGTGCAGCCCAACCCGGAAACACGCCCTGTCCCGTTCGAATCTGCCCGTACATATTTCACCTATGACCCGAACGCCCAGATGCTGGACTTCAATGAGGTGTCGGTGGTGTCGGCCTGGGGCACAGTTCAGGCCGATGGAAAGGCGTTTCTGCAAGGGGCTGAAGATGGTGTGCTGGACAGTCTGGAGACACAGTTGCGCTTGTCCGGGATCAATGTGAACCCGGCGAACCTGTTCCCGGAGCCGATTCAGCTGTCGCGCGCCAGCCTGGATTTCAAGATGGCGTTCAACCCGTTCCAGTTGCGCCTTGGCCAGATGACCATCGAGGATCCGGGCCACACCGTGCGCGCCTTTGGTGTTTTGCACGGACGTGCAGATGGCTGGGCTGTGGCGCTGGATGCCCATCTGGATCAGATGAGCTCGGACAATGTTCTGAGCTACTGGCCGGAGCGTCTGGCACCCAAGCCACGGGAATGGGTGACGGAAAATCTCTATCGGGGGGTTTTGTCGGACATGGATTTTGCCCTGCGTCTGGAACCCGGTTCCAAACCGGATCTGTATCTTGATTTTGGGTTCGAGCAGGCCAAAGTTCGCTTTGCCAAGACGCTGCCGCCGATCGAAGATGCACAGGGTCAGGCCAGTCTGATCGACAGCCGGTTTACGGTCACCGCGCAGCAGGGGATGGTGGTCGCCGATGACGGGGGGAGTGTGGATGCGGCGGGGACGTCCTTCATCATACCTGACACGGATATCAAGAAATCCGCACCCGGCATCGCCCGTATTCAGGCAAAGGGCAGCGTGACTTCTGCGTTGTCGCTGCTGGACCGGCCGCCGCTGGAATTGCTGAGCAAGGCGGGGTTGCCCGTTGAAGTTGCCAAAGGCACGGTTGCATTGACCGGAACGCTGTCCTTGCCGTTGATAAAAGAGCTGAAGTTTCAGGATACCGAATTTCACTTCAACGGAACGCTGGCCAATCTGTCCAGTGACCGTCTGGTGCCGGGATTTTCCATAAGTGCCCCGATGCTGGATATTTCCGGCAATCAGTCGGGCGTCCAGATTCAGGGACTGGGTCAGTTCGGCGATGTTCCGCTTGAGGCGCTTTGGCAGCAGCCCATTGACGGCGAAACCGAACAGCGCAGCACCTTCACCGGCCAGATCGAACTGTCCCCGCGTCTGATGGATGAGATCAAGGCTGGCCTGCCGCCGGGGATGCTGACGGGCAAAGGGGTTGCTGATATTACGCTGGGTCTGGGCGCTGGGGCGCCTCCGAAACTGTCTGTTGTTTCGGACCTTCAGGGCGTGGCGCTTTCCATCCCTGAACTCGGTTGGCGCAAAGACGTAAACACCACAGGATCACTGACTGCGGACGCGACGTTGGGCGCGCAGCTGAAAGTGGACGACCTGCGGATCAATGCAGCGGGACTGCGCACAAACGCATCCATTTCCTTTCACGAAAACGGTGAATATGACCGTGTCCAGTTCAGCTCGTTCGATCTGGGGGACTGGCTTGCGGTTCCGGCGGAACTGATCGGGCGGGGAGCCGCTGTCCCGGATATCCGCGTCCTTGGCGGTGTGCTGAACATGGGGTCTGCAAACTTCGGCGAAAGCGGCGGATCGGGCGGCGGCGGTGCCCCGGGGCCGAAACTGGACGTGGCACTGGACCGTCTTCAGGTTACCGAAACTGTTGCACTGACAGGTTTCCGGGGGGCGTTCCAGACAACCGGCGGCGTAAATGGCACCTTCACAGCGCGGGTGAACGGCGGTGCGGCTGTTGCCGGTCAAGTGACCCCACGGGGAAATCGAAGCGCCGTTGACCTGACGTCGAAAGACGCGGGGGCC
Source organism: Ruegeria sp. SAZD013 (assembly GCF_059612525.1). NCBI lineage: Bacteria > Pseudomonadati > Pseudomonadota > Alphaproteobacteria > Rhodobacterales > Roseobacteraceae > Ruegeria > Ruegeria sp. SAZD013. The sequence goes on along the minus strand of NZ_JBXWQT010000020.1, from coordinate 775,382 downwards.
GTTTTGCGATCGGCCGGGGTTCTGACACAGGCGCGTGGCGGTGATCTGGACCTCAAGCTTGAACCGGTGGCTGAGCCCGGCAGTTACGACGTCATCCTGAAAATCGTTAATACCCGGATCACCGATGCCCCGGCCATGGCCGCGATCCTGAACGCGATCAGCCTTGTTGGTCTGCTGGACGAGATGGCCGGGCAGGGGATCTTCTTTTCGGCGATTGACAGCCGCATGAGGATATCGCCCACCGACATCAAAGTGCTGAGTGGCAGCGCTGTTGGCCCGTCAATGGGGCTTTCGTTTGATGGAACAATCGACACCGTGAACAGCCTGCTGAACCTGCGGGGGGCGATTTCACCGATTTACCTTCTCAATGCCGTTGGCAGCGTGTTTACCCGCAAGGGCGAAGGTGTCATCGGATTCAACTACACGCTGACCGGGCCGATATCCTCGCCCAAAGTCGCGGTGAACCCTCTGTCCGGTCTGGCGCCCTTGTTTTTGCGTGATCTGTTGCGTCAGCCTGCGCCAAAGGTCTCGGACGGCCCCAATGCTGCGCCGGTGGAACCTGACGAGCCGAAACCGACATTTGGCTCTCCTCCCAGTGACCGCTGACGGGATATGGCCGAATCTTTTGCGGGGTTGTAAGGCGCGGTCATGAAGCTCAGCGATTTTGATTTCGACCTGCCCGACGACCTGATTGCCACGCGGCCTGCCAGCCCGCGATCCTCTGCGCGCCTTCTTGTGGTGCGGGGGGGTGCCACAGTGGACAGCCACGTGTTCGACCTGCCCGATTTCCTGCGGCCGGGCGACCGGCTGGTGCTGAACGACACGCGCGTTATCCCGGCGCGCCTGAACGGGCGGCGCCACAGAAGCAGCGCGCAAGGCCCGGTTTCCGCCGGGGTCGAGGCCACTCTGCTGGACCCGCAGGCCGATGGCACCTGGTCTGCGCTGATCAAGCCATTGAAGAAAGTGAAGCCGGGGGAAGAGATCGTGTTTTCGGCCGATCTGAGCGCGACGCTGGATCGGGTGGAAGACGGGCAGGCCTACTTGCGCTTCAATCTCAGTGGTCAGGATTTCGACAAGGCGCTGGATCAGGCCGGTGCGATGCCGCTGCCGCCCTATATCGCCGCCAAACGTCCGGCGGACGAGCAGGACAAGACGGATTATCAGACCATCTGGGCCCGCAGGTCCGGTGCAGTGGCAGCCCCGACCGCCTCGTTGCATTTTGACGATGCCCTGATGCAGGCTTTGTCGAAACGGGGTGTCGCCGTCACACATGTGACCCTGCATGTTGGCGCCGGAACCTTCCTGCCGGTCAAGGTCGAGGATGTGACAACCCACAAGATGCACGCCGAATGGGGGCAGGTCAGCGCCGAGGCTGTTGCCGAGATACAGGCGACAAAAGCTGCGGGCGGGCGTGTCATCCCGGTGGGCACCACCGCCTTGCGCCTGATCGAAAGTGCTGCGCGTTCGGGCACGATCGAACCGTGGGAAGGTGACACCGATATCTTCATCTATCCCGGTTTCCGGTTTCACGTGACCGATGCGCTGATGACAAATTTTCATCTGCCGAAATCCACGTTGTTGATGCTGGTTTCGGCGTTGATGGGTCAGGACCGGATGCGCGAGGTTTACGCCCATGCCATCGCGCAGAAATACCGGTTCTTTTCTTATGGCGATGCGTCGCTTTTGATCCCCGGATAGGCGCGCATACGGCATCACCGACAGGGAATGTCGTAGACAAGCGCGATGGAAGCGGTCTTTGATCGCAGAACAAAACTCAAACCAGCTTGGCACCTATCGGAGGCCCAAATGATTCAGGTTCTGTCCAGCGCATGGGCATTGTTGCTCGGCATGGGGTTGCTGATGGTCGGAAACGGCCTTCAGGGCACGATCCTGGGTGTTCGCGGACAACTCGAGGGGTTTTCGACCCTTGAGATGTCTTTTGTAATGTCAGCATATTTTGTTGGTTTTCTGGGTGGTTCACGGCTTGCGCCCGAGATGATCCGGCGTGTTGGTCATGTGCGGGTCTTCGCGGCGCTGGCGTCTTTCATTTCTGCCGTGATGATCATGTATCCGATGCTGGCAGACCCGATTGCCTGGGTTCTGGGACGCGTAGTGATCGGGTTCTGTTTTTCGGGCGTTTACGTCACTGCGGAAAGCTGGCTCAACAACGCAGCCAATAATGAAAACCGCGGTCAGGCCCTGTCGCTTTACATGATCGTTCAGATGTTGGGTATCATCGGCGCGCAGGGCCTTTTCCTGTTGGGCGACCCTGCCGGATACGAAACATTCGTGATCGCCTCGATCCTTGTTTCGGTATCTTTCGCACCGATTTTGCTGTCAATTTCGCCAACGCCGGCATTCGATACTACCAAGCCGATGACGTTGCGGGAATTGATGAAAAGCTCTCCGCTGGGGTGTGTCGGCATGTTCCTGCTAGGCGGCGTGTTCTCGGCGCAATTCGGGATGTCTGCGGTTTACGGGGCCCAGGCCGGTCTGTCCTTGGTTGAGATCTCGGCATTTGTGGCGGCGTTCTATGTTGGGGCAATTGTCCTGCAATACCCGCTGGGCTGGTTTTCCGACCGGATGGACAGGCGTTTCCTGATCCTGTTGGTCGCGGCAACCGGAGCAGTTGGCGCCGTCAGTGGTATGCTTTATGGCTTTTCCTTCGAAATCCTCCTGGCGTCTGCTTTTGTGATCGGAGGAATGACCAACCCTTTGTATTCATTGCTGATTGCGCACACCAACGATTTTCTGGAATACGAGGATATGGCCGCGGCATCCGGTGGTCTGATCTTCATCAACGGCCTTGGGGCAATTACCGGACCCGTTATCACAGGCTGGCTGATGGGTGACGCAGTCTTTGGCCCGCCGGGCTTTTTCCTGATCATTGCCGTGTTGCTTGTCGCATTGGCCGCCTATTCGGTCTACCGGATGACCCAGCGTGCAGCAGTTCCTGTTGATGAAACCGGCACCATGTCGACGCTTTATCCCACTGCATCGCCCGTTGCATTCGAGGTTGCACAGGAAGTTGCCATAGAGGCGGCAGAAGCAGAGTTCGAAGAAGGTGCGCGCGAAACCGCTTGAGACACGAAATTATGTCGGTTGTGTTGCAATATGTTACTGTAACAGTTCTGTAAAAGGGACTTAAATGACGTTACGTCTGGGGCGCGGGCAATTGACGGAGTTTGAGGCAATGGTAACGCCTGAAGAAGTATTGAGTTTTTGGTTAGATGAAGTTGGCCCTAAGGGCTGGTATATTGAAAATGAGGCGCTGGACGCAGACATTCGGGCGCGGTTTCAGTCAACTTGGGAAGCAGCGGCAGCGGGTCGGTTTTCGCTCTGGCTGACTTATCCCAGCGGGGCGCTGGCCTATATCATCCTGACAGATCAGTTCCCGCGTAACATGTTCCGAGGTGAGGCGCGTGCCTTCTCGACCGATCGTGCGGCATTGGCGGCGGCGAAATGCGCAGTCGACAAAGGCTGGGACAAGAAGATCGACGAACCAGCCAGACAGTTCTTTTACCTGCCGATGATGCACTCGGAAAACCTGTGCGATCAGGAACGCTGTGTGCGTCTGATCTGCCAAAACATGAGCAGCGACGCAAGCAACCTGCTGCACGCCAGAGCGCATCGCGAGGTGATCCGCAAGTTCGGTCGTTTCCCGTATCGGAACGCGGCGCTGTCCCGCAGCTCGACTCCGCATGAAACTGCCTATGTCGATATGGGCGGGTACGGCACGACCGTGCGCGAACTACAAGCTACGGGCTGAACGCGAAGCCGCAACCGCTCTTTGGTCACGGCTGCGCTTTATGACTCAGGTGTGCATCCCCGCAATGCCAAAACGCGTTCCGCTGCGATATCGGCGCCGGTTTGGATCGCCTGCGCAATCAGCATTTCTGGCGTGTCAGCCAGTTCCGAAATCCGCTCCTGAACCGTTTGCAGCTTCTGTTCTGCTGCATTCAGGCGCCCCAGCGTTGCCCGGAGGTTTTGCGCGGCTTGGCTGTCTGCAAACGTGTCTTGCTGTGAAAGCGCCGCCAAATCAGTCCGCAACGCCGCAAGCTCGTCCCGAATGCCCTTCGCCTCATCCCGGATGGGGGCCAAGGCCTGAACCGTTTGCGAGACTTCAGCAGTGATGTTTTCGGCTTTGGACGCCAGTTTCCAGCCCAGAAACAGGCACAGCGCAACAAGTATCAATGTGGCATTGAGCAGGGCAAGCAGCAGATCTTTCAGAGTTTTGGCCATGGTCAGCCCCTTGAATGGGTTGAGAAAAGAATAGGTCCGACCGGTGTCGGCGTTTCTTTTCTAGCCATTGCATGGCCCGGGGTATAGGCTGAAATCCGCAAGTTCAGGCATCGCTTACCCTGCGTCCTATTTGTCGCGGGAACGGTGTGTTGATGCGTTCCGAATAATAGTTTAATGGTAAACTAAATTTTCAACTCCTGCGCCGAGAGGAACACATGGCTGCACAATCCTATGATCTGATCGTAATCGGGGCTGGCCCCGGCGGCTATGTCGCTGCAATCCGCGCAGCCCAGCTGGGCCTGAAAACCGCAGTGGTCGAGCGCGAGCATTTGGGGGGGATCTGCCTGAACTGGGGCTGTATTCCGACCAAGGCGCTGTTGCGGTCGTCCGAAGTGTTCCATCTGATGGAGCGCGCCAAGGATTTCGGTCTGAAAGCCGAAAAGATCGGATATGATCTGGACGCGGTGGTCAAACGATCCCGTGGCGTGGCCGCGCAGCTGTCAGGAGGCATTGGCCATCTGCTGAAGAAGAACAAGGTTGCCGTTGTAATGGGGCAGGCCACGATCCCTGCAAAGGGCAAGGTCAGCGTCAAGACCGACAAAGGCACCGAGGAACTGACCGCCAAGAACATCATTCTCGCAACCGGGGCACGGGCGCGGGAACTGCCGGGCCTTGAAGCTGACGGCGATCTGGTCTGGACGTACAAGCACGCACTGCAACCGCCGCGGATGCCGAAAAAACTGCTCGTCATCGGGTCTGGTGCGATCGGCATCGAGTTTGCCAGCTTCTACAATACGCTGGGCGCAGACACCACAGTTGTCGAGGTGATGGACCGGGTGTTGCCGGTCGAAGACGCCGAAATCAGCGCATTGGCCAAGAAGGCGTTCACCAAACAGGGCATGACCATCATGGAAAAAGCCATGGTCAAGCAGCTGGACCGTGGCAAGGGGAAAGTGACCGCGCATATCGAGGTAAAGGGCAAGGTCGAGAAACAAGAGTTCGACACAGTGATCTCGGCTGTCGGGATCGTTGGCAATATCGAAAACCTTGGTCTGGAAGCTCTGGGCGTCAAGATCGACCGGACACATGTGGTTACGGACGAGTATTGCCGCACCGGCGTTGAGGGCCTTTATGCGATCGGTGACATCGCAGGCGCGCCCTGGCTTGCACATAAAGCAAGCCACGAGGGTGTCATGGTCGCGGACCTCATCGCGGGTCAACATGCGCACCCGGTCAAACCCGAAAGCATCGCGGGATGCACCTATTGCCAGCCTCAGGTTGCCTCGGTTGGATATACCGAAGCAAAGGCCAAAGAGCTGGGTTACGACATCAAAGTCGGCCGCTTTCCCTTTATCGGCAATGGCAAGGCCATCGCCTTGGGTGAACCGGACGGGCTGATCAAAACCGTATTCGATGCGAAAACAGGCGAGTTGCTGGGGGCCCACATGATCGGTGCCGAAGTCACCGAACTGATTCAGGGATATGTGGTCGGTCGCCAGTTGGAGACAACGGAAGAAGACCTGATGAACACCGTCTTCCCGCACCCGACACTGTCAGAGATGATGCACGAAAGCGTGCTGGATGCCTATGGTCGCGTGATCCATATGTAAGATCGGCGTAGTTCCCCGTCAGGGTTGGGGGCTCTGCCCCCGCCGCGCGTGCCGCGCGCCTCCCTCGGGATATTTTAGGCCAGATGAAGCAGGGATCCTTTATTCATCTGGCTGCAAATATCCCGGAGCGCGAGGCAGAGCCTCGCATAAGACCTATTTGTTCAAAGCATCCAGAATGCGCGCCCATGACCGGATGCCCTTGTGGAAGCTTTTCACGTCATATTTCTCGTTCGGCGAATGGATGGCATCATCTTCGTTTGCATAGCCAACCAGCATCGAGTCGAGCCCCAGAACGGTGTTGAAATAGCCGACAACAGGGATTGATCCCCCCATTCCAGTGAACACTGCCTCGCGGTCCCATTCATCCGACAATGCGCCGCGCGCGGCTTCGAATTCGGGGCGGGTGATATTCATGACCGAAGCGGGAGACCCTTCCATATCGTTATCCCAGACCACTTTGGCGTCCGGGGATAGCTGATCCTCGACATGTTTGCGGATTTTGGCGCGCAGCGCGTCCGGGTCCATGTCACCAACAAGACGGCAGGTGATTTTGCAATGGGCCTTGGACGGAATAACGGTTTTGGAGCCCGCACCGTTATAACCACCCCACAGCCCGTTCACTTCGAGCGTTGGTCGTGCCCATTGTTGCTCCAAGGTGGAGTACCCCTTTTCGCCATGCGGTTGGGTGTAGCCGACCGAAGTCAGATAATCCGCTTCGTCGAAGCCGCAATTCTGCCATTGGCGCAACTGGTCTTCGGGTACTTCATGCACACCTTCGTAGAACCCGTCGACCGCGACCCGCCCGGTTTCGTCGTCATAAAAAGAGGTCACGATTTTCGACAGTTCGCGCAGCGGGTTCAGGCCCGGGCCGCCATAGTGGCCGGAATGCAGGTCGATGCGCGGTCCCACGATGGTAAATTCGTCCTTCAGCATGCCCCTCAACTGCGCCGCAATCGACGGAACGCCGCGTGACACCATGGATGTATCGCAGACCAGCGCCAGATCCGCTTTGAGTTCGGCGGCATTTTCCTTGAGGAAGGGAACCAGTGAGGGCGAGCCTGACTCTTCTTCGCCCTCGAAAAAGAAAGTTATACGGCACGGCAAGGATCCGTGCACGGCCTTCCAGGCGCGGCAGGCTTCGACAAAAGTCATCAACTGACCCTTGTCGTCTGACGCTCCGCGTCCGCGGATGACCGGTCCGGTTTCGGTGTCCTCAATGGCGGGATCGAATGGATCCCGGTTCCACAGGTTCAACGGATCGACCGGCTGCACATCGTAGTGGCCATAAAACAGGAAATGCGGCGCAGTCGCGTCCTCACCCACGTGGCCAACAACCATCGGGTGGCCCGGTGTTTCCCGTTTCTCTGCCGCAATCCCGATGCTGTTCAGATCGGCGACCAGCCAGTCCGCGGCGCGGCTAACCTCGGCCTTGTATGCGGGGTCAGTCGAGATCGACGGGATGCGCAGCAGTTCCATCAGGCGGTCGATCGAGGTTTGCAGATCTTCGTCAATCCGGTTCAACACGGCGTCTAGCGACATGGGGGGCTCCTGCCTGTTTTTTGTTCCCGCGAACCCTAGCAGCGTTGTCGGCGCCGTCCAGAGTTGTTGACACGAATTGCGGCCCGGCGGTGTAAGCTTTGGGTAGGGAGGCGGGACCTGCGTCGTTTCCACGCGTTCGATGGCCGTAACTTTACTTGTCGGATGGGGTGCAAACTTATATTTGATGCAAATCAAAGTTGGGTTCACCTTTTCGGCTGTAACCAGCTGAATAAGGGAACACAAAGCCACCGAAACAGGGTAAGCTGTGGGAGGTGGCGAAAATATCGCCCAATGGGAAACCGGATACGGGCGTTCAAGGAGGGTCCTTTGGACTATACTGCTCAGCTCGATTCAGCGATTGCCAGGCTGCATGATGAAGGTCGTTACCGGACCTTCATCGATATCGAACGTCGCAATGGGTATTTTCCCCATGCGGTGCGCACACGTCCGGACGGGTCACAGCAGAACATCACCGTATGGTGCGGCAACGATTATCTGGGCATGGGGCAAAACCCGGTCGTTCTGAATGCAATGCACGAAGCTGTTGATGCAGCCGGTGCAGGTTCAGGCGGTACGCGCAATATCTCGGGCACCACGGTTTATCATAAAAGGCTTGAGGCTGAACTGGCCGATCTTCACGGCAAGGAAGCCGCGCTGCTTTTTACCAGCGCCTATATCGCCAATGACGCAACGCTCAGCACGCTGCCCAAACTGTTCCCGGGCCTGATCATCTACTCTGACGCGCTGAACCATGCCTCGATGATCGAAGGCGTGCGCCGGAATGGCGGGGCCAAGCGCATCTTCCGGCACAACGATGTGGCGCATCTGCGCGAGCTGCTTGAAGCGGACGATCCGGCCGCACCCAAGTTGATCGTATTCGAGTCGGTTTATTCTATGGACGGCGATTTTGGTCCGATCGAAGAGATCTGCGATCTGGCAGATGAGTTCGGCGCACTGACTTATATCGACGAAGTGCACGCGGTAGGCATGTATGGCTCGCGCGGCGGCGGTGTGACCGAGCGCGATAACCTTGCCCACCGGATCGACATCATCAATGGCACGCTGGCAAAAGCCTATGGCGTGATGGGCGGCTATATCGCGGCCAGCGCCAAGATGTGCGACGCCGTGCGGTCATATGCGCCGGGCTTTATCTTTACCACGTCCCTGCCACCTGCGGTTGCGGCCGGGGCTGCTGCATCGGTTGCCTACCTGAAAACTGCACCTGAACTGCGTGAGCAGCATCAGACGCAGGCCAAAATCCTCAAGCTGCGGTTGAAGGGGATGGGGTTACCGCTGATCGACCACGGAAGCCATATCGTGCCCGTGATCGTTGGAAACCCGGTCCATACCAAGAAGCTCAGCGATATGCTGTTGGATGATTACGGCATTTATGTGCAACCGATCAATTTCCCGACCGTTCCGCGCGGAACCGAGCGTCTGCGCTTTACCCCTTCTCCGGTGCATGGGCCTGACGAAATGAACCGTCTGGTACAGGCGATGGACGAACTTTGGTCACATTGTGCGCTAAATCGCGCCGAACTTGCCGGTTAACCTCACGCCAAAGTGTGCAACGTATTTGCCGCGTGTTAAGCTTACGCTAACAAAATCGGCGGACGAATCGTTTTGGGGATGATTCGCCGCTAACGCGAAACGCGCGACAGGCAGAATGGGGCAGCAGGAATGATTGGGCGCAGATCACAGCGCGAATCTGATGAGGATGTAGATGTCAGACCGAAAGGGTTTGACGACTACGAGGTACGCCTTGGTGACAAGATGCGCGGCGAACGCGCAACCATGGGCAAATCCCTGTTGGATGTTCAGCGCGAGCTGAGGATCAAAGCCAACTACATTGCTGCCATCGAAAACGCAGATCCTGATGCCTTTGACACGCCCGGCTTTATCGCCGGGTATGTGCGTTCTTACGCGCGTTATCTGGGGATGAACCCGGATGAAACCTTCTCGACTTTCTGCGCGGAAAGCGGTTTTTCGGTCGCGCATGGCATGTCGGCCGAGGCTTCGGTGGTGCGAAAGCCGACCGGCGCGCTTCCGGCGCGTGGGCCAATGGGGCGCGATCCCTTCATCTCGCCCAATACGCCGTATATTCCGGGCAAGGAATCTCTGGTCAGTCAGATTGAACCGCGCGCCATCGGATCGTCGCTGGTGCTTTTGGCGGTTATTGGTGGCATCGGCTATGGCGGGTGGGCGGTTCTGAACAAGATCCAGCAGGTACAGGTCAGCCCGGTTGAACAAGCGCCTGTGGTGCTTTCCGACCTTGATCCGCTGGATGCCGTGCGCGACGGCGTTGTCGATGATGCGGTTGCTGCGGCGAACACCGAGGCACTGGACCGCCTCTATCGTCCGCAGGCCTTGGATGTTCCGGTTCTGGTTGCCCGCGATGCGCCGATTTCGACCCTTGATCCACGCGATGTCGGAACCTTCCGCCCGCCAAGCCTGCCGCAGTTCGAAGTCGCCGAAGTGCACACGGTTGAACGACCATCCTTGCCGCAGGTCGTGGAACAGATTGATACCATGCTGAAAATCGTTGCTGTCGATCCTTCTTGGATGCGGGTGACGGCGGCGGATGGCAGTGTTATTTTCGAAGGGACCCTTGGAACGGTCGAGCAAGGCAGTGTCTTTGAGGTTCCGCTAACGGAAGAACCACCGCTGTTGCGGGCAGGGGCGTCGGGATCGGTTTATTTCTCAATGAACGGCGAGCACTATGGCCCGGCAGGGGCACCCGGCACGGTTGCCAAAGGGGTGATCCTTTCGAAAGACGCGGTGTCTGAAGTTTATGCCGTTGCCGATCTTGAGGCGGAACAGAACAGCGCTCTCAAGCAATTGGTGGCTGAACTGCAAACCGAGGCGACAGAAGCGCCCGCCGAGTGATCTTGCCATTGCGGTAACCCCTTTGCCGGACTATCTACAGTCGCAACTCAGGCAGACGCGGATCCGTCCTTATGTCCCTTAATCACGTGCGCCCCTGGCGTGACATATATCGTCGTAAATCCCGTCAAATCATGGTCGGTAACGTTCCCGTCGGGGGGGATGCCCCGATCGCCGTTCAGACCATGACCAACACCCTGACCACCGATGTGGCGGCAACGGTGGCGCAAGTTCAGGCCGCAGCCGAGGCTGGCGCGGATATCGTGCGCGTTTCAGTCCCAGATGAGGCGTCGGCTAAGGCATTGAAAGAGATCGTGCGCGAAAGCCCGGTGCCCATCGTTGCGGACATCCATTTTCACTATCGCCGTGGTATCGAGGCGGCCGAGGCAGGCGCTGCCTGTCTGCGCATCAATCCCGGCAACATCGGCGATGAACGCCGGGTGAAAGAAGTCATTCAGGCCGCGCGCGACCACAATTGCTCGATCCGGATCGGCGTGAATGCGGGCAGTCTGGAAAAGCACCTGCTTGAGAAATATGGCGAGCCGTGCCCCGAAGCGATGGTCGAAAGCGGGTTGGAACATATCCGCATCCTTCAGGACAATGATTTTCATGAGTTCAAAATCAGTGTGAAGGCCAGCGACGTTTTCCTGTCCGCCGCCGCATATCAGGGCATAGCCGAAGCCACTGATGCGCCCATCCATCTGGGTATCACCGAGGCGGGCGGACTGGTGTCCGGCACCATCAAATCTGCCATCGGGTTGGGCAACCTGCTGTGGATGGGGATCGGCGACACGATCCGCGTCAGCCTGTCTGCCGATCCGGTGGAAGAGGTGAAGGTTGGCTTTGAAATCCTCAAATCCCTTGGTCTGCGCCACCGTGGCGTCAACATCATCTCATGCCCGTCCTGCGCGCGGCAGGGGTTTGACGTTATCAAGACCGTCGAGGCGCTGGAACGTCGTCTGGAACACATCAAGACACCGATGAGCCTGTCAATCATCGGCTGCGTGGTCAACGGACCGGGCGAGGCGCTGATGACCGATGTCGGGTTTACCGGTGGCGGGGCAGGATCCGGGATGGTCTATCTGGCGGGCAAGGCCAGCCATAAGATGTCCAACGATCAGATGATCGACCACATCGTGGAGCAGGTCGAAAAGAAAGCCGCGGAACTGGACGCGGCTGCGGAAGCGGCGGAGTAGTGTGGGGTCGGCTGTGTCGGTAAGGCAGACATAGCGACCTTACTCATCCCTTGCCCTGATGCCTGAGCTGTTGCAAACTTGTTTCGTGACCGAACGATGCCTGTTTCGCCGCCGGTTCAGTCGGTAAACAGAACAGCGCGGACCCATGCTTTGGGAGGAGTGTGTCATGACATCCAAGACCGCAGGCCCTACGCCACCTGAGAACCTGACGCCACACCAGCAGGCCATGCCCAAGGTCAATCGGGTTACTTCGGATGATATAAAGGCGTCGCTAAAAGCTGGGTTCTCCGATTTTCTGGCGCGCCCCTTCATGAGCGGTTTCTTCGGGTTTTTCTATGCGGCTTTCGGCATCCTGATGGTCTGGAGCTTGGTCTGGCTTGGCAAGATCTGGATGATCATCCCAGCGATTGTCGGGTTTCCTCTGGTCGCGCCTTTCGCCGCTGCAGGACTTTATGAGATGTCCCGGCGGTTACAGAAGGGAGAGAAATTTGGCTGGTATGAAATCCTCACAGTCATGGCCGATCAACGCAAGCGCGAAATGGGCTGGATGGCCTTTGTTACGCTGTTCATTTTCTGGGTTTGGGTTTACCAGGTCCGGCTTTGGCTTGCGATCATCCTGCAGAATTCATCCTTTTCGGATTTTGACGGATTCTTGAACATCATCTTGTTCACCCCGCAGGGCTGGACATTCCTAGCAATCGGCACCTGTGTCGGGGCGTTTCTGTCGGCTGTCTTGTTTTCGGTCACTGTCGTCGCCATGCCCATGCTTCTGGACCGGGAAACAAATTTCGTTTCAGCCATGTTGACGTCTTTACGCGTCGTCTCGGAAAGCCCTGTGGTCATGCTCGGCTGGGCAGCGATCATCTCGGTCACAATGTTATTGTCGATGGTTCCGGCGTTTATGGGCTTGATCTTTACCTTGCCGATCCTTGGCCATACCACGTGGCATCTCTATCAACGGGCCGTGGAACCGGTAGACGGCTGAGGTCAGCGATCAGTCCGCCTTTTTGTCTGGGGGCAGCTGTGCCGCCCCCAATACCTATCAACCCTGTTCTGCGCGAACGCCATCTGCAATCTGCTGCATCTGATCGGCAGGCAGATAGCCGCGCAGCAACTCGGTTCCCAACACGAATGAGGGCGTGCCCGAAATCTGCATCCGTTGCGCCAGGGCGCGGGTGCGGCTGATCTCATCCGTGACGCTGTCGCTGTCCATCGCGGCGATGATCGCGTCACTGTCCAGACCCAGCCCGTCAGAGATGCGGCGAAGAGTTACTTCTGAGGGTTCGCCGCTGAATTCCATCAGCGCATCGTGAACCTGTTTATAGGCGTCATTGCCCGCCACTTGCTTGGTTGCCACCGCAAAGCGAGAGGACAAAACAGATGCGTCGCCCAGAATTGGCAGTTCTTTGATCACAAAGCGGATATTGCCATCGCTGGCCAGCAGGTTTGCCACTTCGGGCACCGCGCGGCGGCAATAGCCGCAGCGGTAATCCATAAACTCGACCAGTGTGATATCGCCATCCGGGTTGCCCCCAACCCAGCTAAAGCCATCGTCGAACAGTTCGGCCGCATTGGCGGCAACCAGTTCCTTGTCTGCGGCCGCTTCGGCCACTGCGTTTCGCTGTTCGAGGATATTGATTGCCTCGATAATGACTTCGGGGTTTTCCAGCAGGTATTCGCGTACCTGAGCGCCAAACTCTGCCTTTTCGGCATCATTCATCGCGTTCAGGTCCAGCGCCTGCGCTGAGGTCGCCGCCATGGAAAGCCCCAGAAGGGCAGGTGCAGCATGTCTGAGGATCATTTCCGTTTCCTTTTATCTTTCTTGAGTCGTTCTGAGGCAATCAACACGTCTTGTGCCCTTTGCCAACCCGGAGAGCCTTCCGGCAATTGCGCCACGGCCCGTTTCGCGTGAATTCCGGCATCCTCCATCCGACCCTGCAGGGCATAGCGCTCTGCCGTCACGGTCGAAGCCATGCCGTTATTTCCGACCTGCGCGTAAGCCACACCCAGGTCCTGCATCAGGCGTGCATTACGAAAGTCGCGCGCACGCGCCTGTTCCAGTGCATTCAATGCCTGTTTTGTTTCCCCTTGCGCCAACAGTGCGCGCCCATAGCCCGCAAGGATCAACGCATTGTTAGGTGCCATTTCAACAGCGCTTGCGTAGGCTTTAACAGCCTCGCTTACCCTTCTGTTTTCCAACAGGATTTGCCCTTTCAGGTCGTAATAGAACGGGTCATCAGGACGCTCGGCAAGCGCCGAGTCTATCGCGGCACGAGCGCGGGACAGATCGCGATTCTGATGATAGGCCGAAGCCTCTCGCATCAGGCGGATGTCGCGGTAGGGTTCTTCGCCGGCGCGCCGCAAGGTCCAACTGGGCGACCGCAGAAAGGCCGACAGCTTGCCTTTAACCCGCGCAAACCAGTAATCCGCATTGGGGTTTGGAACGGCTCGGTCGCCAAACTCATCCAGGAAAGCCTCGGCGGCGCGCAGACGATCACGGCTTGTCGGGTGTGATCGCATATAGGGGTCCTGGTTGGCGACACTCAGCAGTTCCTGACCGGCGAACTTTCGGTGCAACTCCACCATCCCGCTGGGTGAGATTTCGGCCCATCGCAGGTAACTTGCGGCGCTGCGGTCGGCGGATGCCTCTTCCGCGCGGGTGTGACCCAGAAAACCGCGGATTGCCGCGCCTTGGGTGCCAGCAGCGATCCCGATGGCGGCCTCGCCCCCACCCGCCGCTGCAGCCAGCAGGGCCAAAGCCGTGCCGAGGCTGGCGTTGCGCTGCGCGGCTTTCAGGTTCTCAGCCCGTCGCGCCAGATGACCATTCGAGATATGGGCGGCCTCGTGGGCGATGACAGCCTGCAACATCTCAGGGCTTTCGACGGTCAGAATCAGCCCGTAGTTCACATAAATCGCGTTGTAGTCGATGACGAATGCGTTGAACGTGTTGTCGTTTACGACCAGAATCTGAACCCGGTTCGTGTTCAGCCCCGCAGCCCGCAACACCGGAAAGGCCAGTTCACGCAGGCCATGTTCGATATCAGGGTCGCGGATTAGGCTCTGCGCGTGCGATTGCATCGCTGCCGCCAGCCAGACGACAACGGCAACCATCAGGGCCGGGATTGACGCCAACCGGGATACGCGCTCAAAAGCCATGACTGCAACATGGGAGATGGGCATGAGAAACTCAACCCGGTCCGGGGTCGATCCCTTCATCGTGATGGATGTGATGGAGGCGGCACGCAAGGCCGAAGAGGCGGGTCGCCACGTGATCCACATGGAAGTCGGCCAACCCGGAACCGGCGCGCCAAAGGGCGCGACCGAGGCTTTGGCCGCGGCGATGGAGCAAGGCCCGCTGGGCTATACGGTTGCCCTGGGTCTGCCCGCCCTGAGGCAGCGGATCGCCCGGCTTTACGGGGATTGGCACAATGTCGATCTGAACCCAGAGCGGGTGGTGATCACACCTGGCTCGTCCGGCGGATTCCTGCTGACCTTTACCGCATTGTTCGACAGCGGTGACCGTGTCGGTATCGGGGCGCCCGGCTATCCGTCCTATCGCCAGATCCTGAAGGCGCTGGGGCTGGTCCCGGTCGACCTGCCGACCGCGCCGGAAAACAGGTTGCAGCCCGTGGCGGCGGATATTCAGGGGATGGACCTGAAAGGGCTGATGGTTGCCTCGCCCGCAAATCCGACCGGTACGATGCTGGACCGTGCCGCCATGAGCACCCTGATCCAGGCGGCGCACGGGCAGGGCGCGTCGTTCATCAGTGATGAGATTTACCACGGGCTGGAATACGAAGCCAAGGCCGTGACGGCGCTGGAGCTGACTGATGAATGCTATGTGATCAACTCGTTCTCGAAATACTTTTCGATGACCGGATGGCGCGTTGGCTGGATGGTGGTGCCTGAGGATCAGGTGCGCGTGGTCGAACGGATTGCTCAGAACATGTTCATCTGCGCCCCTCATGCCAGCCAGGTCGCAGCGCTGGCTGCGATGGATTGCGACGACGAATTACAAGCCAATCTGGATGTGTACCGCCGCAATCGCGCGCTGATGCTGGACGGGCTGCCCAAGGCCGGGTTTTCGAACATAGCGCCGCCCGACGGGGCGTTTTATGTTTATGCAGATGTATCCGACCTGACCGACGACAGCCGCACATTTGCGGCCGAGATTCTGGAACTGGCCGGTGTGGCCGTGACGCCAGGGCTGGATTTCGACCCGCAGCGCGGCCATACCACATTGCGTTTTTCCTATGCGCGCGCGACGGATGACATTCAGGAAGGGCTTGAGCGTTTGCGCCTTTTTATGGCGCGGCGCGGCGCTGTCAGGGAACCGGCCTGAGCCGTTCACAAGCGGCCGCTTGTGGTATAGGGTGCCCGGCAAACGATCTCGGGAAAACTTGAGGCCATGAGCAGGATCTTCTTTAGCATTGCGCTGTGTTGGGCGTTGGCTGGTGGTGCCATTGCGCAGGATTTCAGCGCGTTGGCGCGTGTCCAGCCTGACCAGAGCCGTATTACGGATGTCGGGCGTACCGGTGTTCGGGTGGACATCGCCCTCAGTCAGGGCGTTCCCTACAGGATTTTCACCTTGCAGGATCCCTACCGTATGGTTCTGGACTTCAACGAAGTGGATTGGGTCGGGCTGATCCGCGAAGATTTCCTGCAATCCGATCGCATCAGCGGCGTGCAGTTTGGCGCATATGTTCCGGGTTGGTCACGTCTGGTGCTGGAACTGGGGGCGCCGATGGCAGTGACGAAAGCAGAAATGTCGGTGGCAGAGGATTCAGGTGCTGCATTGCTGTCGCTCGACCTCAAGGGGACGGATTTCGATGCCTTCAACGCCTCGGCAGGTGCGCCGCGAAACCCGGGCTGGGACTTGCCGGAACCGGCGGATGTGCCTCAAGCCGCGGTGCGCGGTGCCGACCGACCCTTGCGTGTCATGCTGGATCCGGGCCACGGAGGCATTGACCCGGGGGCCGAGACTGACGCGATTGATGAAAAAACCCTGATGCTGACTTTCGCACGTGAGCTGCGCGAAATCCTTCTAAGATCAGGCGGGTACGAGGTGGTTCTGACGCGGGTCGACGATCAGTTCGTCTCGCTGGAGCGCCGAATTGCGCTGGCGCACCGGGCCGGTGCGGACCTGTTCATTTCGCTGCACGCTGATTCCCTGTCCGAAGGGCGGGCGCATGGCGCTGTGGTTTATACCCTGTCCAACGATGCCTCGGATGTGGCCAGTGCGAAGCTGGCGGAACGGCACGACCGCGGGGATTTGATTTCCGGTATCGATCTGAACGGGGCGGATGATCAGGTCACCGATGTTCTGCTGGACATGGCCCGTCAGGAAACGATGCCACGCACAAGCGCGCTGGCCAAGGCCATCGCAAACGGCCTGGCACAACAAGGCGGGCCGATGAACGGCAAACCCTTGCGTACCGCATCTTTTTCAGTACTCAAGGCGGCGGACATCCCGTCGGTTCTGGTCGAGCTTGGATTTCTGTCCAGTCCCAGAGACCTGAAGAACCTCAAAGATCCTGATTGGCGTGCAAGAATGGCGCTGGGAATTCATCGGGGGCTTGAGGATTGGCGCCAGCAGGATGTGATCCGCAAATCCCTTATTGGTCAGTGACCTTGCGGCGCAAAACGGCTAGAATACGCTCGGTGTTTTGACCCTTGGGCGGCGCATCACTATATATGCAGCACCGCGAAAAAAAGGCAGTAACGTGATCCGGTTCATTCTTTCGATTTTCGGGGCGATTTTCAGCCTCGTGACATTGGGTATTTTCATGGCCGCGCTGGTGATCGGCGCGGTGTTCTGGATGTATGGGCGCGACCTGCCCAGCCACGAGTCACTGGCACAGTACAAACCACCCACGATCAGCCGGATCTATTCGGGTGAAGGCAAGCTGATTGATGAATTCGCGCAGGAACGCCGCCTGTTTACGCCATCCGAGGAAATCCCGGATCTGGTGAAGCAGGCGTTTATTTCGGCGGAAGACAAGAATTTCTACAACCATCAGGGCTATGACCCGCGCGGCATCATTGCCGCCGGGGTCGAGGCAGTGCGGACCAAGGGCGAAACCGTACGCGGTGCATCAACCATCACGCAGCAGGTCATGAAGAACTTTCTGCTGTCCGGTGACCGCCGGGCCGAGCGTAAGATCAAGGAAATCATTCTTGCGACTCGGCTTGAGGATACATTGGACAAGGAACAGATCCTCGAACTTTATATGAACGAGATCTTTCTGGGCCAGAACTCGTACGGTGTGACTGCCGCTGCGCAGACCTATTTCAACAAGACTCTCCAGGAACTGGCCCCGCATGAGGCCGCCATGCTGGCTGCCATGCCCAAAGCGCCGTCAGATTACCACCCCGTTTGGGAAAAAGAACGCCTTCTGGCCCGGCGCAACTACGTGTTACGTGAGATGCGGCAGAACGGTTACATTGATCAGGCGACCTATGAGGCCGAGGTCGAGCTGCCTCTGCGCTCGGTCCAGAACGGAGATTTTGAAAGCTTCCGTACGGCCCTGCCGCCCCGCGACTATTTCACCGACGAAATCCGCCGCCAGCTGAGCGAAGATTTTGGTGAGGGCGAGTTCTTTACCGGGGGCTTCACCGTGCGTGCATCGGTGGACGAGGAAATGCAGGTTGAGGCCGCACGGGCCTTGCGCGAGGCGCTCGAGAAATACGACCGGTCCCGTGGCAAATGGCGCGGAACAGGTGACGTGATCCCGGAAGAAAAACTGGCGAATGAGGCGCAATGGCGCGAGGCGCTGGCGACCATGGAAATTCCGCGCGACGTTATTCTGCCAACCCGTTGGTATCCCGCCGTGGTTCTGGGCGTGACCGACCAGCAACTGACCGTTGGTGTCGAAGAAGGTCCTGCCGATGGGATTATCCCGCGCGCGGACATCAAGTGGATGCAGGGTGATTTTGCGGCCAACTTCAAGCGTGGTGATGTCATTTTTGTCGTTGCGGGTGAAGATGGGCAATGGTCGGCGCGCCAGGTGCCCGAGGTACAAGGCGGCTTTGTCGCGATGGATGTGAACTCGGGTCGTGTTCTGGCGATGCAGGGCGGGTTCTCGTATCAGGATACCGTGTTCAACCGGGCCACACAGGCACAACGCCAGCCGGGATCGTCGTTCAAGCCGTTTGTCTATGCTGCCGCGCTGGACAGCGGATACAGCCCCGCGACCATCGTTGTCGATGCGCCAATCGAAGTGAACACGCCGCAGGGTCTGTGGCGCCCCAAGAACTCCTCCAACAAGTTCTACGGCCCTACACCTTTGCGAACAGGGATCGAACAGTCGCGGAACCTGATGACCATCCGTCTGGCGCAGGAAGTTACAATGCCCGTTGTTGCCGGCTATGCGGAACGGTTCGGTGTCTATGACCGGATGGGCGCGTTTTTGGCCAATTCGCTGGGGGCCGAGGAAACCACGCTTTACAAGATGGTCGCGGCCTATGCGATGTTCGCCAATGGCGGCCAACGTGTGGAACCGACTCTAGTCGACCGCATTCAGGACCGGTTCGGAAAAACCATCTATCGCCACGATGACCGTCAGTGTCTGGACTGTAACTCGACCTGGCTGGAACCAGATGAATCGCCGACCCTTGTCACGGATCGCGCGCAGGTCATGGATGCGATCACCGCCTATCAGCTGACATCGATGATGAAGGGCGTGGTGGATCGCGGGACAGCATCCGGCGTAGTGAATCTGCCGGTGCCAACAGCAGGCAAAACCGGAACCACCAACGACTCCAAGGATGCGTGGTTCATCGGCTTTACGTCGAACATCGTGGCGGGTTGCTACATCGGCTATGATCGACCGCGTCCGATGGGACGTGGGGCCTATGGTGGCACGTTGTGCGGCCCAGTTTTCCAGAGCTTCATGGAAAAAGCGGTCGAGAAATACGGCGGTGGTCCGTTTGAAGTGCCCGAAGGCGGCCATTTCATCAAGATCGACCGTTTCAGCGGGGCCCGCCTGCCAGATGATGCCACCGGTGATTATGTCGTGGCCGAATTCTTCCGCGACGGTGTCGATGGATTCATCGACCGTGTCTATGATGGTGGTTTTGCCATCGGATCGGATCTGCCATTGTTTGAAGAAGTGCAGCGCGCGGGGGTTCAGGTTCAGACGTCAACGGGCGAGACCGTGACCGTTGGACCGAAAGCTTCCCAAGGGGACCTGAGCACCGGCGGGCTTTACTGACCGGCCGCTTTCAGAAACAGGTTTAGTAGATCAGCTTCTGCGTCACCGCAGATCGGGCCGTCAGATCGCCAGTAGATGGACAATGCGCATTTCGCGGCAGCCCATTGAGCCAGCCGTATTCGTGGTACACTCATTGCTTTGGAATACTCCGACAGACAGGTTTCGATTTGCAGGGGCTGGCGCACAAGATCCGGCATTCCCTTAGGGTGTCGCAACGCGTTGGCCAGTTCAAAAGCGGGATCGCCTAGATAACCTTTTGCATCGATGATCCGGGGTCCTGATGGTGTCATAATGACATTGTCTGGGTGAAAGTCCCCGTGAAGAGGTACGGGTAATGGTTGGCTGTCTAACAGGTCTTCACTTAGTGCAATCGCTGACTTCACCGCGTTACGCAGTTGGGCAGGGCACTCGGCCGCAAAGGTGCATTCAGCCAAAGGGGCGAACACCTTTTGCAAGGGTTTCATGCCAGTGGCGCTGACCGGGCCCCCTGCGTGCAAACGTGCTGCTGTTTCTGCAAGTGTCTTGACGGCGTCTTCGGGCCTGCCCGCGCGGGCGATATCCCCCAGAGATGGTCCATCCAACCACTCCATCAGCACGGCGCTCCGTGCCTCTTCCAAAATCCGAACAGCGCCCCTGTCGCGCCACCCGACCAACAAGCTGGTGCCCGGTTTTTCGTTCCCGCGATCTTGCCTGCGATAAAGCTTCAAGGCAGCCGGGCCGCAATTGGATTGTACTTTCCACACTCTTGCATGGCCGGTGTCCGCAACCAGTTCAGGCAAGTGCAAATCCCATCTGCCCAGAAACTCTTCGACTGTGTTTTGCATTCAGGTCAAGCCTGTCTTGTGGTGTCTCGCACCTCTTGCTATCACGCAGGCCTGATTGAGCAAGTTGGGACAAGACCATGCGCGCCGAAACCCAGAACATCGTGGCGGATATCAATAAGTCGCTGGAGCTGCTGGCGCAGCGTATGGACTATGAAACCGCGCCGCATCGCCTTGAGGAATTCAACGCGCGCGTCGAAGACCCCAACCTTTGGGATAACCCTGAAAACGCGCAGAAACTGATGCGCGAGCGGCAGATGCTGGTCGATGCAATCGAGACGTATGAATCCATCAAGACCGATCTCAGCGACAATATCGAACTGATTGAGTTGGGCGAGATGGAGGAAGACCAAGAAGTCGTTCAGGATGCCGAAGCGGCGATCAAGACGCTGAAAGCCAGAGCCGCCAAAAAAGAGCTTGAGGCGCTGCTGGACGGTGAGGCTGACAGCAATGATACTTTCCTCGAAATCAACTCGGGCGCGGGGGGAACCGAAAGCTGCGACTGGGCGTCGATGCTGGCGCGCATGTATGTGCGCTGGGCAGAGAAAAAGGGTTACACGGTCGAGCTGCAATCCGAGACACCGGGCGAAGAAGCTGGGATCAAATCCGCAGCCTACAAGATTTCTGGTCACAACGCCTATGGCTGGCTGAAATCGGAAAGCGGCGTGCATCGGCTGGTGCGGATTTCGCCCTATGACTCGGCGGCCAAGCGCCACACGTCGTTCAGCTCGGTCTGGGTCTATCCGGTGGTCGACGACAATATCGAGATCGAGGTGAACCCGGCCGATATCCGCATCGACACCTACCGGTCTTCGGGGGCTGGTGGCCAGCACGTGAACACCACCGACTCGGCCGTCCGGATTACACACATCCCGACCGGGATTGTTGTGACCAGCTCGGAAAAGTCGCAGCACCAGAACCGCGATATTGCCATGAAGGCCCTGAAGTCGCGTCTGTACCAGCAGGAACTGGATCGCCGCAACGCGGATATCAACGCCGCGCACGAGGCCAAGGGCGACGCAGGCTGGGGCAACCAGATCCGGTCTTACGTGTTGCAGCCCTATCAGATGGTAAAGGACCTGCGAACCAATCACGAAACCTCGGATACCAAAGGCGTTCTGGACGGCGATCTGGACGGATTCATGGCGGCAACCTTGGCCCTGAACGTGGCAGGCAAAAGCCGATCCGAGGCGCAGGGCGACAGCTAAGGTGACACGCCAGCGTTCCCTTCTGGACCTGCTGAAAGGGCACTGGCAGCTTATCCTGATCACCGGTCTGGTCTTTGCGCTCTGGAATACGCCGGTTGTTGTTCCGCTTAAGATTCTGGTCGTTTTTCTGCATGAGCTGTCTCATGCCGGGACAATCCTACTGACTGGCGGCTCGGTCGAGAGTTTCACGATTTCACCCCAGCAAGGCGGAATGGTGATCGGCCGGGGCGGCAGCAGATTTCTCAGCCTGTCCGCCGGGTATCTCGGCTCGCTTGTGTTTGGCATTGCGCTTTTGATCATCGCCTTGCGGACAAATGCTGACCGTGCTGTTCTGGCTGTTTTCGGCGCAATCATGTGTCTGATCGCACTGCTGTACATACGCGATGCTTTCGCCTTACTGTTTTGCGCAGGGGTCGGGACGGCAATGATTGCGACAGCGTGGTTTATGAGCCACGAGGTCAGTGATCTGGTGCTGCGCGTCATCGGGCTGACCAGCATGATCTACGTGCCGTTTGATATCTTTGATGACACCATCCGACGATCCGGTGCGCGCTCGGACGCGTTCCTGCTGGCCGAGGAATTCGGCGGCACCGCGATGCTGTGGGGTGGCGTCTGGCTGGTGTTGAGTGGTGGCGCCATTGCCCTTTGTCTACGGTATTGGCTGGGCCGGAACAGCAACCTGCCATTGCACGGCAAAGCGTTGTGATGCCGTTGTATGTTAAGCAAGAAAAGATACATCTAAACAGTGGGTTTAAATGAGGTGAGCCGCTCGCTAGGCTGTTGAAGAACAACAACAGACTGGCGTGTTATGGACCTGACCCGGATATCTGCAACAGAGCTTCTGAACCAACTGGCTACCCGGCAGGTTTCGGCCATGGAAGTCATGCAGGCCACGCTGGATCGCATTGCCAAGGTCAACGGTGGGGTGAACGCCATAGTGGCGCTGCGGGACAAGGGCGAGCTGATGGCCGAAGCACAGGCCCGCGACAGCGGCCCCGTCGCTGGCCCGCTGCACGGCTTGCCAATTGCCGTCAAGGATTTGGTCAATGTAGCAGGTATTGTCTCTTCGCATGGATCGCCTGTTTTCAGGGATGTCGTCCCTGACAGGGATGATCTGATTGCCGCTAGGATGCGGGCCGCAGGCGCCATCCTGATCGGCAAGACCAACACGCCGGAGTTCGGGCTGGGCTCGCACACGTTCAACCCGGTCTATGGTGCGACGCGCAACCCGTATGATGCCAGTTTCACCTGCGGTGGCTCATCCGGTGGAGCAGCAGTGGCTTTGGCGACGGGTATGGTGGCATTGGCCGACGGGTCCGACATGATGGGCAGCCTGCGCAACCCGGCGGCGTGGAACAACATCTATGGCTTTCGCCCAAGCTGGGGCAGGGTGCCGTCTGATCCTGTGGGTGACAGTTTCCTGCATCAACTGTCCACGCTGGGGCCGATGGCGCGAAGCCCCGAGGATCTGGGTCTCCTGCTCGATGTGATCTCGGGGCCTGATCCACGCCTGCCGCTGGCCAGAGATTGTACGCCGGTGTCACCGGTGGTCGCAGCAGATCTGAGCGGGCTGCGCATTGGCTGGCTGGGCGATTGGGGCGGGGCCTTTCCAACAGAGGTCGGAATTCTTGAGCTGTGCCGGGATGCGTTGAAGGTGTTCGAAATGCTCGGCGCGCGCGTTGAACATGTCGCCCCGCCTTTTGATGCCGAACGGTTATGGACCAGTTGGATCACCCTGCGGTCCTGGAGCGTTGCCGCAGGGCTTGAACCCTTGGCTGAACGACGGGACCACCTGAAAGACACAGCACAGTGGGAGCTGGATCGGGGTCTGACGATGAGTGCCATGGATGTGCATCACGCCAGTGTTATCCGGTCAGACTGGTTCCGGCGCGCGGCTGAACTGTTCGAGCAGTTTGATGCCCTTGTCCTGCCATCCGCACAGGTTTGGCCGTTTGGGATTGAAACACCATACCCCACACGGATCGCGGACTGCGCAATGGATACATATCATCGCTGGATGCATGTCACGGTACCGGTCAGCCTGATCGGCTTGCCTTGTCTGGCTGCGCCTGCCGGATTTGGTGTGCAGGGCCTGCCCATGGGCTTTCAACTGTTTGGACCAAGAGGGTCGGATCAGAAATTACTGTCGGTCGGGGCGGCCTATCACGCCGAAACCGACTGGCCCAACAAGAGGCCGGCGATGTCATAACGCCGATCAGGGAGGAGACTTAATGGAAAAGCCATTTGGCGTTCCGGACATGCGTCCGGTAGATACTGCCATGCTACGCGCCGCGTTGGGGCGCGCCTGGGCCGACTTTCGGCGTGCGCCGCAGTTCGGGTTGATCTTTGCCGGGTTCTACGTGCTTGCGGGATGGGCGATGGCATGGGTCACCATCCAGACCGGTACAACCTTCTGGCTGGTTCTGGCAGCCATTGGCTTTCCGTTGATCGGCCCGTTTGCCGCTGTTGGCCTTTACGAGGTGTCGCACCGGCTGGAACAGGGTGAACCGCTGGATCTTGGCGCAATCTTTGGTGTCGTGCTGCAACAAAGCCGTAGGCAATTGCCGTCGATCTGCGCCATCATCGTCGTGGTGTTTCTGTTCTGGTTTTTTCTGGGGCACATGATCTTTGCCCTGTTCCTTGGGCTGGCCACGATGACAAACGTGTCATCCTCGCTTGAGGTCTTTCTGACGGCGAATGGCCTGACAATGCTGGCTGTGGGCACGGTGGTCGGGGCGGTTTTCGCAACCGTTCTGTATATGATCACCGTTTTGTCGATCCCACTGCTGCTGGATCGCGAGTTGGATTTTGTCACGGCAATGATTGCAAGCTTTACCTATGTGTCCGGGAACTTTCCGGTGATGCTTGCCTGGGGGGTGATCATCGCTGTTTTGACGTTTCTGGCCATGGTGCCCTGGTTTTTGGGCCTTCTGGTGGTCCTGCCACTGTTGGGCCACGCCAGTTGGCACCTGTATAGGCAAATCACCCAAGTCGAAGGCGAGGGCACATCGTCCTGAGAAAACCGGTCAGGGATACTGTGCCGGATTGTTGGTCGACAACCGTGCAGCGGCGAAAATCGCCGTTGCATCGTGCCCGAGATATTTTAGAACCACGGGTTCCGGTGTCGAAGGGTTGGCCGGGCTTATGACCGTGCCGCGCCACTGAACTGCTGTTCCCGTCGGATCGGGTGCAATCATATAAACACGACTGTTCTGACCCGCTCGCTGAGAGGTCAGCATATAGACGGAACTGCCGGTGCAGGCGACGATCCCCTGTATTTCGCGCGCCTGTGGTGTTGCTTCGGGCATCGCGGCGCGCGACACATATCCGCGTATCAACGTGCATTGGGCCAGTGGTCGGGCGTGCAGCAAGGTCATACGGTGCGAGGCCGAGACGCTTTCGATCACGGCATAAAACCCCGGAGAAAACGCAGTTCTGGCGATCATGTCCACACCTGATCCCAGGAACTCGGTCAAGGCCGCCGCTGCGGGGTGGTCCTCGATCTTTTCAATTTCGTCCAGAGGCTTCAGGAGAATGCGCGCATCCACGTCGAAAAACCGGCAGATGCGATCCAGAACATCCGGCCGTGGAACACTTTCGCCCGAAAGATACCTGTTGAATTGCGTCCGATTCACGCCAAGCTTGCGGCACAGTGCTGAGACTGACCGATACCTTCGTGCCAGTTGCCGCAGGTTCGCACCAAACATCGCGCGAAGTTCAGACGGGCTGCGAATGTCGTCGGTCATGGATGCCCACGCCTTGCTGAGTTTCCCGAAAAACCATCGCAACACCGGGCCAGACCCTGGCGCGCATTCAAAAATCGTACAGATTGACCCCAAGCAACGTATCCCCACGTCGCGTTGCGGCATCGAGGCTAATGCCATTAAGTGCAATGGCAATAGGCTTTATGTGAAAATACCTGATCCTTATTCGGAAAAGCCGGCCCTATGGCAAATTTAGCGCATAGAAGGGCGCGTGGGTTGGTTTTAAAAATGCCCACCAACCTCAAATAGTGTTTCCGCCTTGGGTGCAAGAAAAGTCCCAAGGCGGGTACGTTGTTCAGTCGCCGCGCAGTAGGGCCGCCACGCCGGTGCGGGCGATTTCCATCAGGCCCAGCGGGCGCATCAGGTCAGCAAAAGCGTCGATCTTGTCCGGCGCGCCGGTGATCTCGAAGATGAAAGAGTTCAGAGTGCTGTCGACCACATTGGCGCGGAAGATGTCAGCCAGGCGCAGCGCCTCGACGCGTTTGTCGCCTTCTCCCACGACTTTTATGATGGCCAGTTCGCGTTCAACCGACGGGCCTTCGACCGTCAGGTCATGCACGTCATGGACAGTCACGATCCGGCCCAGCTGCGCCTTGATCTGCTCGATCACCTGCGGCGTGCCGGTGGTGACAATGGTGATGCGGCTCAGGTGTCCTGTGTGATCCACCTCGGCCACGGTAAGGCTTTCGATGTTATATCCACGCCCCGAGAACAGCCCAATCACGCGGGCCAGGACACCGGGTTCGTTTTCGACCAGCACGGCAATGGTGTGGCGTTCCTGCACGTCCGAAAAAGTAGGCCGTAGGTTATAGGCCGAATGGCGGTTGGAGCCTTTTTTGATATGTAGGGCAGACATTTATGTCCCTTTCATCATCCTGTGTTTGCCGGGCGCAATGGTCGCCCGGCGGTAATCCTCGGACGGTATCAGACCAGAACCGAACCTTTGCTGTCGATCACGCCCTGCGTTTCGGCCTCACCCAGAAGCATCTCGTTATGCGCTTTGCCGGACGGGATCATCGGGAAGCAATTCTCGTGCTTTTCAACCAGACAGTCGAAGATTACCGGACCGTCGTAGTTGATCATTTCCATGATTGCGTCGTCCAGATCGGCGGGGTCGGAACACTGGATGCCTTTGGCGCCGAACGCTTCAGCGAGTTTTACGAAATCGGGCAGGGCTTCGGACCAGGAATGCGAATACCGCTCGCCATGCAGTAGCTCTTGCCACTGGCGGACCATGCCGAGGCGTTCGTTGTTCAGGATGAACTGCTTGACCGGAAGACGGTACTGAACGGCCGTTCCCATCTCCTGCATGTTCATCAGCCACGAGGCTTCACCGGCGACGTTGATCACTAGCGCGTCCGGATGTGCCATCTGCACACCGATCGAAGCGGGGAAGCCGTAGCCCATAGTGCCCAACCCGCCTGAGGTCATCCAGCGGTTGGGGTCTTCGAACCCAAGATACTGTGCTGCCCACATCTGGTGCTGGCCGACCTCGGTGGTGATATAGCGGTCATACTTTTTCGTCAGTTCTTCAAGCCGTTGCAGCGCATATTGCGGTTTGATCGACTTTTCGCTGTTGGTGTAGGACAGACAGTTGATCTTACGCCACTCAGAGATCTGTGCCTGCCATTTCTTGACAGCCGCTGCATCGGTCTTGCGCCCGCGTGACTTCCACACCTTCAGAATGTCTTCCAGAACATGCGCCACGTCGCCGACAATTGGAATATCCACACGGATGACCTTGTTGATCGAAGACGGATCAATGTCGATATGGGCTTTCTTCGACTTTGGAGAGAACGCGTCAATGCGCCCGGTGATCCGGTCGTCGAACCGTGCACCGATGTTGATCATCAGGTCACAGCCGTGCATCGCAAGGTTCGCCTCGTAGAGGCCGTGCATCCCCAGCATACCCAACCAGTTTTCGCCTGAGGCGGGGTAAGCGCCCAGACCCATCAGGGTTGAGGTGATCGGGAAGCCCGTGGAATCCACCAGTTCGCGCAACAACTGGCTGGCTGCGGGGCCAGAGTTGATGACACCACCGCCCGTATAGAAAACCGGCTTCTTGGCTTTCTCAATGGCTGCAACAAGCTCGTTGATTTCCTCCAGATCGCCTTTCAGCACCGGCTGGTAATGCGAGGTCGAAGGTTTCGGACTGTTGTATTCACCCGTGGCAAACTGCACATCCTTGGGAATGTCGATCAGAACCGGGCCGGGACGACCCGATTTGGCCACATGGAAAGCCTCGTGCAGCGTCTCGGCCAGCGAATTCGTGTCCTTTACCAGCCAGTTATGTTTGGTGCAGGGGCGCGTGATGCCAACGGTGTCGGCCTCCTGAAAGGCATCCGATCCGATCATGAAGGTCGGGACTTGTCCGGTCAGAACCACAATCGGGATCGAATCCAGCAACGCATCGGTCAGGCCGGTAACTGCGTTTGTGGCACCGGGACCAGAGGTTACAAGCGCAACACCTGGCTTGCCGGTCGACCGCGCATAGCCTTCGGCGGCGTGGATTGCACCCTGTTCGTGACGCACCAGAATGTGACGAATGTCGTTTTGCAGAAAGATCTCGTCATAGATCGGTAGGACGGCGCCACCGGGGTATCCGAATACCGTGTCCACGCCCTGATCCTTAAGGGCCTGAACTACCATCTTTGCGCCGGTCATCTCACGTGTCATCTGCTTTGCTCCGTTCGCGACATGTGTCTTGCGTTTGACAAAAAAAAGCCCCCGAAATTTCGGAGGCGCATGGGTTCGATTATGGTTTACCGTTACCGGCCCATGCGCGTGGTTCCTACGATTACGACTAGCGTTCTCATCGCCAGAGGCTCCTTTTTGCTTGGAGGGGACATTATGTTCGGGGGGGAGAAGCGTCAACAGGCAAATCCACCAATTTTCTATCTCAATGGCGGTATTTTTCGAAATTTTGTTGCGCAGATTGCCGCACGCCGGGAATTTCCGGGAAAAGGGCGGGCATTTTCGTGAGGGCGGGACAGGTATGAAGGTCTGAATGCGTCAGGTCGATGTCTGAAACTGGCATGATCCGGTGATTTGTCTGCGTCACGCTGACCTTGTGTTCGCAAACGAGGGAGGCGGAGCATGTTACAGGACCTGGTAGATCTGGGACGATATCCGATTGATCGCCCGGATTCGCCAGCTTACAGGCGATTGATCGGGGATTTGCGGCGCGAGTTGGAACAGGACGGCTGTGCGGTTCTGCCGGGTTTCGCACATGCGCAAGGGATCGAGCTGTTGGTGCAGGAGGCCGACGAGGTGGCACCCAATGCACACCGGTCTTTCAATCGCACAAATGCCTATTTCACCAAAGACGACCCACGGTTCGACGCCGCCCATCCGATCAGACGGTTCTATGACCGGTCGAACGCGTTTGTTCCTGCTGACAATTTTGCGCATTCCGGTCCTTTGCGCAGGATTTACGAGTTTAGCGGATTTCTTCCCTTCATTCGGGATGCGCTGGATGAGCCTGAGGACCGCTTCTTTCGTTACGATGACCCTCTGGCAGATGTGATCATCAATGTCGTGGAAGAGGGGCAGGGCTTTCCCTGGCATTTCGACACCAACAACTACACCGTGACACTGGCGATCCAGAATGGCGAGCAGGGCGGTGCATTCGAATACGCACCCAATCTGCGCACAGCCGAGGATGAGAATTTCGATCAGGTCGCGTCGGTTCTGGACGGAAACAATGAGCGCGTTCATCGGTTGGAGCTGCGACCTGGGGACTTGCAGATATTCAAAGGCCGCTACTCCCTGCACAGGGTCGCCCCGGTCAAGGGCACGCGGCGGCGGTATGTGGGTATCTTTTCATTTGTCGAGGCCGAAGGCATGTGTGGTGGGATCGAACGGACGCAGCAGCTCTATGGACGCGTGTTGCCACACCATTATGAGCGTGCGGGTTTGCGAAAAGATCAGTTGCTGGATTGAAGGGGCACTACCGGAGGTCAAGGCTCCCGCCCGTCGTCAACGCGCCTGTGGCGCGTCTTCTCTGGTTGGGCCGGGTAGCGCGCTGCGCGCTGCGGCCGCGCATCGATCAGAAGCCGACCCCGGTGCCTTGCAGCATGCCATGTTCCAGCGCGTAGCGGGTCAGCCCGGCGGTCGAGGATATTCCCAGTTTGCGCTTGATGTTCTTGCGATGCGTTTCAACCGTTCGCACCGAGATATCCAGCTTTTGCGCAACTTCTTTGTTTGATTTGCCCTGCGCCAGTTCCAGCAGAATTGTTTGCTCGCGCCCAGTCAGCGCCTCGCGTGCGTTGTCGCCTTTGGGTTTCAGGGACCCACTTGCGCCTGTGCACAGATACTGCTCACCCCGCATGACCGCATCGATGGCCTGCTTGATCTCTTCGGTTGGGACATCTTTGAGAACATAGCCTTTTGCGCCGTGGCTGAGCGCGGTCGAAATATACTCGGGGCTGTCGTGCATCGACAGGATCAGGATGCGCGTATCGGGCAGACGTTCCAGAATGATCTCCGTGGCGCTGAGACCGCCGAGGCCAGGCATGTTCAGGTCCATCAGGATGACATCGGGGGCGAGGCCAACCGCCTGATCCACCGCGGCCTGACCGCTGCCGAGAGTTCCAACCACTTCGATATCGTCGTAGCTTTCAAGGATCGACTGAATGCCCTCGGCCACCATGGGATGATCGTCGACAATAAGAACTCGGATGTTTTTGGCGCTCATGTACCGGCCTTTCGGTTCGGAGTTGCGTCTTCCTGCGGAGGCAACAGGTGGCTCAGCGGCAGGCTGGCCTCGATTACCGTACCGCCGCGCGGTCCGCGTGATGACAGAATACGCAGCGATCCGTCAAGTTGCTCAATTCGCTCCTGCATGTTGCGCAGACCGATGCCGGTGGTTGGGGTTCCGGATTCTGCGCGCAACCCACGGCCATTGTCGGTGATCCGCATGGTTGCGCCTTTCTTGTGGCCGCGCAGGTCAATCGTCACATAAGAGGCATCCGCGTGGCGTTCGATATTTGTCAGCGCCTCTTGTGCGATGCGGTAGAGTGCGATCTTGCTGTCCTGATCCAGCCGGTTGCGGAATACGACGGTGGAAAACTCGGTCTCGATCCCGGTTCGTTCGCGAAAATCGTCGGTCAGAGCCTTCAACGCAGGTCCAAGGCCAAGGTCATCCAGCACGCCGGGGCGCAGGTCGCGGCTGATGCGGCGCACCTCGGTGATAGCGGTGCGAAGATGGTCAATGCCTTTGTCCAGCGGATCGCGCGCGCCTGCATCATCGCCGCGCAACAGCCGGCGGCGCGCATTGTCCAGCGCATAGCGCACACCCACAAGGATCTGGCTTATGCCATCATGCAGTTCGCGGGCAACCCGGCCGCGTTCCTCTTCCTGCGCGTCGAAGACACGCTGCGTCAGTTCTTTCAACTTGGCATCCGCCAACCGTCTCTCGCGAATGTTCAGCAACATGCCCGAAGCAAAAACAATCAGAACCGCAGCAACAACAATGGCGCCGATATACATGAAGGTGCGCTGCACGCGGGTCTCAACCTCGGCCCTTGCGTTGGCGACTGTGGCGACAATGTCGTCAATGAAGACCCCGGTACCCACGACCCAGCGCCAGTCCTGCAACCCGACGACATAGGCGATCATCTGCGCCTCATCCCCGGTCGAGGGTTTTTCCCACATGAAGCTGTGCCACCCGGCTCCCTGACGGGCGAGGCGAATGAACTCGTCAACGATAGGTGTGCCATCGCTGTCGGTCAGACCTTCCCAGTTGCGGTTGATGAATTGTGTCTGACGGGGGCTGACCAGATTGTTGCCATCATAATCGTAAACGAAAAAGAACCCGTCCTGCCCATAGATCATTGCCGAAAGTATCTGCGAGACAAGGTTCTTCGACACCTCATCGTCCGGTTCAGCGCGGCCATAGATATAGGCAAAACCATTGCGCGCCTGCGTCACGTAGTTGCGCAGTTCTTCTTTCTTGGCCTCGATCAGGCTGCGCTCCAGGGCTTCGATCTCGCGCTCAGCGGTCGCACGCGCCTCATATGCGACAAGCACAGCGATTGCTGCCACGGCCACAACCAGCGGGATTGCGGCCACCAGCGACAGTTTCTGCGCATAGGTCAGCGAAATCAGATGTCGGATTCTTTGCATGGACGAATCGATACGCAAGCGGCGGCAAAAATGCAAAAAGATTGGCGTTGGTCGGTGAAATTCCGGTATTTGGGCCGTATTTGTTGGAGTTTTCATTCGGAAATTTCACCGCATCCCCCAAAGAAATCGATTCTCTACGCAGTAGTAGGTATTCCCTTTCGCTTCGCTCACATTAGGCTGACGCGCACTGAATGCGACAGGTCCGGTTCTGCCGGATCGTGACTATGAAGGGGAGGAACACTCATATGGATCGTCGTTCATTTCTGAAAAAATCCGCGCTGGGCGGTTCGGCAGCCGCAGCAACCGCTCTGGCGGCTCCGGCCTATGCACAGGGACAGCGCACACTGACCATGGTGACCTCGTGGGGTCGTGGTCTGGCTGGCGTGTTTGACAGCGCGCAGCGTTGTGCCGAC
Source organism: Ruegeria sp. SAZD013 (assembly GCF_059612525.1). NCBI lineage: Bacteria > Pseudomonadati > Pseudomonadota > Alphaproteobacteria > Rhodobacterales > Roseobacteraceae > Ruegeria > Ruegeria sp. SAZD013. The sequence continues at coordinate 743,367 of NZ_JBXWQT010000020.1, read as the reverse complement.
AGCATCAACGCCATGTCGGATGGCAGCCTGAATGTTGAGATCAAGGCGGCAGGCGAACTGGTTGGCGCGTTCGAGGTGTTTGACGCGGTGTCGTCCGGTCAGGCCGACATGTATCACGCCGCTGACTATTACTTTGTCGGTCAGCACCCGGGCTATGCGTTCTTTACGGCAGTGCCTTTCGGCATGACCGCACAGGAACTGGTGAACTGGTACTATCATGACGGCGGTATGGAGCTGCATGATGAGCTGGGCGAAATCTTTGGCCTGAAGTCCTTCCTAGCCGGTAACACCGGTGCGCAGGCGGGCGGCTGGTTCTCGAAAGAGATCAACAGCCCCGAAGACTTCAATGGTCTGAAGTTCCGTATGCCCGGTCTGGGCGGTAAAGCTCTGGGCAAACTGGGCGCGTCCGTTCAGAACATCCCCGGTTCCGAAGTGTATCAGGCGCTGTCGTCCGGCGCGATTGACGGAACCGAGTGGATCGGACCCTGGGCCGACGAAAAGGCAGGCTTCCAGGAAATCACCAAGACCTACTACACCGCGGGCTTCCACGAGCCGGGCGCAGGTCTGTCGCTGGCAACCAACCGCGACGTGTTCAATGAACTGACCCCGGCCCAGCAGAAGATCATCGAGATCGCTGCCGCCGAAGCGCACCAGTGGAACCTGGCGCAGTTCCTGGCCAACAACGGTGCCGCCCTGCAGCGCCTGCAGGCCGGTGGCGTCAAGGTTTTGGAATTCCCCGACAGTGTCTGGGATGCGTTCGGCAAGGCCAGCCAAGAGGTTCTGGACGAGAACATGGGCGACGAGCTGTTCAAGAAGATCTACGACAGCGCAATGCCGTCGATGGCGGCTTCGTCGGCATGGAACAACCTGTCGTCGGGTGTCTACACCGCACAGCGTGACCGTGTTCGCGGCTAAATCTTCCTGATCAAAGGAAAAACGGTTTCCCCGTGCCTTGCGGGGAAACCTTTCCCGTTGCGCGAAAGGACTTGGGCAAGCCACAATAGGCCTGCGCGCAACTGAGACGACCTGGGGACAACATGCAGGACGAAAACGGTATCTCGTTCTTCGGCGCCCTGTGGAATGGACTGGTTTGGTTCATTCAGAACATTGCCGAAGCCTTCTATAATTTCGGATATGCGATCACGCATCCGCAGCTCTGGCTGGACTGGTCTGACAAGGCGTCGATCATGCGCTTTGTCTATTACGGCGGTTCGGTCGAATTCTTCTTTGTGGTGTTCACCTTCTTTCTGGTTCTGACAGCCGTCGGGTTGTATTACAGAAACTTCATGTGGGCCATCGTGCGTGGCCTGGAAGGGTTTGCAAACACCACCGGGCGGTTCTTTGCCTGGGCGGGTCTGCTGATGGTAATCCAGCAGATTGTCATCGTATTCATGCAACGGGTCTTTACCCGTCCCGATATGTCCTTCGGTCTGGGAATACCGTTCCAGATGGATATCAGCTGGTTCGCGGAAGAGCTGAAACTGTATAACGCCATGGTCGTCTGTCTGTGCTGTACATACACATTTGTGCAGGGCGGGCATGTGCGCGTTGATCTGATCTATGCCGGTATCAGCCACCGCGCCAAGCGCGTGGTCGATATGTGCGGTGCGTTACTGTTCATGATGCCAATGGCGGTGCTGACCTGGATGTACGGCTGGTTCTTCCTGTGGCGTCACCTGATCGTGCCGAACCCTTCGGCCAGTGACGCGCTGGACCGTCTGGTAGCCAAGTCCCGTGCCTTGCGCTGGAACGTGGAAACCATCGGGTTCAGCCCCAACGGGTTCAATGCCTACTTCCTGTTCAAGATCCTTCTGGTGGCGTTTGCGGCCATGGTGTTCCTGCACGCCATCGCGTTTTTGTACCGGTCGTATCTGGAATACGTGGAAGGGCCGGACAGCATCGGAAAATACCTCGACAAGGACAGCCTTGGTGAGGGCGAAGAAGCCTATGAAGGCGCGCATTAAGGGCGGAGACAAAGACAATGCTATTCGGACTTGATGGCGTCGAGATAGGCCTCATTATCGTATTCTTTTGCCTTTTCGGGGGCATTCTTTCCGGCTTTCCGGTGGCTTTTGCCATCGGCGGGGCGGGGATCATATCCTTTGGCATCATCGCCGCGCTGGACAGTGCGGGGTTGCTGATCCACCAGGCGATTGATGTTGGATCGCAAAGTTATCGGGACCTTGTGAATTCCGGGATCAAGCCGGACACCATATCGGTGTTCCGATACCCGGATTTGCCAAGGCTCGCCGAACCGGTTTTTGCCTCGGGCTGGGAAACCGCGCTGGACCGCAACGTTTCGTTCATCGTGAACCGCATGAACGAGCGCGTACTGGCCGGACAATCCATCGAGACCCTTCTGGCCGTGCTCATGTTTGTTCTGATGGGCATCACGCTGGAACGTTCGAAGATTGCCAATGATCTGCTGACGACGATGGCACGTGTTTTTGGCCCGCTTCCGGGTGGTCTGGCCGTGTCAATTGTGGTTGTGGGGGCGTTTCTGGCGGCTTCGACCGGTATCGTTGGCGCGACCGTTGTGACGATGGGCCTGCTGGCGCTTCCAACCATGTTGCGCAACAACTATTCACCGGAACTGGCGACCGGTGTGATCGCGGCATCGGGCACCTTGGGGCAGATCATTCCGCCGTCGATCGTGATCGTCCTACTGGGCACATTGGCAGGAGATCTTTATTCGACAGCCCAGGAAACCAGGGCTGTTGAGGCCGGTTGCACCGACGCGCTGACCTATCTGGGTGAGCCTGCGGTTGTCTCGGTCGGGACATTGTTCCAGGCTGCGCTGTTGCCAGGGATCATGCTGGCGCTGCTCTATGCGCTCTATGCCTTTGGTTATGCATTGCTGAATCCACACAAAGCGCCCGCTGTGGCTGTGTCCGGTGGTTCCGGGGAACCCATTACGCGGTCAGAAGGCCTGACATGGTTGCTGGGTGCGCCTGTAGCCCTGATCGTCGGCGCGGTCCTTTTGGGCAATGTCGGTGTGATCGGAAGCCAGAACATCTCGGTCTCGGCCTTCTCGGATATCGGCGAGGGTGCGTCGCTGCGGACCAACGTATCGGAAGAATGCAAGGCGTCAATGATCGACCTGCATGGGCAGGCTGCATGGGATCAGGCGGTTTCCGAGCAGGAAGCCATTGATGCCGCGGGCGGCACAACCCAAGCGCATCGCCTGACAGAAGAGGAACTGGCTGCTGAACAGCAAAAAAGGATTGCCGATGCGGCACCGATCGGCACCGGAGTGGCGGTTACCCTCGTCCTGCTGGGTCTGACCCTGGTTCTGGGCCGAGGGATCGCACCGTCGCGGTCACCGCAGCCGCTGATACTTGGCGCAATCGGGCTGCTGCTGATGGCGTTGGTCGATATCCTGATAATATCGCCTACCACATCCTCTGGCGTGACTTTCGTGCTGCTCGCCCTGCCGTTCGCGCTGGCCATGTATGGTTGCAAAGAGGCTGCGGCCCGCTGTGCCACAAACGATCTGATCCGCGTGGTCTTCCCGCCGCTTGTTCTGATCATCGCGGTGCTGGGCTCGATCCTGGGAGGTGTCACCAATCCGACACCGGCGGCTGCGCTGGGCGCGGGTGGCGCGATCATGCTGGCCGCCTATCGCAAGCTGCAGGATCAGGGCCGTTCGGGCAAAGTGGTCATCTGGTCGACCTTCGCCGTTGTCATTGCACTGCTGATGGGGGTCAACTTTGACCTGCGTATCAATCAAGGCAGTGTGACGGTGGAAACCTGGATCGCCTTCATCATTGCTTATGCGGCCTACCTTTACGCCCTGTTCGGGCTGCTGTACGGATGCTGGGTGCTCTATTCCAGCGGTGTTTTGACCCCGGTGGTGCGTGAGACAGCCAAAGTGACCTCGATGGTGTTCACCATCCTCATCGGATCGCAGTTGCTGAACCTCGTGGTGATTTCATTCGGAGGGGAGCATTATATCCAGCAATTCCTGAAGAGCTTTGACAACGAGTTCACGGTTTTCCTGATCGTGATGCTGGTGCTGTTCATTCTGGGGTTCGTGCTGGATTTCCTCGAGATCATCTACATCGTGATCCCCATCGTGGGCCCGGTGATCTATGGCGGCTCGTTCGATCCGAAATGGGTCACGATCATGGTGGCGGTGAACCTTCAGACGTCGTTCCTGACGCCACCTTTCGGGTTTGCGTTGTTCTACCTTCGGGGGGTTGCGCCGAAAGAGGTCACAACTGGTCATATCTATCGCGGGATCGTTCCGTTTGTTCTGATCCAGGTTATGGGGATCGCGATCTTGTGGTTCTTCCCGACGATTGTCACGATCGTTCCGGACCTGATGCCAAACTGATCCGATCCGGAAGAGAATATTGCAAAGGGGGCCGATTGGCCCCCTTTTCTGTTTGTTTCGGGCAAGGGGCCAGCCCCTTGTTGGCCTGCGGCCAATTCATCCCCGGGATATTTATAGCCAGATGAAGATGCGGATCAGGTGAACTGGATCAGGTCCCAGCGATTGCCGAAGGGATCACGCCAGACAGCGACGATGCCATAGGGTTCGTGGCGTGGGTCTTCTTCGAAGTGGACATCCCCAGCGCGCATATCTGCGTGGTCACGATAAAAGTCATCGGTTTGCAGGAAGAACCCAACGCGCCCGCCGGTCTGGTTGCCTATGGCGGCGGTTTGTTCAGGTCCGTCAGCCTTTGCCAATAGAAGGCATCCGCTGTCCGAACCTGGAGGCGCGATGAGAACCCAGCGCTTGCCATGGCCGAGGTCGATGTCCTTGATGAGTTGGAAGCTGAGTGTCTTTGTATAAAACAAGATGGCGTCGTCGTAATCCGGCACAACAAGGGTGACGGCATGCAGGCTTTGTTTCATCGCGCGGTCAGCCTTTGGTCGGATGCCGGTCAGGGAGCTGGATATTGGCGACCTGTTCGGCGATTGGCGGCGCCGACAAGGGGTGATGCGATGTGCCGGAATAAGCATCCGGATCACTGATCTTTTGCCACCCCCCCTGAATATACGCCTCAAGCCCAGAAAACTTGGCTTTGTAGCCCATCTTGGGACTGCCGGGGACCCAGTACCCCAGATAGATATAGGGCAGGCCCGCCTCACGTGCGATGTCGATATGGTTGAGGATCATGTAGGTGCCGAGTGAGTTCTGCGGCTGTTCCGGGTCGTAGAAGGAATAGACCATGCTTAGCCCGTCATCGAGCACATCGGTCAGGCTGACGGCGATCAACTCGCCCGTTTCAGGATCGGCATATTCCACAACGCGGCTGCGGATCGGTGTTTCCTCGATCATCGCGGCGAATTCGAAAACGTCCATGTCAGCCATGCCACCATCGGCGTGACGGGTGTCAAGATAGCGGCGAAACAGCTCGTATTGCTCATCCGTGGCCCATGGCGAGGTTGCGCGGCGTTCCAGATACCCGTTCCGCTTTGCCGTGCGTTTCTGGCTTTTGGTCGGACGGAAGGCTGAAACATCGATCCGGGCCGACAGGCAGGCTGCGCAATCCGTGCACGAAGGCCGGTAGAGTACATTCTGAGACCGGCGAAATCCTTGTTGAGACAGGGAATTGTTCAGCTGTTCAGCCCCTTCGCCTTGCAGGGCGGTGAACAGTTTACGTTCCATCCTGCCGCCAAGATAAGGGCAGGGCTGCGGTGCCGTGACATAGAATTGTGGCGCAATTGGCAGCGTATGTCGCATGAAATCCCCATCCAGCCTCGGGAGGGATGATAGCAACCGTTCCCGAGACCGCCAAGTGTTTCACGCAACCTTGCGTCAGGCCCGTTGATTGATCATGACGGTGCCCAGAAAACTGTCGGTCAGACCCTGGCCACGGGCGCTGGTCATCATCATGATGACCGAGATGATCTGGACCACGGGAAAGGCCATGCTGACGAAATAACCAGCTGTGTGGGCAAGCGCCTTGCCCAGATCCATTCGTTCTCCGAACGCATCGCGCAGCTCGATCCCCATAAAGCGCATTCCCAGCGTGGCTGAGCCGTTGGCGATTGTCACTACCCGGTAGACGAAGCTAACAACCGCGTAGATCAGGGCCAGAAAAAACAGACCCAGAAAGGCGGTTAAAAGGATTGCCACCGTGCAAAGCAGCGAAATGAAGGCGATATCGAACAGCCAGGCAACGAAGCGTTTGGTTGTCACCGAACGATAGAAATCAGGTTGGGTGTCCGGGTCGGGCAGATGGTTCATTCGATAGGTCCGAAAAACTGGGGTAGGGGTACCCTGTCCCGAAACACCGGGGCAGGGCAAGGTCAATCAGGCGGGCTCGCCCTTGCCGTCTTCGTCATGGCTTTCGCGGGCGCGTTCATCCATGAATTGATCGAATTCGGCTTTGTCCTTGGCGTCACGCAGGCGGCGCAAGAAGGCTTCGAAATCCTGTTGTTCGCGTTCCAGGCGGGCCAGGGTATCTGCTTTGTAGGCGTCAAAGGCGCTGTTGCCTGAGGGCTTCATTGCACTCATGTGGCTGTGCCAGGATTTGCGGCGGTTGCAGGATTTGCTGAACATGCGTTTGCTCCAGATCATATAGGCCAGCAGGGCAAGGCCAACGGGCCAGAAGAAGATGAAACCAAGAACCATGGCGGCGATCCAGGCCCCTTTGCCTTTGTCATCCAGCCAAGCTTCGGTTCGGTAAAGCCATCCCGGATTCGCGGGGACGGCGGGGTCGGACAATGCGGTCATTTGAGCTCTCCAGGGTTGATGTAAACTCTATTCACATTGCATAGATGGGGTACCGTTTGGACGGGTGCAAGGGGTAATGTGAAAAAGATTTACATTATGCAATCCGGTTGACGTTTCAGGATCTGGCTCGCAGGGTCCGGGTATGGATAAGACGGACAACAAAGCTGCCCCTGCACTAAAGGACATTCTTGAACTGGAAACGCAGGTCTGGGTGGCGCTGGTTGATGGTGATGCAAGCGCCGACCGCGCCTTGCTGAGCGCGGATTTTCTGGGCGTTTATCCCACAGGATTTGCCAATCGGGACGATCACGTCGGGCAATTTGCAGATGCGCCAACGATGGCCGAGTTTGATCTGAGTGACGCTCGGTTACGCGTTCTGACCCCGGATATCGTCTTGCTGTCCTACCGTGCCGATTACCTGCGCCCGGGTGCAGATCGGCGCGAGGCGATGCTGATTTCATCTTTGTGGGAACGAAGAAACGACGTTTGGGTCAACAGCTTCAGTCAGGACACGCCGGTTCAGGAAACCTGATCAGAATGCCCCATTGACGATTACGTCCCGCAATGCGCAGGGTGCGCGCATGACTGACGCTCTTGCCATTACCCGCCTTCCGCGTGCGTTTGATCCGTCCCTGGGCGATGAAGCCCGCGCTCTGATACCTGATCTGTCGCAGGAGATGGGAGAGCTGGTGGCGGGGGCGGCCGGGTCCAGCCCATATCTTAAAGGCCTGATAGAGCATGAAAGGGAATGGTTGCCTGATGCCTTAGTGCGCCCGGACCAGGCGCTGACTGAAGTCATGGCGGATGCGCGTGAGCTGCCGCCGGATCAGCTGAAATCCGGCTTGCGGCAGGCCAAGCGGCGTGTGGCGCTGTTGACCGCGCTTGCCGACATCGCAGGTGCCTGGCCGCTTGAGAAAGTCACCGCGGCACTGACCGATTACGGGGCACTGGCCGCAGATGTTGCGGCCAAGGCCGAGATTGCGACGTTGATCCGGCGCAACAAACTGCCGGGTATGACCGAGGACGATATCGAAACTGCCGCCGGGATGGTCATTCTGGCCATGGGCAAGATGGGCGCGCATGAGCTGAACTACAGCTCGGATATCGATCTGATTGTGCTGTTTGATGAGACACGGTTTGACCCCGACGACTTCTACGAGGCCCGGCAGGGTATGGTGCGGGCAACGCGGAACTTCTGCGCGACGCTTAGCGACAAGACTGCCGATGGCTATGTTTTCCGTACAGATCTGAGGCTGAGACCTGATCCCGCCGTAACACCGGTCTGCATGGCGATGGAGGCCGCTGAACGGTACTACGAAAGCCTTGGCCGCACGTGGGAGCGCGCAGCATATATTAAGGCCCGCCCCTGCGCCGGAGACTTGGCCGCGGGGCAGCGGTTTCTGGACACATTGCGCCCTTTTGTCTGGCGTCGCCATCTGGATTTTGCCGCCATTCAGGACGCGCATGATATGCGTCTTCGAATTCGCGAAAACAAGGGTACGGGCGGGGCCTTGTCGATCCCCGGCCACGACATGAAGCTGGGGCAGGGCGGTATTCGCGAGATCGAGTTCTTCACCCAGACCCGTCAGTTGATCGCAGGTGGCCGCGATCCGGATTTACGGGTGCGCGGAACGGTCCCGGGGTTGGCGGCGTTGGCGTCAAAAGGCTGGGTGCCGCAGGATGTCGCGGACAAACTGACCGATCATTATCGGGCGCATCGCGAAGTCGAACACCGCATTCAGATGGTTCATGATGCACAGACGCATAAGGTGCCGAAATCACCGGAAGGCATCGAACGCATCGCCTGTCTGATGGGGATCGGCAGCGACGAACTGAAACAGGACCTGAAAAACCGCCTGACGGAAGTACACGAACTGACCGAAGGTTTTTTTGCGCCCGGGCCCGGTCCTGCACCTGTGGCGGCGCAGGATGTGGAGTTTGACCAGAGTGTTCTGGCCCGGTGGACGACCTATCCGGCCTTAAGGTCCCAGCGCGGGTCGCGGATATTCGAACGGTTGCGGCCCGAGCTGCTGTCGCGTCTTGCCAAGACCGCCAAACCGGACGAGGCGTTGATGGCGCTGGACGGGTTTCTGTCAGGCCTTCCTGCCGGGGTGCAGCTGTTTTCATTGTTCGAGGCCAATCCGCAACTGATTGACCTACTGGTCGATATCGTTGGCACGTCTCATGCTCTGGCCTCGCATCTGTCGCACAATGCCTTGGTTTTCGATGCGGTGATCGGCGGCAGTTTCTTTGCCGATTGGCCGGGGCAGAAGGCTTTGCAAATCGAACTGGCCCGTGCGCTGGCGGAAGAGCCTGACTATGAAACCCGGCTCGACCTTGCGCGGCGCTGGTGTAAGGAATGGCATTTCCGGGTCGGTGTCCACCACTTGCGCGGTCTGATCGACGGGGCACAGGCAGGCCGGCAATATGCAGAGCTTGCACAATCGGTGATTGCCGCCATCCTGCCATATGTTGCCGAAAATTTCGCCCGCAAACACGGGCCCGCACCGGGGCGCGGAGCGGCGGTGTTGGGCATGGGGTCGCTGGGCGCAGGACGGATCAATTCGCAATCCGATCTGGACATGATTGTGATCTATGACCCGCAGGATCAGGACATGTCCGATGGTCCGCGCCCTCTGGCCACGCGCACCTATTATGCGCGGTTCACGCAGGCGCTGATCACAGCACTTTCAGCTCCGATGTCACAGGGGCGGCTGTATGAAGTTGACATGCGCCTGCGCCCGTCCGGCAATCAGGGGCCGGTCGCCACCAGTTGGGCCAGCTTTACCAATTATCAGCAGAACGAGGCCTGGGTGTGGGAACATCTGGCCCTGACCCGTGCTCATGTCGTTGCGGGTGATGCCGGTTTGGCAAATGATATCGAAGCGTTCCGCGCCGGGTTTCTGTCGCGCCCACGCGAGCGGGACAATGTCTTGCGCGAAGTCGCCGAGATGCGAACGCGCCTGGCCGCAGCCAAGGCACCTGCCGGGATTTGGGATGCCAAAAACGGGCCCGGCCGCCTGATGGACATCGAACTGATGGCCGAAACCGGTGCCTTGCTGGCAGGGACTACGGCACGCGATGTGTCCTCGGGCCTCGATGGAGCCGTCGCTGCCGGGTTGCTGGATGTCGCGCAGGCGCAATCCCTGAAAGACTGCTACAGCCTATGCTGGTCGGTGCAATGTGCGGCCCGGCTTCTATCGGGCAAAGTCATCGAGGCGGAGCAGATCGGTGAAGGAGGTGTGGATTTCCTGTGCCGTGCCACCGGGTTTGAACAGGTCGATGCACTGCAACGGGCATTGCAGGAGAGTTACACAACTGCGGCCGACCTGATCGGCAGCGTGATCCAAGAGGGCGAAGATGGCACGCAGCACTGATCCCAATGACCACAAAGGTCTGATCCAGGAAGCTTATCGCATCGAAGGCATCACCCTGCCGGAATGCCGCAGCATATTTCTGGACTGGGCGCTCAGCCTGCCCGAAGAGCGTGACCAGAACACGGCGCTGACCGAGTTGCATGCGGCATACGCGCTGCACAGCCCGGATCATCCCATGACTCAGGTTCTGTCCGAGGGCCTTCAGGCGGCCCAAACCCCGAAACGGCGCGGTGGCTGGCGTTCGCGAAGCCGCTAGGTCTTTTCCATCGGCACATTCGCGACTAAGAGGGCACCATGACCCAATCTGCCGACCGCCCCCGTATCCGCCTGAAACCCAAAGCCAACGCGCGCGGCCTGCGCCATGGCTTCCCTTGGGTCTATGCAAATGACATCGTCACCGACCGCCGTACGCGCAAGATCCCCGCAGGCGCTCTGGCGATTCTCGAGGATGACACTCCCGCAGCGCTTGCGCTGGTGGCGGTCAATCCTGAGTCAAAAATCATGTGCAGGGTGCTGGATCGTGATACCAACGCGCAGTTGGACAATACTTGGTTCGAAACCCGCCTCAGCCGCGCCCTTGCACTGCGTGAACGTCTGTTTGATGCGCCTTTCTACCGTCTGGTCCATGCCGAGGCCGATGGCTTTCCCGGTGTGATCATCGACAGGTTTGGCGATACCTGTGTCATCCAGCCCAACGCGGCCTGGGCCGAGGTGCATCTGGATACGCTCACCGAAGCGCTAATCAAGGTCGCAGGCGTGACGACGGTGCTGAAAAACGCCTCGGGCCGCACGCGCGGGCTGGAAGGGCTCGACGATGAGAACCTGACTTTGCACGGCACAGCACCCGACGCGCCCCTGCCTGTGCCAATGAATGGTGCCACGTATATGGCCGACCTGACCGGAGGTCAGAAAACCGGCCTGTTTTACGATCAACGCCCCAACCAAGCCTTTGCCTCACGGCTGGTACATCCCGGAGCGCAGGTGCTGGACGTGTTCAGTCATGTCGGCGGCTTTGGTCTGGCGATGCTGGCCGCAGGTGCCGGACGGGCCTTATCCGTCGATGGGTCTGCGGCCGCGCTGGAACTGGCCACCAAAGGTGCCGAGGCTTCGGGCCTTGCCGACAGGTTCCAGACCCGGCAGGGCGACGCGTTCGATGTACTGACTCAATTGGGGGACGAGGGTGCGGTTTTTGACGTGGTCATTTGTGACCCACCTGCCTTTGCCCCATCAAAACAAGCGCTGGATTCGGGTTTGCGCGCCTATGAACGTATCGCACGGCTTGCCGCACCTCTGGTCAAACCGGGCGGCTATCTGGGGCTGTGCTCGTGTTCTCATGCCGCCGATCTGGGACGGTTCCGCGATGCCTCCTCCCGCGGGATCGGCCGGGCGGGCCGAAAGGCGCAACTGATCCACACCGGATTTGCTGGGCCGGATCATCCGCAACTGCCGCAACTGGCGGAAAGCGGCTACCTCAAGGCGGTGTTCTACCGCCTATGAAGGCTGTTCTCGACACTTGCGTCCTCTATCCCACGGTCATGCGCGAAATGCTGTTGGGCGCCGCGCGATTGGGATATTTCACCCCGATCTGGTCCGCCCGCATCCTCGAAGAATGGGCCCGCGCCGCCCGCAAGCTGGGCCCGACGGGGGAGGCGCAGGCGCGTGCTGAAATCGCGCTGGTGCAAGCGGCCTGGCCGGATGCCGAACGTCCAGCGAACGAGGGTCTTCAAAACCGTCTGTGGCTGCCGGACGCCGCAGATATCCACGTGCTGGCCACAGCAATCGCGGCTTCCGCTGATCTGATTGTCACGGTAAATGCCAAGGATTTTCCCAGAAATATCCTGACTGATGAAGGGCTTGACCGGCAAGATCCCGACAGCCTGTTGTACAGTTTCTGGCAGTCAAACCCAGAAGGCATGAGCACACTTGCCACACAGGTCCTTGCCGAAGCCGATCGCCTCTCAGGCGAACAATGGACCCTCCGCGCGCTCATGAAAAAAGCCCGGCTTCCGCGATTGGGCAAAGCGCTCGCCATCTGAGCGGGATCCAGCTTCATCTGGCCAAAAATATCCCGGAGAGCGCGAGAGGCTGGCCTCTCGCAGCACAGGCATCACCCGCGTGCCCAACGCTGTTCAAGCTTTTCCAACGCCGCAACACGTTCATCTGTCTTGGGATGGCTCATCAGCCAGGCCGGGACCACCCCGGCGCGCTGCTGTGTCAACTCTTCCAGCTTGTGAAACAGTGATTTCTGTGGTCCGATTCCAATCCCGGCTTTTGTCAGCAAAGCGGCTGCGTATTCATCCGCCTCATACTCGTCCTGCCGCGACAGGCGCGAGGCGATCAGTGCGGTCAACGCATTGGCAATCATCGCCCCGACAAAGGGGATGAACCTGTTCAGAACCATGATCAGCGCCGTTCGCATCGCATTCTGCCCTGAAAAATCGATCATCCGCCGCCGTGCGTGACCCAGCGCCACGTGCCCCAACTCATGCGCGATTACACTGGCCATTTCCTCAGCTGAAACCTCTCCGTTGTGAAACTTGCGGTAAAATCCTCGCGTGATGAATATCCGCCCGTCCGGCGCGGCCAGCCCATTCACCGGGTCGATCTCGTAGATATAGACCGGCACCCGTTCGATCCCGAGCGCCGCCGCCAGCCGGTCGGTCATGCGTTTCAGCGCCGGATCGGCAAGTTCCGTCGATTTCGCATCCAGTTCACGATGGGTGCGCCAGACGGAAATCCGGTACATCACAATTCCATAGGCAATGGCCAGCAGGATCGGGGTCAGGCGAAGCATGGGCTAGATATGGTAGCACTGGGCTTTTAGAGCAAACGAAAAATTCAATGGACCATGCCGCCGTTCGCCGCATGGCAGTAATGTCGAATCTGTACTCCGGAAAAGGTGTCAGCAGTCCTAAAGCGGCACTTAAGGAAAAATCGAATTGGACCTCGACAGTTATGTCCGGCATAAAGACGAGTTTTCGCGTCCAGACGACCTACTCGATCTCGATCAATATGGCATTGCGGGCGACATGCCAGTTTCCCCAGCGCCAGTCAGAAGGAAGCGTGCCGGTCCTGCGTGGCACGTGGACAAATTCGCCGAAAGGTCTAGGACGGTTGCTTCGAGGAAAACCCGGTTGCCAATTGCGGTAGCTCAATGGCTGGCCATCGGTCCACGCCCACACTCCGTTGTTAATTGTTAACCCGAAAGTAGGGCCGATCACGTCAAGATTGTCGTCTCCGGCAAACGGATAGGTGTCGCGGGCGTTTCGCTCGGTCCAGAATAGGTTATCGTAACGAAAAAGGTTCTTTACCATCTCCTCTTCGGACGCCGACCCAATGGACGCCAGATCACCTCCCGATTGCATTGTCAGCGTCTTAATTTGATCCCAAGACAAATGGCTTGTGCGGACTACTGCGTAGAGCCGTCCGTCGTAGAATCCATAGTTCATGACGCGCCCCGAAAAGGTACGTGCCAACCGGTGTAGGCGTGGATCGGATTCAAGGGCCCGAATCGCTTCGATATCGTAGCGATTGCCCAAGGTCGCAGCGATAGGGAACCAGCCGAACTCGGGTGGTTCGATCCCGAGCGCTGACAGCGTGGCCCTGTCAAGCACACCGTCCGCCGCCAGCCGTCGATCCCTCTGGAAATCCGAAACGGCGCCGAAACTCTGTGGCCCGAGAACTCCATCAATCACTCCAGGGTCATATCCGAAGCGCTGCAATGTCGACTGGATCACAAGCTGGTTCGCCCGCGAAAGTGTCAAATACTTTACAGCTTCGCCCCGCATCCAGTTCAGCGACTCAGCCGCCGCGAGATTTCTTCCGGCATGTCGCGCCTGCAGATTGTAGCGAAAAAGAGTCGCCTCAGCTTCAAGTGCTTCCGACTTCCGCGCGCCATTTGGAAATTTATCGAAAAAAAGCGACCAGGCACGAACCGAGCCCAGTTTGCGCGCAGCTTCGAAAGCGGCATCTTCTCCTGAAACGGGGTCGGACCCGGTAGCTTCGGCGACTGGCTCAGCGGCACGCAAGGGCGCTGCCGCTGGTGTCAGGTAGATTCCGTGTCCTGGTAGTGAACCGTATGTGAACGGTTGCTGATAACCATTCGTGAGCTCTGACACTGTGTCGCGCACTTTCCGAAAGAAAAAGCCCAACTCGAGCCCCGGTTCCGCGAGATGTGTTAGAAGAGCCTCAGCATACGGGCTATTTCGGCCGTCGCCGTCGAGCGCCAGAGTCCCGCCGCGAGCGGCAAAACCTACCAGAACTGCGCCCGGTTCAACCCCCGCCAGCCCCCGACCCACTGACCGAGTCGCTGACGACCGAAGCATAGAGGTAAGAAACGGATTATTGCGACAGGCATCAAGGAGTACGATCCGAATGCCTTGCGAAGTATCGAGCGCAGACAGAACGCTGTCGAGCCGGATTGCCTCAAACTCGATGTCGCGATCGCTTTTCAATTCTGCGTTGACCGGAATCAGGTAGTTGATATTGTCGATCTCTATGCCGTGGCCCGCGAAATAGACAACGGCCATCTCCGCGTCTTCCGCAGCTTGGGCGAAGTCCCGAAGCGCAAGCCGCATCTCTCGGTAGTCAAGATCCCGTCCTCGCGTTACCTCGAACCCGATCCGCTCCAAGGCCGATGCGATGTCTTCGGCGTCGTTCGCGGGGTTTTGTAGGCTCGAAACATGATCATATTCCGAATTTCCGATGACGAGAGCCACGCGCCCGTCCGATGCGGAAACCGGACTTCCAAAGATCGCAAGAACTACCGCCAAAAACGTCACAGCAACAAAAGTATGTAACTTCATCAGCATGGCCCACTTTTACTCGTACGCGGCAACATAACACAGAAGGTGGCTGCTGTGGCAGGCGGCTATGGCCTCAAACCTGCCATCAGTCTCTACCGCGTCAGCTCGCGCATTCCCTTTTCAAGACCAGCCAGTGTCATGGGCACCATGCGATCTTCAAAGATGTCGCGGATCATGCTGATGGAATGGGTATATTCCCAGTATTTCTCGGGCACCGGGTTGATCCACAGGTTTGACGCCCACTGTTCGCGCGCGCGTTGCAGCCAGACCTGACCAGCTTCCTGATTCCAATGTTCATTGGCACCGCCGGGATAGGCGATCTCATAGGGGCTCATCGAAGCGTCGCCGACAAAGATGCACTTGTAGTCGGACCCATAGGTGCGCAGCACTTCGTGGGTCGGGGTCTGTTGGTTCCAGCGGCGGCGGTTGTCCCGCCAGACCCCTTCATACAGGCAATTGTGAAAGTAGTAATATTCCAGATGCTTGAACTCGGTTCTTGCAGCGGAAAACAGCTCTTCAACCACCTTGATATGCGGGTCCATCGAGCCGCCGACATCCAGAAACAACAGTACTTTGACGGCGTTGTGGCGCTCGGGCCGGGTTTTGACATCCAGATAGCCATGCTCGGCCGTGGCGCGGATGGTGCCGTCCAGATCCAGCTCTTCGGCTGCTCCCTCCCGCGCCCAGCGGCGCAGGCGTTTCAGGGCGACCTTGATGTTGCGGGTGCCCAGTTCAACCGTATCGTCGAGGTTCCTGAATTCCCGTTTGTCCCAGACCTTGACCGCACGCTGGTGACGGCTTTCTTTCTGACCGATACGGACGCCTTCGGGGTTGTACCCATAGGCCCCGAACGGAGAGGTTCCTGCGGTGCCGATCCACTTGTTGCCGCCCTGATGACGGCCCTGTTGTTCCTTGAGCCGTTCGCGCAGTGTTTCCATCAGCTTGTCGAACCCGCCAAGCGCTTCGATCTCGGCTTTTTCCTCCTCCGACAGGTGTTTCTCGGCCATCTTGGCGAGCCAATCGGCAGGGATATCGACAGCTTCCAACACCTGATCGAAACTGATCTCGCCCAAACCCTCAAAGCTGGCGGCAAAGGCGCGGTCGAATTTGTCGATATTGCGCTCGTCCTTCACCATCGACACCCGGGCAAGGTAATAAAACGCTTCGACATCATAGGTGACCAGACCCTTTTTCATGCCTTCCAGAAAAGTCAGATACTCCCGGAGTGATACCGGGATGCCCGCTTTGCGGAGGTTATTGAAAAAGGGCAGGAACATTGCGTCATGCCACCATGCGAAGCAGAACCAGCGAGATCACCAGCCCCACAAGCGCAAAAGCGATCCCATATCCGGCGGCATACTGTGCCATGTCAGCGCCGTTTCCATTGCGTTTTTTTGCGGTCAAAGCACCCAGGATTGCACCCAGTATCGCCATTCCCAGTACTAGCAACATATGCGTTTCATCCGTCTTTCGTGCTGTCAGCGGGGCGTCGGCCACTGTTTTGAGCCAGAGATTGAGCCACCAATTCAGAACCGAACCCGTATCGCGCCCATCCAAGGCTGTCCAGTCTGACGGCACGTGCCTTTTGTAATTGACCGGCCTGTTTCAAGGCCTCGGATTTCAACAGCAGCAAGGTTGCCAGAAGCGAAGCGTTCTCCGCGCGGGTCATCACGTCGATGGCCTGATCCAGTTCGGGCAGAACCTCGGGCCCGCGATCCTGCGCAAGCGCAAAGGCTGCGGTCTGGGTTGAGACATAAGCCTGATGAACCTCGGTTCCGGGCGTCGCGCGAAGAAATTGTTGCGCGATCTTGAACTGCCGCTGGGCTTCTGCCGGATCACGAAACTGCTCCATCCGGCCCATCAGGTAGTGGGGATAGGCGCGGCGGTGATCCGTCCATCCCAGTTGCTGCCCGATGCGGGCTGCCTTTTGCGCGGCGCGCATCTGTCGGGGGGAACCCGGTCCCGGTCCCAGTGATTTCTGGATCGCGTTGATCCACTCTCGGGGGGTATTTGTGGGGGGTTGCGCAGCTAGTCGTTCGCCGCGTGGATTCAGACGGCTGAGAATTCCGGGGATGACGGCAGCGACCTGATCGCGGGTCATGCCGGTGTGCAGTTCGGGCGCATAAGCCGCGCGCAGGATCAGCATGTCGAACCCGGTCAAGACCGTATGAATATTGTCGTCGTTGAACACCGAATCCGGCAGATGATAGAGGTCGTTCAACGGACCGAGGGCCTGCGCCAGTTCTTCGTGCAGACAATCGCGCATTTCCTGCGGGCTGACATCGTAGGGGATAAAAATCCCCAATCTTTCGCGCTGGCGCAGCTCAACCCAACTGCTTTTGGTTTTGCGGCGGTCGCGCTGATACTCAGCCAGGCTGGACGCGTTTGGCACCACGAAACAGGCCGCGTTTGGCAGAATTTGCAGAATGTCCTTCTGGCTGACCGCTTCGATCGTGATATTGGCCTGACCGTCGTTGATTTGTTGGATGTTGATACCCGCCTCGCGCTTCAGGCGGTTCAGCAGGCGGGTCAGATCCTGCTGCATACTTTGTGTCGGCGATCCGGTCAGGCGAACGGTGATCGGCGTTTCGAACCGGGTGAACACGGGCAGGGCGGCCCCGCTTTCCAGTTCGAAATGCAGGGACAGGAAATCCGACGCGATGTTATTGTTGGATCGCGCTGGTAGCGAGGGACGCGGTGCCGCAAAAGACTTGGCCGGTGGCAACGCCACTTCGACATATGGGACATCGTTCCCGAGTTCGATTGTCTCGACAGACGTGCAGCCAGCGATAACCAGCGCCAGAAAAAGGGCGCCCAAACGCATCATGGGCGAGCGTACTTGATGAACGGTGTCAGGGTGCCGATGCGATCATAAAGGTGGCGCGCCGTTTGGTTGAACTCTTGCGTCAGCCAGTAAACGGATGGGGCGCCCTGGCGATCCGCCTCTTCATAAACCGCCTGAATCAAGGCGCGACCGACGCCCGTTCCTCGGGTTTCAGGTCGGGCGAACAGGTCTTGCAGATAACAGACCTTTTCCACTTTCCAGGCGTGGCGATGAAACAGGTAATGCGTCAGTCCGACCAAAACACCATCCTGTTCCGCGACAAAACAGGAAAAATCCTGCGGGTCGTCGCCCACCAATCTGGAAAAGGTCGTTTCATACACGTTTTCAGGCAGGGTGGTTTCATAAAACGCCAGATAATCCCGCCACATTTCGGCCCACTGATCTTTGTCCTCGGCCCGCAGGGTCCGGATTGTCAGAGCGTTCGCCAAGTGATGACCCCAATACTGCTGCTTTGCAACGCGGTTGCGTCAGGTATCTCGATGCTGACACCCGAGATACCCAATGGCAAGCCGTGATCACAGATTGTTCACACGCAGGCTAGCGTTTGCCACGTTCCATGAATGCAAGACGTTCGAACAGATGCACATCCTGTTCATTTTTCAGCAAGGCGCCATGCAGCTTCGGCAGCGCGCTGGCCCCGTCACGCCTGAGGTCTTCCGCCGTCAGGTCTTCGGCCAGCAACAGCTTCAGCCAGTCCAGCACCTCTGAGGTCGAGGGCTTTTTCTTGAGCCCTTGCGTCTCGCGGATTTCATAGAATTGCGTCAGTGCGGCAGTCAGAAGTGCGTCCTTGATGCCGGGGTGATGCACATCAACGATCCGGCGCATCGTCGCCTCATCCGGAAAGCGGATATAGTGGAAGAAACAGCGGCGCAGGAAGGCGTCGGGCAGCTCTTTTTCGTTGTTCGAGGTTATGATGACGATGGGGCGGTGCTTGGCCCGGACCGTCTCGCCCGTTTCGTAGACGTGGAACTCCATCTTATCGAGCTCCTGCAACAGGTCATTGGGGAACTCGATATCCGCCTTGTCGATTTCATCGATCAGCAGAACAACCTTTTCGTCGGCGTCGAAGGCCTGCCACAGCTTGCCCTTGCGGATATAGTTCGACACATCATGGACACGCTCTTCGCCTAGTTGGCTGTCACGCAGGCGGCTGACGGCATCATATTCGTAAAGACCCTGCTGCGCGCGGGTGGTGGATTTCACATTCCACTCGATCATTTTCAGCCCCAGCGCACCGGCCACCTGTCTGGCCAACTCGGTCTTGCCGGTACCGGGTTCGCCCTTCACTAACAGGGGGCGCTCAAGCGTGACAGCGGCGTTCACGGCAATGGTCAGATCGTCGGTGGCGACATATTCGGCTGTACCTTGGAAACGTGCGGTCATGGGCCTCTCGTGCGTATATTGCGTTGGACGGGCAGGTTGTGGTTTCCGGGTTACAGAGCGGCAAGGTTTTTTACAACCCGCGTCCCTGCGTCGCCCGGCGGGAATTGTGCTGCAACTCCAAGCCCTTTTGCTTGATTCCGATGTAGACCATTCCCGGACGTTGTAACTCTCGCCCCAAAAAAGCCTGTCAAATTTCATAGAAATACAAGGTTTTGTTGATGTTTGTCTCATAGTTAGACAAATCCGCGGGGGTGCACTGTTGCGCAACGTTTGTGTAGTGACATTCCACCGCCCGTCGGCTAAACGCTGCGCAGAAGGGAGAGCCAAATGTCAGCTGAAACAGCCTCGAACGACGTTACTGGCCATACCGAGGGAGCAAATATGAAGCAGGAAGTTTTTCTGCCGGAAGATTACCGTCCGGCCGAAGATGAGCCTTTCATGAATGATCGTCAGCTTGAGTATTTTCGTCGCAAGCTGCTGGATTGGAAGACAGAGTTACTGGCTGGTAGCCGCGACACTATCGAAGGGCTGCAAGACAACACCCGTAACATTCCGGACGTCGCGGACCGCGCCAGTGAAGAAACTGACCGTGCGCTGGAACTGCGGACCCGTGATCGTCAGCGAAAACTGGTCGCAAAGATCGACTCGGCCCTGCGCCGGATTGATGATGGCGAATACGGGTATTGCGAAATGACGGGCGATCCGATCTCGTTAAAGCGTCTGGACGCACGACCGATTGCAACCATGACACTTGAGGCACAAGAGCGCCATGAGCGTCGCGAAAAGGTCCACCGCGACGATTAATCGCCGGGTATGTGTAAGAAATCCAAACGCCGGGGCCTGTGGCTCCGGCGTTTTTGCGTTATGCGGATGCCATGAAGATAGATGGATTGAAATTCTGTGTCATTGGCGGTGGAATCGGCGGCCTGGCCTCGGCTCTGGCGCTGCAACACCGTGGGGCGCATGTCACGCTTCTGGAGCAAGCCCCGGCCCTGACCGAAGTCGGCGCCGGTTTGCAGATCAGCGAGAACGGGATGCGCGTTCTTCATGCACTTGGCGTCACAGGTCTTTCTGTCGGGCAGAAGTCCCATGGAACTGTCTTGCGCGATTACCGAAAAGGGCGCGTGGTCAGTCACCTGCCGGGCCCTGCAGCTGGTCCGACTTATTACTACCACCGTGCCGACCTTCTGAACCTTCTTCATGATGCGGCTTGTGACGCAGGCGTGAATATCCGCTTGGGTGCCAGAGTTTCGCATGTGCAAAAGCATCCCAACGAGGCCGATGTGATCTTGGCGTCAGGCGAGCGAATTCGCGCCGAGTGCGCCATTGCGGCCGATGGCGGCCGCAGCATGCTCCGCCCGGCTCTGAACGGGGCAGAGATGCCGGAGTTCACGCATCAGGTGGCCTGGCGCGCCACCATCCCCTGGCAGCCCGGTCATGACCCGGTTTCCGCATCCCTGACGATGGGGCCTGGGCGGCATGTGGTAACTTATCCGTTGCGTGACGAAAACATGATGAACATTGTCGCGGTTGAAGAGCGTTCGGACTGGCGGGAAGAAGGATGGCGTCAGACGGGCGACCCTGAAGAGTTGCGCAAGCGCTTTGCAGATTTCGGTGGCCCCGTGCGCGACATTCTGTCGAAAGTCACGGATGTGCATCTGTGGGCATTGTTTCTGCGGCCTGTCGCCCAAAGCTGGCAGAATGGTCGGTTGGCTCTGGTGGGGGACGCGGCCCATCCGACGTTGCCATTCATGGCACAAGGGGCATGTCTGGCGCTCGAGGACGCTTGGGTTCTGGCGCGTGCGTTTGACGAACGATCGGGTATCACCAACGCACTGGCGGCCTATGAAACAACCCGCAAACCAAGGGCGCAGCGCGTTGTCGCGGCGGCTGGGTCAAATGCGCGGAACTTTCATCTGCGCGGTCCAGCCCGTATGGCTGCGCAATGTGTGCTGAGGGTCGTCGGTGCCCGGTTGTCACAACGCTATGAATGGATCTACAGTCACGACGTCACGGCTGCCTAGGGCCTCAAAGATTCAGGTCAATCCAGACGGGAACGTGATCGGATGGCTTTTCGTGCCCCCTAACAGCCGCATCAATCTGGCAATCTCGCATGAGGTCGGCCGCTTGTGGCGTCAGCAGGAAATGATCAATTCGAATTCCGTCATTCCGGTTCCACGCGCCAGCCTGATAATCCCAGAAAGAATAGTGATCGGGGCCCTGCGTTGTGGCGCGAAAGGCCTCGGTAAAGCCAAGGTTCAGGATCTTTCGAAAGGCGGCCCGGCTTTCCGGGCGGAACAACGCGTCTTCCCGCCAGGCATCGGGGCGTTTGGCATCCTCGGCCTGTGGGATGATGTTATAGTCTCCGGCTATCAGGGCAGGCTCCTCTGATTTCATCAGGGCCTGGGCGCGGTCGTAAAGCCGTTCCATCCAGGCCAGCTTGTAATCGTATTTCGGTCCGGGTGCCGGATTCCCGTTGGGCAGATACAGCCCACAGAGCCGCAGGGCCTTTTTGCCTACGACGGTGGCCTCGATCCAGCGCGCCTGTTCATCATTGTCATCGCCGGGAAGGCCGCGAGATATATCCTCCAGCGGAAGCTTCGACAAGATCGCGACACCATTAAAGCTTTTTTGCCCATGTGTTTCCACGTTGTACCCGCGATCTTCAAACATCTCGCGGGGGAAGTTCTCGTCGACGGATTTGATTTCCTGAAGAAGAACAACGTCGGGTTGGGCGTCGTCCAGCCAGCGGGGCAGCGCCTCGGTTCGTGCCTTGATGCCATTGATGTTGAACGTGGCGATTTTCATGCGCGATCCTCCGAAACCTTGTGGCAACCTATCGCTCAGAACGGGCCCAGCGGCAAGTCGGAGATCGGATTTGCGAGGCTCTGCCTCGCGCTCCGGGATATTTTTAGCCAGATGAAGAAACGAACCCTTAACCATTTTTTCGATACTAGAAGGGGCGGTACAGGCGGGGACGCCGATGACCGCGCCAGGTGAAGCTCTCTGGTCGTTTTGGTCAGAGAGCGGATCCCTGCTTCATCTGGCTGAAAATATCCTGGGGGTGTGGGGGCAAAGCCCCCGTCGGTTACATCGAAAACGACGTGCCGCAGCCACAGGAAGAGGTGGCGTTGGGGTTGTCGATCACAAACCTTGCACCAATAAGCTCCTGAGTGAAATCGATCACCGCGTTTTCAAGAAAGGGCAGAGAGACCGGGTCGACGATGACTTTCTGCCCCTTGCCTTCAAGGATTAGGTCATCGGTGTTTGGCGTGTCCAGAGCGATTTCATATTGAAAACCGGAACATCCACCACCCTCCACTGCGACACGCAGGGCTTGCCCCTGTTCCGCGGCACCGATCTCGGCGAGGCGGTCAAAGGCGCGTTCGGTGACTGATGGAGGCAGATTCATGCCGGTCTCCAAAGGTTTATTTCCCAAGCGTCCTACAATATATGAAACAAAAAGACAGGCGACAAGGACAAGCCCTTTGGACAGAGCGGGATTTGCTTCGGACCCAGACCGTGCAAGGGGGCGGCTGGTGCCAGAGGAAGAAAGCAGCTTCCGGTCATGCTTTCAGCGTGATCGCGACCGGATCATTCACGCCAGTGCGTTTCGGCGGCTCAAACACAAGACGCAAGTCTTTGTCGAGCATGAAGGCGACAGTTATCGAACACGGCTGACCCATTCCATCGAAGTTGCTCAGGTCGCGCGAACCATTTCAGGGGCGTTGGGCCTGAATCCTGAACTCACCGAGGCTGTAGCCCTGGCGCACGACCTGGGTCATACACCCTTTGGTCATACGGGTGAAGACGCCCTCCACGCGCTGATGGTGCCTTACGGGGGGTTTGATCACAATGCCCAGGCCATTCGGATCGTAACGAAGCTGGAGCGGCATTATGCCGGGTTTGACGGATGCAACCTGACCTGGGAATGTCTGGAGGGTATCGCCAAGCATAACGGTCCGGTTGTTGGCGATCTGCCGTGGGCGCTGGCTGAATGCAACCAGGGCTTTGATCTTGAACTTCATACCCATGCAAGTGCCGAGGCGCAGGTGGCGGCTTTGTCTGATGACATTGCTTACAACAATCACGACCTTCTGGATGGGTTGCGCGCGGGGTTGTTTGAAGATGATGATCTGCGTCACCTTCCGATCGTGGGGGGATGCTACGCGGATGTGGATGCTAAATACCCCGGTCTTGATCCGTATCGACGACGTCATGAAGCACTGCGGCGGGTATTTGGGGTCATGGTGGCAGATGTCATCACAACGTCACGAGACTTGATTGTAGCCTCGGGCGCGCAATCGGTCGAAGAGATTCGCCATCTTGGGCATCCTGTCATCCAATTCTCGACCGGGACTTGGGCGGATCTGAAACAAATCAGGGCGTTCTTGTTCACCCGGATGTATCGCGCACCCAGCGTCATGAAGGTACGGGCCAAGGTTGCAACGGTTGTCGAAGACCTGTTCCCGATCTACCTGAACGACCCGAAACAGATGCCCGCACGTTGGCACGAGGATATTGAAGCTGCGGCGGATGAGACAGCTTTGGCCCGGATCGTATCGGACTACATCGCAGGTATGACCGACCGTTTTGCCTTGCAGGATCACGCGCGGCTGACTGGCTGACTGGGCCGCAATGACACGGGTAATGGTCCATGTTTGCGACCTTTTTTGTGGGTTGATTGGTGCCTTGCGCAGGCGGGAAGCGATGATCAGAAGCCGTACGACAGACAGCCCGCAGGGTATTTGAAATCTCTGACAGTGGAAATCCGGGCGAGATTGGCAGACATTGGGCGCAAACCAAGTCCAAACATTAGGCGTCCATTGACCTTGCCGTGATGCGTGGTAAACCGCCGGGCAAGCAAAAGGACATCCGAAATGAACCTGTTTTCCGAGATCCGCGGCCTTGTACTGGACGCGCTGGCGCAGATGCAGTCCGAAGGCGCGTTGCCCGAGGGGCTGAGTTTTGACAACGTGGCGGTCGAACCGCCGCGCGACGCGGCGCATGGCGACATGGCGACAAACGCGGCGATGGTGCTGGCAAAACCGGCCAGGATGAAACCGCGTGACATTGCCGAGGCATTGGCAGGGAAGCTGGAGGCGGATGACCGGATCGCCAGCGCCGATGTGGCGGGTCCCGGTTTTCTCAATTTGCGGCTGGCGCCGTCGGTCTGGCAAGGTGTGCTGGCGGCCGTGCTGGAGAAGGGCACCGATTATGGCCGCTCGACTATGGGTCATGGGCAGAAGGTCAACGTTGAATATGTTTCGGCCAACCCAACCGGTCCGCTGCACGTGGGTCATACACGGGGTGCGGTATTCGGTGACGCTCTGGCAAGCCTGCTGGCCTATTCGGGCCATGATGTGACCCGCGAGTACTACATCAACGACGGCGGCGCGCAGGTGGATGTGCTGGCGCGCTCGGCTTACGAACGCTATCGCGAGGCCAATGGTCTGAGCCCCGAGATTGCCGAAGGTCTTTATCCCGGCGACTACCTGATCCCAATTGGGGAAGCGTTGAAAGAGAAATACGGCGACAGCCTGATCGACAAGCCGGAAAGTGACTGGCTGGAAGAGGTACGTGAGTTCTCGACCGACGCGATGATGGATCTGATCCGTGCTGACTTAAAAGCGCTGGGCGTTGAGATGGATGTGTTCTTCTCGGAAAAATCGCTCTATGGCACCGGTCGGATCGAGGCCGCATTGCAATCGCTGACTGACAAGGGTCTGATTTACGAAGGCGTGCTCGAGCCGCCGAAGGGCAAAAAGCCCGAAGATTGGGAGCCACGCGAACAGACGCTGTTCAAATCGACCGAACATGGCGATGATGTGGATCGCCCTGTCAAGAAATCAGATGGCAGCTGGACCTATTTTGCCCCGGATATTGCCTATCACTATGACAAGGTGTCCCGTGGTTTTGACGCGCTGATCGACGTGTTTGGCGCGGACCATGGCGGCTATGTCAAGCGGATGAAGGCGGCTGTTTCGGCACTGTCCGACGGTGAGGTGCCGCTAGATATCAAGCTGACGCAGCTGGTGAAGCTGTGGAAGAATGGCGAGCCGTTCAAGATGTCCAAGCGTGCAGGGAACTTTGTCACTCTGCGCGATGTGGTCGATCAGGTGGGCCCGGACGTGACGCGGTTTGTTATGCTGACCCGCAAGAACGACGCGCCGTTGGATTTCGATTTTGACAAGGTTCTGGAACAAAGTCGCGAGAACCCTGTATTCTACGTTCAATACGCACATGCCCGTGTCATGAGCGTGCTGCGCCGCGCGGCCGAGGCTGGAATTGCGGTTGATGATGCGACCCTTGCAGGCGCCGACCTGAGCAAAAACGATCATGCCTCGGAACTGGTTGTTGCCAAGAAGCTGGCAGAATGGCCGCGGCTGGTCGAGATTGCGGCGCGGACCAATGAACCGCACCGGGTCGCATTTTACCTTTATGAACTTGCAGGCGACTTTCATGCGTTGTGGAACAAGGGTAATGACGAGACGCAATTGCGTTTCATCCAGGATGGCGATGTTGCCACAAGCCAGTCAAAAATCGCTTTGGCCCGGGCCGTTTCTGTTGTGATTTCAGCGGGCTTGGGTATTCTTGGCGTTACTCCGGCGCAGGAGATGCGGTAACAAATATCGCCCGAACCGCCGGTACGAGGTAGGCAAGAAATGACCCGCGGGCCTTATTTTCAGGCGTGAAACGGGCAGTGAGGCGGACATGGCGAGTTACGATTACTCGGGGCATCAAAGCCCCGGGCAGATTCATTACCCGAATCAAGCGCATTCTGATGATGTGTATGATTTTCCCGAAGATATGCAGGAAGATGACGCGCCGCGAGGCTCGTTTGGTCTGGGCAGGGCAGTCAATTTCCTGGGGGCTGTTGCTTCCTTGGCGCTGGTCGCCGGTGTCGGGGTCTGGGGCTATCAACTGATCATGCGCGATGTCAGTGGCGTGCCGGTTGTCCGCGCCGCCGAAGGGCCGATGCGTGTGCAACCGGAAAATCCGGGTGGAACACCCGCCGATCATCAGGGCTTTGCCGTGAATGCCGTCGCCGCCGAAGGCAGTGCCGCGGCACCGGCTGACCGGTTGATCCTTGCGCCGCGCCCGGTGTCCCTTACGGAAGAAGACCTGCCCGCCGGAGAACTGAAGCCGACCCCTGCGCTGCATGTGATCGAAGAACCGATCACCACGCAGGAAGCCGCGCGCCTGCGCCAGAACGCAGTAGATGCGCTGGTTGCGGAATTGGCGGGTGCGGCAGCAGAAACGCAGCAAGAATTCGAAGACGGTGTGCAACTGGCATCGCTGACCACCCCCGACGAAGAACCCGCCATTGACCCGGCAGATTTTGCTGCGGCCTTGCCAGACCCAAGTTTCGCAGAGTTGCCGGGTGTGCGCCGATCGTTGCGCCCTGTGACGCGTCCGGCACGGTCGACCCGCAGTCAGGTCGCACCCAGCGAGAATTCCGAAGACGCCATTAATGCAGCGGTGAAAGCTGCGGTTGGGGTGGATGTTGATCCGGATACACTGGCCAAGGGGACCCGACTGGCGCAGCTTGGGGCTTATGACAGCACGCAAGTGGCACAGGCCGAGTGGGACCGTTTGAATGGTCAGTTTGGTGAGTATATGTCGGGAAAACAGCGCGTTATTCAGAAAACCTCAAGCGGTGGGCGGACCTTCTACCGCCTGCGCGTTCTGGGGTTTGAAGATCTGAGCGACTCGCGCCAATTCTGCGCCGCTCTGGTCGCGCAAGGCGCTGACTGTATCCCGGTGGCCGTGAGGTGAAGTTCGGAGCAGCGATCACAGATGCTGAAGGACTGCGCCTGACGCAGGAGGAAAGAGACCTGTTTCGCCAGATGAACCCGTTTGGGTTCATTCTGTTCGCCCGCAATATTGAAAGCGCCGATCAGGTGCGCGCCTTGTGTGATGATTTCCGAGAGGCTGTTGGGCGCAACTGCCCCATTACCATTGATCAGGAAGGAGGGCGCGTACAGCGTTTGCGCGCACCCTTGGCCCGCGAATGGCTGCCCCCGCTGGATCATGTGACCAGGGCGGGTGATCAAGCGGAACGCGCCATGTACCTCAGGTACCGCCTGATTGCGGATGAGCTGTTTGGTCTGGGCATCGACAGCAATTGTGCCCCTATGGTCGATGTGGTGCGGCCCGAGACACACGCGTTTCTGAAAAACCGCTGTTATGCCTTTGATCCTGAGCAGATTTCCAGGATCGGCAGGGCTGTGGCGCAGGGCCTTCTTGATGGGGGCGTTCTTCCGGTTCTCAAGCACATTCCCGGCCATGGCCGTGCCACTCTGGACAGTCACCATGACCTGCCGCATGTTGATTTGCCGCTGGAAGAGTTGGAATACAGCGATTTCGCGCCGTTCCGTGCCTTGAACGACCTGCCGATGGGGATGACCGCGCATCTGGTCTTTGATCAGATAGATCCCCGGCCGGCCACCATTTCCGCGGCCATGATGGGTCTGATCCGAGACAATATCGGCTTTGGCGGGCTGATTATGACCGACGATATCTCGATGAAGGCGCTCAGCGGGGCGTTGACGGACCTCTCCCGCCAATCTTTGCAGGCGGGCTGCGATGTAGTCCTGCATTGCAATGGCAGTTTTTCTGAACGTGCCGCTGTAATGGAAACTGCCGGAGAAATGTCGGATGTGGCACAAGCCCGCGCAGAACGGGCGCTGGCGATGCGCAAACGCCCGCGGGAACTTGACATCCAAGCCGCCGAAGCGGAACTATCTGCCCTAATGGGCGGGCAGGTATATGAACGATAATCTTTTTAGCGAAGACCCTGTCTCGGTCGCGGATCGTCTTGCGGCCGAAGCGCTGATTGTTGATGTCGACGGGTTCGAAGGCCCGTTGGACGTTCTGCTAACTCTATCACGCACGCAAAAAGTGGATCTGCGCAAGATCTCGGTTCTTGCGCTGGCGCAGCAATATCTGGCCTTTGTTGAAAAGGCGCGTGCGCTGCGCATTGAACTGGCCGCCGATTATCTGGTCATGGCGGCGTGGCTGGCCTTTCTCAAGTCCCGTCTATTGCTCCCGCCAGATCCGGATGACGATGGGCCATCGGGGGAAGAACTGGCCGCGCATCTGGCGTTTCAACTTGAACGCCTGCAGGCAATGCGCGACGTCGCTGCGCGGCTGATGGCCCGCGACCAACTGGGTCGTGATTTTTTCAAGCGCGGGCAGGGCGAGGACGTAACCCGCATCCGCACCGTAACCTATTCCGCCACGCTGCTGGATCTGATGCAGGGATATGCCCGTATTCGCACCCGTGACGAGTTCCGCCCCTTTGTGATGGACCGCGACTCGGTGTTTACGATGGAGCAGGCACTGGAGCGGATGCGCCCGCTGATCGGTTTTGCGGGGACGTGGACCGATATGGAAACCTATCTGCCCGATGGTTGGGATACTGACCCGGTGCGCCGCAGGTCGGCGACGGCTGCGACCTTTGCGGCCTCGCTGGAACTGGTGAAAGAAGGACATATGGAGATCAAGCAGAGCGAGACATTCGCGCCGATCCATTTGCGCAAGAGGACCCAGACACGTGACTGACGCCCCAGAAGAAACCGGCACCCTGTTCGAGGCGCCACCATTGGCGGAACAGGAGCGTATGGTCGAGGCCGTTTTGTTTGCCAGCGCCGATCCGGTGACGATTACCGACCTTGAGGCGCGGATGCCGCATGGAAGCGACGCCGCACAAGCCGTTGAGTTGCTTCAGAGACGTTACGAAGGGCGCGGCGTGCGCGTGGTGCGTGTTGGAGAGGCATGGGCGATCCGTACGGCCCCTGATCTGGGCTTTCTGATGCAAAAGGAAACGGTTGAAACTCGTAAACTCAGCCGGGCCGCGATCGAGACATTGGCCATCGTTGCCTATCACCAACCCTGCACCCGCGCCGAGATTGAGGAAATTCGCGGCGTGTCAGTCTCTCGCGGGACGATTGATCAATTGCTAGAGATGGAGTGGATCAGGCTGGGCCGTCGTCGCATGACACCGGGTCGTCCGGTGACATTTGTGGTGACGTCCGAATTTCTGGATCATTTTGGTCTGGAGAACGCCCGCGACCTGCCGGGTCTCAAGGAATTGAGGGCTGCGGGTCTGTTGGAAAACCGGCCTCCACCGGGGGCTATCCCTCTGGGCGAGGGGCGCGAGGACGAAGTGGACGAGGACCAGTCGGAATTGTTTGAGGAATAATAACCCGGACAGGTCACTACGGGTCAGGCGCGGAACCTGCGACAGGCAACGTGGGTTATCCGGCACGTGCACCGTTGCAAGAAATTCTGAGGATTAGCCGGCCGCTTTGAAGTGCTTGGACAGCTTCAGGCCTTGGCCCTGATAGTTCGATGCAATCCCGGCACCATATAGCTGCGTGGGCATTTCAGCCATTTTCTCATAGACAAGGCGCCCGACCACCTGTCCGTGCTCCAGCACGAAAGGCGCTTCGTGGCATCGCACCTCAAGCACGCCTCGCGACCCGGCCCCCCCGGCGGCTGCATGGCCAAAGCCGGGATCGAAGAATCCGGCATAATGCACCCGGAATTCACCAACCATGGCCAGATAAGGTGCCATTTCGGCGGCATACATCGGCGGGATGTGTACCGCCTCGCGGCTGACAAGGATATAGAATGCGCCGGGGTCAAGTATGATGCGGCCGTCCTTGGTGCGCACTTCCTCCCAATAGTCCTGGGGGTCGTATTCGCCAATTCGGTCCAGATCGATTACCCCGGTATGGGGCTTGGCGCGATAACCGACCAGATCGGTATCGGGCAGTTGCAGATCGACCGAAAAGCCAAGACCGTCCTGAATCACAGCAGGGCCGTCTACCAACGGCGATTCGGCGTGCAGGGCGGTCAGTTCGGCGTCAGACAAGACAGCCTGACCCTGACGGAAACGAATCTGGTTCAGACGCATACCGGGCCGGACCAGAACCGAAAACGAACGTGGACAGATCTCGGCATACAGCGGGCCCTTATAGCCCGCAGGAACGCGATCGAATTCTGTGCCACCATCGGTGATGGTACGGGTCAGAAGGTCAAGCCGCCCGGTCGAGCTTTTGGCATTGGCGACGGCGGTTACGCCACTGGGTAGGGCAAGTGATTCCATCAGGGGCACCAGATAGACGCAGCCCTTTTCCAGAACAGCGCCGTCCGAGATGTCGATGCGGTGCATTTCGAACTCGGCCAACCGATCCGTAACGGTCCGTCCTTCGCCCGCGAGGAACGAGGCGCGCACCCGGTAGGCCACTGTTCCCAAACGCAAATCAAGGCTGGCTGGCTGAATTTGCGCTGGCAGGACATCGGGGTTGGCGGCAATCTCTCCGCGCGCGATCATTGCTTCGATTTGCTGGTTCGCGCAAACACCTGTCATCTCGATCCCCTCATGTGCCAGAGCGGGATCTGGCCTTTGTGCCATAAACGTCGGTGTGATTTGGTCGGGCTAGCAGGACTCGAACCTGCGACCTTCCGTCCCCCAGACGGACGCGCTACCAGGCTGCGCCATAGCCCGACGTTGGGCCGTTCATAAAGATTTTCCCGGCAGGGGCAAGAGGAAAACACTGCCTTTCTTCCTAACCCGTCGCCTGTGTTTCAACACGATCCAGCCAGCGGCGCAGGTCTTTTGCAATTGGTGCAATCCGGCGCAGTAGTTCGTCGTCAAACTCGGCGCGCTTCCACGTCAGCGACGCGATCCCACCCATCAGGGGCGTAGTGTTCAGGTCTGGCTGTGGTTCTTGTTCTGACGCAGTCGCGGGAAGTGCGTCGGCCTGCACGCCTTCGTTCACCGGCTGCTCGGCCGGTTCGTCTAGATCCATAAGGATTTGTTCGGTGGCGGCAGCGGGTTTCGGTTCGAACGGCACCACTTTGCCCTGAACGGGTTCAATCAGGGCAGGGCCCGGTTCGTCTAGAGGCGGAGACAGTGCTGCGACATGTGCAACGCCTTGCTCGCGCAGGATGCGCTGCACACCTTTGATTGTGATCCCGTCCTCGTGAAGCAGTTTCTTGATGCCGCCCAGAAGACGCATGTCATTGGGGCGGTAATACCGACGCCCGCCCGCGCGTTTGACCGGTTTGACCTGAGTGAAGCGGCTTTCCCAGAAACGCAAAACATGGGCCTGAACACCAAGCCAATCCGCTACTTCACTGATCGTGCGAAACGCGTCGCGGGATTTGCTCATATCCGCGTGACCCTGGGGTTACTTGCGATTCCCGACGGCGACGCGATCTTTCATAAGATGCGACGGGCGAAAGGTCAGTACGCGGCGGGGCTGTATCGGAACCTCTTCGCCGGTTTTAGGGTTGCGTCCGACTCGCGCGGTCTTGTCGCGAACACTGAACGTACCGAAGGACGAGATTTTCACCTGCTCACCACGCACCAGAGCGTCGGACATGTGGTTCAGAACGCTTTCGACCAGCTGCGCACTTTCGTTGCGCGAAAGCCCAACTTCGCGAAAGACGGCCTCGCTCAGATCCATTCGAGTCAGTGTATTGTCGCCCATGTCATTTCCCCTGTTGCTGTCAAAGCATATGGGTATGGCAAATTCGCTGTCAATATCAATGAATTGCAAGCAGCTGTGTAAGCTGGATTGCGCCGGTTACCAGCGCAGAACCACCGCGCCCCAGGCCAGACCGCCGCCAATTGCTTCGGTCACGATCAAGTCGCCGGGTTTGATCTGCCCGCGTTGTTTACCAACCGACAGTGCCAATGGGATGGATGCAGCCGAGGTGTTGCCGTGATCCTGAACGGTCACAACCACGTTTTCCATCGGCAGGCCCATCTTTTTGGCCGTGCCCTGAATGATGCGAATATTGGCCTGATGAGGAACAATCCAGTCGACGTCAGCACTGCTCAGCCCCGCGCGGCTCAGGGCTGTTTCAGCCGTTTTGGTAAGCTTTTCAACGGCATGTCGGAAAACCTGATTGCCCTGCATGCGCAGATGCCCGGTGGATTGGGTCGAAACACCCCCATCGACATAAAGCAGGTCCTTGTAGCGCCCGTCCGAGTTCAGATCGGTTGCGAGTATGCCGCGATCCGCAGCGGTGCCTTCGCCATCCTGCGCTTCGAGTACCAAAGCGCCGGCACCATCCCCGAACAGAACACAGGTCGAGCGGTCGGTCCAGTCCATAATCCGGGAAAAGGTTTCGGCACCAATGACCAGCACGCGTTTGGCCTGACCGGACAAGATCAACGCATTTGCGTTGCTGAGAGCGAAAACGAATCCCGCGCAGACGGCCTGTACGTCGAAAGCAAACCCCTTGGTCATACCCAGCCGGGCCTGAACCATGGTCGCGGCAGAAGGAAAGGTCAGGTCCGCGGTCGAGGTCGCCACGACGATCGCGTCAATATCATCCGATGTCAGGCCCGCATCGGCCAGGGCAGCCTCGGCAGCTTTGGTGGCCAGGTCCGACGTCGTTTCGTCATCGGCAGCAAAATGGCGGCGTTCGATCCCCGACCGGGTTCTGATCCACTCATCCGTTGTGTCCAGCGTTTTCTCAAACTCGGAATTTGGAACAATACGTTCCGGCAAATAATGCCCGACACCTACTACAACTGAACGGCCTGCCATTTTTGGGGTACTGCCTTTTTTGTTATTTATCGGTCTGCGGCGCAGCTTGCGCGGCATCTTGTGCAAGCTGGGCCGTGGATGCAACCCGCGCAGCTAATTTTTCGGCAAAGCCGGACCGTGCCAGAGTAAAGGCCAGTTTGATCGCTGCCGACACTCCGGTCGCATCTGCCCCGCCATGGGATTTAATAACAGTCCCGTTCAGACCCAGAAACACGCCACCATTCACACGCCGCGGATCAATGCGCTTTTTCAGGCGCTGTAGTGACGTAATGGCCAGGACCGAAGCCAATCGCGACAACGGAGAGTATTTGAACGCCTCACGCAGAAGATCTCCGATCAGCCTGGCTGTGCCTTCGCCCGTTTTGATCGCAACATTGCCCGTAAACCCATCTGTAACAATGACATCTGCCTTGTCGCCGGGAATGTCGCTGCCTTCGACAAAGCCAACAAACTCGAAATTCGCCTGTTCGGCGTATTCCGAAATCATGGCATGCGCTTCTTTCAGTTCGGCCCGGCCCTTATGCTCTTCGGTGCCAACGTTCAGCAACCCGATCCGGGGGCGGTTCAGGGCCATGCCGTTGCGCGCATAAGAAGCGCCCATCAGGGCGAATTGCAGCAAATCCTTGGCGTCTGCGCGCACATCGGCGCCCACGTCCAGCATTACATTGAACCCCTGCGGGTTGCGCGAAGGCCACAGGATCGCGATTGCGGGGCGGTTCACGCCCGGCAATTTGCGCAGACGCATCATCGAAAGGGCCATAAGGGCACCGGTGTTTCCGCAGGACACCGCGCCATGGGCTTCACCCTGACGAACCGCTTCCAGCGCGGACCACATCGAGGTCTGCTTGCCGTTGCGCACGACCTGGCTGGGCTTGTCTTCCATCGTGACAACGTCGGGGCAATCACGAAAAACGACGCGCCCTTCAAGGACACGTCGTTTGGCAACCAGCTTGCGCAATACCTGTTCGGGCCCGTGCAGCAGGAACCCGATATTCGGGTTCTTGCCAGCCGATTTTGCCAGACCTGCAACGACGACAGCGGGACCTGCGTCCCCTCCCATTGCGTCAACCGAGATGGTGATCCGTCCGGCGTGCGTGGGCTGATCGTTCATGCCTTGGCCTGCGCTCAATCAGGCTTAGGCTGCGTCTTCGTCCAGATCGATTTCGTCGGCCTGTGCGACGACTTCGCGATCGTCATAGTGGCCGCAAGAGGCACAAACGTGGTGCGGGCGTTTCAGCTCGCCGCAGTTCGGGCATTCGTTCGGGTTTGCAGCAACCAGAGCGTCGTGTGCGCGGCGGTTGTTGCGACGCGACTTGGAAACTTTGTTCTGTTGGACGGCCATGGTCTCAACCTTTGTCTGACTGGGGGCCGCAGATTCGCTGCCGACCCGGGTTTCGTAGTTCGTTTATCGTGGTTTGACGCGCGTTTAGGCGACGGGCCCCGCAATGTCCAACCCAAAATCCGATGAGCGCGAGAAAATACTGCGATTCTCGGCATGTTCAAGCGATTTTTGTGACCGCCTGCTATGACAGGAAATCTGGCACCTGTCACTCGTCTTTTTTTAGCACATCGCGCAGTCCTGCCAATCCTGCAAAGGGTTTGGCATCGTCATCCGTCATCGCCTGTTTGCCCGGTTCTGTGTAGGCAGCTTGGCCCAGTTCCGCGCCGTCTTTACGCGGATATTGTGGCAAAGCCAGAGACAGGGCCTCGACCATGACAAGGGCCGGATCAATTTCAGGCCCCAAAGGTTCAGATTCGTCATCTTCCTGGATTTCGAACTCTGGATCATCTGGGTCTGCCCAATCCGCAAGAAAAGTCCGGTGCACTGGTATGTCGATCCTTGTCGTCACCGGTTCCAGCGTCACTACGCAAGGTTGGATGACAGTTGCACCGAGTTTCCCGTTTAGAACCCAGTCCCGTTTGCCCTGCGCCCTCAGTTCGCCCGAAAAGCTGAGTTTGCGCAGCCCCAGCAGCCCAAGGTCTTGCCTGATCTGCTCGAGCGCGGTGGTTGCGGGGCGCAGATCGAACGGTGTCGGGGCGTTCTGCGGCAGGTCAGACACCCGAAATGATGTCGTGTTGCTCATTCGTGAGCCTTTCTATGTGTTGAACCGTGGCAGCGGTTTATGTAATCGGATAGAAGCCGAAGAAGGCCAAGGCAAGAGGGTGCAGATGTTGAAGGTAGTGAACCGGTTGAAACCAACTGCGAAATCGCTTGTGTTTGTTGCCTGTCTGGCTGCGACCGGGGCTTGTACGGCTATCTTCAAGAATCACGGCTATGTGCCACCGGCCGAAGAACTGGCGGAAATCAAAGTAGGCGTAGACACGCGGGACAGTGTGCAAGAGGCTATCGGCGCGCCGGGCGCATCCGGCGTGGTTCGGGATTCGGGCTATTACTATGTCCGCTCTCGCGTGCGTCACTACGGTCCGAAACGGCCCGAGGTGGTATCCCGCGAACTGGTTGCCATCAGTTTTGATCAGCGCGGTGTCGTCAGAAACATCGAACGCTTTGGTCTTGAAGACGGGAATGTGATTGCTCTGGAGCGCCGCGTTACCGATTCCAACGTTCAGGACAAAGGCTTCCTGCGTCAGCTGCTAGGCAATATCGGCAACTTCAACCCGGCGAACATTCCGGGCGCCAACTAATTTGCGCCTAAACCTTGCGGTGGTCACAGGGCAGTCACATGTCTTGTGCTAATGGTGTCGTACCGACGCCTGAGGGTCGGCAACCGTGGAGGGCGCGACCGTGGCAACGGCAGTTTTGTTAAGCAAGGGGCGCTATCGCGCCAGACTGGCGCAGTCGCCCGAGGATATCAGAACAGCTCAGGCATTGCGGACCTTGGCTTTTGGCACAGAGCAACCGGACTGCGACGAGTTTGATGCACGCTGTAGCCATATCCTGGTCGAGGATATGCGCTCGGCAGAACGGCTGGTCTGCTGCTTTCGGATGCTGACCATGGATAGTGGCGGCGAGATCGGGCGAAGTTATTCGGCGCAGTTCTATGACCTGACCTCGCTCGAAGGCTTCAAAGGTCGGATGGTCGAAATGGGACGATTTTGTATCCATCCTGATCACAGCGACCCCGACATCCTGCGTGTCGCCTGGGGTGCAATGACGGCCTACGTTGATCGGAACAACGTCGAGATGCTGTTTGGATGTTCCTCTTTTGCCGGTACCGAAACAGAGCAGTATCTGGATGCTTTTGCGATGCTAAAACATCGCCATCTGGGCCCGAAACGTTGGTTGCCGCGCGTGAAGGCTCCGGATGTGTTTCGTTTTGCCGCGCGTTTGCGGCGCAGACCGGATTCTAAAAAGGCAATGCTGCGGATGCCGCCTTTGTTGCGGACCTATCTGATGATGGGCGGTTGGGTCAGCGATCATGCGGTGGTGGATCGCGACATGAACACGCTGCACGTTTTCACAGGGGTGGAAATCGGTGCGATCCCCCCGGCGCGCAAACGTCTGTTGCGGGCGGTGGCCGGGTAGATTGAGTATTTTTGAAAAGATGAAGACGGGGCGTTGACGCAATGTGTCAGCCGGTTTAGCTGGCGGGCATGGCGAGAATTCCTTTGTTGCAGATGTCCGGCATTTCCCTGACTTTCGGGGGTGACCCGGTGTTTTCCGAACTGGATCTGGTGGTTCAACCCGGTGATCGTGTTGCGCTGGTGGGGCGAAACGGGTCCGGAAAGTCCACGTTGATGAAAGTGATGGCCGGTCTGGTCGAGGCGGATCGGGGCGAGATTGTCGTGCCGCCCGGGAAATCCGTTGGCTATATGGAGCAAGATCCGACGATGGAAGGCTTTGCCACGTTGGGAGATTACGCATCCTGCGGGTTGGAGCCGGGAGAACTTTACAAAGTTGAACGGGCCGGTGAAGGGTTGAAGTTCGATCCTTCACGCGCGGTTGAGACCGCTTCGGGCGGAGAGCGGCGGCGGGCGGCACTGGCCAAGCTGATGGCCGAAGCACCGGATCTGATGTTGCTGGACGAGCCGACCAACCATCTGGATATCGAAGCCATCGCGTGGCTGGAACGCGAACTTGGCGCGAGCCGAGCGGCCTTTGTGCTGATCTCGCATGACCGAGCCTTTTTGAGGGCTCTGACGCGGGCAACGCTTTGGATTGACCGGGGGGCTGTTCGGCGACAGGAGCAGGGTTTTGAAGCCTTTGAGGCCTGGCGGGACAAGGTCTGGGAGGAAGAGGACCAGCAACGCCACAAGCTGAATCGCCTGATCAAATCTGAAGCGAAATGGGCGGTTGAGGGCATTAGCGCCCGACGCAAACGCAACCAAGGCCGGGTGCGGGCCTTGCAGGCGTTGAGAACTGAAAAGGCGGGGCAGATCAAACGTCAGGGTTCGGCTGCAATGGCGCTGGAGGCAGGGCCAAAATCGGGCCGCAAGGTCATTGAGGCCAAGGCGCTGGCCAAAGGATTTGGCGACAAGCAGATCGTTCGGAACTTTGATCTGCTGGTACAGCGCGGTGACCGGGTGGCCTTTGTCGGGCCGAACGGTGTTGGAAAAACAACGTTGCTGAAGATGCTGCTGGGGCAGGTGGAGCCGGACGCGGGCTCGGTATCTCAGGGGACGAACCTTGAAATCGCGGTATTCGATCAGAACCGCGCCCAACTAGACCCTGAGATGAGCCTGTGGGACAGTCTGACCGGCGATCCGGCTATGCGGGTGTCGGGCAAGGCCGATCAGGTGATGGTGGGCGGGCAGCCCAAACATGTTGTAGGGTATCTCAAGGAATTTCTATTTGACGAACGGCAGGCCCGAGCAGCCGTCAAGTCCCTGTCCGGTGGGGAAAAAGCCCGATTGCTTCTGGCCAAGCTGATGGCGAAACCCTCGAACCTATTGGTGCTGGACGAACCGACCAACGATCTGGATGTCGAGACGCTGGACCTGCTGCAAGAGCTTTTGGACGATTACGACGGCACCGTTCTGCTGGTTAGCCATGACCGGGATTTTCTGGACCGCGTGGCGACAACCACCATCGCGATGGAGGGTAACGGACAGGCGACAGTTTATGCTGGCGGTTGGTCGGATTACATCGCACAGCGCGGTGATGTGATCGAAAAAAGTGTAGAAAAAGCAAAGCTTTCAAAGCCAAAGGTCAAGCAGGAAGAAAAGCCGAAATCCGGCTTGTCCTTCTCGGAGAAGCACCGGCTGGAGAAACTGCCTGCCGAGATCGCGCGCCTAGAGGCCGAGATTGCCAAGCTGGAAGAGTTGATGTCCGATCCCGAGCTGTTCACGCGTGAGCCGGTGAAGTTCCAAAAAGCGACCGAGGCGTTGGTTGAGCGGCAGGAGAAACTCTCGGCCGCTGAAGAGGAATGGCTGACGCTCGAAGAGAAAGCTGAAAGCGTTTAGAGGGCCAGACGTCTTGCTGGATTACCTGCCACGGTTTCTCTGGCGGGGACATCTTTGGTGACGACGCTGCCTGCGCCGATTGTGGCGTAGTCGCCTATGGTTATGCCGGGCAACAGGATCGCTCCGCCGCCAATCCAAACCTGCCTGCCGATGTTGACGGGCAGGCCGACTTCCAGCCCTTGTGCCCGATCAGCAGGGTCCTTGGCATGATGCGCGCAGTAAATCTGAACATTGGGGCCGAACATCGTGTCGTCGCCAACCCGAACGGGGGCCGTGTCCAGAACAACGCATCCGGCATTGAAGAAAACCCGACTGCCCAGATGGATGTTCATTCCATAGGCGCAATGAAAAGGGGCTTCGAGAAAACAGTCCTCGCCGACATGGCCCAGCAGCCCGTGCAGTTCCGGGGCCATCGCGCCGCGTGTATCGGGCGGACAGGTGTTGTGAGCGTGAACAGCCCGTCGTGCTTGCGCGCGCAGATCGTCCAACTCAGGATCGAGACAGCAATACCACTGCCCGGACTGCATTTTCTGGCGCTCCGACATGGAGCTGTCTTACCGCATCCGCAGAGCGCCGTCGATGCGGATGACCTCGCCGTTCAGGTAGCCCATTTCAACGATGAAACCGGCCAGTCGCCCGTATTCCTTGGGGTCACCCAGGCGGGCCGGGTTCGGGACATCTGCGGCAAGTTGTTGTTGCACGTCTTCAGGAAGGCCCGCCAGCATCGGGGTCATAAAGATTCCCGGCGCAATGGTCATGACGCGAATCCCGGTTGAGGCCAGGTCGCGGGCCATCGGCAGGGTCATGCCAACCACGCCGCCTTTAGATGCTGCATATGCCGCCTGTCCCTTTTGGCCGTCGAATGCAGCAATAGATGCAGTGTTGATGATCACACCGCGCGCCCCGTCTGGTTCGGGTTCGTTCTTTGCCATCTCGGCCGCAGCCAGCCTTGAGACGTTAAATGTGCCGACAAGATTGATGTCGATCGTGCGCTGGAACGCGTCCAGCGGGTGTGGGCCATCCTTGCCGACCGTTTTGATTCCATAAGCGATACCGGCGCAGTTCACAGTCGCGGTAATCTTGCCCATCCTGTCAATACCGTGGCGCACGGCAGCTGCGACCGAGGATTCGTCTGTTACATCCGTCAGCGCAAAATACCCGCCGATTTCGGAGGCGACTTGAGCGCCACGGTCCGCGTCACGGTCTAGAATAGTAACTTGTGCGCCCTGCGCGGCAAAGTGACGGGCGGTGGCTTCGCCCAGACCGGATGCGCCGCCGGTGACAAGAGCGGCTGTGGTGGACAGGTGCATCGGAACTCCTCCCTAAGATATGAACAACTGTTCAATAACTGCTTTGCAGGGGCTGTGTCCATATCTTTGAGCCCGAACGCCCAAAGGGGCGGCGCGG
The DNA here is from genome assembly GCF_059612525.1 of Ruegeria sp. SAZD013. Classification (NCBI taxonomy): domain Bacteria; kingdom Pseudomonadati; phylum Pseudomonadota; class Alphaproteobacteria; order Rhodobacterales; family Roseobacteraceae; genus Ruegeria; species Ruegeria sp. SAZD013. Next base: position 703,927 of record NZ_JBXWQT010000020.1, on the reverse strand, counting down.
AATAACCGCTGCCGGGCCAATACACATCTTTAAGGCATCTTAATCCGCGCTTCACGAAAACGCGCCAGTTCGTGAACGAAGTAATCACAGCCATTGCGTGTTTTTTCGTCAGGAGGTTCCGATATGGTAAATAGTAAGAAACTAACACTGGGCGCTGTTCTGGCCGCGCCTGTCTTTGGGATTATGGTTGCCGGCAGTGCTGTTGCAGCGCCGGAAACCTGTAACTGGAAAACGGCTCGAAGTCTTGCGAATGCAGGCGACTATGCCGGGCTTTGCGAATGTGTTCAGGTGACCCCAAGCTTTCTGGACAGACTTCAGAAGAGACCGGATTTCGAGACAACGTTGAGCATTACCGGGGCGCAATGTCCGGGTCTGGCCGCTTTGCTGACAGACTTGCCAACGGCCAGCCTGTCCGGTCTGGCCGAGAATCGGGGTGAAAGCCGCGGTTCAGAATCCGGCGGGGCAGGGTTTGCGAATGCAGCTGGTCCTGACGGCCCCGGTGGTGGAGGAGAACCTGACAACGGCGGCGAAGAACCCGGCGGTGGCGGTGGGGAACCCGGCGATGGCGGTGGAGAACCCGGCGGCGGTGGCGGAGAACCCGGCGGCGGTGGCGGAGAACCCGGTGCTGGCGGTGGAGAACCCGGCGGTGGCGGTGGAGAACCCGGCGGTGGCAAAGGCAATAACGGCGGCGGCAAAGGTGGCGATAAGGGTAACAATGGCAGCGGCAACGGCGGCGAGGGCAGCAGTCCGGGTCGCGGAAACAATGCCAATGACGATGAGGGCGAAAGCGACAGACCCGGTCGCGGTGGCGGAAAGGGACGTCAGTAGTCTCGTCCACCCCAATATAGATACGGCCACCCAATCGGGTGGCCGTTTTCTGTTTTGCTGTCCAAGGTGAAAGGGGCGTCAGCCCAGTTGCACCAATGCGTGGCGTTTCTTGCCTGCACTCAGCTTGATCGGAGACGTCAATGCGCCCGCGTCGATCATCAAACCCGCATCCGTCAGCGGAGCGTCGTCCAGTTTGGCCCCGTTTTCGGCAATCAGGCGCTTGGCCTCTTTGCCGGATTTGGCCAGGCCTGATTTGACAATGATCTGGACGATGGACATGCCGTCGCCCAGCTCGTCCGCGCTGAGGGTCAGGGTGGGCAGATCGTCACCAACCCCACCTTTTTCGAACACTTCACGGGCCGTGGCCTCGGCCGTTGCCGCAGCTTGCGCCCCGTGGAGAAGGGCTGTCACCTCATTGGCGAGGCGGATTTTGGCCTCATTGATCTCGGACCCGGCAAGCGCACCAAGACGGTCACATTCATCCACCGGCAATTCGGTATAGAGCTTCAGGAACCGCCCGACATCCGCATCGGTGGTGTTGCGCCAGAACTGCCAGAATTCATAGGGCGAGCGCATCTCGGCGTTCAGCCAGACCGCGCCATCCTGCGATTTGCCCATCTTCTTGCCGTCGCTGGTAGTCAGCAGGGGTGAGGTCAGGCCGTAGATTTCGTGATCCAGCACCCGGCGCGTCAGGTCGATACCGTTGACGATGTTGCCCCACTGGTCGCTACCGCCCATTTGCAGAACACAGCCATAGCGGCGGTTCAGCTCCAGAAAGTCATAGGCTTGCAGGATCATGTAGTTGAACTCGAGAAACGACAGCGATTGCTCGCGATCCAGCCGGGATTTCACCGATTCAAAGCTGAGCATCCGGTTGACCGAAAAATGCCGCCCGATGTCGCGCAGGAAATCGAGGTAGTTCAGATCATCCAGCCATTCGGCGTTGTTCAACATCAGCGCCTTGTTTTCGGCATCAGTGTCGTAATCGATATAGGCCGCGAACACTTTCTTGATGCCCGCGATGTTTTCGTCGATCTGTTCGGGACCCAGCAGGGGGCGTTCATCTGCGCGGAACGAGGGATCGCCCACCTTGGTGGTGCCGCCGCCCATAAGGGTGATCGGCTGGTGGCCGGTCTTCTGGAACCAGCGCAGCATCATGATCTGAATCAGACTGCCCACATGCAACGACTTGGCCGTTGCATCAAAGCCGATATAAGCTGGCTTGCACCCACTGATCAGCGCGTCGTCAAGGCCCTGATAATCGGTGCAGTCGGCGAGGAAGCCGCGCTCGATCATCGTGGCGATGAAATCCGATTTGGGGTGGTAGGTCATATCGTGCCCTCGGGGTTTGTGTTGCGGGGCACTGTATAGGCGGCGCTGCGGATGAGGAAAAGCCACCTTTTCACTCTAAAACCGCGTGCCGTGATATGCGCGCGCAACTTGATGGCCGGGGTGTTGATCATGAAACGCGACGTCGGAAAAAAACCGACGCCCCCAATCAGAAGGCTTGCCAAGGCGGCATAACAAAAGCACCTTGACCAAGCTGCAACCCAGAGGTGAAGTCCAGAACCCCGGGCACGGCGGAAACATTGCCAGATCAGGAGGCAGGCGTGGGCCAAACCATCAAGAAACACGGAATGGTTCGGGCATTGGGCGCAATGTCCGGTACGTCGCTGGACGGGGTGGACGCTGCGGTGGTGGAAACCGACGGGCATTCCATCGCTGGATTCGGGAAAAGCGGCTATCGCGCCTATACCGATGCCGAACGCGAAATTCTGCGGGCGGCTTTGGGGCAATGGCACGGTCCACAGGTCGACGCGGCGGCTGAGATGGTGACCTTTGCCCATGCCGAAGCGCTGTCCGAGTTCGAAGATGTAGACCTGATTGGCTTTCACGGCCAGACTTTGGCGCATGAACCGCGCGGGCGCGGGACATTGCAGGTGGGCGATGGTCTTGGGTTGGCGCAGGCGCTGGGGCGCCCGGTGGTCTGGGACTTCCGAAGCGATGACGTGGCTATGGGGGGCGAGGGCGCTCCGTTGGCGCCGTTTTTTCACTTTGCCTGCGCCAAGTGGTTTGGCGCGGACCGCCCCTTGTGCTTTTTGAACCTGGGTGGTGTTGGCAACCTGACCTATGTGGACCCAAGCTTTGATGGTCCCGAGGCACCGGGGGCGCTGCTTGCCTTTGATACGGGGCCGGCGAACGCGCCGGTCGATGACCTCATGCAAGCCCGGTTGGGGCAGCCGATGGACCGGGATGGTGCGGTTGCGCGCAATGGCACCGTCGAAATGGGCGCGCTGGAGCTGTTTCTGGCTGAGCCTTTCTTCGCACGTATGCCGCCCAAGTCGCTAGACCGGAACGATTTCTCTGAGATGATCGACCTAGTGAAAGAACTGGGTGACGCTGACGCGGTGGCAACCCTGACCGGGATGTGCGCAGCGGGTGTGGTGCAGGGGATGGAACATTGTCCGCAGCCGCCGTCTTGCGTGCTGGTTACAGGCGGAGGACGGCGCAATCCGGTGTTGATGGAGATGCTGCGCGTATCCCTCGACTGCCCGGTCGAACCGGTCGAGGCGGTGGGGCTGGACGGCGACATGCTCGAGGCGCAGGCCTTTGCCTATCTGGCTGTGCGCGTGGCGCGGGGATTGCCAACCTCGTGCCCCGGAACAACCGGGGTGAAAGCGCTGGTGGGTGGCGGCATGGTCAGTTCAGTGAACGTTCAACCGGTGGGTTGAGGCTGCATACTGGTATTGGCTAACGCGTTATCGACACACAGGCTTGCCACTGCGACGGGCTGTGTCGAAGTGAAAATGCCCTTTGTGATACCGGTCAGCGTCAGGACCAAGAACAGTTCCGAACAGGCCACAGGCTCCGCTGTGCAACTCGTGCAACACGACGCTTTGATCGGTGTCGCTCCACCCGTCCTGAACGGTGATCTGCGTTCCGTCCTGCAACACGAAGGTCGAGATATCGATTGCCCGACCCCGCGCATGTTCGGAAATGCGCGCATAGGGCTGGTTGTTCTGCGTCTTGCAGGCATAGTGGCCAACAACCCGCATACCCTTGAGCCCACCCCCCAGATCGGCAAAGGCGGGTTTGGCGACGTTCTCGATCCATGTTTTCAGCGTGACGGCTGTCTGACAGTCCATCAGCGAGAACTGGCTGAGTGCAATGTCCGAAATTCTGTAAATCCGGACCGGGTTGGCGATGCCGCAACCCAGCGCTTTTCCAGCCAAAGACGTGCGGGTTTCGCCCAAGATGGTCCAGTCACCACAGACCGCCCCGCGGTCACGCATACGCTGACGACCCACTTCAAACTGGCGAAACTTGCAAGGGCGCAGCGCTGGGCGTTTCGAGGTCAGCACCGCAGGTTCGACAGTCCCGGTAGGTTCGATATGTTCGGTCGTGACTTCCTCCTGCAGATCGGGCAGTGCCAGTTCGGATGAAAGGCGGGATTCTGCACAGGCGGGCTCAGCGTTTGCAAGACAGGTACTTGCGAACAGAAGCAGAAGGACCAGAAAGATGCGTTTCACAATCACCCGATGCTCCGATACCTGCGGTTGCGTTGACAGAATGATAAATGGGTAACTTTCTGTAAACTCACCTTTTCAGAGCATCCCCAGATCAGCTTATCCCCGAGGGATATCAAACCCAGGTTCTGCCAGTTGGAACCCATCGAATTGAAATCCGGGAGAAACTGTACAGCTGACCAGCGTGTAATCACCGGTGCTGCGCGCGGCCTGCCAATGGCCGTTGGGAACAATCAGTTGCGGTGCGCCCCGAGACAAATCGGGCGACAGCACATGGTCAACCGCCGGACCCTTGTCTGTTGCACTCAAGGACAGGATCAGTGGCGCGCCCGCGTGGTAGAGCCAGATCTCGGTCGCGTCTACCCGGTGCCAGTGGCTGCTTTCCCCCGCTTGCAGCAGGAAGTAGATGCAGGTGCCGGTCGGGCGGCCCTTGTTCTCGGCACGCCAGGTTTCCGCGTACCAGCCGCCCTCGGGGTGAGGTTGCAGGTTCAGGCGGTCGATGATCTCTTGTGCTGTCATGTGGCCCCCGTGTGTTTGGCGCAATTATGCACGGCAAGGTGTGATCCGCTATGGTATTCGTGCGCACGGGGAATATGTATGCCGCATGACACTGACCATTCCATTCGATAACTCATATGCCCGCCTGCCGGACGCGTTTTTTGCACGACAGAATCCGGTGCCTGTACGCGCGCCCAAGTTGATCGCGTTCAATGATGATCTGGCACGGCTGTTGCAGGTCCATCCGGGCGACGTGCAAGAGATGGCGGAAGCCTTTGCAGGTAATCGCATCCCCGATGGTGCGGACCCCATCGCGCAGCTTTATTCCGGGCATCAGTTTGGCCAGTACAATCCGCAGCTTGGGGACGGACGCGCGGTGCTGTTGGGCGAATCTGTCGGAACGGATGGCGTGCGGCGGGATGTTCAGCTGAAAGGCTCGGGCCCGACGCCGTTTTCGCGTCGAGGCGACGGCAGGGCTTGGCTGGGTCCGGTTCTGCGCGAATACGTGGTATCCGAGGCGATGCACGCGCTGGGCATTCCGACAACACGCGCGCTGGCGGCGGTAGAGACGGGTGAAACCGTGTTCCGGGAGGGTCCGATGCCCGGTGCGGTGCTAACCCGGGTTGCAACCAGCCATCTACGGGTAGGCACCTTTCAGGTCTTTGCAGCGCGGGGGCAGTTGGACAATCTGCGGCGCCTGACAGACTACGCAATCGCGCGCCACTATCCCGGGGCCGAAGGGCCAATGGGTCTGTTGCGGGCTGTGCGGGATGCGCAGGCACGCCTGATCGCTCAGTGGATGAGCGTGGGTTTCATCCATGGGGTCATGAATACCGACAATTGCTCGATTACAGGTGAGACCATCGATTATGGCCCCTGTGCCTTCATGGATGTTTATCATCCCAATACGGTCTACAGCTCGATAGATCGGATGGGCCGTTATGCCTATGCCAACCAGCCAGATATAGCAGTGTGGAATCTGGCGCAGCTGGCAACCTCTCTGATTCAGCAGATGGACAACAAGGACGCCGCTGTTGAGCAGGCGACCGAGATCGTGCATGCCATGCCGGACCTGCTGCAACAGAACTGGTTGACCCGGTTCCGGGCAAAGATCGGGCTGACGACCGCTGAAGAAGGCGATCAGGCGCTGATCACCGATTTGCTAAAACGTATGGCCGAGGGGCAGGCTGATTTCACCAACACCTTCCGTGCGCTGGGCAAAGATACCGTGCGCGATCAGTTTGTCGATCCACAGGCCTTTGACAGTTGGGCAGAAGGCTGGCGTGCGCGTTTGGCGCGTGAGGCCTCGCCGCATGAAGTGATGACCGCAGCGAACCCTGCCTATATTCCGCGCAATCACCGTGTCGAGCAGATGATCCAATCAGCGGTGGCGGGGGATTACCAGCCGTTCCATCGGCTGAACGCTGTCCTCGCGCGGCCTTACGACGATCAGGCAGATGCGGAGGATCTCAAACGGCCCCCGGCTGATAACGAGGTCGTGCACGCCACGTTCTGCGGTACGTGACGGTCAAACATCTCTGGTAGTCTCTCGGTGCGGTACGGTTTCGCTGGGAGGGGTGAATGAATTTGCCCGTTCCAGATCGGTGTCGGATGCGCTGAAACTGCTGTATCTCCGTCCTGCCGCACCTGGATGATATGAGGGGAAACCCATCTGTTTCCGGCCACGCCACGTGCCGGGTTTTTAGGCGATATATTGTGCCGAGGCGACTTCCCCGGTCGCCGTTGTTGAGAAGTGAAACTGAAGGGTTGCGTCCGGCGACAGGCGTGGCACTTTGGGTCAAGCCCACTGGTCAGGTCTATATGCAGTCATCTTCCACCCTTCGCATCGCAAGCTATAACATTCAGAAATGCCTCGGGCTGGATCTCCGGCGCCAGCCGCAGCGCATTTTGCAGGTCATCGAACATATGCAGGCCAATATCGTTGTGTTGCAGGAGGCCGACAAACGTCTGCCGCCGCGGCCGGCGGCCCTGCCGCATTTCATGCTGGATGAAGCGGGGTGGCAGATCGTCGATCTGGGTGGTGCCGGCAGTCTGGGCTGGCATGGCAATGCAGTGATCTGGCGTGGCGAGGGCCTTTCGGTCCGGCGAACCGGGCATCACGAACTGCCCGGGCTTGAACCGCGCGGCGCGGTTCGTGTCGAATTTGATACCCATATCGGGCCGTTGAGGGTGATGGGAATGCATCTGGGGCTGTTGCCTGCATCGCGACGTCAGCAGATCTCGCATATCAGGCGGTTTGATAAAGAGCTGGAGCAGATGCCGACTGTCTGGGCGGGGGATTTCAACGAATGGTCCCGACAGCCTGTTCTGGATCATCTGGCACCGGAAATGCGTTTTCTGCCCCCCAAGCCGAGTTTTCCCGCCGCGCAGCCGCTGGGCGCGCTGGATCGGATCGCGCTGGGCGCGGGCGTCAGGGCCACTGCGCATGGTGTCCATGACGCGCGCCCGGCACATATCGCATCGGATCATCTGCCGGTTTGGGCTGATTTGGCGCGCGTGGCTTAAGTTCACTGGAAAAGAAGAAATCCCTGTGGCGCAAATCGCACAGACATACTAAGACAGACACCCGAGCAATTCTGAGGGGCATCATGTCGGAAACGATTATTGGACGTTGTGAGGCCAAGGGTCTGCGCATGACCGGTCAAAGAAGGATCATCGCGCAGGTATTGGAACAAAGCGACGACCATCCGGATGTCGAAGAACTGTACGCGCGTGCTTCTGCCATCGACACAGGCATCTCGATTGCGACGGTGTATCGTACGGTCAAACTGTTCGAAGAGGCCGGAATTCTGGAACGTCTGGAGTTCGGCGATGGGCGGGCCCGTTACGAGGATGCCGAGCGTGATCACCACGATCACCTGATCGACATGCAGTCGGGGGAGGTTATCGAATTTGTCGACCCCGAGATCGAAGCCCTGCAGGAAAAGATCGCCGCCAAGCTTGGGTACAAGCTGAAAGGGCATCGGCTGGAACTGTATGGCGTGCCGCTCAAGCAGAAGTGATCCATCACAAATCACGAACGGCCCCAACACGTTAATTCATTGAATGTGTCGGGAATTGGCTTGCCAGATGCCGCTGGTTGCGGTTCATGTGCCCGCATACTGCACCCCAAGTACCCTTTTCCTACGGACGCGCGCATGAATAACGTAAACGGCATCCTTTTGCTGATCGGCTCGATGGCGGCCTTTTCTCTTGAGGATATGTTCATCAAGTTCCTGTCGGGCGCTGTGCCGACAGGTCAGATCATGGTGTGTCTGGGTGTGTTCTGCGGGCTTGTCTTTGCGGTGATGTCGGTGGTCACCCGCAAACGCATCTTCGATCCCGTGGCGTGGAAACTGCTGCCGATGGTACGTGCAGGGACAGAAGGATTCGGTGCCGTAACCTTTGTCACCGCGTTGTCGCTGATTGATCTGTCCACTGTCGCCGCCGTGTTTCAGGCCATGCCGCTTGCCGTGACCATGGGCGCGGCCCTGTTTCTGGGAGAGCAGGTCGGCTGGCGCCGCTGGAGCGCCATTGGTGTCGGCTTTATCGGTGTTCTGATGATCATTCGCCCCGGATTGGAAGGGTTTCAGCCAGACTCGCTGTTTGTCGTCCTGACCGTGTTTGCGATTGCGGCGCGTGATCTGATAACGCGCAAGCTGGATGCTCGGGTGGCCTCATCCGTTGTGGCGATGCAGGCGTATATCGCAGTGGCGCTGGCCGGGCTGCTGTTGATGGTCATTTCCGGAACACCCTTTGTGCCGGTGCAAAGCGGCCAGGCAGGGCCATATCTGGGCGCGATCGGTTTCGGCGTTTTGGGGTATTACGGCATCGTAACGGCCATGCGGGTTGGCGAGGCTTCGGCCATGATGCCATTCCGTTACACGCGTCTGGTGTTTTCGATCCTTGCCGGAATGTTGATGTTCGGTGAACGCCCTGACGCGCTGACAATGGCTGGGGCGAGCCTCATCATCGGATCTGGCCTGTATACCTTTATCCGCGAGCGACGTCTGGCGCGCAATCTGGTTCCGGCCTGATCCTGTTGGCGCAAACAGCAAACTGTTAGCCCTAAAGGTCGGTAAATATGCGTGTTAGCGATAACGGAACCGGTTTACTTTTGGCCGGTTGCTGCTATGACGCGTGCAACAGACTGCAGCCATAGGGACAGACCTCATGAGCACCATTATTGACATCCACGCGCGCGAAATTCTGGACAGCCGGGGCAACCCGACGGTCGAGGTCGACGTGATTCTGGAAGACGGCACCATGGGCCGCGCCGCCGTACCGTCCGGTGCGTCCACCGGCGCACATGAAGCCGTTGAAAAACGCGACGGCGACAAATCCCGCTATATGGGCAAAGGGGTTCTGGAAGCCGTGGCCGCCGTGAATGGTGAAATCGCCGAGGAACTGGTGGGCTTTGACGCGACAGAACAAGTGGCCATCGACCAGGCGATGATCGAACTGGACGGAACCAATAACAAAGGCCGTCTGGGCGCCAACGCCATTCTGGGTGTGTCGCTGGCCACCGCAAAGGCGGCAGCCGATTTCACGACGCAGCCCCTTTATCGTTACGTCGGTGGTACCTCAGCTCGCGTGCTGCCGGTACCAATGATGAACATCATCAATGGCGGCGAACACGCCGACAACCCGATCGACATTCAGGAATTCATGATCATGCCAACCTCGGCCGCGAATATTCGCGAGGCCGTGCGAATGGGGTCCGAAGTGTTCCATACGCTGAAGAAAGAACTGTCTTCCGCGGGTCTGGCCACGGGCGTGGGCGATGAGGGCGGTTTTGCCCCCAACATCGCCAGCACCCGCGAGGCGCTGGATTTCATCCTGAAATCCATCGAAAAGGCGGGCTACAAACCCGGCGAAGAAATCCACCTGGCCTTGGATTGCGCGGCGACCGAGTATTACAAGGATGGTAAATACGTTCTGGCGGGCGAGGGGATCACCCTGACATCCGAAGAAAACGCAGCCTATCTGGCGGCTCTGGTCAATGACTATCCAATCATCTCGATCGAAGACGGCATGTCCGAGGATGACTGGGACGGCTGGGAAGCCCTGACCGACGCCATCGGCGACAAGGTGCAGCTCGTGGGCGACGACCTGTTTGTGACCAATCCGGCGCGCTTGGCCGAAGGGATCAAGCGCGGCTGCGCGAACTCGATGCTGGTTAAGGTGAACCAGATCGGATCGCTGACCGAAACCCTGCGCGCCGTCGATATGGCGCACCGTGCGCGTTATACCAACGTGATGTCGCACCGTTCGGGCGAGACCGAGGATGCCACTATTGCCGATCTGGCGGTGGCGACCAATTGCGGTCAGATCAAAACCGGCTCGCTGGCGCGGTCGGATCGGTTGGCCAAATACAACCAGTTGATCCGCATTGAGGAATCGCTGGGCGAGGTTGCGGAATACGCAGGCGCGTCGATCCTTCGCAAATAACGCGCTTGGCGCTAGGCTGGCCCCTGGTTTTAATCCGGGGGTCGCGTTGTGCTGAACATCATCGAACCGGAAACGCCGGACCAGATTGAAGCGGTTCGGCGTTTGTGTTGGGATTACAGGGATTTCCTGCTGGCACTGGATGAAAGAACCGCCCAGATTGTGCAGGCTTTCTACCCAAGCGAAAAATACGCCCGCGTGATGGACAACATCGACACGGAACACACACCGCCGACCGGTGGGATCAAACTGGCATTGCTGCATGGGGAACCGGTCGGCTGCGGTATGTTTCACACGTACGAACCCGGTGTAGCTGAAATCAAACGTGTATTTGTAACTGACGCAGCAAGGGGGACCGGAGCAGGCCGTGCCATCATGCTTTCGCTGATCGAAATGTGCCGAGATATTGGGTTCGACTATATTCGAATGGACACCGGCAAACCCCTGGAAGCGGCGACTCGGTTATACCTGTCTTTGGGCTTTCACTTGCGCGACGCCTATTACGAAACTCCTGAAATCGCACGCGACCACCTGCTTTTTTTTGAGATGCCGCTATTTGAGAATGGCACCCTCAGGCCAGAGAAAAGTTAAATTTTTCAGGGACATGTTCGTTTGCGGTTGAGGTGTTTGATAAAAAAAATGTGGCTTATCTATTCTTATGTGTGAACTTGTTACTTATCACGCCCGCACAGAATGCCGTAGTTTGTCTTCATTGCAGAAAGGAGACTACGATGTCTGTATCCAAATTCCTTCTGATAATCGTCACAGCGTCCATCACAGTATTGTCCGCCTGCGCGGGTCCGGGAACGTATCCGATAACCGGAGAAGAGGTTTCGTCGAATGACCCGGTTCAGCATATGAATCCGGCAAATATCTTCCGCGGCGAGTCGCGCTAAAGTACCTTGCTCATCAGCATATACCTGTCGCGTTGTCTAAACCCGGTACGCAGATAGAGCTTATGGGCAGATTCATTGTTTCGGTCGACTTCCAGATGAAGAGCCATCAGGCCTGCCCCGGCAAGAGCTTTGGGCAGATCCAAAAGAACCTCGGTGGCAATGCCGCGGCCCCGAACGGCGGGGCGTATATAGATTTCGTCCACGAAACCGTCCATGCCGCCAAACTCGACTGACCAGCCAAAGGTCAGGATGATATATCCCAAAGGCGCGCGCCCGGGCCCAATCAGATAGACACAGCCATGAGGGATACCATCCAGCATGGGGGCGAGGGCATTGCGTGTCTTGTCGGCGTCCTGTGTCAGCCCGGCCTCGGTATGAAAGGCGGTGACCAGCGTCATCAGGCGATCCAGATCGTCGGGACGCGCTAGGCGGAGGGCAGCGCTCATAATCTGGCCAGCCTTTCTGTCAGCAAGGTGAAAAAGCCGTCGGCGTCGATTTCCCCCATGAACAACGCATTTGGTGCGCGGTTGGTGACACCCCACCAATCCGCAACGGTCATGCCCAAGGTCAGGTCGGACCCTGTTTCAATCTCGACATTCACGCGGCGGCCCGAAAACAGCTCGGGGCGGATCAGATAGGCGGTGACGCAAGGGTCGTGCAGGGGAGCGCCCGCGCTGCCGTATTTCTCTTTGTCGAAGCGTTCAAAGAAATCCGTCATCTCGGCCACGGCATGCCCAACCTTGCTGTCCAATGCGCGGAACGCGTCGTTTCGCGGTTTGGTCACCAGCGCTTTGTGCGTGATATCCAATGGCATGACAACAATCGGTATTCCGGATTTAAAAACGATATCAGCAGCTTCTGGGTCGACATAGATGTTGAATTCAGCAGTGGGGGTGATGTTGCCGACTTCGAAATACGCCCCACCCATCAAGACGATTTCCTGCACGTGGTCGATGATATCGGGGGCCTTGCGAAACGCAGTCGCGACGTTTGTAAGCGGACCCAGTGGACAAAGGGTCACGGTCCCCGGCTCTTCAGCACGCAGGGTGTCGATGATGAAATCCACAGCGTGACCTTTGGCCAGGGGCATCTGCGGATCCGGCAGGACCGGGCCATCCAGCCCGGTTTTCCCGTGCACATGTTCTGCGGTGACAAGCGGACGGTTCAGCGGTTTGTCGCAGCCCGCATAAACCGGCACATCCGTACGTCCGGCCAATTCACAAACGATTCGGGCGTTCTTGGCTGTAAGGGCGAGCGGGACGTTACCCGCGACGGCCGTAATACCCAGAACCTCGATCTCGTCCGGGCTGGCCAGCGCCAGCAGGATGGCGACGGCGTCGTCCTGTCCGGGATCGGTGTCGATGATGATCTTGCGAGGGGGCATAGGCGTCTCCGGGGGTCGTGAAGGTGGGACACTCGCAAGTGTCGGATCGCTTGTCTACCCGTTTCTGGTTGCGGCCAGTGTATCCACCGGCGGGAGTTTGCCATTCGCGCGATGCTCTTCCGTTTTAACTTCGTCCCACAGCGCATCCATCTCGGCCAGATCGCTTTGCGAGGGGGTCTTGCCCCGTTCGGCCAGCCGGGCTTCGACCTTTTCAAAGCGACGGGTGAACTTGGCATTGGTGCGACGCAGGGCGGCTTCGGGTTCGATGCCAAGATGACGACCCAGATTGACCATCACGAACAGCAGATCGCCGAATTCGTCTTCCAGCGCGTCAGCATCCATTTGGTCACGCGCCTCTTCCAGTTCGGCGGCTTCTTCGGTGATCTTGGCCAGCACATGGCTTGCGTCAGGCCAGTCGAACCCCACCCGAGCGGCACGTTTTTGGAGCTTATGCGCGCGCAGCAGTGCGGGCAGGTTTGCGGCCACACCGTCCAGCGCACCTTTCTGTTCCTTGCCCGCCCGCTCGGCGGCTTTGATGGCCTCCCAATCTTTGATTTGCTGGTCGGCCGACTTGTCGCGGGATTCATCGCCAAACACATGCGGATGGCGGCTGACCATCTTGTCCGACATGGTGCGCACTACGTCCTGAAAGGTGAAATGTCCTGCTTCTTCTGCCATTTGGGCGTGAAACACGGATTGAAACAGTAAATCCCCCAGTTCGCCCTTAAGCTCGTCAAAGGCTTCGCGTTCGATGGCGTCCGCGACCTCATAGGCCTCTTCGATCGTATAGGGGGCGATGGTCGCGAAATCCTGTTCGATATCCCACGGGCAGCCGGATTGCGGATCGCGCAGGCGGCGCATGATTTCCAGCAGCCGTTCGATACCTGCATCGCTGTCATGGATCAGAGGATTTTCAGCCATTGCGAACCCTTTCATTCCGGTGTCAGATGCATCCATTCCGCAGTCCCGATCAGGAGTCCACCCCAGATGCCCGTCGTCAACCGAATTGCCGATTTCTCTGCCGACATGACCAGATGGCGCCAGTATCTGCATACCATCCCAGAGTTGGAATTCGAATGCCATGAAACTGCGGCCTTTGTGGCGGAACGTCTGCGTGAGTTCGGGGTCGATGAGTTGCATGAGGGGCTCGCAAAGACCGGGATGGTCGCGATCATAAACGGGCAGGGCGACGGGCCGACGATTGGCCTGCGCGCCGATATGGATGCGTTGCCAATTACCGAAGAAACAGGCGTTGACTACGCCTCTCAGAACCCCGGAAAGATGCATGCCTGCGGTCATGACGGGCATACCACGATGTTACTGGGCGCGGCCCGTTATCTGGCCGAGACGCGAAATTTCAGCGGTCGCGTGGCGCTGATCTTTCAACCCGCCGAGGAAGATGGCGGTGGTGCTGGCGTGATGGTCGAAGAAGGCATCATGGACCGTTTCGACATCTCGCAGGTCTACGCGCTGCACAACGCGCCGGGATTTGCCGAAGGGACATTCTATACCACGCCAGGGCCGATCATGGCGGCTGTCGATACGTTCGAAGTGCATATTCAGGGTGTCGGCGGCCACGGTGCGATGCCGCATGAAACCCGTGATCCGGTTATGGCGGCCTGTGGGATTGCGCAGGCCATTCAGACCATTGTCAGTCGCAACCACTATGCGCTGGATGATCTTGTCGTTTCGGTCACGCAAATTCACACAGGCACGGTCAACAACGTGATCCCGGATACGGCCTATATCAACGGCACCGTTCGAACATTCGATCCGAACGTGCAGCAGATGGTGATGCGACGCATGGCCGAGATTGTCGAGGGGCAGGCCAAATCCTATGGGGTCGAGGCGCGTTTGGAATACAATGTCGATTACCCTGCCACCATCAATGATGCCGAAAAGGCGGGTTTTGCGACCGAGGTGGCGCGAGAAATATCCGGAGATGACCGGGTCACCGGCAATACCGGGCGCGAGATGGGGGCCGAGGATTTCTCGTACATGCTGCAAAAGCGCCCCGGTGCTTATCTGTTCCTCGGGCAGGGTGAAGGCGCGGGGCTGCATCATCCGAAATACAACTTTAACGACGAAATCGCACCGGTGGGCGCGTCGTTTTTCGCGCGAATCGTGGAAAAAGCGCAGCCGTTGAGCTGATAAAGGTTCGGGAAAGGGACTACGGAAGACATGGCACTGGAAGACGCAAGAAACCAAGTGGATGAGGCATTCACCAATCCGGACCTCAAGGGGTTGTCTTATGAAAATACGTTCGGCGGCGCGACGTCTTTTCTTCGGCGGCTTTACACCAAGAACCTGAAGGGTGTGGACATCGCCGTAACCGGCGTGCCGTTTGATCAGGCGGTTACGAACCGGCCCGGCACGCGCCTTGGCCCTAGGGCGATCCGAGAGGCCAGTGCGCTTCAGTCGCCTGATGCGCCCTATGGCTGGCCCTTTGATGCGCTGAGTGAACTGGCGATCGTGGACTATGGCGATATGGCTTATGATTATGCCAATATACCGGCCTTTCCCGACACGCTGACCGACCACATCCGGACCATTCTGACCGCTGACGTAGCGTCGGTCGCGTTGGGTGGCGACCACTATATCAGCTTTCCGATCCTCAAGGCTTATGCCGAGAAATTCGGGCCAATGTCCCTGCTGCAATTCGATGCGCATACCGACACATGGGTCGATGACGATATGTCCCGCGTGGATCACGGGACAATGTTCTACAAGGCTGTAAAGTCGGGCATTGTCGATCCGAAACGCTCGGTCCAGGTGGGTATTCGCACGACGAATGAGGATACGCTGGGCGTGAACATCATCGATGCGCGTGAGGTTTATGAATCGGGACCTGCTGCCGTGGCGCAAAAGATCAAAGACATTCTTGGTGACAGCCCCGTTTACCTCAGCTTCGACATTGACGGTCTTGACCCGGCCTTTGCCCCTGGTACGGGCACGCCGGTCTGGGGTGGGTTAAGCTCGATTCAGGCGCAAATCATCCTGCGCGACATTGCCGGGATCAATATCAAGGGCGGGGACGTGGTCGAAGTATCGCCGCCCTTTGACACCTCAGGTGCGACAGCGATTGCTGGGGCTCATGTGGCGACGCAGATCATTTGCCTGTTGGGGTGGAACAAGCTGGAAAAAGCAGAAGGGTAAACCCGCATGGGTTCACGTTAACCAACAGTTAGCCATGCTTAAGGTATGTGCTGGATCAAGTGACGAACAGGGACGGGACCATTACGCGCATGACCGAATTCAACCAACCAATTAGCGGGAATGATCTGGCTCGGTTTTCCGGGCCGAACACATTCATGCGCCTGCCGCAGGCCTCCTCGCTTGAGGGGCTGGATGTGGCGGTGCTGGGGGTGCCGATGGATATCGGCACGTCGTGGCGGTCGGGCACGCGCTTTGGCCCCAAGCAGATCCGCGGCGAAAGCGCGATGATCCGGCCCTATAACATGGCCACCAGAGCGGCCCCGTTCGACAGTTTGCAGATAGCCGATATTGGGGATCTGGCGATCAACACCTTCTCGCTGGCAGACAGCCTCAGGATCATCAAGGAAAGCTATGACGCCATATTGGCGAAAGGCGTGATCCCGGTGGCCATGGGGGGCGATCATTCGATCACCCTGCCGATCCTGCGAGCCATCAAGGCAAAACACGGACCCGTGGCGCTGGTGCATGTGGACGCCCATGCCGATGTGAATGACAAGATGTTCGGTGAGCGTGAAACCCACGGTACCGTCTTCCGCCGCGCCTATGAAGAGGGGTTGATTGTTCCCGACAAGACGTTCCAGATCGGCATTCGGGGCTCGGGCTATGCCGCCTCGGACTTCACCGAAGCCAAGGACTGGGGCTTCCGCCAGTTCCCGGCCTGGGAGCTGTGGCAGCAGAACCTGACCCAAATCGGATCGCAGGTTCGCAAGATCATCGGGGACCACCCGGTTTACATCTCGTATGACATCGACAGCCTTGATCCCGCGTTTGCTCCGGGCACCGGCACGCCGGAAATCGCAGGTCTGACGACACCGCAAGCGCTGCAACTGATCCATGCCCTGCATGGGGTAAACGTGGTGGGATGTGATCTGGTCGAGGTTTCACCCCCTTATGATCCATCGGGCAACACTGCACTGACAGCGGCCAACCTGATCTACGAGATGCTGTGTATCCTGCCGGGTGTGACGTCGCGGTAAGACGCGGTGGAATGTCTTGCCGCCGGTTTTGTTCCGCTTAGGGTTCACCAAAAAGGATAGAACGGGATGAAAAAGGTGGCTTTGGGGGCAGTGATTGCGCTTGTGGTTGGGGCGGGCGGCTATGTCCGCCTGGCACCGTCCGACCCTACGCGGTGGCACGTCGCTTTTGTTGCAACCGAAAATCAGGATTTGCCCGGTGGTGTGGTGCGCGTTGTCGAAACCGGCTCCGACGGGTTGCAGCGTCTTGACGAGATTGCCCAAGCCACGTCGCGCACCACGGTTTTGGCAGGTTCGGTCAGTGAGGGTATGATCACCTATATCACCCGCACGAAATGGATCGGCTTTCCCGACTACACCACGGTTCAGCAGGATGGTGACACCCTGCGCATTCATGGGCGCCTGCGATTTGGCCGCAAGGATTTCGGGGTTAACAGGGCGCGAGTCGATGGGTGGTTGGCGCAGTTCTAGTCGTTGCTCAAACGGTCAGGACGCGCCGTCCAGATCCAAGGGGTCGACAGGCTCACTCTGTAAATTGGACGACAAACACCCCTCCTGAACCTCACGCCACATGGGAACGTTCAGGGACATCTGGCATTGCGCCGTGAACATGCGTCCGTCGACCTGAAGGCAGATCATCTCACCCAGTTCGATGCGAGACCCGGATGTGTCAGTGCAATAGCAATCCCGCGTCTTGCCATCAGGGCCGATGTAATCGGCGAATGCAGGCGTCGTTGTCAGCAGCAGAGTAATTAAAACCCGTTTCATGGCCGCAAGCTTAGCATGACGTTGCCCTTGACCAAAGCCCCCGGATGAGAGACACCGCCGGGATGATCCCCGAAGAACGTCTTGAACAGATCACCCAGCGTTTCCAGTACCTCGAGGCAGCCATGGCCGATGGCGCGTCGGGTGGTGACATAGCGGCGCTGGCCAAAGAATATTCCGACCTCAAGCCTGTCGTCGATCAGATCATGGCCTGGCGACAGCTGGTGGGAGATCTGGCCGAGGCGCAGGCGATGCTGACTGACCCGGACATGAAAGAGCTTGCCGAGGAGGAGATCCCCGAGTTGCAGGCCCGCATCCCCAAGGCGGAAAACGCGCTCCAACTGGCATTGTTGCCAAAGGACGCGGCGGATGCCCGTCCGGCGATGCTGGAAATCCGCCCCGGCACCGGCGGGGACGAGGCCGCTTTGTTCGCAAGCGACCTGTTGCGCATGTATCAGCGTTACGCCGAGGCGCGTGGCTGGAAATTCGAGATTATCGAAGAACAGGCCTCGGATCTGGGCGGCATCAAGGAAGTGGTCGCCCATATCAAAGGCGACAATGTCTTTGCGCGCCTGAAGTACGAATCCGGCGTCCATCGGGTGCAACGCGTGCCCGAAACCGAAAGCGGGGGGCGCATTCACACCTCGGCGGCGACAGTGGCGGTTCTGCCCGAGGCCGAGGATGTAGACATCCAGATAGACGCCAATGATATCCGAATCGATACGATGCGAAGCTCGGGCGCGGGCGGACAGCACGTGAACACGACCGACTCGGCAGTGCGGATCACGCATCTTCCGACGGGATTGGTGGTGACGAGTTCCGAGAAGTCCCAGCATCGCAACCGCGAGATCGCCATGCAGGTTCTGAAAACGCGCTTGTACGATCTGGAACGGCAGCGGATTGACAGCGAACGCTCGGCAGATCGTGCCAGTCAGGTGGGCTCGGGGGATCGCTCGGAACGCATTCGTACTTATAACTTCCCGCAGGGGCGCATGACCGACCATCGGATCAACCTGACGCTATATAAGCTGGATCAGGTGATGCAGGGCGATCTGGACGAGGTGATTGATGCGCTGACGGCAGACGATCAGGCCCGGCTGATGGCCGAGATGGCACAATGACGGGTCTGCAAACAGCGGCACAGGCCATGGTAGCAGCGACAGCGCGTCTGCGTGCGGCCGGTGTGGACGATCCGGCACGCGACGCGCGTCTGTTGCTGGCCCACGCTGCACGGATTGAAGCCAGTCGCGTGACACTGATTGCCCCGGAAGAATTACAGCCCGAAATCGCCGAGCGTTATGACCAGTTGATCTCCTTGCGGGCCATCCGGGTTCCGGTGTCGCATCTGTTGGGTGAGCGGGAGTTCTACGGCCGCAGGTTCCGCGTCAGCCGGGATGTCCTTGATCCGCGCCCGGAAACTGAAACCCTGATCGAAGCAGCGTTGAGCGAACCATTTGATCATGTCCTCGACCTGGGGCTGGGCTCGGGGTGTATCCTGATAACCCTTCTGGCCGAACGCAGCAGTGCCACGGGCGTGGGTGTTGATCTGAGCGAAGCCGCCTGCCTGCAAGCCAGTGCCAATGCGGTTCAGCATCAGGTAGAGACGCGGATTGAGATCCTTCGATCAAACTGGTTCGAAAACATTGAAGATAAATTCGACCTGATTGTTTCCAACCCTCCGTATATCTCAGTGTCTGAGATGGAAGAACTGTCGCCCGAAGTGCGTGAGCACGAGCCGCGCATGGCCCTGACGGATGAGGGGGACGGGTTGGGCGCGTATCGTCGGATCGCGGCGGCGACCCCGGATTTTCTGTTGCCGGGCGGGCGAATTCTTGTCGAAATCGGTCCGACGCAGGCGGCAAAAGTGTCAGCCTTGTTCGATGCCGCCGGGTTGGTGGACGTCCGGGTAATCCCCGATCTGGACGGTCGCGATCGTGTCGTCGGCGCAAGAATGCCGGGATGAGTGGTGGGTTTGCGGCAAAAAACGCCGACCTGTAGAAAAAAGCTGGTGAAAATCCGAGATTCCTCTTGTCTGCGCCGTCAGGACATGCTTACTCAGGATTAGTCGGCGAGGTTGACGCTGTTGCAGCGCACCCCTGACGCCAAGCCCAAAAAGTCGACTTCCCGTCACGGCAAACGCCTTAGAGCAGTGCAAAACACGGGTTGAGCGACAGCGCATTGATAAGGCTGACGTAAAGTAAGATGAGATCTTCCAAACCCCGTTCGCGGGCCAAGAATAACCGCAATCGTCCTTCTAGCGGCAACGTCGTAAACCGGGTTTTTGACAGCTCGGGTCCCGAAGGCAAGGTCCGTGGCACGCCGCAGCAGATTATTGACAAATACAACCAGTTGGCTCGTGACGCTCAGCTGTCGAATGACCGCGTGGCGGCAGAAAACTTCCAGCAACACGCGGAACACTACCTGCGGATGCTGAGCGAAGCGCAGCGCGAGATTGACGCGCGCCGTGAAGAGCAGGAGCGCCAGAACCGCGAACGCCAGGCCGAGCGCGACCGTGAACGTGCCGAACGTCAGGAACGCGAAGCGACCCGCCAGGCTGATCCGGCCGAAGCACCGCAGCCTGATGTAATGGACCTGTCTCAGCAAGTTTCAGAGCCCGATAGCGGTCTGGTGGAGACCCCGGAAAACAAAGAAACCCCGGCGGCTGAAACACCGGAAGAGGCGCCGCGCAAGGAAAAACCCGCGCGTAAGCCACGCGCCCGGAAGCCCAAAGCTGCGCCCGAGGCAAAAGAGGATGCTCCTGCCGACACGGGGGACGCACCGGAGGCGGCAGAATAAAGCCGATGTCCAAAGAACCAAGCCCCGAGGTTTAACTCGGGGCTTTTTCGTTTGATCAGGTTTTCTTAACTTCGCGCGCCAAAGCGCAGAACGCTTCCAGCGGGACTTGCTCGGCACGGTCCGTGGGCTTGATACCTGCGGCCAGAAGGCGGTCTTCGATATCCGGGGCAATGCCTTTGAGTGAGGCGCGCAGCATCTTGCGGCGTTGGTTGAAGGCGGCAGCCACGACGCGCGACAGGGTGGCGGCATCGGCGGGATAGCGTGGCTCGGGCAGGGCGGTCAGGTGGACCACGGCGCTTGAAACCTTGGGCGGCGGAGTGAAGGCCCCGGGGGGAAGCGACATGGCGATACGTGCCTCGGCCCGCCATTGGGCAAGGATTGCAAGGCGTCCATAGGCTTTGCTGCCGGGTTGGGCAACAATACGCTCGGCCACTTCGCGTTGGAACATCAGCGTCAGGCTCTGCCAGAATGGGGGCCATTCGGGCGGTGTCAGCCAACGCACCAGCAGCTCGGTGCCGACATTGTAGGGCAGGTTGGCGGCGACGCGGATTGGCGGTGTCAGATATTCAAGCGGGTTGATGTCCAGGGCGTCGCCGTTGATCACCTCAAGCCGACCCGGATACGCGGCGGCGATGTCGTTCAGGGCGGCAATGCACCGGGTATCTTTTTCGACGGCCACGACCTTGCGCGCACCTTCGGACAGCAGGCCTCGTGTCAACCCACCGGGACCGGGGCCGATTTCAAGCACATCGCATTCTGACAAATCGCCGGCCTGTCGGGCGATCTTGGCAGTCAGGTTCAAATCCAACAGAAAATTCTGCCCCAGCGATTTGCGCGCCGAAAGCTGGTGGGTTGCGATGACCTCGCGCAGAGGGGGAAGCGTGTCTATAGCGCTCATGATCGGAATACCTTGGCGCCTGTGAAAGGGGCTGTGCCCGAGATTTTTGTGCCTCCGGCGGGGATATTTTCAGCCAGGTGAAGGATCAAGAGCTTTTTACCATGCGTTGGGCAAGTTTCAGGGCTTCGATCAGGCTGGAGGGGTTGGCGATGCCTTTCCCCGCGATGTCCAGTGCTGTTCCGTGGTCGGGTGAGGTACGGATGAACGGCAGGCCAAGGGTGACATTCACGCCCCGGTCGAAATCCAGCGTCTTGATCGGGATCAGGGCCTGATCGTGATACATGGCGATGGCGGCGTCATAGCGGGCGCGGGCGGCTGCGTGAAACAGAGTATCCGCAGGATGGGGGCCGGTGATGGTTGCGCCCTCTGGGTTCAGATCAGCCAGCATCGGAGCAATCCAGTCGAGTTCCTCTGTGCCCATCTTGCCGCCTTCACCTGCATGTGGGTTCAGACCTGCAACTGCGATGCGGGGATGTGTGAGCCCGAACTGATCACGCAAACCGCGTACAGTGATTTCAATCGTCTCGCGCAGAAGATCAGGGGTAAGTGCCGCGGGAACCTGTGACAATGGAATGTGAATTGTCGCGGGAACGACGCGCAACCTCTCGCTGGCCAGCATCATGACAACCCGACGGGTTCCGGAAAGGGCTGCCAGAAACTCGGTATGGCCAGGAAAGGTGAAGCCTGCGCCGTCGATCAGGGCTTTCTTGTTGATCGGTGCAGTGCAAAGCGCTGCGGCCTCACCGGTCTGTACCAGTTCGGCGCCGGTTTCGATGGCATCAACCACCGACGGCGCGTTGGCCGGGTTTGGCTGGCCGAATACGTTAGGGGCGGGAAAGTCCATCTGAAGAACGGGCAGGGCCCGATCACAGATTTCAGCGACCTGACCGGGATGTTCGATTTTGGCAACCGGAGTGCCTGCGGGCAAGTGGCTGGCGTCCCCGATATAGAAAAACGGGCAGGCATCGCGCAGTTCAGCCCACGCCTTGGCCGCGATTTCCGGGCCGATACCGGCCGGTTCGCCGCAGCTGAGCGCGACGGGGCGTATCATTCCTGAGTAATGACAGCGTCAGCCCGCAGCTGTTCCACCAGACTGGCCGCAAAGGCCTGAAGACGTTGCTGCGCCAGCGCATTGGCGACATCGCCCCGAGAGGTGTCTTCGCCCAGATCCCGCGTGCGGTTGCACAGCATCAGGAACACAAGCGTCTGACCATTGTTGCGAGTCAGATTCGCCGATGCTTCGTTCCGGTCCAGCTTGGCCAATTCTACGGCAATATCACCGGGCACCTCGGAAGGCGCGGCTTCGACCCGGTCCAGAACTTCGGCGGGCTGATCCTTGGCAATGCCATAGAGATCATCACAAGTGTCGATTTCTTCTTTCAGCTTCGCGGCCCGCGAAAGGGTTTCGGCGCTGCGCCCGCCTGGCAGGTAATAGGCGGCATAATCCAACTTTGAAATGCGCGGAGCGCCGGTTGCGACTTCGCGCAAGCCACGCATCTGAAACAGGGCAACAGCGTTCGGCAAGGTGATCGGGTCGGTAATCTCACCGGTCTGAAGCCCCAGGATGACAGGTTGAAGCGCCGGGGGCAGGTTCGAGATATTCAACCAGTCCAGACGTCCACCCTGACCCCGTGTTGCGGCTGCGGAATACTGAGCCGCGGCGGCAGAAAAAGCGTCTTGCCCTTCCAGCCGCGAGATTTCTTCGGCCAACAGCTCGGTCTGGGCAACCGTTTGCGGGTTTACCGGGATGATGATTTCGGACAGCAGGACCTGCAATCCGCCACCGCCCGTCTGGCCCAGAGCGCGATCGATCTCATCCTCGGTCGGGCGGGCCTGCGACAGATAGCGCGAACTGATATAGTCGCGCCATGCCAGTTGATCGGCGACATAATCCCGGACCGTTTCCGGGTCGACGCCCGCGTCGCCGAGAAGTTTTAGGAATTGTTCGGATGACAATTGTCCGCGCGAGGCGAATTCGTCGATGCCCAGTTGAACGGCCTCGGGCGTCGCTTGCACGCCGGCGTCACGCATGACCTGCCTGCGCAGTTTTTCATCAATCAAGGCATCCCTGACGTCAGCTTCGCTACCACCGGGCAGGCCCAGAACATTCAGGAATTGCAAGCGCTGTTCAAGCTCATACCAGGTGACAATGTCCTGATTGACGCGGATCGCGGGTGAGAACAGGCTTTGCGCGCCGCCCTGAAGAGGCGCGATTGCAAAAACTGCGGCAACTAGTGCCGGTGTGACCGGCTTAAGCCAACCGGAACCGAGAAACCTGGAGAAACCTAATATCAACTGCATGTTCTCTTGTATGTCTTGCCACCGCCTTCAAGGGCGTACCCTGTCAGAGAAAGGGTAAAGCCGAATTCTGTCGAAGGCTCAATAGTGGATGTTGAAGTAAAGCGCCGACTTACGGACATGTTAACCTGAACACATTCGTTCTGGTAGGTCACGCCCAGACCCAGCCGGATCGGTTCCGACTCGGCCAGATCGTAGCGCGCCAGGGCATTTGTCAGCCAGTTCTGATCGACCTGGTAACGCCCGAGCAGCAGAATTTCCGAGATTTCTTCGGTGATGTTTTCCGCCGGGTCCGGTTCCTGCCAGATATAGCTGCCAGACAGGCCGGCATATTTGGATGCCCATGCGCCGCGCAGCTCGGCTTTGACAAAGCTGAAATCACCGTCGATCAAACCGCGCCCGGCAAGTGACCAGCCATTGGCCGTGCTGATCTGCCCGGCCACCAGCAAATCCGACGATGTGCCCTGCAACCCCGATGTCAGCGTGAAATTCGGATCGGCGTCAGCACGAAACACCTGACCCACGGTCGCCTGGGCCTGCCAGCCACCCGCGCTATACCGAGCCCAGTTCAGGCCAACCACGCCGGTGGCGCTGTTCTCGCGCTGATCTTCAGCCGGGAAACGAGACAGGGACAGAAGGTTGCCCTGATCGAATTCCTGAAAGGTACTTTCATCATTCGGTACATCGGTGTCCGACACATGTGTCCATCCAAACTGTGCGATCGGTTCGAGGAACTGAACTGCCCCCGACTCCTCGCGCCGTGTCATTGGATAACGGAGTGTCAAAGCCGCACGCGGTGTAGATCGGGTCACGTTGTCTGGATAGTTGCTGTCGTGGCGGACGTTGAAAGTGTCAACCGACGCCCCTAGCGTCGTATCGACCCGCAGCCCCGACGCGAACGTCCAGCTGCGCAACCATTCGGCGTCGAAGGTGGCCCGTGCAATATCCCGGCCAACAACATCTGTGTTGCTGGTTCGTTCGTGCGCGTGGCCGATGAAAGCCAGCCGAACCTCGCCACCCAGTGTGTTGGGAAAATAGCGTTTTTCATAGTTGAGATCGAAGACGCGGGACGGGATCTCGTCCTGATTTTCGCTGTCCCGCAGTGTTTTGTAATAGATCAGGCTGGTTTTGAACGCGCTGTCGCGCTTGATCCTCTCCAGCGCGATTTCACTGCGCAAACGGTCCAGATCCGGCAAGCCATAGTCGGCCAGGTAGGCATCGTCGGATGTGGTTTCCAGATTGAAGGTCAGACGAAAATCGTTCTTCAGATTGAACCAGCCGGTGGCAAAAAGGTAGCCGCGATCCTGATCGGGTTGCACATCATCCCGTGTATAAGCGCCTTCCACCTGAATGCGTCCGTTCACGAAAGCCTGACGATAGCGGTATCCCAGCGTTGTCGTCTTGGCTGAGACGTAAGGAGTAAGTGTCAGGTCCTTGTGATCGCCAAGTTTAAAGAAATAAGGGACCTGAACTCCAGTGCCCAATTGCGACGTGCTGCGGATCGAAGGAACCAGAAATCCGGTTGCCCTCTCTAGCGTTGGGTCGGGCAAGCGCAGATAGGGAAAGTAGAATACCGGATAATCCAGCACCCGAAGCTGAGCGCCTTCGAAATATAGTTGCCGTTCCAGTTGATCATGCGTGACTTTGCGCGCCCTGATCTGCCACAGAGGCGGCCTGCCGTCGGTGCAGACATGACAAGATGTGGCCGAAACCTTGCTGAATTGCGTATAGCGACCTGCGGTCCGTTTCGCCTGAACCGAGGCGATTTGTACCTGCTGTTCGAACACCATGCGTGCGCCGATCAGCAGTCCGTTCTGAATTCCGCTGTCCAGTTGCCCTGAATCCGCCAGTAGCGTGGTCTGGCCACCCTGATCGATACGAATGGGGCCTTCCAGTATCAGCTCGCCGGTCTCGCGGTCATAAGTGATGCGATGAGCGGACAATTTGGTGTCGCCCTGAAAGGCTTCGACATTGCCTTCTGCCACAAGTTTACGTTCAGGCGTGATGAAAACCTTGTCGGCCACCAGCAAGGCAGGCTCTTGCTGCGCTTGTGTGCCCTGTGGCTGTGGTTGACCTTGAGAGGTCTGTGCTGCAAGTCCCGCCGGGACGGACAAAGCGAGCGCACTGGTAAGCAACACATGAATAATATGCCGCATCAGCCGTCCTCCGCATGCAGAAGCAGACCAAGAGACAACAGAATTGCGGCAAAGGGCGGTGCCCAGGCAGCGATATAGATGGGCAATTGTCCGTTTTCCCCGAGGATTTGCGCAAAATTGCGCACGAAATAGATGGCAAATCCAAGCAGGACGGCTGTCAGGACGGCGATCCCTGTGCCGCCGAACCGAACGTGGCGCATGGTGAACGCGGCCCCGATCAGAACCATCGAGATCAGAAACAAAGGCCGGGCAAGCTGAACTTGCAGCCAGACCTCATATTGTTTGGTCGAAAATCCCGCCTCGCGCAGGTCGCTGATCAACTGGGGCAGGTCATAAACCGAAACCGAATCCTGTTGTCCCAAAGTGTCCATGATCCGCTGTCGGGTCAGCGAGGTCGGCAGCTCCAGACGCTCGTGTACAACTGAATTGGATTCGGGGTTTTGCCCATCCTGCAAGGCCCAGGTTTTTGCCTGATACAGAACCCAGTTCCTATCTTCCAACTCGGCCCGGTTTGCAACGATCTGCTGGGTCGGTTTGCCATCCCGCCCAAAGGTGATGACGGTTACACCGTCCAGCCGCAGCTTGTCTTGGTTCGACGTTGACCGGGCGTGGATAACGGCCTGTCCGTTTTCGGCGGACTGGCGCAGCCACAGGCCCTCGCTGCTGATCGAAAGGGCCGAACTGCCGTTGTTTCGGTATGAATCCGACAGGCGGCGGAACTCTTCGGATGTGGCCGCTGCGATGGGGTTCAACAATGCAACGGCCAGCGCGCCGATGATCAGCGACAACAAGACAGGGGCGACCAAAGCGCGGATGCCCGAGCGGCCAGTTGCACGGGTCACCACAAGTTCTGATGTGCGTGCCAGCCCGACGAACAAGGCGATGGTGGACAGGATAACCAGCAGAGGCAGCATTTCGCTGATGGCGGCTGGTGTATTCAGGAGCGTAAGGTGCAGCAACTGGGCAAATGACAGGTCGAAATCGTCAAAGCGGCGAATCTGTTCGATCAGATCGATGAGAATCATCAAGGTCAGGAAAATACCTCCGATGACCATGAAGCTTTGCAGGAA
The DNA here is from genome assembly GCF_059612525.1 of Ruegeria sp. SAZD013. Taxonomy (NCBI): domain Bacteria; kingdom Pseudomonadati; phylum Pseudomonadota; class Alphaproteobacteria; order Rhodobacterales; family Roseobacteraceae; genus Ruegeria; species Ruegeria sp. SAZD013. The sequence goes on along the minus strand of NZ_JBXWQT010000020.1, from coordinate 677,173 downwards.
CCGGCGAGCGAAATAACGGTCCAGGATCATAGGCACGACCCCGCAGTGCCTGTAGTGCGAGGCTTCGGGCCGATATCGCGCCTGCGCAATGCTGTGCGCGATGGCGTATGCCTGCCCTCTCGTACCACGTCTTTCTCCCCCGAGCCTGCCGGTCATTTTTTCGGGACCTTAATGCAATTGAAAGGCGGGGAAAACTGCTATCTGGTCAACGCGTGCCCTGCGGGCTAGGTCTTGGGGAACAGAATTCGAGGAGTGTACAATGAGCAGTCTGATACCGATCCGTTTTCAGGAGTTTGACCTGGAGGCTATGGCGCAGGCCGGAGGGCGCGTCGCCATCATCATTCCGGATGACGGTAAGATGGGCCCGGCAGCCCGCAAGGCGAACCGTCTGACAAAGGGCGGGTTGGCGCGGCTTGTTGAAAGCGAGAGTTTCAGAAAGTCCAAGACAGGTGATGTCATCTCGATGGCATGGCCCGCCGGAATGGCGGCTGAGGCGCTGGATGTTCTGGTTCTGCCACGTCGCCCCGAGGCCGCCGAAGCCCGCAAGGCAGGTGCGGCGCTGGCTAAGCTGGCAGGCGGCAAGGACATGCTGGTGATGGTGGGCAATCAGGCGCGGGCCGAGGATCTGGCACTGGGGATTGTTCTGCGCAGCTATGAATTCGAAGCGCATAAAACCAAGGAAAGCCAGAAGGCCGGTACAGTGACAATCAGCCACGCAAAGCCTGCAGAGATCGAGGCAGATTTTGCACCTCTCTATGCAATTGCTGATGGCGTTCGGATGACGCGCGATCTGACCAATGAACCGGCAAATGTTTTGACCACTACCGAATTCGCGGACCGTCTGGTTGAGATGCAGGAGCTGGGTCTTGAGGTCGAAGTGCTGGACGAAGACAAGCTGGCCGAGTTGGGAATGCGCACATTGCTAAGCGTCGGGCAGGGCTCGGACAGCCCTTCGAAAGTGGTGGTGATGCAGTGGAATGGCGGGGCCAAGGACGACGCGCCCCTGGCTTTGGTCGGAAAAGGCGTAGTGTTCGACACGGGTGGTATCTCGCTCAAACCAGCTGCTGGCATGGAAGAGATGACCATGGACATGGGCGGAGCCGGAGTTGTTGCGGGCACCATGCGCGCGCTGGCCAAGCGCAAGGCAAAAGCCAATGTCGTGGGGCTGGTTGGTCTGGTCGAGAATATGCCCTCGGGTAACGCCACCCGTCCGGGTGATGTGGTCAGGTCTATGAAAGGTGATACGGTCGAGATTATCAACACCGACGCCGAGGGCCGCCTGGTTCTGTGTGACGTGATGTGGTACGCGCAGGAACGGTTCAAGCCGGTCGGCATGATCGATCTGGCAACTTTGACCGGTGCGATCATTATCGGGTTGGGCCATGAGAATGCTGGTGTCTTTTCGAACAATGACACATTCTGCGATGCCTTCCTGAAATCAGCCAAGGCCGAGGATGAAGGCGCCTGGCGGATGCCATTGGGCGATGCCTATGACAAGTTGCTGAAATCGCGCATTGCCGACATGAAAAACGTGGGCGGTCGTCCCGCGGGTTCAGTCACCGCCGCGCAATTCCTGCAGCGTTTCGTGAAAGAGGAAACGCCGTGGATTCACCTGGATATTGCGGGCGTCGCCTCGGTGGCCGACGAGACATCTTACGCGCCCAAAGGCGCCACCGGCTGGGGTGTGCGCGCACTGAGCCGGTTTGTGCAGGACAATTTCGAGTAGGCATATGGGCGCTGTCTATTTCTACCACCTGACCCGCCAGCCGCTGGAGCACACCTTGCCTGCGCTGCTTGACAAGGCGCGGCAAGCCGGGTGGCGGATAGCCGTGCGGGGTACTGACACTGCACGGATGGACTGGCTGGATGAAAAACTGTGGCTGGGACCCGAGGACAGGTTCCTGCCCCATGGACGCGCAGGCGGTCCGTATGACGCGGACCAGCCGATCCTGCTGACCACCAGCGCCGTGGCGGGAAATGGCGCGACCTGTATCATGGCTGTGGATGGCGCGGTGGTCGAGGCGGAAGAAGTCGCCGCGCTGGAACGGGTTTGTATCCTGTTCGATGGCAATGACGACATGGCTGTACAACACGCGCGCGGGCAGTGGAAAGCGCTGACGGATGCCGGATGTTCCGCACAATACTGGTCGGAGGAGTCCGGGCGGTGGGAAAAAAAGGCCGAAGCCTGACCGGCCCGCAATTTTCAGGAGATACGACGATGCAGAAGAAGCCTTTGGGCCGTACCGGAATTATGGTGAGTGATCTGTGCCTTGGCACGATGACATTTGGCTCTCAAACATCTGAAAGGGATGCGCACCGGCAGATGGATATGGCGCTGGACGCGGGGATCAACTTTGTCGACGCGGCCGAAATGTACCCGGTGAACCCTGTCGCGAAGGAAACGATCGGGCGCACCGAAGAGATTTTGGGAAACTGGAATGCCGCCAATCCTACCCGCCGGGGTGATTATGTTCTGGCGACCAAGCATTCCGGCGCGGGGCTGTCCTTTGTCCGTGATGGTGCGCCGATCACCGCCCGCACCATACCCGAAGCGATTGAGGGGTCTTTGCGACGATTGCAGACCGGGTACATCGACCTCTATCAGTTCCACTGGCCCAATCGGGGCAGCTATATGTTTCGGCAGAATTGGGATTATGCGCCGTCTGGCGAAAACACAGACGAAGTGCTGAGCAACATGCAGGAATGCCTTGAGGCACTGCAGGCTCAGGTGGACAAGGGCAATATCCGTGCCTTTGGCCTGTCGAATGAAAGCGCTTGGGGAACCGCGCAATGGCTGCTGCTGGCCGAACAGATGGGGGCGCCGCGTGTGGCATCTGTGCAGAACGAATATTCATTGCTATGCCGCCATTTCGACACCGACCTGGGTGAGTTGAGTGTGCATGAAAATGTTGGGCTGATGGCGTTTTCCCCTTTGGCAGCAGGATTTTTAACCGGAAAGTACCAAAACGACTGCGTGCCCGACGGATCGCGTATGTCATTTGTGCCAGAGATGGGCGGCCGGAAATCCGGTCGTGTTTTCGAGGCGGTTGCAGCTTATCTGGACATCGCCGCGCGGCATGGTCTGGATCCGGTGCATATGGCGCTGGCGTGGTGCCGGACGCGCCCTTTCATGATGTCGGCTATCTTCGGGGCCACGACCGTCGCGCAGCTGGATCATATTCTGGCGGGCGTGGATCTTGAGTTACCCAAGGACGTGTTGGCCGAGATCGGCAGGGCGCATCGGGCGCACCCGATGCCGTTTTAGGGGCTCTGCCCCCGTCGCCTTTGGCGACGCCCCCGGGATATTTTTGGCCAGATGAAGGGGGATCCGGTCAGTGATGGGTGGGATGCGCGCGTTCGTGTCTCAGGTCGCGGGCCGATTGACCGTGGGCGGTGCGGAAAGCGCGGGCAAAGCTGGATTGTGAGGCGAAGCCGGTGGCGAGTGCCACATCCATCAATGGCATGTCGGTGTCGGTGACCAGACGGCGGGCCTCGGCCAGGCGCAGTTGCAGATAGTGGTCCTGCGGCGTGGTGTTCAGGCGGAGGCGGAACTGTTGTTGCAGCGTCCGTGGGCTGGTGCCCAGGCGGTCTGCGATAAAGGCCAGCGGCAGGGGATCATCCAGTGACGCCTGCATCATCGAGTTGGCCTTGGCCGTCAGCGCTGTGTGGCGATGTGGCGCGCCTGTGCGGCTTTGCGGTTTTCCGGGGTCCGGAGCGCCATCGTAAAGGAACAGGCCTGCAACGCGCGCGGCGAAACTTGCGCCGTGACGGGCGGCGATGATGTGCAGCATCATTTCTACAGCCGGAATTGCGCCACCCGAAGTCAGGCGGTTGCCGGAAACGGTGAAGCGATCAGTGCGCACATCAACTTCGGGAAACCGGGTGGCAAAATTTTCGAGGTCTTCCCAATGGGTTGTTGCCAGATGGCCATCCAGTAGCCCGGCCTCGGCCAGGAGCCACGGGCCGCCATCAATGCCTGCCATCGTTGCGCCTGTGCCCGCGATGCGCCGCAGACCAGCCAGCAGGCTGGGGGTGGCGTGGCGGGCCAGTTGGAAACCGGCGACCACGATCATCAGGTCGCAGGATTGCAACCGGGCCAGTGGGATACCGGGCACTTGCAACGCACTGGTAAGCACCGCGGGTTCTGGCGTCGCGGTCACATAGTCCCAGTCAAAGGCCGGGCGGTCCGCCAGACGGTTCGCGGCCCGCATCGGGTCCACCGCAGAGGCAAAGCTGAGCGTGTTGCATTCGTCCAGTACAAGCACCGCAGTTTTTAGGGCGCGGTGTTCCGGTTGCAGTATGTTTTTTGCGGATTTCATCAAGTTTGATTCGCATATTGCCAAGTGGGTTTCCCAAAGCTGCGCCAGAGTCGGGTCAGAACGCAAATCGGAATCCGGGGAAAAGCCTGGGGAAAACCCAAGGCAGAACCGGGTATAACTTGGGGAAAACACCATGCCTCTGGAAATGAACCGCGAAGTCTTCATTACCTGTGCCGTAACCGGCTCGGGCGGAACGCAGGACCGCAGTCCGCATGTGCCGCGGTCACCGCGGCAGATCGCCGACAGCGCGATTGCCGCCGCCAAGGCCGGGGCGGCAGTGGTTCACTGCCACGTGCGTGACCCTGAGACCGGCGTGCCAAGCCGCCGGCTGGATCTGTATCGCGAGGTAACGGACCGCATCCGCGACGCTGATGTGGACGTCGTATTGAATCTGACGGCCGGGATGGGCGGCGATATCGTGTTCGGCGGTGTTGAAAACCCGTTTCCAGTGGCCGCGGGCACGGACATGGTCGGAGCATCGGAACGCGTGGCGCATATTGCAGAATGTTTGCCCGAAATTTGCACCCTGGACTGCGGCACAATGAACTTTGCCGAGGCAGATTATGTTATGACGAATACGCCCGGGGCATTGCGCGCCATGGGCAAGATGATGACCGATCTGGGTGTCAAGCCCGAGATCGAAGCCTTTGACACTGGCCACCTGTGGTTTGCAAAGCAACTGGTGAAGGAAGGGATTCTGGCACCCAACGCTCTGGTCCAGCTGTGCATGGGGGTACCGTGGGGCGCGCCGGATGATCTGAATACCTTTATGGCGATGGTGAACAACGTGCCGGATGACTGGACCTTCAGCGCGTTTTCGCTGGGACGGAACGAGATGCCGTTTGTCGCGGCTTCGGTTCTGGCGGGCGGCAATGTGCGCGTTGGGCTTGAGGACAACCTGTGGCTGGATAAGGGCGTAATGGCCGAGAACTGGCAACTGGTGGAACGTGCAGGATCCATCATCGAGAATATGGGCGCGCGCGTGATCGGCCCTGACGAAGTCCGTGCGAAGCTGGGGCTGACCAAGCAGGCACCTGTTGCAAAATAATGGACACGCAGGTTTTTGGGGGCCAGCCCCCAAGCCCCCGGAGTATTTCTAAAAAGATGAAACATGAGCAGCCAGTAGGTGGGGAATCATGAAAACGGCGGCAATTATTGGGGGCGGAGTTATCGGCGGCGGATGGGCTGCGCGGTTCCTGCTCAATGGCTGGGATGTGCGGGTGTTTGACCCTGATCCCGAGGCGGAACGCAAGATTGGCGAGGTGTTGGACAACGCAAGACGGTCCTTGCCGGGGCTGAGTGACGTTCCGTTGCCAGCCGAGGGTGCGCTGAGCTTTCACAGCGACATGGCCGAAGCGGTTAAGGGTGCGCGTTGGATACAGGAGAGCGTGCCGGAGCGTCTGGATCTGAAATTGAAGGTTTACAAAGGCTTGCAGGAGGCTTGCGATCCGGGCGCGATCATTGGATCCTCGACAAGCGGGTTCAAGCCGTCCGAACTTCAGGACGGAGCGCTGCGCCCCGAGCAGATCGTGGTGACGCACCCCTTCAACCCGGTATACCTGCTACCTTTGATCGAGCTTGTACCAACGGACAAGAACCCGCCCGAGATGATCAAACAGGCCCAGGACCTGTTGAAATCGCTTGGGTTCTTCCCGTTGCATGTCCGAAAAGAGATCGATGCGCATATCGCCGACCGGTTCCTGGAAGCTGTCTGGCGCGAGGCGCTTTGGCTGGTCAAGGATGGCATCGCGACAACCGAAGAAATTGACGAGGCCATCCGTATGGGTTTCGGCATCCGCTGGGCGCAGATGGGTCTGTTCGAAACCTACCGCGTGGCCGGGGGCGAGGCGGGGATGCGGCATTTCATGGCGCAGTTCGGGCCTGCCTTGAAATGGCCTTGGACCAAGTTGATGGATGTTCCCGAGTTCACTGACGAACTGGTCGATTTGATCGCCAATCAATCTGACGCACAATCCGGGATGCATTCGATCCGAGAGCTGGAGCGCATTCGCGATAACAACCTTGTCGGTATGATGCGGGCCCTCAAGGCGCAGAATTACGGCGCGGGTGCGGTGCTGAACCAACATGATGCACGGTTGAAACCCGGAGCGCTGCCGACGCTGGATCAAGCGGACCTGAGCCAGCCCATCCTGACCCTGTCGCGGGCTGTTCCTCTGGACTGGACGGATTACAACGGCCACATGAACGAAGCGAAATATCTGGAAGCCTTTGCCGCCGCCACCGATCGGTTCATGGAAATCATTGGATGCGATGCGGATTACATCGCCTCGGGTGGCAGCTATTTCACGGCGGAGAACCATATCCGTTATGTGGATGAAGCTCATGCTGGTGCCAAAATCGACGTGCGCACGCAGATGCTGTTGGGGCAGGGGAGGAAGCTGCACGTGTTCCACAGCATGTACGAGGGCGACAAGCTGCTGGCCACGGGCGAAAGTTTTCTGCTGCATGTCAGTCTGGAAACCCGTCGCCCCAGCCCGCCATCTGCTGAAATTGAGGTAGCTATGACGCGGGTTGCCGAGGCTCAGGCCGGGTTGCCTTACCCCGAAGGCGCAGGCGCGGCGATCAGGAAGCCTTCATGACGCGCCGGGTTCTGGTGACGGCTGGCGCGTCAGGCGTCGGCCGGGCCATGGCCGAGGCGTTTGACGCTGTTGGCTATGACGTCCGGGTCACGGATATCGATCAGGCGGCGTTGGTTTCTTTGCCCGAACATTGGACCAGGCACCGAGCGGATGTTGCGGACGAGGCTGACATGCGCGCGGTATTTAACGCCATCAGGTCGACGGGCGGGTTGGATGTGCTCTGCGCCAATGCCGGTATTGCCGGCCCGACAAATGCTATTGAGGAAATTGATCTGGACGCGTGGCGTGCTTGTGTCGCGGTCAATCTGGACGGTGCTTTTCTGGCGGCAAAATATGCAGCGCCGCTGATGAAATCGGCGCGGGCGGGCAGTATAATTCTGACCTCGTCGACAGCCGGGCAGTATGGCTACCCGTTCCGTGCGCCCTATGCGTCGGCAAAATGGGCCGTCATTGGGTTGATGAAGACGCTGGCCATGGAGTTGGGGCCCTATGGCATTCGTGCCAATGCCATTTGTCCGGGCGCAGTTGAAGGCCCTCGGATGGAAGGCGTCCTGACCCGTGAAGCCGCAGCCAAGGGCATGACCCGTGACGAGGTCTATCAGGGCTATGCCTCTGGCACCTCAATGGGGCGCTTCGTCGAAGCGCAGGATGTCGCCAATATGGCAGTATTCCTTGCCTCGGATGCGGCACGTCTGGTTTCAGGTCAGGTGATCGCGGTGGATGGTCACACGGTCAACCCGGACCCGAAACTGTAACTCAGCCTTGGTTTGGACCACGGATCTGGCGGATGGTCCGACGGACCGCTTGCCAGTCCTGGGCCTCTTGCCGATTCCCGGCAGCTTCGCAGTCGCGCATTTTTTTCGCGGCTTCGGCCTCGGCTTGGTCTCCATGGGCGGCAAAAAGTGCACGTGCGTATTGAGCGGTTTGAATTGCGTCCATTCCTGTGCTCCTCCGTCTGTGTTCGGAATGCCTTATGGTTCGCGCCATAGTAAAATAGCACAGGTTGAGCGCTGCTGCATCACCCGTCGCGGGAAACCGCCGTTCTGAGGCAACGCAGGTGGTTTGGAAAATCCCGGGCGACCACTTCGGCCTCACGTACCAGCGTGTCGAAATGGCGTGAGAATGTCTCGATCCGATCCCGGTCGCGGAAGGCCATATAGTGACTTCCCGCGTAGAATACACAGAGTAGCGGGCCGAAAATCGTTACCGGTGCCGAATAAAGCCGTTTTGCGTCAAACAGATAGATGCGCATCCGCGGATAGAGCTGTTCGCACAGCGCCAACAGGTGATCGATCTGTTCCAGCCGAACCTCTGGGCTGAGATCTTGATAATACCCGGTGCCGTTTGCAAAGCTTTCGATTTCGAATAACGGCATGGCGATCTCATAGTCCGACTGGGCGCTGCGCATCCAAGTCAGACGATCCGCCGACGCGCCGATGGCTTGATCAGCGGTCCGGCCCAGATGCGGGGCGTATTCCCATTCCAGTATCGCACGCGTCTTGAGCATGTCGGGCAAGGTGGCCGGGACATAGCGGATTTTGTACCCGGCGGCCTCCTGATGCCACTCGAAGATACGTTCATCGACAAGGGCGCGGGGGGCCTCGGTAAAGGTCAGCGAGCTTGCCAGAAGCTCAGCCGCGCTTTCCGGCCTGTCGGAAAGGCTCAGCAACCAGTCGGCCGATACACCAAGCGCCGCTGCGCATCCGCCAACAACATGTGCGTTGGGCAACCGAGCACCATTATCTGTCAGCAATTGGGAAACGGTCGAGCGGTCAACGCCAATATAGCGCGCAAGGGCACTTTGGCTGACATGGCGCTCTTCCATCGCGCGGGCTAGGCGGAGACGAAACTGGGAGGCGCGATCGCGCTTGTCGATATTTCCCTGCATGTCATGATTTTTATCACTGTTGTTGAATTTTGTTAATCATATTCAGAATTTCCAATACTGGGGTCCGGATGTAACGCTTTTGAGTAAGAAAAAGGAACGGGGTTCGGAATGGAAACGCGGCGAAGATCAGTCGTGAAAGCAATCGTTTGGAATGCGATGGGGTTGGCGATCATGACAATGGTGGGCTTGTTGGCAACAGGCTCGGCCGCTGTAGGAGGGGCGCTGGCGTTGGTGAACACGGCCATCGGCCTGACGATGTACGTGATTTACGAAAGAATCTGGGCGAACATTTCGTGGGGACGAAATGGCTGATCCCACTGCACCCAAATCACCCGAATGGGGCACGTTATTCCTGATTGTCTTGTGTTATGCGGCATGGCTTGCCGGTTTGTTTTGGTTGGCGCTTGCATCCTTGTGGTTGGCAGTCCCGGCTCTGGGTGTCGTTGCGGCTCTGCATTCGTCACTGACGCATGAAGCCCTGCATGGGCACCCCTTTCGTGCCAAATGGCTGAACGAGACGTTGATGGCACTGCCGTTGACATTGGCCATTCCGTATAGCCGCTTTCGGGACCTGCATCTGGCGCATCATCAGGATGCCACCCTGACGGACCCTTATGACGACCCGGAATCGAATTATCTGGACCCGCATATCTGGTCGGGATTGCCGCGGCTGGCGCAGATGATCTTGAGCTTGAACAACACGCTGTTGGGGCGGATGGTGTTGGGTCCTGCTCTTGGTCAGGTTCTGTTTATGCGGGACGAATGGCGTGGATTTATGCGCGGGGACAAGGCGATCCTGCTAGGATGGGCTTTGCATTTGCCCGGTGCGGCGGCGGTGCTGTGGGTGGTTGCGCAATCGGCCATGCCGGCCTGGGCCTATCTGATCGCAGCCTATCTGGGGTTGTCGCTTTTGAAGATCCGCACGTTTCTTGAACATCGTGCACATGAAAAATCCCGCGCCCGCACGGTAATCATCGAAGATCGCGGACCTTTGGCTTTTCTTTTTCTGAACAATAACCTGCACGTCGTTCATCATATGAATCCGGCCGCTCCTTGGTATCGCCTACCTGCATTGTACCGGGACGGAAAGGACAGGTACTTGGCTTGCAATGAGGCTTATGTTTACCGGTCCTATACACAGATCTTCCGGCAGTATTTCGTTCGCGCAAAAGACCCTGTGCCACATCCTCTCTGGCCAAAGCCTTGATTTATCGACACAACGGGTGGCATGAGTCTCTGGATTCCTGTCACCATAGCCGCCGCCAGTTTTCAGACTGTGCGTTTCATGCTGCAAAAGTCCCTGGCCAGCGTGAAGCTGTCTGCTGCAGGTGCAACTTTTGCGCGGTTTGCCTATTCTATGCCGTTGGCCGTTATCGGGCTATGTGTTGCGTTGCAGTTAACTGGGGCGAGTATGCCCCAGCTCAGCAGTTTGTTCTGGCTTTACGCGGTTATCGGCGGGACAGCGCAAATCCTTGCTACGATCTGCGTGGTGGCGCTGTTCAAACAACGCAATTTTGCCGTTGGAATTACCTTCAAGAAAACCGAAGTGATCCAGACCGCGATTGTTGGCTTTTTGGTCTTGGGGGACAGTGTATCGCGCGGCGCATTGATCGCGATCCTGTTGGGGTTGATGGCTGTGCTTTTGTTGTCAAAAACACCCGGAGGGGACGGACCCTGGTGGCGCCATCTGACCAATCGGGCTTCGCAATTGGGGCTTGGATCAGGTGTTTTGTTTGCGTTTTCCGCCGTCAGCTATCGTGGGGCTTCACTGCAACTGGGCGATATCGATGCGTGGTTCCGGGCGCTGGTAACACTGGCAGTGGTGGTGACATTCCAGTTTACCAGCATGGGGATATGGCTGCTGTGGCGCGACCGCGCAGAACTGCACGCAGTCTGGCAGACGCGGAATACCGGAGTGTTCGTCGGCCTGACCAGCCTCGGTGGCTCGTTTTGCTGGTTCTGGGCCTTCACCTTGCAGAATGCGGCTTACGTCAAAGCTCTGGGGCAGGTAGAGCTGATCTTTAGCCTCATGGCTTCGATCCTATTCTTCCGAGAAACGATCACCCGGCGCGAGATCGCCGGGATGATGTTGCTTGGGTTCTCGATTTTAGCGCTTGTGCTGGCAATCTAGCTGGCGCGACGCTCGTCAAAGCTAAGCGCGATGAAGCTGGGCAGGTGATCTCCCATGCCCACGACGGTCTGGCCGGTGCCTTCCTTGCGCCCACGACTGTGCCCCTTCGGCTCGCGATATTTTTTACCTTCTTTCATGCTTTCGGGGGCCTTAGCCTTTTTCTCGGGCTTCGGCTGTTCGGGCTTGGGCTCTTCCTGAACCGGGTTGTCTATGCGCGGGATGTCTTTCTGGATCAGCTTTTCGATCGCAACCAGTGCTTTTTCGTCGCGTCCCGAGCAGATTGTGATGGCCTTGCCTTCGCGCCCGGCGCGACCGGTGCGGCCAATGCGGTGCACATAATCCTCGGGGTGGCTGGGGACGTCGAAGTTGAACACATGGCTGACAGCCGGAACATCCAGACCGCGTGCCGCCACGTCTGAGGCGACCAGCAGGCGCAAGGACCCGTCACGGAATCCATCCAATGTTTTCATCCGCTGCGACTGGTCCAGATCGCCATGGATGGCGGCGGCGTCGTAACCGTATTTCTTCAGCGACTTGGCGCAGATGTCGACATCTGTCTTGCGGTTGCAGAAGATGATCGCGTTGGTGCATTTGTCACCTTCGGCATCGATCAGCGCGCGCAGAAGGCCGCGCTTGTTGCTGGCCTCGCGGTCACGGCGCCCACCTTTGAACATGACGACGCTCTGTTCAATGGTTTCGGATGCGGTGGCCTGCCGGGCCACTTCGATCCGGGCAGGGGCCGACAGGAACGTATCGGTGATCCGCTCGATCTCGGATGCCATTGTCGCCGAGAAGAACAGGGTCTGCCGGGTGAATGGTGTCAGTGAGAAGATGCGCTCGATATCGGGGATGAACCCCATATCCAGCATCCGGTCCGCCTCATCCACCACCATGATCTGAACACCGGTCAGCAACAGTTTGCCGCGCTCGAAATGATCCAGAAGACGGCCCGGCGTGGCGATCAGAACGTCGACGCCCCGGTCGATCAGGGCATCCTGTTCCTTGAAGCTGACGCCGCCGATCAACAGTGCTTTGGTCAGTTTCAGGTGCTTGGTGTAGGTGTCGAAGTTCTCCGCTACCTGCGCTGCCAGCTCACGCGTGGGGCATAAGACCAACGAACGTGGCATGCGTGCACGTGCGCGACCGCGGGCCAACAGTGTGATCATCGGCAGAACAAAGCTGGCGGTTTTGCCAGTACCAGTCTGGGCAATGCCCAAAACATCGCGCCCTTCCAATGCGGGTGGAATCGCACCTGCCTGGATCGGAGTTGGGGTTTCGTATCCGGCTTCCTCAATGGCTTTGAGGACCTTCGGGTTCAGGTTCAGTTCGTTAAATTTTGTCATGTAAGTCCGGTTTAATGCGGACACTTGACCTGGCCCGCGCGTATAAGATGTGCCGGGCCCGGATGGCCATGCCCGTGATGCGGCATATCGGCTTGGACGCGGACATAACAAATACGTGGGTCGGGGTCAAATGAAGACCGCAGAATCTTGGTTTGATTGAAACAGGTTCGAGTTTTGCGCAACAATTCAGCAGCTTCCGGGAAAGTGTTTCGCCAGTTTCCCGTCCAGATTCAATGCGCGGTGGCGGATCAGCCCATTCTGCTCCAGCCGGGCGCGGACTTCTGGGTCAGCGCCGCTCATCTCGTTGAAGAACGCGCGCAGCCCATCCTCGCCGTGTTCGCTTTCAATCCAGCTGAGCAATTCATTCTTGTTCAGCCCGCCCATCTCGCGAGGGGCATTCGGAGCCATACCAGCCTGATACGAGCCGCGATCCATGCGGAACGGATAGTGTGCGATCCAGTGATCCCAGTCCGGCGCGTGGCGGTGGCATAGATCGACCTGTGCAAGCTCGTAATTGCACGGCCGCAATTTCCCGTTCTGAAACAGGTTGTGGATACGAAAACTCAGACGTTTCAATCCCGTGCGCACAAACAACTTGCCCTGTACATGGCTGAGGAACCCGCCAAGGACGAAAGCCCCATAGTTGGGATAAAGCATCTCAATCAACTCTGTACGGGCCGGGCTTTGTGGCACATGAGCCTTGTACAGGTCTTCACCGCCTGCCAGCGCCTCGATTGGGCGGACACGGGCGGCGTGAACCTTGGCCGGGATATCGCGCAACACATCCGAGATTGGGGTCGGCGACCACAGAAACTCGTCAACATCGATATGGGCCAGCCAATCCAGGTGCGTGTCGCGATAGGTGTATGTTGCGTTGACCGATTGGCGAACTTGGTGCTTTTCCGGTCGCGTGCGTTTTAGCTTTTGCCAATAGGCGTCATCGCAAACCTTTACGCAAACACCGGGATGTGCCTTCAGCGCCTCGAACGTGCGCTGGTTCGGTTCATCCAGATAGATATAGATGGTCTCGGCGCCCAGATCGAGGTGATGGGCCACGAACCGAAGGACATCTTCGGTCGGGCCCCTGACCATCGACACGACACCCCATGTGGTCATGTGCGCTGCGCGCGCACTTCGCGCATGCGTTTCAGGCGCCGAAAGATACCGCCGGGATCTCTGTTGAGCTCGGTCATCAAGTGATCGACCAGCGGCGCGATGGTGGTATCGCTTAGGGCCTTGGTCCAGACCGGAGCAATCAGATTGACATCCAGTCCGCCACTTCCAAGGGAAAACCCTTTCATCTGAAAGGGCAGCGGGACACTTCTCAAATTCTGGTGTTGAAACGGTGTTTCCGGGGTCAGCCCCGAAAAGCGCCTTTCGAACTCATATAGCTTCATCATGCCGAACAACATGCGCAAAGCGTGACCAACCTCGCGCTGAGTTGCAGTTTGACCGTGGTCCGCAAAGGTCTGAACCGACGAGACCAGCCATCGCAAATCAAGCGTGGACAGAAGGTGGTCCGACTGTTCGTCCCAAAGGCGACAAAACAGAAGCGGGGCGTGACGCGGGAAGGACCGCTTTCGCAAGTTCGAGATCAGCTGGGCATTCAGGAAGGCAAGTTCCGAGTTTCCGACAAATTCCCGCGCAATCTGAGCACGCTTGCGATCCCAACTTGTACTGGGCTTCGGCGGGGGCACAGTCGCACTTTCGGGCAATGTTCGACCGGCCAGTTCAATAAGGTCAATGTCAAGGTCAGGCAAAGAGGTGGTGCCGAACTGAAACGGGCTGCGCCGGTTCTCATACCTGTCCAGCATGTCTGGAAGACCGCCGAGGAAAGTCAGTTCATCCTTGTTCATGCGCGCAGAATTGCACAGGCTGACTCGGCTGTGCAATCAGTCAGTTGGATCACACCATCATCTCTTTGGTGGCGGTCAGATTCAGGGCGGGATAGTCCCGAACCACCCGGTCGATGTCCCATTGCAGCCGGGTCAGATAGACAATGTCGCCGTCAAGGTCGTGCGCGATGTGCTGCTTGTTTGCATTCACAAACTTTTCGACCTCAGCCTTGTCACCGCTGACCCAGCGGGCCGAGGTGAACTGAGACGCCTCGAAACGCACAGGCAAGCCGTATTCCATCTCGATCCGGCTGGCGAGCACCTCGAATTGCAGCGCGCCGACGACACCCACGATAAAGCCTGACCCAATTGAAGGTTTGAACACCTTTGCCGCGCCTTCTTCGGCAAACTGCATTAGGGCCTTTTCCAGATGCTTGGCCTTCATCGGATCACCCGCACGGACGCCTTGCAGCAGTTCCGGCGCGAAAGAGGGGATGCCGGTGACGCGCAGCGCCTCACCTTCGGTCAGCGTGTCACCGATGCGCAGCTGGCCGTGGTTGGGAATGCCAATGATGTCTCCGGCCCAGGCCTCTTCAGCCAGTTCCCGGTCAGATGCCAGAAACAGCACCGGGTTTGAAATCGCCATCGGTTTTTTCGACCGCACATGGGTCAGTTTCATACCGCGTTTGAAATGGCCTGATGCCATGCGGACAAATGCCACCCGGTCGCGATGCTTGGGGTCCATATTGGCCTGAACTTTGAAAACAAAGCCCGCGACCTTCTTTTCATCCGGAGAGATCTGGCGGGGTTCGGCTGATTGCACCTGCGGCTGTGGTCCATATGCGCCGATGCCTTCCATCAGTTCCTTGACGCCGAACGAGTTGATGGCCGAGCCGAACCAGATCGGGGTCATATGCCCTTCAAGCACCGCCTGCGGGTTCAGCGCGGGCAGCAACTCGCGCGCCATCTCAACCTCTTCCAGCAGCTTTTCCAGCAGGTGTGCAGGAACATGTTCCGACAGTTTCGGGTCATCAAGCCCGTTAATTTCGATGCTCTCGGCCACCTTGTTGCGGTCGGCGCGGTCCATCAGCTCCAGCCGGTCACGCAGCATGTCGTAACAGCCGATAAAATCGCGACCCACGCCAATCGGCCACGCGGCGGGGGTGACGTCGATGGCCAGCATCTCTTGAATTTCGTCGATGATCTCGAACGTATCGCGGCTTTCTCGGTCCATCTTGTTGCAAAAGGTCAGAATCGGCAGATCGCGCAGGCGGCAGACCTCGAACAATTTTTGCGTCTGGCTTTCGACACCCTTCGCGCCGTCGATCACCATCACGGCCGCATCCACGGCCGTCAGTGTGCGGTAGGTATCTTCCGAGAAATCGCTGTGGCCGGGCGTGTCCACCAGATTGAACCGGAAATTCCCGTAATCGAAGGACATTGCCGAGGCCGAGACCGAGATGCCGCGATCCTTCTCCATCTGCATGAAGTCCGAGCGTGTCCGCCGTGCCTCGCCCTTGGCGCGCACCTGACCAGCCATCTGAATGGCGCCCCCGTAAAGCAGGAACTTTTCCGTCAGCGTCGTCTTGCCCGCATCCGGGTGCGAGATGATGGCGAATGTCCGGCGACGGGCAATCTCGGGCGGCAGAGTAGGTTGGTTCGAGGTATCAAGCATGACCGCGCGTATAGGCGGGGAATCCTGCCGAAGCAAGACAAAGGGGCTGGTTCGAATCATAGGCCTGTGGCAATAAGAACATATAGTGAACAAATTGTGGAGAAGACCAATGGATTTGAAAGAGATTGCCAACGAGTTGGTGGCCGGCTGCCGCCAGGACCGCGCCAAGGAAAATCTTGAGAAATTGTATGCGTCAGACGCAGTTTCTGTTGAAGCGGTCGATTACTCAGGCATGGGGCGCGAAATACAGGGGCGTGATGCGATCCGAGGAAAACATGAATGGTGGGAAGGCGCCCACGAGGTTTCGGGCGCTTCGGTCAGCGACCCGTTTGTGCACGGCGAAGACCGTTTTGCGGTGATTTTTGAAGTGCAGGGCAAGGTAAAGGAAACCGGCGAAGCCTTCGATATGCGTGAAGTGGGTGTCTATCACGTCGCAGATGGCAAGATCGTGCGGGAAGAGTTCTTCTACTGATCCCAAGCCATTTCTGGTCTTCCCTGTCTGGCCGATGCTAGACATGCGGCAATGACTGACAGGGAGGATCCGATGGATCTTGGCATAAAAGGAAAGCGCGCGCTGGTCTGTGCCAGCAGCAAAGGGCTGGGTTTGGGCTGTGCCGAGGCTTTGGCTGAGGCTGGCGTAAATCTTGTGATGAATGCGCGTGGTTCGGACGCTTTGGAGAGCGAGGCGGCACGCCTCAGGTCAGAGCATGGCGTCGAGGTACAAACAGTCGCTTGTGACGTGACGACTGCGGAAGGGCAGGCGAAGGTGATCGAAGCGGCGCAGGGCGTTGATATTCTTGTGACAAATGCCGGTGGACCGCCGCCGGGGTTATGGGCGGATTGGGAGCGTGATGATTTCATCAAGGCGCTGGATGCCAATATGTTGACCCCCATTGCGTTCATGAAAGCGCTGCTTCCCGGAATGATGGACAAAGGTTGGGGGCGGGTGGTGAACGTCACCTCACAATCCGTGCGCGCGCCAATTGCGGTGCTGGGGCTTTCGAATGCAGCCCGCACGGGTTTGACCGGATATGTCGCAGGAACTTCACGCCAGGTTGCACCGCATGGCGTGACCATCAACAACCTGCTGCCCGGCATTCACGCTACGGATCGTGCGGATGCGCTGGACAGCGGCGTGGCTTCCCAGCAAGGCATCTCGATCGAAGACGCACGCGCAAACCGTTCGGCAACCATTCCCGCGCGACGCTATGGAACACGGCAGGAATTCGGAGCAGCCTGCGCGTTCCTGTGCTCTCATCATGCGGGGTTCATCGTTGGTCAGAACATTCTACTGGATGGTGGCGCAACCAATTTGACGATGTGACCATGGCACAAGGGTTTTCGTTGAAAGATCAGATGTTCAACGCTGAGAAAGTAAATTATCTCGGCGGTTTGTTTTCCGATTCTCATGCAGAATTTGATGCCCCGGCATTCCGATCTGCGGTCATGTCGCGATTGCTGGATCTAGAGCTGAAGGATCGGATCATCTGGATCGCCACATGCCTGCAACAGGCGGTACCCGGTGATTTGCCTGCTGTTGCCCCGACGATCCTGCGTGCCTTGCCTGCACCTTTGGACCCAACGAAGACTGATGACGACTTTGGCGATTTCATCTTTGCGCCGGTCGGTGAGTGGGTGGCGACCATAGGACTTGAGCATACCGATCTGGCATTGGACGTGATGGAGGAACTGACACAGAGGTTTTCCATGGAATGGGCAATCCGACCGTTCCTTAACCACGACCCGGACCGGGTATTGCGGCGGATGCAGGACTGGTGCTCTCATGACAGTTACCATGTGCGCAGGTTGGTCAGCGAAGGCACGCGCCCCCGATTGCCATGGGGGCAGGCGGTTGGATTGGGTTTGCAGGACCCGCTGCCGTTGCTGGACAATTTGCACATAGATGCGACGCGATATGTCACCCGGTCCGTATCCAATCACCTGAATGACATCACCAAGAAAGACCCGGATCTGGTATTGGATCGTCTGAAGGCGTGGCGCAACCAGGGTCATCAGACTCAGGACGAACTGGACTGGATGACGTCACACACCCTGCGCGGGCTTGTGAAAGCGGGGCATCCCGAAGCAATGAAGATGTTAGGCTATGACCCGGACGCGGACATCGAGGTCGCGGTCAACCTTAATTCGGAAGCTCAGATTGGTGACGCTCTGGCCTTTTCCGTCGCTTTGAAAGGGGTCGGAGAGCTGCCAGTTCTGGTTGACTATATCATTCATTTTCAAAGACCTGGCGGGAAAATCTCAGCCAAGGTGCACAAGTTGAAGCAGGCGGCTTTGAAGAACGGGAAACTGACGCTGGAAAAACGCCACAAGTTGAAGGGTGATGCCACAACGTTCAAGTTGGTTCCCGGCGCGCACCGGCTGGAGGTTCAGGTAAATGGCAAAATTCGTGCAGGCGTGGACTTCGACCTGCTTGGGTAAAACCGCGCGGGACCGCTCACGCTTTCGTCAAAAACGCCTTCCCCGGATTGCGAACCCCCGGCGGCTGCATTAGCTCGTACATGACCATTTGCGAGGGAAAAGCGCGATGAAACATGAATCGGTGCAGAACTATTATGGTGAAGTCCTGCAAAGCAGTGCTGACTTGCAGACCAATGCGTGCTGCACGCCTGACGACATGCCCGACCATGTCAAAAAGATCCTTTCAAAGATTCATGACGACGTTCTGACTCGCTACTATGGCTGCGGTCTGATTGCCCCACTTGACCTTGAAGGCACGTCGATCCTAGATCTGGGGTGTGGGGCCGGGCGGGATGTATATGCCTTGTCCGTCATGGTCGGTAAGACGGGCCGGGTAGTGGGTGTCGACATGACGCCCGAACAACTGGACGTCGCCCGCGCGCATCAGGATTATCACGCCGAGGCATTTGGATATGCCCGCAGCAATGTGGAATTCCATCACGGCTATATAGAAAAACTGGATGAGCTTGATCTGGAACCCGGATCGTTCGATATCATCGTCTCGAACTGTGTCATCAACCTGGCCACGGATAAGAATGCGGTTCTGCGCGGCGCACATAGGTTGTTGAAAGAGGGCGGCGAGATGTATTTCTCGGATGTCTATGCAGACCGCCGTATTCCGCAGGCGATGGCCGAAGACGAAGTTCTTTATGGCGAGTGCCTGTCCGGCGCGCTTTATTGGAATGATTTCCTGTCAATGGCTCGAACGGCCGGTTTCGGCGACCCGCGCCGCGTGACACATCGTCCGCTGACGATCGAAAATCCCGTACTGGAAGAGCGTGTTGCGCCGTTGAAGTTCCTGTCCGCGACATACCGTCTGTTCAAACTACCTGCATTGGAACCGGCTTGTGAAGATTATGGGCAAGCCGTGATCTATAAGGGAACCGTGCCAAACGCACCGCATGAATTTGGTCTGGATGACCACCACGTTATAGAAGCCGGCAAGGTGTTTCCGGTTTGCGGCAATACCTGGATGATGCTGAAAGAAACGCGATTTGCCCGTCATTTTGACTTTATCGGCGATTTTTCGACCCATTATGGTATTTTCGAAGGCTGTGGTGGCGAAAGCCCGTTTGAAGCCATGGGTGCATCTGTCGCTTCTGGCGGGTGTTGCTGATCCCTTGCACCTGAGGGGCGGGGTTGCTATCCCCGCTCAAGCCCGATGGATTTGATCGGGAAAGGTAACGGGGTCCATCGGTGACAGGTAACGCAATTCCACCGCGTCTGGAAATTCGCAACATTATCCGTCGGTTTGAAGGCCGGGTTGTTGTGGATGATGTTTCACTGACCGTTCAGGCAGGCAAGGTGACCTGTCTGCTGGGGCCGTCGGGCTGCGGGAAATCCACCACGTTGCGCATGATCGCCGGGGTCGAAATGCAGGACTCGGGTGAGATTTATGTTGATGGCAAGCTGATCTGCGACACCGTCTTCCGGGTGCCTCCGGAACGGCGCGAGATCGGTCTGATGTTTCAAGACTTTGCGCTGTTCCCGCATCTGAGTGTGGCTAAAAATGTGGCCTTTGGTCTGAAGGGCAGCAAGGACGAAAAACGCGCCCGGGTCGAGGAGTTGTTGCAGAAGGTCGACCTGATGCGATTCATCGATGGTTTTCCGCATCAACTATCGGGTGGCGAGCAACAACGCGTGGCGTTGGCGCGTGCCCTGGCGCCGCGCCCGCGCATCATGCTGATGGACGAGCCCTTTTCGGGCCTCGATAACCGTTTACGTGATGGTATCCGTGACGAAACGCTGGCCATTCTCAAGGAAGAAGATGCCGCTGTACTGCTGGTCACGCACGAGCCGGAAGAAGCGATGCGCATGGCCGACGAGATCGCCCTGATGCGGCGTGGCAAGATCGTGCAACAGGGCGCGCCCTATAACGTCTATACGCGTCCCGCGGATAAGGCGGCGGTGGCATTTTTCAGTGATGTCAACGTTTTGCGGGCGCAAGTGAATGGCGCATTGGCGGATACGCCCTTTGGTCAGTTCCTGGCACCGGGCATTCCGAATGGTACGGATGTCGAGATCGTCTTTCGCCCTCAGCACATCAAGCTGGACTTTGACCGCAACGGCAGGGGGCCATTGCCGACACCAACAGACGGTGTTGCGGCCCGTGGTGTCGTCGAACGCGCGCGATTTCTGGGAAATGAAAGCCTGGTAGAGTTTCGCATGGACTATGATGGCTCGATCCTCAGGGCTACGGTTCCAAACGTGTTTGTGCCCAGTCCGGGCCGGGTGATGTGGCTGACCATCCGCCGCGACAAGTGCTTCGTTTTCCCCGAAACAAGGCGCTGATCCATCGATTTCCACCCGAGTGGTGCGCGAAAACCTCAGATTGCGGGGCCGCGTCGCTTGCCGCAACGCAGGCCCGGGTCTATCAAGAGCCAAACGCGGGGGTAAATCGGGCACATGCGAATTCTTCTGACCAATGACGACGGGATCAATGCCCCGGGCTTGATCACGCTTGAGGCGATTGCAGCTGAACTGGCCGGACCGGATGGAGAGGTCTGGGTGGTCGCACCCGCGTTTGAACAGTCCGGGGTCGGACATTGCATCAGCTATACCCACCCGATGATGGTCGCCAAGCTGGGCGAGCGGCGCTTTGCAGCCGAAGGTTCACCTGCGGATTGTGTTTTGGCAGGGCTTCACGACGTTATGTTGGATACCCCTCCCGATCTGGTTCTATCGGGCGTGAACAGGGGCAATAACTCGGCTGAAAACACGTTGTATTCCGGTACGATCGGCGGCGCGATGGAAGCGGCATTGCAGGGCGTCCCAGCGATTGCCCTGTCGCAATATTTTGGCCCCCGCAACCTGGGCCTTGACGACCCGTTTGAGGCAGCCGCCCGGTATGGTGCAGATCTGGTGCGCCGGATTCTGGACGCAACTCCGGCAGAACAAGATGATTACCGGCTGTTCTACAACGTGAATTTCCCAC
The DNA here is from genome assembly GCF_059612525.1 of Ruegeria sp. SAZD013. Classification (NCBI taxonomy): domain Bacteria; kingdom Pseudomonadati; phylum Pseudomonadota; class Alphaproteobacteria; order Rhodobacterales; family Roseobacteraceae; genus Ruegeria; species Ruegeria sp. SAZD013. Next base: position 655,969 of record NZ_JBXWQT010000020.1, on the reverse strand, counting down.
CGGTTCCGGCAGACGATGTTCTGGGCACGCGGATTGCGGCGCAGGGGTTTCGGCGCGACACGCGTTTTTCGGTCGAACCGCACAGTTCGCCTTCGGGGCGACGGTTCCTGTGGATCAAGGGTGGCTATCAACACAATCCGACCGCACCCGGAACGGATGCGGCCGTCAATCTGGAAGGCTATATCTCGGTCACGCCGATGCGCGCTGACCTGACTGCGCATGACATGCTGGAGGCATTGAAGGCGGTCGAATGAGCGGACTGGACCCTGAAACCGTAATGCAATTCCTGTTTGCCCTGCGCAAACGGGGGGTCACGGATGCGCGCGTGCTGGCTGCGATGGAGCAGGTGGACCGCGGTCACTTTGTCACCGGTCTGTTCGCAGGGCGCGCTTACGAGGACATGCCGTTGCCGATTTCCTGCGGTCAGACGATCAGTCAACCGTCGGTTGTAGGTCTGATGACGCAGGCCCTGAACGTTGGACCACGGGACACGGTGCTCGAGATTGGGACAGGTTCAGGTTATCAAGCGGCGATCCTGTCCAAACTGGCCCGCCGGGTCTATACAGTGGAACGCCACAGGCGGTTGGTGAGCGAAACAAGCAAGCTGTTTGCCGATCTGGGCCTGACGAATATCACTTCTATGTTGTCTGACGGGTCATTTGGCCTGCCGGAACAAGCCCCTTTTGACCGGATCATTGTCACAGCCGCAGCCGAGGATCCTCCGGGCCCGCTCTTGGCGCAGCTGAAAATCGGGGGTATTATGGTTCTACCCGTGGGCCAGTCGGACGCGGTGCAGCAGTTGATCAAAGTGACGCGCACCGAAAATGGTCTGGATTATGACGAATTAACGTCGGTCCGTTTCGTTCCCCTTCTGGAGGGGCTTGGAAAGGATGAGGCGTAATAGGCTTAAAGAATTGGTCGCCGGAACTCCGGGCAACAGGGGCAGGCGTTGAGGACAGAATTATGAGAGCAGTATCCAAATCAGCAATGCGCCGCTGTGCGACCGGGGTGGCCGCTCTGGCCATTTTGGCCGGGTGCGAGGGACCTCTGGATTATGACCTTCGTGGGCAGATCGGTGGATTTTCGACCACCAATGCAGCGCAATCCGCGACGGCATCCCGCCCGACACCGGACAGCCGGGGCGTCATTACCTATCCGAATTATCAGGTGGTCGTGGCGCGCCGCGGCGATACGGTGCGGGACGTGGCCGCGCGGGTTGGCCTGCCCGAGGGCGAGCTTTCGCGCTTCAACGGCCTTCAGACAACGGACACGCTGAGAGAGGGTGAGGTTCTTGCCCTGCCACGCACTGTCGGTGCTGGAAGCAGCGTGGACATCGCGTCGGTCGCCGGGTCTGCAATTGACCAAGTGCCGGCGTCGGGTTCGGTTCAGACCACAACCCTGGAACCCGCGAAACCGGCATCAACGCCTGCGCCGATTTCAACTGGGCCGGAGCCGGTCAGGCACAAGGTCAAGCGGGGTGAGACGGCCTATACAATCTCGCGCCTCTACCAGGTGCCGGTTGAATCTCTGGCGGAATGGAACGGGTTGGGATCAGATTTTACCGTGCGTGAAGGTCAATACTTGTTGATTCCGGTCAAGAACCAGCCCGCGCCCCGGCAAAATGCGGCTAGTGCCGCGCCCGTTCCCGCCACGGAGGTGACGGAACCGGGACAGGGATCACCGACGCCGACGCCACCCAGCGCCACGCAGCCCTTGCCGGACGAGAAAGTTGAGCCGTTGGCCGAGGCCCCCGACGTGACCGCCGAAGCGCCAACCAATACGCGCACATCCGCGCTGTCCCTGCCGGTTGGCGGCACTATCATTCGCGGTTATGACAAGGGCAAGAATGAGGGCATCGACATCGCTGCCGCTCCGGGTACGTCGGTCACAGCTGCCGAAGCCGGTACGGTCGCGGCGATCACCGCGGACGCGGATCAGGTGCCGATCATTGTGGTCAAGCACAACAACGATCTTCTGACTGTCTACGCAAATGTCGACAAGATCACTGTCAAGAAAGGCGATAAGGTACGCCGTGGCCAGAAGCTGGCGCAATTGCGGGGCGGCGACGATGCCTATGTGCATTTCGAAGTCCGCAAAGGGTTCGAGTCCGTGGACCCGGAACCCTATCTGAAGTGAGGCTGGATGGCCCGTACCGGGCCTGCCTTCGGCGAGAGTATTTCTGAAAAGATGAAGCCTGTCAGGCGTATGGGTCATAGTCGCTCAGGCGTTTTCCGGGTTCGTCGGCGAAGATTTCCGGAAGGGGTGAAACTGCTTCGATCAGGTCGATGCGAAAGACACGAAATCCATTGCGCAGCTCGCACCAGGCGGTAAGGGTCCAGACCCGCCCCCAGTATTCCATATGGAGCGGGCGGATGGTGCGTTCGGTCAAAACGCCGTCAATGCGGCGATAGGACAGGTGAAGTTTCTGACGTGATTTGATGGCTGCACGGATCGGGGCCATATGGGCAAGGCCCCTTGCGGCATCGGCAAATGGGTAGACCGCGAATTTCCAGCTATCCGCCTCGGCCAGGACCTGCGTTGGTAAAACAGCGTCGATCTTGTCGGCAAGCGATTGTGCGGCAGCCTTCAGGTCAGTATCCGCGGCCTCGGCCACGATGGCCATGCCAAGATTCAGCGCCTCAAGCTCGGCTGTAGTCAGGTTCAACGGGGGCAGGGTGATCTGCTCGCGCACCATGTAGCCGACACCGCGCTCGCCCTCGACCGGAACGCCCGAGGCAACAAGCGTATCCATGTCGCGATAGATGGTGCGAACCGACACCTCAAGCCGGTCCGCAATGTCCTGCGCGCGGTGCAGTTTTCCGTCGCGCAGGATCTGGATGATATCGAACAGGCGGTCAGTGCGGCGCATGACACGCCGTTCTGACCGCGTTTAGGCAGTCATGTTCCATAGTACTTTCTCGTGTCGCATCTGGATGCTATCCGGATTGATGACCGCCATCATGCCTGCTGCACATTCCTGTTGAGGAAACTGTGCGGCTGCGTCCTGTGCCGCCTTCAAATCGGTCCAGACAACATAATCGGTCCAGCGACCATCTTCGCCCTGGCTAAGCTGCCGATGGGCAAATCCCGGCGCGCTGCGCACAAAGGCCTCAGAGGCCTGACTGAGTTTCACGAACTCTTCCGGCGTGGTGCCATTGGCCAGGGTGAAGGTGACGATTTCAGCAACGTGGGTCATTTAATTCTCCATTGACCTTGTTTCGATGCCAAATCCCTAACGGATAGCAACTGACATAAACCTGTCAGTTGAGAATTGCGACCCCTTAGATTTCACGCGATTGATACAATTTTCGCCGGCAAATCGGAGCAGATCCCTTTTGAGACCAGCGATCGAGGCGTAAAGACTGAGTCAGATCATGTTCCCGGCGCGCAAACGTGCCGACGAAAAAGGAGAAAAGACATGCTCAACAATATCGGCCTTCCTGGCCTGCTGCTTATCGCCGTTGTGGTTCTGGTTCTGTTCGGGCGCGGCAAGATCAGTTCGCTAATGGGCGAAGTTGGCAAAGGCATCACCGCGTTCAAGAAGGGCGTAAAGGACGGTTCGGAAGAGCTGGAAAAGGACGCTTCTGAGCTGGCCAAGGACGTCACACCTGAAACCGAGAAAGACAAGGCGTAAGCGCGGATGTTTGATCTGGGCTGGACCGAGCTTCTGGTCATCGGCATCGTTGCCCTGATCGTTGTGGGGCCAAAGGACCTGCCGGTGCTGTTCCGCAATGTCGGACGTTTTGTCGGCAAGGCGCGCGGAATGGCGCGCGAGTTCAGCAGCGCCATGAACGAGGCCGCCGATCAGGCTGGGGTGAACGAGATCAAGAAAGGTCTCAACGCTGCCGTGAACCCTGTGGGATCGGCCATGGACGGTGTCAAGCAAGCCGCGCAGGAGATGGCGAAAAGCATCGATCCCACAAAGTTCGACCCTGAAAGCGAAACGGGTAAACTGGCGGCCGAGCGGGCCGAGCAGGCCAAAAAGGTTCAGGCGTCAGCCGCCCGTGCCACCGCCGAGCGCAAAGCCAAGGATGCAGCCGATGCGCTGGCCAAGGCAGAAGAGGCCGAAGCCGCGCTGAATACTGAAAGCAAGACATGAGCAAAACCGACGAGATTGACGATTCTTCGGCCCCGTTGATCGAACATCTGGCCGAACTGCGCACACGGCTGATCCACAGCGTTGTGGCGTTTCTGATCGGTATGATCATCTGTTTTTCGGTGGCGACGCCGATCTTCAATTTCCTGACCAATCCCCTGTGTGACGTTCTGGCCGAGCGCGGGCAGGATTGTGGCCTGATCTTCATCTCGCCACAGGAAGGGTTTTTTGTTGCAATCAAGGTTTCCCTCTTGGGTGGGTTCATTCTGGCATTTCCCTATATCGGGATGCAGATGTGGCGCTTTGTGGCACCGGGCCTCTACAAGTCCGAGAAAAACGCGTTCCTGCCATTCATGCTTGCTTCGCCCTTTATGTTCCTTCTGGGCGCAAGCTTTGCCTTCTACGTTGTCACGCCTCTGGCCTATGACTTTTTCCTCGGGTTCCAGCAATTCGGGGCTGAGGGTGAAGCCGTGGCCGATGGGGTCAGCGCGGCACCGCTGAGTGTGGTGTTTCAAGGCTCAGCCCAGGAATATCTGAACCTGACGATCAAATTCATCGTTGCCTTTGGATTATGTTTCCAGTTGCCGGTTCTCCTGACCCTTATGGGGAAGGCAGGACTGGTCAGTGCCGAGGGGCTGGGCGCTGTTCGGAAATATGCGGTGGTCGGCATTCTGGTTCTGGCCGCAGTCGTCACACCACCGGATGTCATTACGCAGATCATTCTGTTTGTGGTGGTGTACGGTCTGTACGAGATTTCGATCTTCCTGGTCGCGCGAGTTGAAAAGAAACGCGAGGACCAGTTGCGCGCTGACGGTTACTACGATGATGAAGCGGAAGCGGATGATGACCTGATGCAGGAGTTCGAAGACGACAAGTAAGTCTGCCGACGAAACCAAAAGGGCGCGCCATCCAATGGCGCGCCTTTTTCATTGGAAACTCTTGTTGTGCCAATTGGAACGTGCTTTGAACCCCTCAAGACAAAACCGGAGGCCCACATGGACGACCAAGCCCTGAACCGTATCGCCGAGGCGTTGGAACGCATGGCACCGGCTCCTTTGGTGGCGCCTGATTTTGCTGTTGCTCAAGCATTTGTGTGGCATGTCGAACCGGAACGACTGGAACCTGTTACGCATGTCAACCGGGTCGATCTGGATCTTCTAGTCGGCATCAATCGCTCTCGCGACACGTTGATGGACAATACGCGCCGGTTTGCAGCAGGGTACAAGGCAAATAACGCGCTGCTCTGGGGCGCGCGGGGGATGGGCAAGTCGAGCCTTGTAAAGGCCGTGCACGGCTCACTGAGCGCTGATTACGCCGACCTTAAACTGGTCGAATTGCAGCGCGAGGATATGGGAACGGTGGCGCGGTTGCTGAACCATCTGCGCGCAGCGCCCTACAGGTTCATATTGTTTTGCGATGACCTGTCGTTCAGCCACGATGACCAGCATTATAAATCTCTCAAGGCTGTTCTGGATGGTGGTATTGAAGGCAGGCCAGAGAATGTGGTCTTCTATGCCACTTCAAACCGTCGCCATCTGATGCCGCGGGATATGATCGAAAACGAACGCTCCAGCGCCATCAATCCTTCCGAGGCGGTCGAAGAAAAAGTCTCGCTGTCGGATCGTTTCGGCCTGTGGCTTGGGTTCCATCCCTGTGATCAGGACGAGTATCTTGCGATGATCGACCGCTATTGCGCCGCCTATGGCGTTTCAGTTGATGCACAGACCCTGCGCGCCGAGGCAATTGAGTGGCAAGCCACGCGCGGTTCGCGCTCTGGCCGTGTCGCTTGGCAATTCTTCGTCGATCTGGCCGGGCGCAACGACGTGCATATCGTCTGATCCCGGCTTCACCTGGCTGCAAATATCCCCGCCAGAGGCATGGCCCGTCAGGGCCATTTCCTAAAGAAGTGCCAGAATCCGTGCAGCTTCATCCTTGGTGCTGTTCAGAACGCTCCGGTCTTCCCCGGGATGAAACCGCGCGCGGACGGCCGTAGGCATCGGCGCGGGTTCGACAACCGAAACCCGCGGACCGGTGCGTTCGGTCTCGACGGCCCAGCTGCGGGCCAGAGCCATCTGCGCGGCCTTGGTGGCACCGTAGATGCCATAAAACTTCTCGCCAGCCTTCGGATCGTCAAAAAACACCGCATGGCCATTCTCGCCCAGAAGGGGTGAGACATAGGGAATCAGAACCGAGGTCGCGTTTGCATTTGTGTTGATCGCCTTGGCCCATTCCTTGGGGTCAACAAAATGCACCGGTGTCAGTGCTGATGTGTGGATGGCTGTGTGCATCCACAGGTCGACCTTACCCCAACGGTCATGGATGCCACGACACAGGGTCGCCATGGCGTTTGGATCGGTGATGTCCATGGGGGCCAGAGTGGCTGACCCGCCCTTCGCCTTGATTCGGTCGTCCAGCTCTTCCAGCCCGCCGGTGGTTCGGGCGACGGCGACGATATGGTATTCAGGTGCCAACGCTTCGGCCAGCGCAGCGCCCAACCCGCGAGAGGCCCCGGTGATAAGGGCGATTTTTGTCTGATCGGTCATGGCTGCGGTTTGAACCCCTGCGCGAGGGGCGTCAAGTCGCGATTAGCTGCCGGGAATGGCGATCCGCTTGGTCTGGCCGCTTTGTCGCAGCATGATTCCCTGTTCATCAATTGCAACTACCATGCCCGAGGCGACACGGCTTCCGGGTTCAACCTCTTTCACGCGGCCCGATGACAGGCGTACCAAGGCGTGCAGATCGGTTTTGGGCCCGAACACACCCAGGACAGAAACAGAGTTCTTGTTTAACGCGCCCTGCTGCGTGGCCGCGCTTTTGACATTGGTGTTTGACATGGTCCGTGGCCCGGCGTGAGTTCCGAACCCCTTATTTGTGTGAGTGGTTGCCGTCCGATAACAAAACGATCAGGTAAGCAAAAGACCCTCACAGACACGACGCTTCACGACGTAGCGACCCTTTTGTTAGCCCTTGTGATCGTGCAAGATTCACCGCCGGGTTGTGGCAGATTTCCACTCATCGGCGGAATAGTTTAGATGCGAGCCATACTTAACAGGGCTGTCCTATCTGTATGTCGAACGGTTTGATTCGCTGTTTGAACAGAATCCAGGCGTGCCATAAATGGGTGGGGTCTTTCAGCCTGAGGCGAGTTTGGCCGCATTCCAGGACCCGCCCGGAACCTGCATATCCGCGCGTTTCTGGCTGACACGGCTGCTGTTTTCCAGACTGTCCAGGTAATCCGCGCTGACGCTGCCGGTAATGTAATTGCCGTCAAAGCAGGAACAATCAAATCCTTGGATGTCCGGGTTGCCTTCCTGGGCGGCCCAGATCAGGTCCTCCAAATGCTGATAGAACAGCGCATCGGCGCCCAGCTCTTCACGGATCTCTTCGATCTCTTTGCCATTTGCGATCAGCTCGGCCTTGGTCGGCATGTCGATGCCATACACATTGGGGTATTTGACCGGCGGCGAAGCGCTGGCCACATAAACCTTCTTTGCCCCAGCGTCGCGGCACATCTGAACGATCTTTTTGATGGTGTTGCCCCGCACGATGGAATCGTCGATCAACAGAACGCTGTGACCTTCGAATTCCAGCGGAACGGCATTCAGCTTGCGGCGCACGGATTTCTGTCGCTCGGCCTGACCCGGCATGATGAAGGTACGCCCGACATAGCGGTTCTTCACCAACCCCTCGCGATAGGGGATGCCGGTGATTTTAGCCGCTTCCAGTGCCACGGGGCGGGCGCTGTCGGGTACGGGAATGATCCGGTCGATTTCCAGGCCCGAGTCCTGAATTTGTTTCGCCAGCGTCTGTCCCATGCGCATCTGGGTTTTATAAACCGAGACTCCGTCCAGCAGTGAATCCGGACGTGCCAGATACACATACTCGAAGATACAGGGCGTCAGCTTGCCTTCGACCGCCTGAAACTCGTGCATGTTGCCTTTCAGGTCGATCAGGATGGCCTCGCCCGGGCGCAGATCGCGCAGCTTCTCAAAACTGTTGATGCCAAAGGCCACGTCTTCCGAAGCAAAGGCATAATCGTCCCCCTGACCGTCGACATTGCGCTTTGCGACCGACAGGGGCCGAATGCCATATGGGTCGCGGAACGCCAGCATGCCAACACCAGCCACCAGACAGATTACCGAGTAGGCACCTTGAACCCGCTCCATCGTCATCTTCACACCGGCAAAGATGTTTCGGATCGGATCCGAATTGCCGTTCACCTTGATGGCGTCAGCCACTTTGTCGGCCAGCACGTTCAGCAGGATTTCCGAATCCGATGTGGTGCGCAGGTGGCGACTATATTTCCCGGTCACTTTCTCGCGCTGTTCCGCTGTGTTGGTGATGTTGCCGTTGTGAACAAGATAGATACCGTAGGGTGCGTTCACGAAGAAAGGTTGCGCTTCGGCCGCGCTGAGTGATCCGGCCGTGGGATAACGAACATGACCCATGCCGATATGACCCAGAAGGGTTTCAGCATCCTGGGCGTTGAACACGTCCTTGACCAACCCATTGGCTTTCTTTTCCCGGAAGAATTCGCCGTTGTAGGTCACGATCCCGGAGGCATCCTGACCCCGGTGCTGCAACATCAGCAACCCGTCATAGATCTCAGCAAAGACATCATGTGTCCGGCTTGCGATTCCTAAAATCCCACACATTTAAGGGGCTCCAACTTCTATGACGATTTCATTCGAGGATTGACCGCAGTTCGGCACCGGACTTTCTGCATCTTCAGCGCGGAAATGTTCGCTACGCAGGAACAAGACGCCGTTAGGGCGACCATCACTGCGATCAGCGCGCATTCATACAGAAAGTACAAGATCGGTGGCTCCGATTCCGTGGCGGGTTGGCCCCCACATAATGCCTATTGGCGTGGCTGTCATCAAAGGATCACAATAGCCAAATGCCGCAGGCCAAGTTTGCGCATGTCGATGTAGAAAAACGAAGATGGTGACATGCGCAAACATATGTGCTGTCATGCATTTGATTGCATACATAACTGCTAAATCTCAGCACCTCGGGGGGACCTGAATGTGGCAACATAAACCTCCTCACAAGAACCAGGAACGGATCAGGCAGCGGTGCCATCGGTGCAGGGGATTGGGGCGCGCGTCGTGCCAGATCTGTAACGGAGCAGGCGAGGTCGCCAAAAGCAGAGATATCTTTGGAAAACCGGTTTTCAGTCGATGTGACGGATGCTTTGGCTTGAAAACAATCCGCTGCACCGTGTGCGGTGGAGAGGGGTTTGTCTGATCTGCAACAAAAACGCCCGGCAGCGCCGGGCTTTCATGAATTGGTGAACTGCCTATCAGCCGTTGGAAGGCGCAGTTGTTGCCGGTTCAGCGTTTCCTGCCGTGCAACTGGCGACCAGCTGTTCATACTGAGTCGTAACCCAGCCCAAAGCCGCCTCGGGGTTTTGTTCCTCAATCTGGCCGCTGAACTGTTCAAACACCTTGGCCGACCGGCTTTCATCAACAATTGTGTAAGACTGGCCGGTCATGACGGTGTCGTAAACGAAGAATGCAATCGCAACCAGAAGGATGCCACGAGCGATGCCGAAGAACAGCCCCAAAGCCTGATCCAGGCCGCCAAGGGCCGAACGCTGAACCAGCGATGAAAACAGCGGTGTGAAGATACTGACCACGATCAGCGCCACCGCAAAGACCGCTGCAAACCCGGTGATCACAGACAATTCACAACTGTCACGCAAGAAATCTCCGACGACCGGGATTTCCTTGACCAGAGGTACAGCCTGCGGGGCGAAGATGAACGCCAGAACGGCCGCCGCAACCCAACCCGCGATGGCCAGAACTTCGCGCATGAAACCACGCGAGTAGGCCAGCAAGCCTGACAGCACGATGATCAGGGCAACTACCCCGTCGATTATTGTAAAACCTTCCATGGCCCTCGCCTGTTCTTTTTCTGCCCCTCAAGGCGCGACTTTAACCTGCTCCGAAGGTTTCGCCAACAAACCCCACCAAATCAGAGGGTCGGGTGAGTGTCAGACCTGCCACAGTACCGGTTTTGCCACCTGCCGGAGCTATTGCCGCTGTGAAACCAAGTTTTTGTGCTTCTTTCAACCTGTTTTCTGTCTGCGGAGCCGGTCTAAGTGCCCCTGACAGCGAGATTTCCCCGAAAACGACGGTGTCTGCGGGCAGGGCTGTGTCTTCGCGTGCGCTCAGCAATGCAGCAGCCACGGCCAGATCGGCGGCGGGTTCACTGACTTTCAACCCACCGGCCACGTTCAGATAGACGTCGAGACCCGCAAAAGGAATGCCGCAACGCGCTTCAAGAACGGCAAGGATCATCGCCAACCGCCCGCTGTCCCATCCCACCACTGTCCGGCGCGGCTGTGAATGGGGGGACGGGGCGACAAGGGCCTGCAATTCGACCAGAACGGGCCGTGTGCCCTCAATCCCGGCAAAGACGGCAGAGCCTGGGCTGGGCGTACCGCGTTCCGACAGGAACAAGGCCGAGGGGTTGGTGACCTGCGCGAGCCCTTTGCCCGTCATCTCGAACACGCCAATTTCGTCGGCGGGACCAAAGCGGTTCTTGACCGCCCGCAAAATACGAAACTGATGGCCGCGCTCGCCCTCGAAATACAGAACCGTATCGACCATGTGTTCGACAACACGGGGGCCCGCAATCTGGCCATCCTTGGTCACGTGTCCGACCATGATGATCGACACGCCGTGCCGTTTCGCAAAGGCGGTCAACTCATGAGCAGCCGCCCGGACTTGCGACACGGACCCCGGCGCGCTGTCGACATTGTCGGCCCACATGGTCTGGATCGAGTCGATGATCGCCAGACCGGGTTTTTCGGCTTCAAGCGTGGTGAGAATGTCGCGTAGGTTGGTTTCGGCTGCAAGTTGCACCGGCGCGTTCTCCAGCCCAAGGCGGCGCGCCCGCATGCGAACCTGAGCACTGGCTTCTTCGCCCGAGATATAGATCGTCTTGACGCCGGCACGGGCAAATCGGGCAGCAGCTTGCAGCAACAGGGTGGATTTACCGATGCCGGGGTCGCCGCCCACCAACAGGGCAGATGCAGGAACAAGCCCGCCACCAAGCACTCGGTCCAGCTCTTCCACTCCGCAGAGCGTGCGGGGCGGCGGGGTTTCCTCGGTCGACAGGTCGGTGAGCGTCATCGACCGCCCGCGTTTCGAGCCCAGCGATTTCTTGGCTGGGCCTGCCGACAGCGGTACGTCCTGTATGATTGAGTTCCACTCGCCGCACCCGTCGCAGCGACCCGACCAGCGGGAATGGGATGCGCCGCAGGCGGAGCAGGAGAAGGTTGGTTTTGCCATGACGCCTTGGTGCCCGAGGACGGGCGGTTCTTCAAGCCCTTGCAGGGCTTTCCTCGTCGTCAGCGGTACACCGTACTCTATCTCCGGGCGATGGTTTTGTTGTGGCGTTCAGTGAGAATGCCCAAAGCGATGGAGGCAAGGATGCAGGCGGTGAAAAGGTAAAGACCCCATGCGGTCTCAACAGTGGCGTAAGAGATGCCTTTGGCCAGCGTGATGTATAGCGCGATCAGGAATATGTCGGCCATCGCCAGCTTGCCGAGGATGTTGAGCGCAGGCTGCACACGGGCATCCAGCAGGTTCCATTGGATCAGCGCCGTGCCGATGGTTTTGATGTAGGGGGCGAAAAGGGCGAAGATGGTGACGATCAGCGCAAGGAAGACGTCAGATTTCCACAGGGACTGGAGGCCGGTGATGACGCTGATTTCGCTGAGGCCAAAGATCGGCAGAAACCCTGCGCGCATCAGCGGGGCGAACCACGCGATGGGGTAGAAAACCAAAAGTGACAGGGTTGCGAAACGCAATATCATGGCGGCCAACGCTATTATGTTTGACCGCCTGACATTACGGTGTTGGATCGTGGGTTCAAGGATGCTTGTTCAGTAGTTTATCTTGCGCGCTTCATACGAGCCATCAGATTGGTTTTGAGAATGAACTGATGGAACAAGGCGGCCAGGAAATGCAAGACAATCAGAACGAGCATTAGCGTTTTCAGGATCTCATGCACTTCGGCGGACGCTGCTATCCCACCAAACCAGGCCAGGGCACCTGAGGCGGGCACCAATACCATCAACGCATAGAGTGAGAAGTGCGTGGCATGCGCGGCGAGCTTCATCGCGGCTGTTTCTTTATCCGGAAGCGGTGGCGCGCCGCGGGTCAGGCGCAATGCAATCCGCCAAATCGCGAGTGCAAGGACAAGCAACCCTCCGAGCACATGGAGAGCAACTGGTGCTTGAATAGAGATAGGCAATCCGCGTTCGAATTGATCCCAGGCATCAGACATCGGCTCGTGAAAGAGAAACTGAATTGCGATCAGAACGAAAATGACCCAGTGAAGGGCGATTTGCGCGCGAGAATACGAAGTGGGCATGGGGAAGCTCCGACAAACTTTAACGTTGCTCTGGTTTAACGCGAAACTGTCAGATTTCCGTCGATGGTTTTTTTGATTTATTTGTCCAGCTTCACTGCCATCACCGCACCGCCTCAATCGGCCCCTCGGCACTCCCGCTGATAAACTGTTCCACATAAGGATCACCCGAGGCATCCATCTGACCGACTGGTCCAGTCCACTGAATGACGCCTCCGTGCAGCATCGCCACGTTGTCGGCAATGGCGCGGACGGAACTCATGTCGTGGGTGATGGTCATCGCGGTGGCGCCCATCTCTGTCACGATTTCGCGGATCAGGTCGTTGATGACGCCGGACATAATCGGGTCGAGGCCCGTGGTGGGTTCATCAAAAAAGATGATCTCGGGCTCGGCGGCGATGGCGCGGGCAAGGCCCACGCGTTTTTGCATGCCACCTGACAGTTCTGCCGGAAAGCGGTCCGCCACGTCCGATTTCAGGCCCACGCGGCGCAGTTTTTCGATTGCGATCTCGCGCGCTTCTTCGGTGGGGCGTTTCAGGGATCCACGCAGCAGGCGGAAGGCGACGTTCTGCCAGACGGTCAGCGAGTCGAACAGCGCACCGCCCTGAAACAGCATGCCAAACCGCGCCAGAAACGCGTCGCGGTCGCCTTTGGACGCGTCTTTGCCGTCGACATAGATCATGCCGTTGTCGGGTTTGATCAGACCCAGGATACATTTCAGGGCAACAGATTTCCCGGTGCCCGAGCCGCCGATGATGACCATCGAGGTTCCTTTGGGAATCTCAAGATTCATTCCACGCAATACGTGGTTGTCACCAAAGGCTTTTTCTACGTTCTCCATCCGGATCATAGTGAGAAAAACACCCCTGTGAGAACAAAGTTTGCGGCGAGGATCAACACGGCTGCGGCCTCGACCGACCCTTTGGTTGCGCGACCGACACCCTGTGCGCCGCGGCCCGAGTTCATGCCGTAATAGCAACCCATGATAGCCGCGATCACGCCAAAGGCCGCGCCTTTGACCAGAGACGATACAATGTCGCGCATCTCAAGGAAATCGACGGTGTTTTTCAGATACGCCGCCGGGTTGAAGCCCAGGTTCTGCGTGGCGACAGTGTACCCGCCCGCAATCCCGATAACGTCACCTACGGCGACCAGCGCAGGCACGGTGATCAGGGCGGCCAGTACACGCGGAGAAGTAAGGTATTTCATCGGATGAGTGGAGAGCGTGACCAGAGCGTCAATCTGTTCGGTCACTTTCATCGTGGCGATCTCGGCCGCGATGGACGAGGTCACGCGCGCGGCGATCATCAGGCCGACCAGCACCGGGCCAAGCTCTCGCACCATGCCGATGGCGACAATCTGGGGCACGACGGCTTCGGCGTTGAACCGCGCACCGCCCGCATAGATTTGCAAGGCCAGCGCGCCGCCGGTGAAAATGGCGGTCAGACCGACCACCGGCAGGGACAACCAGCCGATATTCAGCAGGGCCATCCCGAATTCACGCGGATAGAAAGGCGGGCGCAAGATGTGCGACACTGCATCAAGCGCGAACAGGGCCACCCGGCCAAAGGCCGCAAGCAGACCCAGCACGGTGCGGCCCAGCCCCCCCAGCGCGCTGATTGGGTTCATTCGACGTAGCCCCGCGAATAGCGATTGCCCATTGATGTCAGGATTTCATAGCCGATCGTACCAGCAGCCTCGGCCAGATCATCAACGGTTTGATGACCGTTGAGAATGCGCAGACGCTCCGGGTCTTTCGGCAGGTCTGTGACGTCCACGGTGATCAGGTCCATCGAGATACGTCCAACAACCGGGCAGGGTTGGTCGCCCGCAAATGTGTCGATGCCGCCGCCAATGGCGCGATGCAGGCCATCTGCATAGCCGGCAGCAACAGTGGCGATCCGGGATGGCCGTCGCGCCACCCAGGTGTTTCCGTAACCCACGGTCTCGCCCACGGCCAACCTACGCACCTGAATGACGGGAAGGTCAACGGTTACGACCGGTTTTGCACCGGCAAAGGGCATGCCACCGTAAAGGCCGATGCCTGGGCGACAGAAATCGAAATGAAACTCAGGCCCCAAAAGCATCCCGCCCGTCGCTGCCAGAGAGCGCGGCGCGGCCACCCCATCAGTCATCTCGCGGAAGGTTTTCAGTTGTTGCTGGTTCATCGGATGGTCCGGCTCGTCCGAGCAGGCCAGATGAGACATGATGAGCGCCGGGTTCAAGGCTTCGGCTTTGGAGCGCAACTCTGCCCAGTCGGCAGGTTCAAGACCAAGCCGGTTCATGCCACTGTCCAGTTGGATACCAAACGGGTGGTCGGGCAGGGCCTCTGTGTGGCGTTGAAACTGTTCCGGCGAGTTGATCAGCGGTATCAGGTCGTTGCCGCGCAGCAGATCGGCATCGCCCTCCATATGTCCAGAAAAAACGAAAATCATCGGGCCGGGGCCAACTGCCTCGCGAACGGTTGTGCCTTCTTCTGCGGCAGCTACGAAAAACTTGCGAACGCCTTCTTCTGCCAACGTGTCGCTGACAGGTCCTGCGCCCAGCCCATAGGCATCCGCCTTGACAACGGCGCCGGTTTCGACCCCGGTTTTCGCGTCGAGTGCCCGCCAGTTTCTGGCGAGTGCCTGAAGATTGATCGTCAAACGTGCAGTACTCATGGGACTGTTCATGACATTGCGCCGTCCAAGGTCAAGAGGGAAAGGGCTTTTTCCGCGACAGATTGCACCCATCAAACGACAGATACGGCGGAAAACACCCAAAAAAGCAGGCATTTTGGCGACTTACTGCTGTGTTAAGCGGTTTTCAGGATTGTCTTCACATAGGTGTTAAAGTGATCTTGTGAACAAGATCGTCCCATCGCGGCAATAAACGGTGCTGCGGCATATGCCGAGGAAATCATGGATTTTTATACCGATCAAACGCCAGACCAGTCCGAAACAGCCCGGTTTTTCGCAGAAGTTTTTTCGGCGTCGGAAAGCCCGGACGAGGGGGCTGTTATCGAAGCTTTCGTGCAAGAGTTGATCGATACCACCCCACCACAGGATCTGATGGTGTGCACCGCGCGACGCGATCAGGTGTTGCTCGGCTGTGCCATCTTTTCCCGAATGCTGTTTCCACAGGATGCGCGCCGGGTTTTTATCCTGTCGCCAATGGCTGTCAGAACAGACAAGCAAAAAGCCGGGATTGGACAGGCTTTGATCGCGTATGGTCTGGATTGCCTGCGGACAACAGGCGTGAACGTGGCGCTCACCTACGGTGATCCCGCTTACTATCGAAAAACAGGTTTTGAACAGATTTCTGAGGCCACTGCACAACCGCCGCTGAAGCTGAGCCATCCGCATGGCTGGCTGGGGCAGTCGCTGGATGGTCAGGCGCTTGCGCCACTTAGCGGCCCGTCGCTATGCGTGTCTGCGTTGAACAATCCGACGCTTTGGTGAGTGCGGAGTTCAATCTGTCAGAAAACAGGCGGGCGGACCCATTCTCGGTTCGAGCGCTAGATCCTGAATGGCGCGAAAGGTTCAGAGAACCTTTATTGCTTTGCCAGCAATCAAATGAAGGTCAGGAAAACCCAGGCAAGGCTGTCCTTTCGCGATCAATAACCTTCGATTTCACCACCCTGCTGCCAGGGCTTGACCAGATTGCCGAACCGGGTGAATTGCGCCTCGAATGACAACTCGACCGTGCCGATTGGACCGTGGCGCTGTTTGCCAACGATAATCTCGGCCTTGCCATGAAGCCGTTCCATGGCCTGCTTCCATTCTTCCATCTTCTCAAGCTCGTGATCGCCGGGTTTTTCACGTTCCTTGTAGTATTCTTCGCGGAACACGAACATCACGACATCGGCGTCCTGTTCGATCGAGCCTGATTCACGCAGGTCAGACAGCTGTGGACGTTTGTCGTCGCGGTTTTCGACCTGACGGGAAAGCTGCGACAGGGCAATCACCGGAATGTTCAGTTCTTTGGCGATTGCTTTCATGCCCATCGAAATCTCGGCAATCTCGTTAACCCGATTGTCGGACATGCCGCGACACAGTTGCAGATAGTCGATCACCAGCAGGTCCAGACCATGCGTGCGTTTCAACCGGCGCGCGCGGGCGGCAAGCTGAGAAATCGGAAGGGCGGGCGTGTCGTCGATAAAAAGCGGGCAGGCTTCAAGTTGTTTGGCCGCATCCACGAAACGGCGGAATTCGGCCTCGGTCATGTCGCCCTGACGGATTTTGTGGCTGGAGATTTCGGACGCCTCAGCCAGAACGCGCCCGGCCAGCTGTTCGGCGCTCATCTCAAGTGAGAAAAAGCCGACGACCCCGCCGTCAATTGCGCCTTCGGAACCATCCGGTTTCAGACCGCGTTTGTACGCTTTAGCCACGTTGAAGGCCACGTTGGTCGCCAACGAGGTTTTCCCCATCGACGGACGACCCGCGAGAATGATCAGGTCCGAGGGGTGAAGACCACCCAGTTGTTTGTCGAGATCGACCAGACCGGTCGAGATCCCAGCCATGCCGCCACCGCGCTGGTAGGCTTCGTTGGTAACATTGACGGCTTCTGTGACCGCCTTGAGGAAGGACTGGAACCCCTGTTCGGTCTGGCCCTGCTCGGAAAGCTGATAAAGCTGTTGCTCGGCCTCGACGATTTGTTCTTTCGGTTCGCTGGCTACATCAACCCGCGCGGCCTTGTCGGAGATGTCGCGGCCCAAGCGGATCAACTCGCGCCGGATGGCGAGGTCATAGATCATCTGGGCGTAATCATGTACCGCAAAGGCGCTGATCGAAGCGCCGGCCAGTTTGACAAGATAGGCGGGCCCGCCCAATTCCTTCAGGCCCTCATCCTCAGCCATGAAGGATTTCAACGTCACAGGCGAGGCCAGCGTGTTCTTTGCAATGCGTGCAGCGGCGACCTCATAAATGCGGGCATGAACCGGGTCATAGAAATGCTCGGACCCAATGATCGAAGCGACCCGGTCGTAAAGGTCGTTGTTCGTCAGAATGGCACCCAGAAGCTGCTGTTCAGCCTCAATGGAATGCGGCATGGTTTCAGCGTTCTGGATCTTTGCCGCTGCCTGCTCGATACTGCTGATCTCGTTCATTGCTGTTCTCTTGCCCCTTGGACAGAGGCCATAACGCAGCGCCCTGAGTCGGCGCAAATTGTATGTTTTCTGGGGATAGCCTGTGCATATCTTCCCGCCCCATCATATTGCAGGATGGGGCAGGGTCTCGTCAACATGTTGTGGATGGAGCGTTGGGCTTACTCGTAATGTTTCTGAATGAGAAACGGTTTGCGCAACGTCAGTCTTTGTTCGCGTCCTGCCAGCCACGCGGGTCGTTCAAAAACGCCTCGACCCCGTCAAGTGTTTCCTGATCAAAGGCTTTTTGCGCCTTAGCCTCGGCCAGAACATCCCACCACGTACAAAGGTGATGCAGCTTCACACCATGGTCGCTCAGCGTCTTCTCGGTTTCGGGGAAGATACCGTAGTAAAAGATCACAGCCGTATGCCCGCAGGTGGCACCGGTCTCGCGGATTGCATCGACGAAGGACAGTTTCGAACCACCATCGGTGGTCAGGTCCTCGACCAGCAACACGCGTTCGCCTTCGCTCATTGCGCCTTCAATACGCGCGTTGCGCCCATAACCTTTGGGCTTCTTGCGCACATAGGTCATCGGCAGCGCCATACGTTCGGCCACCATCGCGGCAAAGGGGATGCCCGCAGTTTCGCCGCCCGCTATGTTGTCAAAGGCTTCAAAACCCGCGTCCCGCATTACCGTGACGGTCAGAAAATCCATCAGCGTGGAACGAATGCGCGGGTAGGAGATCAGCTTGCGGCAATCGATATAGGTCGGGCTGGGAAGGCCACTCGCCAGCGTGAACGGCTCGCGCGCGTTGAAGTGGACAGCCTTGATCTCCAGCAGCATCCGGGCCGTCAGGCGAGCGATTTCAGTGCTATCGGGAAAAGAACTGGGGATCATGGCAGGACCTCGGCGATGAAATGATGTTTCGGGCTGATAGCCCGACCCTTGGCCCGGAGTCGAGAGCTGTTGGAACAAAAGAAAAGCGGACCCCCCTAAGGTCCGCTGTTTCCCGGGCATTCAGCTATGCGAACACCATTGTCGCTGCGTTACCCTTGCCCGAACATGTTGACCCACCGGATCAGCATTGGCGCCAGACAAATCAGCAATAGGACAGGCATCATGCATATGGCCATCACGGCAGACATCTGCACAGGCAGACGGTTTGCCTTCTCCTGGGCGCGAAGCTCTCGGTCAAGCCGCATGTCAGTGGCGAACCGGCGTAATGACGCGGATATGCTGGTTCCGTACTGGTTGGATTGCAAAAAGGCGTTCGCGAACGAATTCATCTCGTCGATACCGACCCGGTTCGCCATATCCAAAAAGGCGGCCTGACGTTCTTTGCCTGCCTGCAACTCCAGTTGAAGAACCGAAAACTCCTGCGAGATTTCCGGAGCTGCTTTGGCCAATTCATGCGAGACCCGGATCATCGCCGCGTCAAAGCCCAGCCCGGCCTCGATAGCGACTTGCAACAGGTCGAGCGCGTTTGGCAGGCTGTGTTCGATGGCCCGGCGGCGTTTCTTTATTCGACGTCGCAACCACAGTGCCGGGCCATAAAAGCCCATGACCATCAGTGCCGTCACGACCTGCATTGTGTTAACCCACGTAACACCCTGCAAAAGGTCGGCGATCCCTAACTGAACTTGCGTTTCGATTGGCAAAGCCATGGTTGCTACGAACGCGGCAGGCAACACAAACCCCAGGACGACCCGAAAGGTATAATATGTGCGAATGGCGTGCTTCTGCCGAATTCCGGCTTGTTTCAAAAGCTTGCCGATCTTGGAGCGTTCGCGTTTTGACGACGGGACAAAGGCCTTCAGCAACCCGTGCGGGTCGCTGTTGTCACCCTGGATAAGGTCAAAATCCTGCCCATGCCCTTGTGATACCGTCCCAACGCGCATGCGGCGTGCTGCCGTGTTTTCACTGGCCGTAAATCCGGAAAGGCCCATGACGACAAAAAAAACACTAAGGGCGATTCCGACCAACAGGATCAACTGCGGTGTGACGCGCGGATCGTTTAGAATGTCCTGAAGAATATCCATATCCCAATTCCTTTTAGAATCTGAATTTAACCAGTCGCTTCAGGATGAAACCCTGGGCAACTGTCAGGCCAATGATCACCTGGGCGAAATACGGAAACAGCGGATCGCTGCGTACGTCGCCGTAAAATGTTGGAGAGGAGACCTCGATCGAAAGATAAATGATGACCGGCAAAATTGTGAGGATAAGGCTGCTCAGGCGACCTTCGGCAGAGATTGCCTTGATCTTCTTTTGCATCGTGTGCCGGTCCCGGATGGTCTGGGACAGAATGCTTAGAACGCGAGACAGGTTGCCGCCGGTTCCATGCTGAATGCCGATACTTACGGCAAGGTATTTTGCATCCTCTGTTCCGACCCGTTGCGCAAAGTCGTGAAAGGCGGTCGCGACGTCATCACCATAGTTGATCTGGTCTTTGATGATGCCAAACTCTGACCCGATCGGATCCGGTAGATCAGAGGCAACGTTTCCAACCGTCACCGCGACGGGGTGGCCCACTTTCAGCCCCCGGGCCATCAGGTCTAACGCGTCAGGCAGTTGTTTCGTCAGTTTCTTCGCGCGGGCGTCTTTCACGGCGACCAGCAGGATGATCGGGCTGATGAGGCCGAAAACTGCGCTCAGAATGACCGCCAGTTCCAGGGCAAGGAACCGGGAGGCCCCGAAAAAGATCATCAAAACCAGAAGGGAGACGGCGAGAACCACCCAAATCGGGTTGACCGCCACACCAGCTTGCACAAGCAGACGGCGAAACCGCGTAATCAGCCCGGCTTTTTCACCAGCAGCCAGCATCGCCGGATCGCGGAGCAGCTGCAACACCTGATCCGTCGAAGCCCCGTTCTGGATCAGTTTCATACGGCGGTTTCTGGCCTCGCCATGCGTTTCCTTGCGCGCCAGAAGCTGGTGAACGCCTTCGTAGGCGAGCAGAATTCCCAGAAAAATCGAAATATAGATCAGGATGTTCAGTGTATTGGGCTGAAAGTCAATCATGATGCCGTTGCCCCGTGAATAAACATGTTGGTGTCCACATCAACACCAGCCGCTACCAGCTGGTCGAAGCATTTTGGCCGTATTCCGGTTGGCAGGAATTCTCCCAGAACGTCGCCATTCTCAGACTTGCCACGGCGTTTGAAGACAAAGATGTCCTGCATCGTGATCGTGTCGTCTTCCATGCCCGTGATTTCGGAAATACTGACGACCCTGCGTGTCCCGTCGCTCAGACGGCTGAGTTGCAGGACGATCTGAATGGCCGAGGCGATTTGAGACCGGATGGTTCTGACGGGCAAATCCGCCCCCAGCATCGTCACCATCTGTTCGACCCGGCTGAGTGCATCGCGGGCCGAGTTCGCATGTACGGTCGTCATGGAGCCGTCATGTCCTGTATTCATGGCCTGAAGCATGTCAAAGCATTCGGCACCACGGACTTCGCCGACAATAATGCGGTCAGGCCGCATCCTGAGTGCGTTGCGCACCAGATCCCGCTGTGTAATCACCCCTTGACCTTCCGAGTTGGGGGGACGGGTTTCCAAGCGAACGACATGGCTTTGCTGTAACTGAAGTTCGGCCGCATCTTCGATTGTCACGATACGCTGCTTGCCGTCGATAAAGGATGAAACGGCGTTCAGCATTGTTGTCTTGCCGGAACCGGTACCGCCCGAAATCAGAATGTTCAGCCTGGCTTCGACCAGCGCAGCCAGTAGCTTGGCTGCCTGTTCGTTCATGCTGTCCCGCTGGACCAGCTTGTCGATGGTCAGGGGATTGCGCGAGAATTTGCGGATCGACAACGCCGGTCCATCAACTGAACACGGGCGAATAATCGCGTTGACCCGGCTTCCGTCTTCCAGACGCGCATCGACCCATGGCTGGGATTCATCGATACGACGGCCGACTCGGCTGACGATTTTGTCAATGATCCGAAGCAGATGGCGTTCGTCGCGAAAGCGCACGGACGATTGCTCGAGCAGGCCAAAGCGTTCCACGTAGACCTGATCATAAGAGTTGACGAGAATGTCGTTGATGGTCGGGTCTTCCAGAAGAGGTTCCAGAGGGCCCAGACCCATCACTTCGTGAATGAGTTCATCAACAAGGGCTGTAAATGCCTCGGACCGTAAATGAAGGCGTTCGGCCTCGATCAGCCCGGTAACCAGCGCAGCGATCTGACGTTTCAGTTCGGATCGTTCGACCTTGTCGATCACGGACAGGTTCAGACGGTCGAGAAGCTCGCTGTGCAGGCGACTTTTAAGCTCCAGATGCGCTTGCAGGTCAACGTCCACCGGTTCTGGTGTTGCCTTGGATTTTGGTACCTCGATTGGCCGTTCCAGAACCAACACATTCGACTTGGACGCGGCCCGGCGTGATTTGTACTCGTTAAACACGGCGATCTCCCATTATACAGTTTTTTGTGCGGCTGGCCGGGTGCCTTCGGACATGGACGCAGCCAGTTTCGTCAGGGCCTTGCCAAGGTCCGAATGCGGCTTCATGTCCACAATCGGTCGTCCCAGATCGACCGCGTTTCGCGCAATCTTGGGATTGTCCGGCAGCCAGTGCTTCAGTTTCGTTTCCAGCACCTTTTCAGCCTCGCGAACATGTGCAGGTTTGATCAACGTCTTCCGCTCGCGGTTCACGACAACCTCGACCGGCAGGGCCACGTTCGCCTCGCGATAGAAATCGATCAGGCGCCGGGTCTGGCGAACGCATGGAACCGTGGTGTCAGTTACCAGCGCCAGTTGGTTCGCGCGTTTGAAAATGGGTTCGACCCATTCCACAACGGCACAGGGCAGGTCGATGACAACATAATCGTACCGGCGCTGAAGCAGGTCGAGCATCCCTTCGATCAGGCCCGGTCGTATGGACTGAAGCGGAACCAACGGCGCGGGCGCGCACAACACATCAATACCGAGCGCGTGGTTCTGAAGGATCGACGTCAGGAAATGATCATCCGGCTCTTCCTGATTTTCGATGAGTTGGAGGCATCCCCCGTTATCTTCAAGATCGAGAAACACGTTCGCGTTTCCGAATTGCAGATCAAAATCCAGAAGCGCGACGCGGTTTTTCGCCTTTTTCCTCAGGAAGGATCCTTTCCCGCCCACCAGCGAGCAGGCAAGGTTTACCGCGACCGTTGACGCTCCGATCCCACCGCGGGATTTTGCAACCGGAATGACGGTGCCAAGGGCAGAGGGACCATTTTGAATGAATCCCTGCGGAAGTGATCGGGAGGAGATTTTTTCTGCTACCGCAGCTTTCAGCCCATCCTCATCAATGGACAGGGGCAGAACTTCGTCGATGCCGATTTTCCGCAACTCGCGGGCGACCGAGATCGAAACGTCATTCTGCGTCAGCGCGACAAATAAGGTGTCATCTTGCCGATGGGTCAGGAGGTCTTTGACGGCCAGAACCTCGCCCGCGTCGCAGGGGTCGATTTCGAAAATAACCAGGTCATGCTTGAATGCCAGATTGCGCGCCGTACCGTTCAACGCTTTGAACGAACCCGCATTCTCGGAGATTTCGTTGTTTTGACCGGCGGGAAAGGCATTGGCGACCACCTGAGCGACGGTTTCGCTTTCAGATACAAGCATGACGGAATGTGAATTGAGACTAGAAACGTTCTTAACCATTAACCTGACTCTCCTGATGCTAGGTCTTCGGCAGGCAGCGAAACGCTGAAATTGGAAAACCCGGCTGTTGAAGGAATTGTGCTGCTGGTCGCGCCTGCGGCGTTTGCAAGTGCGGCCAGCGGCGACACGAACTGAAAATCATTCAGGTTCAGCTCAACCGTGACCATGGGTGTGTAAGGGCCACCCAGGAAGCCCAGATTGGAATTGAAATCATAGGAAAACTGCAGGGCGTCAATCGTCGTGCCGGGGGGCAGCAACGGGTTGATGCGCCCCCAGATTTCAGATGCTGTGGTGTTGGCGGCGTCACCCGCACAAGGTGGCGTTACCGGGTCGGCACATACGCCAGCCGACGCACTGCATGGGGTGCCAAAGCGAGGGGACAACGCGGATGTTCCCCGCGTGTGGGTTTGTGGAACACCCGGACATGCCGCAGGGCGCACCACAGCGATGCGCGCCGCCAGCTGTGCCGCCTTCTGCGCGTTCACTCCGCTGTATGACAGCCGACCAAAGTCCAGCAATGCCAGGAACAGGAAGGAAAACAGGGACACCACCACGGCAAATTCAACAAGAACCCCACCATTTTGGTCGCGCAGCAACGTGTCCGCGACCTGGCGCCAGGTGGCGCGATTATTCCGCAACCATGTCATTGGCCAAATATCCGCGATGTGTCAGCGACGTCGGTGGTTATCGATGACGCGCCGCTGCCGAAAAGCTTCAGAATGCCCCCTAGCGGAAACTGAACGGTGATATTGGCGCTTACCTGACCGACAGGCGCCGGGTTCATGCGATACGTGCCGGACACGCAGGATAGGCTGGGCGTTACCGAGTTGACGGTTATGCTGGGCGGAAACAGGCTGTTGCCGTGAATGTCACGCTCGACAATCCCTTTCAGAGTTGTGCTGAGCCCCGCGACTGTTCCGCCAGACGAACAGATATCCGAGGGCGTGACGCGCGACATGTATCGGCTGGCATCCCGGACCCCGGCAATGACCGACTGGTACGACCACATAAGGCGTGCGGATTCCAGGGTTACCGCCAACAGCAGCAGCATAATCGGCATGACAAGGCCAAACTCGACAAGGATCGCGCCATCTTCGTTTTTGGCGAAGCGTTTGAAAGGGGATCTGAGGCGAATACACATGAACACTCTGCCCCTATCGATACAACTGTACGACGTCGCGAAAGATGCCGCCGAACCCGTTGCCGCCGCTGCCAACACCGGTCACATCGGGGAAACCGACGACCTCTCCGTGGATGTCGAAACTGGGGGGCGAGCCGCCGTCATCACCCACCGGTTCAGTCAGGAACACGGCAACAAATTTTGTGACTGGAACTCCGGTAGTCGAACCGGAAACCGGGTTTTGCGCGCAATCAACACCAGCAGCCGTAACAACGCGCCGCGCCGGGTCTTCGGACATCTGGCTGGAACACATCGGGCGTCCGGTTTCAGCAAGCGAAGGGTCCAGAATGGAGTTTGCGTTCGGCGGCGCGTGAGGGTTTGTATTTCCGTAGGCTATTTCCCTCAGATACATTCCGTACCGCGTCCCGGCGAAAACGGTATCCGACCCGGACAGCGCGGGCAGATGCGAGTCGCTGCCTATGCCGTCGGCAATCCCATCTGCCAGATCGTGGTTTCGATTAAGGTATCCGGTTCGATCCCAGTTGCCGTCGCCGAAACGGTTGTTTCCGCCGCATGTGCCCGCAGTCATGCACAGGTCGCGCCCCAGACCAGTTGTATCAGGGGTCGTCTGTTCATTTCCCTGAATGCAAGCGCCGCCACCGTTGCTTTCAATCCCCTTGATCACATTTGGTGCGGGCGCGAAATCGATGTTGTTTTTCTCACCGTTGAGAACCGAGCGGTAGATGTCAAAGCGGACGTTGAATGCAGCATTGGTAATGCCGTTTTTCTGGCCGGGTTCGGTGTTCAGACCATTGGTCAGAACACATTGGGTGATCTGGCTTTGCGCCGCGATCAGACAGGCCAGTTTATTGCCCCCTTCGTCGGCACACACACCCGAGCTGTCTTGGAAATTCGCCAGATCAATAAAGCCGAAGTTACCCGGTCCCCAGGCCGTTCCGTTGCCGCCGCTGCGCAACAGGATCTGGTCGCCCACAGTCAAAGTGGATTCCCAATTCGGGGGCAGGCAGAACATCAGGGGTGAGATATCGCACGCCGCTTTCGAGTATCCGGCCACTGCCTCGGCTGAAACGCTGGCAGCAGAAAACCCAGCCCCACCAAGCATTTTGTCCAGCGCCGAAGCCAGGCTCATCGTCAGGGATTTGGGTGTCAACACGACTTGCGCGAACCTGGCCTTCCGTGGATCAGTTGTAATATCTGCGCCAAGCGGGGTCAGATCCGATGCCGGAAGCGCCGAGTGAAACAAGAGGGTATAATCCGACGATCCTGAAAGCGTGGTTGCCCCGTTCGCGAAGGTCTGGCTGTCGCTGACAAGATTTGCTGCTGCATTTGTGGCGCGTGTAATCGCGTCTGGTTGGCCGTCCAACTCTCCCGCTGCGGCCAAAGCCACGTTGTCGGCAAATGACTGCAGCTCTGCATGTGTCGAATTCAACCGGCCAACGTCCAGCGTGATCGCAAAGAACCCGAGGAATGCGACCAAAGCTGTGCCCCACAGGATCGCGACGGTGCCGTTCTCCTCTTGGGCGAATGCGGATATGATTGCATGTGCTCGCATGGCTGAACTTATTGACCAGGTGTCTGACTGACTGTGATTGGGCGAATGCGGGGTTTGACGCGCGGCATCGCGGACGCCGGCGCAAGGTGCGCATCTTTTGGGGTATCAGGTTGCAATTTGGCGGCGGGCGCGGCTTCTGTTTCCTGTTCCGCTTCTTCCTGTTGCCGCTGGATGGTCACAACCTCGGTCTCGGTTCCCCGGCGCAGCTTTACAGTGGGTTGAATATCAACCTTTTCTGCAGGTCCTTCCTCCTGCAGCAGATCGCGCAGGCGAACCATCTCCATGGGCTCATCCTCGACGCTGTCCAGGGTGCGCAGTGTAAGGCTCAGGGTTCCGGCCTTTTGAGCCAGGGCCAGACGTTGACCTTGCTGCGGGGTCACTTCCACTGTGATCGTGCGGGCGACCTCAGGCTGATCGCTTAATTCTTCCGACTGCTGGTCTACGCCAATGACGCGAATATTCTGCAAGATGGTGACCGCGCGCAGGTCATGCTTGGCACCTTGGGTCAAGACGATATCAACGTGATCGCCCGGGGTAACAAAACCGCCCACGGCCGTTACAGCATCGACCTCGATTGCCATGGCGCGTGTGTTTTCCCCCAACTTTTGAACTAGGGTGACTTTTTCACCAAAGTTCGAAACCTTGGAAAGAAGCATTACTTCGCCGGGATAGAACCGGCCCTTGGCGCGCCGCAGCTGACGGCGATTGTTTGGAACAAGTACATCAATATCCGTGAAAACTCCGGCCGGGAGCGCCTCGCGCGGCCAGGGATGAATTGTGACGTCGTGCGCTTCGATCGTTTGACCAAAAGCAATTTCTGATCGGGCCACATAGATCTCAACCAGATCGGCATCTGGCGAGACACCGGCAGTGCTTGTCTTAAACTGAATGTGATCTTTCGCCAGGTAAACGGAACCGGACGCTATCGCAATTCCAAACAGTGTAGAAATGATTGGCCTGATACGCATCACTCTCTCCAACAATTACGTTCTGAAATATGGAACTTCGGTCGTCTTGCTTTCGCGAAATTCCTGGCGGTGAACTCTGCGCCGCAACAGTGGCACGGCGGCGCAGAGTTCAGTATTTTGGTAAGTGTGTTTGGGTCAGCAGGTCGCGCTACCCAGAGCAGCGCATGCACCAGTCACGTTTGTGTTGGTGGTGGTGCCCAGGTACGAGAATGCGCCAACTGCAATCGACGCCACGACCAAAAGAGCCAGGCCATATTCGACAATTGCTGCACCGCTTTCATTCTTAACAAACTTCTTCATGAATTTAGTCATTATTTCCCCCAAATAGGTTAGACGTTTTCAGCGCTCCATATTCTTGAGCGCAAGCCAGGCGAAAATGCATTAGCTCGGGAATCAGAATAGAATCGCAGGAGATGCGTGACCTCCTTCAAAGGTAACTGAAATACAATCAAAGATTGAAAGATTTTAAAGTAATAAATTCTATGGGAGATTACTTTTAACCCTGCATTAACAACCTATTAACATACGGCGAATCGCCTTTTTTCGAAACAATGAATTGAGTCGGGTCGCAATTGTGAGCAGGATGGTTGTTGATTTTTACTGAACGGTCAGGCAATCGCGGATTGGTCCCGTGCCGATTGTTGGTGATATGGTTCATAAAAACACATTAAAAACAGATAGATAAAGTTTTGTAGTAGTATTTGTTTGAAAACTTTCCGCGCAGACAAGCCAGATAATTCCGGTTGCTGTGGCTGCGTAAGGGGCACAAGTTAGTTGTTGTAATCCGAACCTGTTTGTTTGGTCGGTCTGTTTGGTTGAATGGTTAATTGTTATGAGTGTTAGTTTTTTAAAGAGCGCTCAGGCGAGGGAGAGTCTGGACTTTGTAGTGGAGTGGACTCAGGCCCTGTGCGGTAATGGCTCCTTGTCTCGATCCGTAAATTGTTTAATGCGCCTGGTAAATGCTGATGCGGTTCTAATAGTCAGAACGCAGAAAAAAGGTTGGAAGGCAAAGCACATTGCGCGCTGTTGTGTTCAGCTGGGAAAAATCTGGCCTTCACAGCCGCAAACGCAGGCCGAACTGGTTATTGGGGAGTGTATATCAACTGCAAGAGCGGGTTCAGTCTGGAAACTATCAGACCTGGTGTTTTCCGACGCATCACCAATGTCCCATTATCGGCCTCAAAAGCCTGAAGGGCTGGTGGAGGTTATCCTGATTCCGCTGGACGTAGCCGGGGCGCAGGTCGATTACATCGAGCTTCATTACAGTATTCGCCCGCAGACCTTCGAACTTGATCTGATAAGTGCGCTGGCTCCAACACTTTCATCTGGCTGGAGTAAACGCTTACCCGGAACGGTTGCTGCCAATTCCGAAGTTCTTCGGGGTCACCGGTCCAGATACGACAGCAACAATCGCTTCGTTCCAATCCTTGATCCAAATAACCCAGCCGAACTCAGCAGATGCGAGTTTCGGGTATGTGCGATGATGAAAGAGGGAATGACAGTGAAGACAATCTCGGAGACTTTGTCCATTGGCCCGACGACGGTTCGTTCGCACTTAAGTTCCATATTTTCCAAGACAGGGGCAACGAGCCAGATCGAGCTTTTGCATCTATTGAACCGAAGCGTTGATGCTGACAGGGGTTTTGCTCAGATCGCGGGTTAGCGAACCGAATGGATTGCTACCAGGACGGTCTGAAGACCTTTCCTTGATCTTTTTTTTGGATCTATCCGCCGTCATGGTCTTACCTTTTGTCGTGCCACGCCGGTCGAACAACTGCTGAACTGTGTCGTAATTTCGTCGGCTGTTTTGTAAGTTTCTTTTTTTCGGCCGCAATTTTGCCCTCTATTGCGGTGTAGGGAATCTGACTCGTTCGCTTTGACGATCTGCCACTTTCGTGCGGGGAAACAACCCTACGGAGTAGGGGGAGTTCGCCTGATTTTTCTGTTCGTCCCACTTGATCGCAGATACAATAGAAGGAATTATTCTTTTTTGTTAACGGCTTAGTCTTTGTTCATGATTTCGCGACAACATTAACATAATGTGAACAATGTATTCTCTGAGTGTTCAACTGGTTCGGGGCATACTAATCGCACAGGCCGGGCAAACCACGTCCGGTTGAATGGAAGGGGAACAGCATGATCAAGACTGCTATTGAGGTTGCGCCGTATGCATGTGCGACAATGCAACCCCATAATCCCGTCATGAATGGCGAAGTTTCAAGCAATACAAATTCGAGCAGCAGTCGCTTCCCTCCTATCGAAAATGCACTGACAGAAATCGTAAATAACAAGCGACTTGAAGAGGCGAACCGGGACTTCTGAAGATCAGAACGTCCGATAGATTTCCAGATCAACATGATCAGGGAACGATAAAGCCCGCTCCGAATTGGAGCGGGCTATATTTTTTCTCAGTAACCTTTGCCAACTTGCGTAGGGCATGCGCGCAATACAACCTGGCGGTCAGGATCTTTACGAGAAAGTCGGGCCAGCCAAACGGCTGGTAATCACTTAGCTGGCCCGGTCTTTTGCCCACTTCATAAGAATGAAGGCAAAAGCTGTTAGCTATCCAGTCCGAGCATTGCCTTTACAGCAGCCTCGACCTCGTCGGTGACGGGTTTGTTCGCAGCGTCTTCCAATGCCGCGCGCTCATCGAGTGACTGCTGCTCAACGGCGTCAGTCAGGTCTTCGACGTCTTGCACGGCTTCCTCATATTCCAAGGCTGCCTGTTTTTCGGCATTCAGGCTGTCAGCGGTATCTTTGGAAGCCTGCAGATCATCGTTTGCGTCCTGAAGAGCGTCCTCGATATCAGGATCGGTGCCTCCCGCGTCTGCCAGCTGCTGTTCGAGATCATCGACGATGTCCTGCTTTTCCTGAACATCGGCCAGCGCTTCCTCAAGGTCGTCATTGATTTCGGCGCTGGAGCGATCCGGCGGGGTCATATCATCCAGAAGGTCTTGTTTTTCGGCAAGTTCAGCTCGGATGCTGTCGCCAGCCAGAACCGTATCGCGATAGGTTGCAATGCGACCGACGCGCGAATTCGGTGCAGCGTTCTGAAGGGCCTTCTCACTTGCGTTGGCTGCGTTCAGTGCACCCAGTTCTGAAGGGTGGACACCCAGTACGGCAGCCAGTTTATTCCCCTTCTTATGGGAATCGGTCAGGTCCGTTTCCTCGACCTGAACCTTGGATTTTGTCGCGTGCGCGGCCGGTGCGGTCTTGGTCTGAGTTTTCTTGGACTTCTTACCGGTAAACAGCTCTTTCAAAGAGAACGATTTTCCCTTCGAGGATTTTGACTTCGAACCCTTTGCGCCAGAGGTTGTGCGCCCCGACTTACCGGCGGATTTTGAACCACCACTTTTGGTCGCCCCATTACCACCGCCGTTGCCTTTGCCATTTCCGGCGTTGTCGCTGTTTCCATTACCGCCGCCGTTTCCTTTACCGCCACCATTGCCTCCACCGTTGCCATTGCCGTCTTTGGCGTAGGCCACATCTGGAAGGGCAACTGCCGCCACGATAGCAGTGGAGCCCAACATTGCGATTGCGAGAGCGGAGGCCTTCAGCACGCCGGTCAAATTGGTTTTCATAGCGATCCTCGTAGGTCGAACGCGAGTTTCATTTGGGCCGGCAGAGTATTTCGCGGTCAGCACACACGAAAAACCGCTAGCCGGAATCAATATCTGACAGGTGCTAACTAAACCGATCATCATTGAACCCACGCCAAACTGGTCGTTCATCGCCAGTTCATGTTGAAATCGGTAGATTGTTAAGGTGGTTGCGCAGTAAAGAGTGCCGAAGATGAAGAAGCTCTTGACCATCTTGTTTCTTGTTGCCGTTCTCCAGCCCGGAGAAGGCGATGCAGCCGTTCGTGAGCTGAAGCAGGCGGAGCTGCGCAAAGCGACAACCACTGGCAACGCTATCCGTCTTCAGGACGTCATCAAAGGCGTCGAGCAGGTCTTTGGCGGAACGCCCATTGATGCGCGTGCTTTTCAGGCCGACAAAGTTTACTACCGCGTGCTGGTCAAAAAACCGAACGGGAAGATTGTTAGTGTTATTGTTAACGCAAAAACCGGCGTCGTCGTTTCCAACAGGTCCACGATCGGCAAACAAATCACAGAAGCGGCGAAATCTGCGCACGGAAACTCGGCCAATGCGAAATCTCAAGGCAAGTCTTCTGCCAACGCAAACGGGGGTCAAAGCGGCAACCGTGGGAACAGCGGTGGCGGTCACGGCAATTCTGGCGGCAATGGTGGAGGCAATTCCGGAGGTAACGGTGGCGGCAATTCCGGAGGCAACGGTGGTGGCAACTCTGGTGGAAATGGCGGCGGCAATTCTGGCGGAAACGGTGGTGGTAAAAAGTAATGGTTAAACTGCCATACGCACGCCTATAATTCCTAAGTATGAGAGTCTTACTGGCAGAAGACGAACCGCACCTTTGCGAGCAGATCAAGAAACTGTTGAACGCTGAAGGTCGGGTCGTAGACATTGTGAACAGCGGCCTGGAAGCTTTGCATCTGGGCGCAACAGAACCTTATGACATGATCATCCTCGATATTGGATTGCCGGAACGTGATGGCATTTCAGTTCTACGGGAATGGCGCAGTGCGGGTATCAAGACACCTGTGCTGATCCTCACGGCCCGCGATGGCTGGAGCGAAAGGGTCGACGGGTTGGACGCAGGCGCGGACGACTACATGACCAAGCCGTTCCATATGCCCGAACTGGCAGCGCGGGTCCGTGCCATCCTGCGGCGGCAGAGCGGCCAGTTGAATCCCGTCGTTGAAATGGGAAATGTTGTGCTGGATACCCGCAACGGGCGTGTGACGGCGGATGGCGTGCCCATCGACCTGACCGCCCAGGAGCTGGCTGTTCTCACGTATCTGGCCCATAATATTGGGCGTATGATCTCAAGGACCGAACTGTCAGAGCATATCTACGAATACGATGGAGACAGGGACTCGAACACCATCGCCGTCTTCATAACCCGTCTGCGCAAAAAACTTGGCCCTGATCTGATCACAACGATTAGGGGCCGCGGATATATGATCGACTCTGCCTGATGTTATCCCTGCGTCAACGGGCTCTACTGGGGGGGATCGCGTCGGGTGCCCTTTCAGTGGGTGTCGGTACGCTGGCCGTGTTCTCGTTCATTAATGCTCGCGTTTCAGACAGGTTTGATACCGCACTACTTGATCGTCACACGCAACTGGTCGTTGGGTTGAGCGTTACGACCCATGATCCGGATGCGCTGCGGGATCTGATGTTCGATCCAGCCTATGGCACACCGTATTCCGGCAGATACTGGCAAGTCAGCAACAGCGAAGGCGAGATCTTTACGTCGGCTTCCCTGTTCGACGAAGTCATTGCCGACCCCCCCGGTAACCCTGATGTAACGACGCTTTGGAACACGCCCGGTCCGGAAAGCGAAGCTTTACGAGGAGCCTTTCAGAAAATTACTTATGAGGATGGTACGGTCTGGGGGGTAAGCGTTGCCGAAAGTCAGGCCCAGCTTGTCGCGGAACGTCGCGCTGCACAACAAAACCTGCTTCCGGTTTTTGCGCTGGTCGGTCTGATCGGTGTCGTTGGATCGCTACTGCTGACGTCAATCATCCTGACGCCACTCAGAAAGCTGCGGTCGGATGTGGCGCACCGTTGGGAACGGGACGAAGACCTTAGACCAGGCGATTATCCAGAAGAGGTGTCTCCTCTGGTCGAGGATTTGAACCAGCTCTTGCGCCGAAATCGGGAAATCGTATCAGGATCACGTCGTCAGGCGGCAGATTTGGCTCATGCCCTGAAAACACCTACTGCGATCATGCGCAATGAACTGGTGCTGTTGTCCGAAGCGGGAGGTTCTACGGATACTGCTGTGGAAGCTCTCGACCGCATTGACGCGCAACTGGGCCGGTCTTTGGCCAGAATGCGGGCGCTGAACACTGCAGACTTGACCCATTCTCGTACTGATCTGTCTCATTCGATTGATCGACTGGCGCGGCTGTTCACGACCATGGCCGAGCGCGATGGAAAGTCATTGAAAATTGAGCGCGACCCGGGTCTTTGGGTGCGTATGGACGCGCAGGATATCGAAGAAGTTTTGGGCAACCTGCTGGATAACGCTGTCAAATGGTGCAAACACAAGGTCCGTTTGACGGCTAAGAGGACCCAGAACGGGATCGAAGTTGTGATTGACGACGATGGCCCGGGAATTCCTCAGGACGCTCACCGCGAGGCGCTACGTTCCGGGGGAAGGCTGGATACTTCTGTCTCGGGCAGCGGCCTTGGGCTGGCTATAGCGGTTGATCTGCTGAAGGCTTATGACTGCCGGATTGAACTGGGGGCATCCGGTTTTCTAGGCGGTTTGGAATGCCGGATCGTTATACCAAAAGGAACCAACGCGCATTCTGCGTCAGGCTGATTTTTTGCCCTGAAGGTTCAGGGTGGTTTGGGTGTGTCGTAAGTGGACAAGACGCGAAAACAAGAAAAGCGGACCCATGACAGGTCCGCTTTTGCCCTTGCGGGCGACAGGCAGCCAAGGTGGGCTTAGCTGCTCATGTCGTAGGCCCGTTCACCATGTACCGAGAGGTCGAGGCCATTTGTCTCGGTCTCGGCGTTTACGCGAAGTGGTGTGATCTGTGCAACCAGTTTGACCAACACAAACGTGACAACTGCCGTGAAGGCACCCACGATAACCAGCCCACCCAACTGGGCGGTCCATGTGCCAAGGCCAAACAGGGCGATCATGATGGTGCCGAAGATGCCTCCGACGCCATGTACCGCGAACACGTCCAGCGTGTCGTCGATATTCAGCTTGTTGCGCACCAGACTGACGGCTTCCTGACACAGAATGCCCGCAACAGCACCGATGATGAGGGCCTGAACCGGACCCACAAAACCCGAAGCGGGCGTGATCGAGGCCAGACCTGCAATTGTTCCGGTAACAAGACCCACCATCGAGGCTTTGCCAAATCGGATGCGTTCCCAAAGCGCCCATGTCAACGAGGCAGTAGCGGCGGACAGGTGGGTAACGGTCATCGCCATCGCAGCACCTCCGTCCGCGGCCAGTTGCGAGCCGCCATTAAAGCCGAACCAGCCGACCCACAGCATCGCGGCGCCCACCATGACATAGCCGGGATTATGCGGCGGGGTCGTGCGGTTGCGGCGCGGGCCAAGGATGACGGCGATGATCAGGGCTGCCAGACCAGCGGTTTCGTGCACAACGATACCACCTGCGAAATCACGCACGCCAATGTCGCCCAAAATACCACCATCGGCCAGCATTCCACCGCCCCAGATCCAGTGAACCACCGGCGCATAGCACAGCAGCATCCATAGCGCCGAGAAGGTCAGTACAAAGCCAAAGCCTACCCGTTCGACATATGCGCCCACGATCAGGGCCGGGGTGATGATGGCAAAGGTCATCTGAAAGGCAAAGAACAGGATTTCCGGTAGAGTGCCAGCAAGGCTGTCCACATCAACACCGTTGAGGAAAGCCTTGCCCAAACCACCCCAAATCCCACTTTCACCGGGCCCAAAGGCGATGGAGTACCCGGCCACCAGCCACAGAATGCTCATCAAACAGGCAATGGCAAAGCAATGCATAAAAACGCTGAGCACGTTTCGGGCACGTACGAGCCCGCCATAAAACAAGGCCAGCCCCGGCAATGTCATGAAAAGGACCAGTGCTGTAGCAACTATGATCCAGGCTGTATCGGCTCCATTCATGGGCCGCTCTCCTTTTCCCTGCATGGTTTCCCGGGCAGGTCATCTGACAACGCTCCGGGGTCGAGTGAGTGTATGTGCAGAGCCTTGAAGCGGAGGGCAGGTGAGGAAAAAAGAGGCAACACCCAAATTGGTCGCCTATTTTGTCGCCTTTTGTTCAAGTGATGACAGTTTTGGCGGCTATGGGCAGATAATGCCCAAAAATCGTGCGCGTTATGAAAGGCCAGTCAGAAGCAACGCCAGCGCATGATCCCGCGCGGCGCGGCGCACCGCATCCCGCCCTTGCGCGCCAAACTCAATCGTTTCGGTTTGGGTTTCCCGGCCTTCTCTTGCCAGTCCGAAACATACGCGCCCTTCGGGTTTGAACTCAGACCCGCCCGGCCCGGCAATGCCGGTAATCGCGACGGCAAGCTGCGCTTGTGAGTTGCGCAATGCGCCTTCGGCCATTTCGCGAGCGACCTGCTCGGACACTGCGCCGAAAGCCTGCAGGGTTTCTGCCAGCACACCCAGCATGTCCTGTTTGGCCCTGTTGGTATAGGTAACAAAACCCCGATCCACGACGGCCGAACTACCGGGTATATCCGTCAGGGCCGCAGCGACCATACCGCCGGTGCAGCTTTCCGCTGTCGCGATCACAACGCCCTGCGCCTTGGCGCGGTTCAGCAGGTCGGGCACGTTCATAGGCCCAGAACCCCGTGCGCGATGCCTGCCAGAACCATCACGCCAACGGCTGCGAAAATACCCGCAATCACGTCGTCCAGCATCACTCCAATAGGATCGCCGCGACGATCTGCCCAACCGACGGGGCCGGGTTTGGTGATGTCGAACAGGCGAAACAGGGCGAACCCGGCAACCCAGCCGGGCCAGAGGGCGGAAATGTCGATCCCATGCGCCCAGGACGGATATGAGATCGCCCAGAGTGCAATGAACTGGCCCGCAACTTCATCAATGACGATTTCCGACGGGTCGTGATCGTCCTGACCGTCGGTCATCACGCGCGTGGCCCACAGGCCGCCTGCGAACACCACGAGCGTTGCGATTGCCAGCAATGGGAATCCGCCCAGCGTGTGCAGGACCCAAGCCATCGGCAGCGCGGCCAGCGAACCCCAGGTGCCGGGGGCAGGGCGTATATATCCGATGCCGCCAACGGTGCCAATCAACTGCGCCGCGTTCATGATTTCACCAGACAGGCCGTCGCAAGCGATGCGATGCCTTCACTGCGACCGGTGAAGCCCAGACGCTCGGACGTGGTGGCCTTGACCGAGATCTGATCGACGCACAAGCCCATGATTTTGGACATTTCTTCTCGCATGGCAGCGGCGTGAGGGCCAATCTTCGGATATTCACAGACCAGCGTGCAATCCACGTTCGAGATGCGATATCCCATCTGTCCGGCCAATTCGACCGCGTGACGCAGAAAGATCTTGCTGGCGGCACCTTTCCATTGTGGATCCGAGGGCGGGAAGTGCTGCCCGATATCGCCTTGCGCCAATGCGCCATAAATCGCGTCGGTTACAGCATGCATCCCGACATCTGCATCCGAGTGCCCCTGCAACCCGCGATCATGGGGAACCTTTACACCGCAAAGGACAACATGATCCCCGTCGCCAAATCGGTGCACGTCATAGCCGTTGCCAAGTCTTACATCCATATCCATTCCCATGATACGTTCCGCCCGGGCAAAATCCTCGGGGCGGGTGATCTTCAGGTTGTCCGCATCGCCCGGTACGATGCAGACATCTACCCCCGCAGCGCGTGCAACCTCAACATCATCAGCAGCACCGCCCGGATGCGCCGCATGGGCGGCGGTGATGGTGTCATAGTGAAAGCCTTGCGGTGTTTGCGCCGCAAACAGGTTGCTGCGGTCTTGTGTGCCAGTCACGGCCCCGCCTTGTCCTATCCACAAGGCGTCAGTCACCGCCAGTCCGGGGGCGGCGGCCTGATGTGCATCCAATGCGTTCAAGACGTCCTGAATGGTGCGCAACGAAACGCAGGGTCTGGCAACGTCATGAATCAGGACGCGCTTCACGTCGAGGTGCGCCAGGGCCTTCAAACCGTTGCGCACAGAACCCGTGCGATCTGTGCCGCCCGAGGCGAGGATCAGATCGGTATCACGAAACTCCTCCCAGACCTGAGTGTCTTCGTCGGATAAGACCAGAACGATATGGGCGACCTGTCCGCGGAACCGATCGATTGTCCAGTCTGCCACGCGGCGTCCTGCAAGGCTGCGCCACTGTTTTGGGACATCGCCCCCTGCGCGTAGGCCGCGGCCTGCGGCGACTATGATGGCAGCTGTGGTCATGCCGCGCGCCCTCCATTTTGTTGCGTTTGTTTAGGCGGCGGTGATTGCAGAGGCAATCACCTATGGTCATGTGATTAAAAAATAGGCAGTTGATGGTTCTACAGGCTTGTTGCGCGTCGTTTTGTTGTTCCTATGCGTAGAATTCGATATCGGAACTGCAGTTGCCCAAGGATTAAGCACGTTGACTTTGCGTTTCGCTGACAAACTCGTAACACCGCCGGTTTTGCTGGCCCCGATGGCCGGAATCACCGATCGCCCATTTCGGGATCTAGTTATGCGCTTCGGCGCCGGCATGGTCGTCAGTGAAATGGTCGCCAGTCAGGAAATGGTGCAGGCCAAACCCGGAGTGCGGGAGCGCGCCGAATTGTCTGCCGATGTGGAAAATACAGCTGTGCAACTGGCAGGGCGCGAGGCGCACTGGATGGCCGAGGCGGCGCGTCAGGTTGCTGATCGTGGGGCGCGGGTGATCGACATCAACATGGGGTGTCCCGCCAAGAAGGTTACAAATGGGTATTCCGGCTCGGCCCTGCTGAAAACACCAGACCATGCGCTGACGCTGATCGAGGCCGTAGTCAGTGCAGTTGACGTTCCGGTGACATTGAAAACCCGTCTGGGGTGGGATGACACCCTGCTGAATGCCCCTGAGGTCGCGCGCCGTGCACAAGACGCAGGCGTTCAGATGGTTACGATCCACGGACGCACGCGATGCCAGTTCTACAAGGGGCGCGCTGACTGGAGCGCGATCCGGGCCGTGAAACAAGCCGTGTCGATTCCGGTCATAGCGAACGGAGATATCACGGATACTGCCGCCGCGCGAACGTCGCTGACTCAGTCTGGTGCAGATGGGGTCATGGTCGGGCGTGGCGCGCAGGGTAAACCGTGGCTTTTGGCGCAGATCAGTCACGACCTCTACGGGGAGGATGCGCCGGATATTCCGGTCGGGAATGTCCTGATCGACATGGTGCGCGCGCATTATCAGGCGATGCTGGGATTTTACGGTGCCGATCTGGGCCTGCGTGTCGCCCGCAAGCATCTGGGATGGTACATGGATCAGGCCGCAACCCCTGCGCCGCTGCGCCGGGCAGTTTTGACGTCGCGAAGCACGGATGAAGTCCTGCGTCTGCTTGGGGACGCACTTGCCGATACGGGCGAGGTGGCGGCATGAATTCCAACGCCAACATCTGGAACTCATTGCCGGTTCCGGCCTTCATAATCGATGAAGAAGATCGCATCGCAGATGTGAATTCGGCGGGCGAGGGGTTTTTGAATGCCTCGCGCCGGTCGGTAATCGGGCATCCGGTATGGGACCAGATCGCCGTTGACGCACCGCTGGAGGAAGCATTCCTGCGCGCCCGTTCTCAAGGCACGCCACTGTTCGTAAACGATGTGGATGCTGGTTCGGGGAACCGTGCGCCGTTGCAATGTGCGTTGCAGATCGCGCCTCTGGTTGGGCATCCGGGGTCGATGATCATGATTATATCACCTCGTGAACTGGCGGGCCGGATGACCTTGGGCAACACGGTCAAGTCAGCGGCGCAGTCGGCGATTGGCATGGCCGAGATGCTGGCGCACGAAATTAAGAACCCACTGGCCGGGATTACCGGTGCAGCGCAACTGCTGAGCATGAATATTTCGCCACAGGATCTTGAACTTACAGACCTTATTGTGGCCGAAAGCCGAAGGATCGTGAAGCTTCTGGAACAGGTCGAGCAATTCGGCAACTTGCAGAAACCGGACCTCAGGCCGGTCAATATCCACGATGTACTGGACCGTGCAAGGCGGTCCGCGCTGCTGGGATTTGGCGCGGATATGACAATCATCGAGGATTACGATCCGTCATTGCCGCTGGCCTATGGCGATCCGGACCAGTTTCTTCAGGTGGTTCTGAACCTGCTGAAAAACGCATCCGAGGCCGCAGGGCCTCAGGGCGGAACAATCCGTCTGCGCACGTATTTCGAACATTCCTTCCGGCTGCGCAGAAGTGATGGGTCGGGTCACTCGCTGCCGTTGCAGATCGAGATCATCGATGACGGTCCAGGGCTGCCCGAGGATATCCGCGGTGACATTTTTGACCCGTTTGTGTCGGGCAAGGAAAACGGCACCGGTCTCGGGCTGGCGCTGGTCAGCAAGATCGTTTCCGACCATGACGGCTGGATTTCCGCCGATTCCGTGCCTGGCCGCACCGTTTTCAAACTGTCGCTGCGCCGCGCGCCGCGAGATGCAACAGAACACAAGAAGGAGAGCACCTGATGGATGGCACCGTACTGGTTGCGGATGACGACCGCACAATCCGCACCGTTCTGACTCAGGCGCTGACGCGGGCCGGATGCAAGGTGCACGCAACGTCTTCGCTAACCACCCTGATGCGTTGGGTCGGCGAAGGTAAAGGCGACGTGGTGATCTCGGACGTTGTCATGCCTGATGGCAATGGTCTGGAGATGCTGCCGAAGATCGCAAAGGATCGCCCTGGATTGCCGGTTATCGTGATTTCCGCACAAAACACGATCATGACCGCGATTCAGGCGGCTGAGGCAGACGCATATGACTATCTGCCCAAACCGTTTGACCTGCCGGATTTGATGAAACGCACGGCGCGGGCACTGGATCAGAAGCAGCGCGCACAGCCAGAACCCAAACAGGCAGGCGGTGAGCGTCCGGATGAGCTGCCTCTGGTCGGCCGCACGCCAGTCATGCAGGCCTTGTATCGGTTGGTCGCACGCGTGATGAACACCGACCTGCCGGTAATGATCTCGGGTGAAAGCGGAACGGGTAAATCGCTGATTGCCCGGGCAATTCACGACTTTTCGGATCGGCGTACATTACCCTTTGTCACAGTCACCGCAGCCGACCTAAGCGATTTGGAGGGCCCGGCCCGCGTGATGGCGCGGGTGCGTGGAGGTACGCTGCTGATAGATGAAATCGCAGATATCGGCGATGAAATTCAAGCCCGCGTGGTGCGTATGATGGATACGCCCGGCGATCATGCTCCGCGTTTCATGGCTACCAGCCAGACAAACTTGACCGATGGGATGGAAAACGGCCGTATCCGTCAGGACCTGTATTATCGTTTGTGCGGGGCGACGATCCACGTGCCATCGTTGCGCGAAAGGGTCGACGATATTCCGCTGCTGGCCGAACATTTTCTGGCCCGGGAAGAGAAGGAAAACGGAAACAAGCGGTGGCTCAGCTCTGATGCGGTGGAACTGGTGCGGCGCTATTCATGGCCGGGGAATGTGCGACAACTGGAAAACGCTGTTCGCCGTTTGGGGCTGACCAGCCGGGCAGATGAGATTTCAAAGGCCGAGGTGGAAATGGTGTTGGGCAGCCAGCCCGAAGCCGCACCGGTTCTGAGCGGTGGCGAACGTGAAAAGCTTTCAACTTCGGTCGAGCGTCATCTGCGACGGTATTTCGATCTGCACGGCAACATTTTGCCGCCACCGGGCCTTTATCAGCGGATTTTGCGTGAGGTTGAGGCTCCGCTAATCGAAATCGCACTGGATGCAACTGGTGGGAATCAGGCAAAATGTGCTGATTTACTGGGGATTAACCGAAATACGCTGCGAAAAAAGATTACTGACCTCGATATTCAGGTGACACGGCGTCGCAAACTGATGTAATATCGCCACACAAACCGTGGCATCCTGGCACCTGTCAGGAAAAGATCACGATATATGGCGGTAAGCCGCACAAGCGGCACATCAGGATGAGGGCAGACGGTGGCAACCCGAGCACAGAGCGGGATGATCCTATCGATTGGTCGATGGCGTAAATCACGGAAACTGCGCAATTTCGGCACCTTTGGGCTGGTCCTCTTGGGGCCAGTTCTGGCGCTTGCCACATATCTTGTCATTGGTCCCTTTGATCTTGGTGCGACCGCGCCGACATTGCGGCTGATTCTGCTAGCCGATCTAGTCTATGTTCTGGTCGTTGCGGCTTTGGTGCTCAGTCAGTTGGGTAGCCTGATTGCGGCCAGGCGGGCCAAGTCGGCGGGCTCGCGCCTGCATTTGCGCCTCATCGGGGCGTTTACGCTGCTCGCGCTGGTTCCGACCGTTACGGTCGCCATTTTTGCCGGCCTTACCGTGAATATCGGTCTGGAAGGCTGGTTTTCGGATCGCGTACGGCAGGTTGTCGGGTCCTCCCTGACGGCGGCAGAGGCTTATGAGCAGGAACATCGCAGTGGTCTGACGCAGGACGCAACCGTTCTGGCGCGGTTCCTGAACAACGCACGTTCGGTGGAGTTTTACATTTCTGATGCCGAACTCCGCGAGGTTCTGGCGCAGGGGCAGGCCCGGATTCAGCGCGGGTTGCGCGAGGCCTATGTCATCGACGGCACGGGCGAAATCCGGTCGCGCGGGGATCGGTCCTATCTGTTCAACTATGAGGCGCCAACAGCCGAGCAAATGACGGAAGCGGCAGAAAAGGGGCTGCTGATCATTGCTGACTGGCCAAACAGTGAATTCCGCGCGCTGGTCCCGCTTACCGCCTATCTGGACCGTTACCTGTATGTCAGCCGCGAAGTGGACGGGCAGTTGTTGACGCTGCTGGATGACACCAAGGAAACGGCGCAGTTCTATCAGCAGCTGGAAAGTGAACGGGGCAGGGTGTTGTTCGAATTCGGCCTGCTCTATCTCGGCTTTGCGCTGATCCTGATCCTGGCTGCGATGTCACTGGGGATGTGGTTTGCCGAACGGCTGTCGCGCCCGGTCGGACGATTGACCACGGCAGCACAGCGGGTCGGTGCCGGAGACTTGAGCGTTCAGGTCATCGAAGAGGCCAGCGACGACGAGATCGCGATGTTGGGCCGATATTTCAACCAGATGACCCGACAACTAAAAGGACAGCGGGACACGCTGCTGGAAAACACCCAGCAAATCGAAAGAAGGCGTCGCCTGTTTGATTCCGTGCTCAGTTCGGTCACATCCGGTGTTGTCGGCGTGGACCCGGATGGATGCGTTACCTTCGTCAACCGTTCGGCCGAGCGCTTGCTGGACTGGTCACGAGGCGAAGAACACCTGGCTATCGGCATTGCAGTTCCCGAGTTTCTGCCCTTGTTTGAAAGCCTCAAGGACAGCGGGCAGGAGGCTGTTCAGGGTGAGGTTAAGGTCACACGCAAGGGGCGGCTGGAAAACCTGCTGGTTCGCATGGCCATCCGTCGCGGAGAGGATGGCGGGCTGGAAGGCTATGTGGTTGCCTTTGACGATGTAACCGATCTGGTCAGCGCACAGCGAATGGCGGCGTGGGGGGACGTGGCCCGCCGCATTGCACATGAAATCAAGAACCCATTGACGCCGATCCAGCTCAGCGCAGAGCGCATCAAGCGCAAGTTCGCCCGCAAACTGGATGAGGAAGACAGCGGCAGCCTTGAGTCGATGACCGGCGTCATCGTGCGGCAGACTAACGACCTGCGGCGTATCGTGGATGAGTTTTCCAAGTTCGCACGGATGCCCGAACCCGTTCGACGAGAGGAAGACTTGGTTGAACTGGTGCGCGAAGCCGTTCTTTTGCAGCAGGCGGGACAGCCGGACGTACAGATTGACGCCGATCTGCCGCAGCAGCCGATCATGGCGGATGTAGATGCGACCATGCTCAACCAGGCATTGACCAACCTGATTAAGAACGCTGGGGAAGCTATTGTTACCTTGCAAGAAAAGGGCGCCCCGAGCAACCTGGTGCCACAGATCAAGGTGGCGGTATTAAGCGACAGTGCGGGTACGGTCATTACCATTGCAGACAATGGAATCGGTCTGCCGGAGGACCGGGCGCGTTTGTTTGAACCTTATGTTACGACACGCGACGAAGGGACCGGGCTGGGCCTTCCGATCGTCAAGAAAATTATAGAAGAGCATGGCGGCGCGCTGACCCTTGAGGACGCGCCCGTATTTGACGGGCAGGACCATTTTGGCGCAATGGCTGTGATCCGTTTGCCTGGGGCAGGTATGTCCCCAACCGTTGCGCCGCAGAAGCAGGCAATTAGAACCAACAAACTGAAAGCAGGCCAAAGATGAGCGACATTCTGATCGTAGATGACGAGCGCGATATTCGCGAGCTGGTGTCCGACATTCTGGAGGACGAAGGCTATTCAACCCGGCTGGCAGCCAACTCGGACGAGTGCATGGCGTCGATCAATTCCGAACCGCCGGGGCTGTTGATCCTGGATATCTGGCTGAAGGACAGCCGTATGGACGGGATTGATATCCTCAAGTCGGTAAAACGCGATAACCCGGATGTGCCGGTGGTGATTATTTCGGGCCACGGCAACATCGAAATCGCTGTTGCTGCTATCAAACAGGGTGCTTACGACTTTATCGAGAAGCCCTTTAACATTGACCAGTTGATGGTGGTGATCCGCCGCGCGATGGAGACGTCTCGTCTACGGCGCGAGAACGCGTCGCTGAAGCGGAAAGAGGTCAACAACTCCGACATGATCGGCAAATCCGCGTCGTTCCGGGCGATGCAGGGGCAGTTGGACAAGGTTACCAAGTCAAACGGTCGCGTCATGCTGCGCGGGCCTGCGGGTTCTGGAAAGGAAATTGCCGCGCGCTATATCCATGCCCACTCCAACCGCGCAAACGCTCCCTTCGTGACCGTCAACTGTGCCGGGATTGAGCCTGAGCGTGTGGAAGAAGTTCTGTTTGGCCGGGAATCGGCCGAACGTGGTGTGGAATCCGGATTGCTGGAAGAAGCCCACGGCGGCGTGGTCTATTTTGATGAAGTGTCCGACATGCCTTTGGGTACACAGTCCAAAATCCTGCGTGTGCTGGTGGATCAGCAATTCCAGCGCGTGGGTGGCTCGGACAAAGTGCGCGTGGATCTTCGGGTGATCTCATCGACCAACAAAGATCTTGATGATGAAATCGCGGCCGAGCGGTTCCGGGAAGAGCTGTATCACCGTCTGAATGTGGTTCCGATCACCGTTCCATCACTCGAGGACCGGCGCGAGGATATTCCGGTTCTGGCCCAGCATTTCATCGAAATGTGCAACGAAACCCAAGGGTTGCCTATGCGGGAGCTGTCGGACGAGGCGGTCGCTTTGCTTCAGACAATGACGTGGCCGGGTAACGTGCGCCAGCTGAAAAACTTGATCGAACGTGTTTTGATTCTGGGTGACGGCACCGGCCCAATTGAGGCGCGCGAGCTGCCAAGCGAAGAAGACAAGGCCGAAGAGTCGGGCCGCGTTGTCTTGTCGGGGGCGCTGGCCACTTTGCCGCTGCGCGAGGCCCGCGAAGCGTTCGAGCGTGAGTATCTGCTGACCCAGATCAACCGCTTTGGCGGCAATATCAGCCGCACCGCCAGCTTTGTCGGGATGGAACGCAGTGCGCTGCATCGCAAGCTAAAGTCGCTGGGTGTTGTGACCTCAAACAAATCCGGTGCGCGGGTCGCGCAAATCGACGAGCCCGAACCAGCAGAATGAGTCTGGGGTCATAGTTCACGGGCAGATGGATGTGTGGAAGGGATGGCGAGAACGGTGAACTCTGATCGGTCTGGCCGGTTCGTCGAAGGCTACCCGGCTTTTGGCAGGCGGTTAAAGCGACTTCGACGGTCGATCGGATTGAAACAAGCCGCGCTGGCAGAGGTTCTGGAGGTCGATCAGACCACGGTTTCCAGATGGGAAAACGGGATTCAGATTCCGACAACTGATCTGCAACACTCGGTGTTTGCTGCGCTGGCTCCTTTCAGGGCGGATGACAACGCGTTAAGACGGCTTGTCGTGAACTCGGCCGACTGCATCCATCTGGTTGAGGAGGCCAGCCATATGTGCCTGGCCTATTCCCGCCGGCGGGCGCGGGACTGGAAAACCACCCAACGGGCACTGCTTGGCGTGTCCCTCTGGCAATTTGCAACGGAAGAGATCCGGCAGGCTGAGGCCGAGCTACAGGACGAGGGGTGGTGGGATTTGCAAGCGCCCAACCCCAAGTCGTTTGTAACTTCCGAAGCGCGGCACGACCGTATCCGGATCAGCGCCGGACAGATCACCTGGGAACGGTTGTACCTGTCGGATGGAACGCCGGTTAGGCTGGTCAGTGGGGCACGGTCGGGACGCGCATAATTTATGCGTATTCCTGTGCGGTCGGGTGCAGTAGAACCGGGCTATGCCCCAT
This sequence comes from Ruegeria sp. SAZD013, assembly GCF_059612525.1. Taxonomy (NCBI): domain Bacteria; kingdom Pseudomonadati; phylum Pseudomonadota; class Alphaproteobacteria; order Rhodobacterales; family Roseobacteraceae; genus Ruegeria; species Ruegeria sp. SAZD013. Next base: position 611,002 of record NZ_JBXWQT010000020.1, on the reverse strand, counting down.
CCATTACGCATCTTGTTACAGGTTTTGTTGCTTTGGCTTGCCGGGCTAGGTGCGGCGACCCAATTCGCCAAGATAGCGGTTCCTTTTGTTCAGGTCGCGGCCCTCTATCCTGCGCACGCGGATAAGATTGGCTGGCTTTTGTCAGTCATCAGCCTGATTGGCGCGATTCTTGGTGCATTGTCCGGCGCGATAGCGGGGCGGGTGGGGCCTGTCCGGTTGCTGATGTTTGGCTTGATCCTTGGCGGGGCGGTGTCCCTGTTTCAGGCCAGTATCCCCAGTTTAGGCCTGATGCTGGTCAGTCGCGTTGTCGAAGGGGTCTCTCATCTGGCCATCGTTGTCGCCGCGCCGACTCTGATTGCGCAAATCACGATTGGAAAATGGCGCAACGCGGCAATGGTTTTGTGGAGCAGTTTCTTTGGTGTCGCCTTTGCCCTGAACGCATGGCTTGGGCTTCCATTGATCGCTCAGGTCGGGCTGCCGGTTTATTTTGCTACCCATGGCGTTCTGATGTTTCTGATCGCCGTCCTGATCGTATCTTTCCGTCCCAACAGTGCATCGGCTTTGGTGAACAATCCTTTTTGGAGCGTTCGAACACTGATTGACATACACGTACAGACCTATCGCTCTGCATTTGTGTCGGCTCCGGCGCTCGGATGGTTCTTTTACACGCTGACCTTTGTCTCGCTGCTGGCCATTCTTCCGGGAAGATTGCCAGAAGATGTCAGTGCGATGATCGCAGGCTTGATGCCGTTGGCCGGGATCGTGATTTCCTGGCTTACCGTCCCAGTGTTGCTGAACGTTTGTTCTGGCGTATTCGTTGTTACCCTTGGTTTCGGGCTGTCTATCCTGACGATAGGCGCCCTGTTTCTTGGTGCCCCGTTGCCCGTTGTCTGCGTTGCGCTTTTTGCGGTGCTGGGGCTTGTTCAGGGCGGCAGCTTTGCAGCGGTACCGCAGTTGAACTCGACACCCGAAAACCAGGCGCTTAGCTATGGTGCGATGGCGCAGATGGGGAATGCGGGTAACCTTTTGGGCACACCTGTTTTGCTTGCAATTCTGTGGCGGACCAGTGAAGCAGGCATGTTGATTGCCGTGGTCGGGTTCTATGCTGTTGCCATGGCGCTGCATCTGTGGCTAGCCGCGCGGCGCAAACGCGCTTCGACCGAGCTGGATTGATCAAACATGCGGAACAGTGGTTTTTCTTATCCGGATTGCCCCGGTGTGATGATCTGAAACGACCCGTCATCGAATTTCACAAAGCATGAGGCACTGTTGAGGGGCGGCAATGTCGTTGTTCGCGCCAGTGGCACCCGTGATTTCACGTTTTGCTTGCAGGGCGGTAAGCTGACCGGACGAAATCCCTTCTCGGCCATGCATTGCGCCTCGACCGTGTTTCGCAGTCCCTGGTTGACATCGACGGTATAAACCCTGCCGGGTTGCCACCAGCCTGGGGATTGATAGCAACGACCCATGCCATCACAATACGTACGCCCAGGCCAATAAGTCGGCGGGCTTTGACGGATCTGATTGGCAACCGGCACCTCTTTTACCGCCCTAAGCTGGCACTGGGTGGTCTCTTTTTGCAGACGTGACACGGTTTCACCCTCACGATAGTAAAGCGAGAGTGGCCCACACGAGGACAGCACCATCAGGGGCACGAGCATAGGAAACAGCGTTTTCATATGCTTATCTTGCCGCAGCTGATCAGCGATGACAATTCAATTGACCGCTTTGGGGGCATCTGTCATTCAATCCTTTCAGGCAGAAGGGCCAGAAACATGAAGGTCATTATTTGCGGCGCGGGTCAGGTCGGCTGGCAGATTGCGCGGCACCTTTCGGGCGAATTGAACGATGTCACCGTTGTCGACAACAATCCCGATCTGGTACGGCGGGCGACCGAAACACTGGATGTGCAGGGGATCGCCGGGTTTGCAAGTTACCCCGATGTGCTTGAAAGGGCAGGCGCGCGCGATGCGGACATGATCATCGCTGCGACCCATTCGGACGAGGTGAACATGGTCACTTGCCAAATGGCGCATTCGGTCTTTTCGATCCAGCGCAAGATCGCGCGACTGCGGTCGAAATCCTATCTTGAAGCGATCCATTCGGACCTTTACCGGCGCGATCATCTGCCGATTGATGTGGTGATCAGCCCCGAACGCGAAGTGGCCGCAGCCGCGATGCGCCGCCTGTCGGCCCCGTCCGCCTTTGACACCGAGATTTTCATGGACGGCAAGGCGCAGCTTTTGGGAATTCGCGTTGATGAGGAGTGCCCGATCGTGAACACGCCCTTGCGGCAACTGACCGATTTGTTCTCGACGCTCAGTTCGATCGTAGTGGGGGTGCGTCGCGATGGAACGCTGTTTGCACCAGAATCCGAGGATCAGCTGTTTGTCGGCGACGAATGCTACGTCTTTACCAATGCAAAAGACGTGGATCGCACCATGGAGGTGTTTGGCAAGACCCAAAAGCGTCAGGATCGCGTGGTGATCGTGGGCGGCGGCAATGTCGGGCTTGAAGTGGCGCGAGCTCTGGAAGAGCAAAAAAGCCGCGTGCGCGCCAAAATCGTCGAGCGGGATCGCCGATGCGCCGAGATCGCCGCCGAGGCGCTGGAACGAACGATTGTGCTGCACGGTGATGGTCTGGATGCCAGTTTGTTGAGCGAGGCCGGTATCGACAGGGCAGATGCAATGCTGGCGGTTACGGATGATGACCGCACCAACATGCTGGCCGCTGTGCGGGCCAAGGCCGAGGGTTGCACGTTGGCGATTGCTTTGATCAATGATCCCAGCATGGTGGCGTTGATGGGACCTTTGGGGATCGACGCGTATATCAATCCGCGGGCAACCACCGTCAGTTCTATCCTGCGCCACATCCGTCATGGCCGGGTGCGACAGGTCTACTCGATCGGAGATGCTGAGGCCGAAGTGATCGAGGCCGAGGTTCTGTCAACCTCTCCCATGGCGGGGCAAAAGCTGCGCGATATCGATTTTCCCGAGGGCGTACTGGTTGGGGCCGTGCGCAAAGGGGATGAGGTGATGCGACCGACGGGCAGCCTCAGGATCGATGAAAAGGATGTCGTCGCGATTTTTGCCATGGCCAAGGACGTGCCTGAGGTCGAACGCCTGATGCAGGTTTCAATCGATTTCTTCTGATGGCGCATGCGGGGATACAACAGATCGGGCTATTGCGGCGGTTGCCGCTGTTTCTTCTGATCTGGGCTATTGCGTCACTGGCAATGTGGGTTCCGGCAGTTTACGCGCTGGCGCTGGATGATCACGACACATCCCGATCGTTTCTGTATTCCGGTATCATAGGGTTGTTTCTGGTCGCCAGTATCGCATTGGCCTCGTCCAATCGCGTGCCACGGCGTGGGACTTTGGGACAATTGGCGGTGATGCTCGCATGTTTCACCATTCTTCCCGTCTTTCTTGCAATTCCATTTCACGACGCGCTGGGAACGACCACATTCCTGAACGCTTACTTTGACATGGTTAGTGCCCTTACGACCACAGGGGCGGATCTGTTTCCGGATCCAGACCGCCTGACGGCCCCGCTGCACCTGTGGCGTGCCTTGGTTGGATGGATGGGCGGTTTGCTGATGTGGATTGCCGCCGCGGCAATCCTTGCGCCTTTGTCGCTAGGTGGGTTCGAGGTCACGGCACGCGGTCAGCCGGGTCGCCCGGTATCGGGTGTTGCGCAAAGCGAACGCGTTGATCCACGTGGCCGGCTGCTCCGTGTGGCAAAGGGACTGACCCCGGTCTATGCCGGGCTGACGGCAGTGATCTGGATCCTTCTTCTGATCGCTGGCGAAAATGGTCTGACGGCCGTTTGCCACGCAATGTCGGTCATGGCGACGTCGGGAATTTCTCCGGTGGGTGGTATGGAAGGCGCGCAAGCGGGATTCACGGGCGAGGCGATCCTGTTTCTGTTCCTGTTCTTCGCCCTTTCGCGCCTGACATTTTCGACCGACACGGCAACATCCGGTTATTCCCGACTGGATACGGACCCGGAGTTTCGCATTGGCCTGATGATTGTGCTGGCCGTTGCTGCGTTACTGTTCTTTCGCGTTATTGCAGGCGTTACGGAAATCGGCGGGCAAATCGAACCTTTGCAGGCATTGCAGGTCATCTGGGGTATGCTGTTCACTGTTCTGGCCTTTCTGACAACCGCCGGGTTTGAAAGCGCAAACTGGGATGATGCGCAGCAATTGTCTGGTCTGGGAACGCCCGGATTGTTGCTGATGGGGCTGGCGCTGATCGGTGGCGGGGTCGCCACTACGGCTGGCGGTGTCAAACTGCTGCGCGTTTTTGCCCTGTACCTGAATGGTGCGCGCGAGATCGACCGGTTGATCTATCCCTCGTCAGTCAGCGGGGTTGGAGGCGGTAACCGACGCATTCAAAGGGACGGCGCGTTTATCGCCTGGATTTTTCTAATGCTCTTTGCGCTGACATTGGCAGTGTTCAACCTTTTGCTGGCCGCTATGGGGGCCGGGTTCGAACAGGCCATGGTGCTCAGCGTCGCAACGCTCACCACGACGGGTCCGCTGATTGAACTGGCCACTGATGTTCCGATCCGGTTGATAGACCTGTCCGCAGGGGCCAAGCTGACCCTGTGCGCGGCGATGGTCATTGGCCGGCTCGAGACACTTGCGATCATCGCCCTGATCACTCCTTCGCTGTGGCGGGATTGAAGCGGTTGGGTCCGGCCGTTTTTTCTGCTTAATTTTTCGTCTGGAATATCTTTACGCGGCGCTCCATACTGAACCGGAGGGAGCGTGTTGGTCCGCAACGCGTGGCAAGAACAATGGCGAGATTATATAAATATGGCTTCGGACAGACAGAATCTTCAGGATGCCTTCCTGAACAATGTACGGAAAGCTAAGGTTCCGGTTACAATTTTCCTGATCAATGGCGTGAAATTGCAGGGTGTGATCACCTGGTTCGACAATTTCTGTGTATTGTTGCGCCGCGACGGACAGTCGCAGCTGGTGTACAAGCACGCGATTTCAACCATCATGCCATCACAGCCGATCAACCTGTATGAGGGCGAAGACGCCTCTTGATGGAACATGACCGGACGCGCACCCGGGCCTGGGTGCTGCATCCCGAAATCAAATCAGATGAACAGCGCCGCGTTCCCGAACCGGCGCTGGCCGAGGCGGTTGCGCTGGCCGCCGCTTTGCCCGATCTGGACGTGATCGGGTCTGAAATCGTACGCCTGCAACGCGCCCAGCCCGGCTATTTGTTTGGCAGTGGCAAGATCGAGGAACTGGGCGAGCGGCTTCGTGAGAACGAGGTTGAACTGGTTCTGATCGATGGGCCGGTGACCCCGGTTCAGCAGCGCAATCTGGAAAAGGCATGGAAGGTCAAGATCCTCGACCGGACCGGGCTGATCCTTGAGATTTTCAGCGACCGTGCGCGTACCCGCGAAGGGGTGTTGCAGGTCGAAATGGCTGCGCTCAGCTATCAGCGGACGCGGCTGGTGCGGGCCTGGACCCACCTTGAACGTCAGCGTGGCGGCTTGGGATTTGTCGGCGGACCTGGCGAGACCCAGATCGAAGCCGACCGTCGCGCCATTGACGAACAACTTGTGCGTCTGCGTCGCCAGTTGCAGAAAGTAGTCAAGACCCGCACGTTGCACCGTGCTGCGCGGGCCAAGGTGCCATATCCGATCGTTGCATTGGTTGGATATACCAATGCCGGGAAATCTACTCTGTTCAATCGGCTGACCGGGGCCGAAGTGTTGGCCAAGGACATGCTGTTTGCCACGCTGGATCCAACTATGCGCCGCGTGCAACTGCCCGATGGCCCGGAAGTGATCCTGTCGGATACGGTGGGTTTTATCTCGAACCTGCCGACCGAGCTTGTGGCGTCTTTTCGGGCCACGCTTGAAGAAGTATTGGGCGCTGATCTGATTGTTCACGTGCGTGATATCAGCCATGAGGAAACCGAAGCGCAGGCGCAGGATGTCGAAGCAATCCTGACCTCGCTTGGTGTCGACGAAGAACGCCCCCGGCTTGAGGTTTGGAACAAGACTGACTTACTGAGCGCCGAAGAAAAAGACGCTGCATTGGCAAGGGCGGATCGCGATCCGGCCATATTTGCCATCTCGGCAGTTACCGGCGAAGGCGTGACCCCTTTGCTTTCCGAGATTGCAGCAATCCTGCAAGGGGCCCGGCACGAGGATGTTCTGAACCTGACCTTCGCTGAAGGTAACAAGCGGGCGTGGTTGTTCCGACAGGATGTTGTACAATCCGAAGAGCAGACCGAAAAAGGGTTCCGTATTACTGTCCTTTGGACGGATAAACAGGCTGCTCAATTCGAAACACTATAGAAACGGCGAAGTGGCGGAACTTGTCTGACACATTGGATCAAAGAGTATTTCTGACCGGATTTATTGATGTCCCAGCGGATCGCCTTGAAGATGTGCGCGCCGCTCTGTCCACGCATATCGCCCTCACAAAGGCGGAAGAGGGTTGCCTGTCGTTCGATGTTGTCGAGGATCAGATCACACCCGGACGGTTCACTGTATCAGAGGTTTTTGTGAATCAGCGGGCATTTGATGCGCATCAGCGGCGGACGAAGGCATCCGAGTGGTTTCTGATTACGCAGGGAATACCGCGGAATTATGCGATAGAAACCGCGGGCAAAAAGACAACCTAAGTCATGTGCCGTAAAGTTGCCGCTGTATATCATCGGTGTCGAACCAGCCGACTGACGATTGTACAAGATGGTCAGGTGCAAGTTCCCATTCATCCCATCCGCGCGCGATAACATAGTTGCCGGTCTGGGCATGATGCCCTTCACGTGTCCAGACAAACAGGGCGTGAGAGCCAGCCCATCGCATCATGTCGCACCGCACTTCCAGATCCGGAAAATCGGCATAGACTTCTCGGGCCATTTCGGCAATCGCGGCACGCCCTTCGACAGGCTCACCCCGGTTGGTTGTGATCCGACCGTCCTGCGTGAAAAAACTGGCAACGGCATCGGCGTCACCTGAACTCCAGGCGATCGCGTAATCTCGGGCAAAGTTGTTCAGAGTATCCCGAATGCTGGCCATAGTTTCCCCCTGGTCCGAAACAGTTCGCCCGGTGATGGTAGGCGAAACTGCCGCGTGGCGTCCACGGTCCGGACAAAAAGGGGCGGGGACTCGCCGAAACCCCGTTGCTTAGCGTGGGATCAGATTGGTCACTCCGACAGCAGCGGCGCGGGCAAGGTCAAGGTCCAGCGACATGGGAATATATTCGCCACGCCGCCACAGCTGCGCCTGATCGTCGTAATAACGCGACAGGAAATGGCCCGATTGGCCGGTAGCCGTGATAAAGACCGAGCTGTTGGGATCGGCAAAGTCATACACACCGCGATACCCGGCTCCGTGCACGTTCTGAAACGGGTCGAGCCCTTCGCCCGACGTGCGCCCGCGCAGCAAGGTGTTGTCGCCGCCACTGGTCGATTGTCGAATGTTCACAAAATACCGAAGTATTGGCACGTTTCCCAGAACGGGGTGATCGTGGGTTGCCTGATGCGCATCACCCCAGCGTAGGGATTCAAGTGTGCTACCATAGCGTTCGGTGATCCAGATCAGCGCATCATCCAATGCAAGTCGAGCCATTTCGGTACAGGTTTCAATCGGCGCGCTTTGTCGTACATCGCACCAGACACCGGCGCCATCAATGTCACGATAGACCCGCTCGATGAACAAAGGCTCGACATGTTTGAATTCGCTGGCCAGCGGCCCCAGCTCGTCCGAGATCAGGCGGATCTGAAGGGCCCGCACCCAGGCTGCGTAGATCAGCGGTTCGGGCAGATGCTCGTTCATCTCGCCATTCCAGTCCGCCAGCAGCGACAGCGCAATCTGGCGCTGGCGCTCGGGCGTCCCTTCGGGGGCCGAGGCACCGGTATACCAAAGGTCAGCACCGATCAGTGGCAGTAGAGAGCGCGCGGTGAAACTGACGGTATCCAGTTGCGCTTCGATGAAACTGTCGCGGGTATGCACCTCACGCGATTGCATCAGGCGTTCCCAGCGATGCACGCGCTGAGTGTCTCCCCATTCGTAGGACACATGATCCGGGAACGGGCGGTTGATGATCTTGTTATTCGTGTTGCCTAGAACGCCGCCAGCAGGGGCCACAAATTCCGGGTTTTTGGTGTAGGGTAGGCGACCTTGCCAGCGGTTTGCTTCAATCCAGCCGGGTGTCGGAATGCGTCCGCGGCTCTGGTTTTGCAGATCACGCCGGGGCATGGCGCCAATCAGTTTCATCCCTATCGTCGTTTTGTCGACCAGTGACAGGTTCTGCGAAGGCGCAATGAATTGCCGCGCCACGGTTATGGCGTCCTGCACGTTGTCCGCGTTCATCAGGGCCATGGACGCCGACATCGAAGTGTCTTGCGGGCTGAGCGCAGTCCAGGACAAAGACGCAACATGGCCTGGCGGTGTGATAGTTTCCAGCTTGTAATCCGTTCCGGGCAAAACCGGCCCGTTTTCAGTCCAGCGCAACGTCAGTGTAACCGGAGCTTCCCCTTTGATTTCAATTATCGAAGGACGGGTCTTGAATTCCTGATAACCGTCCGGGGTCAGGTATTCTTCGGGGTTGTCCGGGTTCAGCTGCTCAATGTGAATGTCCTGATCGTCAAGGTAAGATGACGTCACCCCCCAACCCAACCGGTCACTACGGCCGGTCATGATTGTGGGAATACCAGGGATCGAGGCCCCAATGACGCTTCCCTTTGCCAGACCAAGATGTGCCAGATACCACACACCGGGGGCTGTGAAGCCCAGATGTGGGTCGTTGGCCAGCAACGTCCCACCGCTTGCCGAGCGCGAAGGCGCAGCAGTCCACGCGTTTGATGCGCCCGCCAACCCGCGTTTGGGAAGGGGTGACAGAGGTGTTTCGGGAAAACTCGTACCAGCGGCATAGCGTGGAAGGTTGGGAAACAGCGAAGCATATTCAGGCAGCGCGGCGATGCCGGGGCCGGGAACATCGGGCAGAATATCTGCCAGTCTGTCCGGATTGCTCAGCATCAAAGACGTCCGCGCCCGCAGAACCTCGTCGGTCAGGTGACCGGACAATTGCAGCGCCATGAGCTTGATCACGGCAATACTGTCGCCCGGTTGCCAAGGCGAGACGGGGGCATTGAACAGGAACATCTCTGGCGCGCCGCGCCCCAATGCCTCGTCGTTGATCTCGGCTAGGCGTGCGTTGACCCCGGCAGCATAAGCACGAAGGGCAGCCTTGGTATAATCGTCCTGTACCTCGACCGAGCGATGGGCAAGGCCGTACAGATCCAGCCGGCGCAACAGCTTGTCAACGCGCAGGGTGCGCGGGCCAAAGATCTCGGACAAGCGGCCCTGCGCGGTGCGGCGCATGACTGTCATCTGCCACAACCGATCCTGCGCGTGGGCATATCCAAGACCGAAAAACACATCCGGGTCATTTTGGGCCAGAATGTGCGGCACATTGGCGGTGTCGCGCACGATCTCAACCGGAGCGGTCAACCCGTTGACTTCAAGCGTCTGGTCATAATCCGGCAGGGATTGACTGGCCAGAAAATAGACGAGGCCCATTGCGGCGAGGATCAGCATGATCAGACCCGACACGATGCGCACCAGCCAGCGGAAAACAAGACCCATTACTGCCCCAAATTCTAGTACATGAAGGTTGCGCGGAGATTAGTGGATGGCGGGTCCAACCGAAAGAGGAACGCGGCGAGAACCTGCGCGGAAAGGATGAAAACAAACACCCCACCGCAGCATTCCGCTGTGATGGGGTTTGTCAGAAGAAGTGGGAAGCCCGAATTATGGGATAATTCGGGTATATTTCGTGCCTTCCACGGTCGCACCGATCTGAAGCCCAGCCTGTCCGAAGATGGCAGCCAGAACGGGCGATCGCAATGTCGTTGTGTCTGTCGACACGGAATCGCCCTGATCGCTGACCACATAGCCAATATCTGCTCCGGCTGTCCAACCACTGGAACGACGGAAATCGTTCAGGGCGTCTTCGGTCATGAAAAACAGGACATGCGCATATTGCTGCGCGCCGATCTGTAGCCCGGCCGTGCCCTTGACCGCCGAGTAGAAGTCAACTGTTGCACCGCTGATGCGCAGCGCGCCGCGGCCGTAACCGCCACCGAACACGAAACCGGCTTCGGTAATCAGCGGCATGACCAGCATGCCGTTGGCCTTGTTCGCAATTTCAACCGTGTTGGGATAGCGGCTGTACATCTCGGTCAGCGTGGCGTCGACACGGGCATCGATTGTTGCAGCGTTGGAATTGCCGACGCCGTTGCCACAGGCGGCGGTCAAGCTCAGACCTGCCATGCCCAAGGCAAAGCCGCGACGATTCAGTCGGGGGGAATTGGAACTGCTCATGGTTTTTTATCTCTGTAACTGTGCCTGAAATGCCGGGTGATCCCGGTCTTGGCGGCAAGGATACGCCGATCAGGGCGATGTGTCACGGGAAAGCTGCCCGATCGGGAAATCTTATCGGCGAAATATCGCGAAACTTGCGGGCTTTATCCCTGCAGGATGCGCGCAACCTGAGGAGAGAAATAGGTCAGAATTCCATCGCATCCGGCGCGTTTGAAGGCCAGAAGGCTTTCCAGCATCACCTTCTCGCCATCGATCCAGCCGTTCTGGGCTGCGGCCTGAACCATCGCGTATTCGCCCGATACCTGATAGGCATATGTCGGCGCACCGAAACTGTCTTTCACGCGGCGGCAGATATCCAGATAAGGCATGCCCGGCTTGATCATCACCATATCGGCGCCTTCAGTCAGATCGCGTTCGATCAGGCGCAGGGCCTCGTCCGAGTTCGCGGGGTCCATCTGGTAGGTCTTTTTGTCGCCCGTCAGGGCCCCCGATGCACCGACTGCGTCGCGGAAGGGTCCGTAGAACGCACTGGCATATTTGGCGGCATAGCTGAGGATCATCACGTTGTGATGGCCCGCACGTTCCAGCGCGCGACGCATTTCCCCGATCCGGCCGTCCATCATGTCCGACGGGCCGATGATATCCGCACCGGCGTCTGCCTGTGCCAGTGTCATCTTTACCAGCGCCTCGACGGTCTGGTCGTTCACGATTTCTCCATCAACGACATATCCGTCGTGGCCGTTGATGTTATACGGGTCAAGCGCCACATCCGTCATTACGGCGACGTCTGGGGCCGCCGCCTTGATTGCCCGGATGGCCCGGTTTGACAGGTTGTCGGGGTTCCATGCCTCGGCGCAGTCTTCGGTTTTCAGCGCTGGGTCGGTGTAGGGAAAGATGCAAATTGCAGGAATCCCAAGGGCCTGGGCCTCGACCGCCGCTTTGGCAATCAGGTCAACCGATCTGCGAACCACACCAGGCATCGAGGGCACGGGCTCTTCAATACCTTCGCCATCGCGCACGAAAACCGGCCAGATCAGGTCATCCGTTGTCAGAGTGTTCTCACGCACCAGCGCACGAATTGCCTGTGATTGACGGGCTCGGCGAAAGCGGGTCATGGGAAATGGGGCAATGGTCGGTTTCATGGCGCGTTCTCCTTGAACATTCGTGCATTGGGTGGCATGAATTCACAAAGGTCTCAAGGGTATCAATGGACGCGCGCCTAGATGGAACCCCCCTGAGTAGTGCGAATAAAGGGTTGGGTTTGGACTGGTACTCTTCGATCTTTGAACTCATCGACATGCGCAGCTTTTCGAATCTGTGGTTCTGGATCGTACTGGCGGTACTCTGGTCGTCTGCCAGCCACTGGGTGATGGGCATCCCATATGATCTGGTTGTTCGTGCCCGCCGGATCGGAGGTCAGGTCGAAACCGATCTGCTCGACATCGTTCGCATCCATACAAATCGGATTCTGCTGATCGTCGACATGTCTGGCACCATCCTTTTGGCGTTTGGGTGTTTTCTGTTCACCGGGATGGCCACGCTTGGGTTTTATTATGATGTCGAGTTCGCGCAGGCCCTGTTTTTGCTTTTGTTCCCAATGACCTTGGTGCTTTTAGTGAATATCGTGCATGCAAGGCGTCTCCGGCGGCAGGAATTGACACTCGAAACTGTCTCGAAAACGATTTCCCGCTGCCGTCTGTATACCCAGATCATCGGCATGATCTCGATACTGGTCACTTCGTTCTGGGGCATGTATCAGAACCTTTCGATTGGCGTTCTGGGATAGAAGATTCTGAAAGGCGAGGCGATGAAGGCTCCGAACCACGTGACAGTTGGCGGCGCCCCCGAAGGGTTTGACGCGCAGCTGGTGCTGAACGAGATCGCCCGCAGCAGGGGGCCGGTGGCCCATGTCGCACGCGATGACAAGCGGATGGAAGCGATGCGCGCTGCACTGGCGTTCTTTGCGCCTCAGATGCCTGTCTTTGTGTTTCCGGGTTGGGATTGCCTACCTTATGACCGGGTCTCGCCTAATGCGGATATCTCGGCGGCGCGCGTCGCTACTCTGGCGGCGCTGGTCCACCAGATGCCCCAACAGTATGTATTACTGACCACGCTGAACGCCGCGACCCAACGCGTCCCGGCACGGGAGGTTTTGCGAGAGGCGGCGTTTACTGCCCGAGTTGGCCATCGCATAGATGAAACCGCTCTGCGAAACTTTCTGGTGCGTATGGGGTTCACACAAAGTCCAACGGTGATGGAACCCGGCGATTACGCCATCCGTGGCGGCATCATCGACATCTTCCCTCCGGGAGAGGCGGGCCCGGTTCGGCTGGACCTGTTCGGTGACGTCCTGGACGGCGCGCGCCGCTTTGATCCGGCGTCCCAGCGAACAACCGAAAAGCTGGACATCGTTGAACTTGCACCGGTGTCCGAAGTCATCCTGGACGAGGCCGCCATAACCCGGTTCCGTCAGAACTATCGCATCGAGTTTGGTGCCGCCGGTACGGATGACCCTTTGTATGAGGCCGTAAGCGCAGGCCGCAAACATCAGGGGATCGAACACTGGCTGCCGTTCTTCCACGAAAAACTGGAGACACTGTTCGACTACTTGCCGGATGCGGTGATCACTGTCGATGATCAGGTGACGCCCGCGCGTCTGGCGCGTTGGGATACGATTGCCGATCAGTACGAGACCCGACGACTGGCGCTGGAAAACCGATCTCGCATGGACACGGTCTATAAACCCACACCTCCGGGGTTGTTGTATCTTGACGATACCGCCTGGGAGGCGGCTGTCGCGGATCGTCGGGTTTTGCAGTTCAGCCCGCTGCCGCAAGCCTCTGGCCCCGGTGTCATCGACGCGGGTGGGCGCATCGGGCGCAACTTTGCGCCGGAACGCCAGCAGGAAAGCATCAGCCTGTTCGGTGCTTTGGCCAGTCACATCACTGCAAAGCTCGACAAAGGACCGGTGCTGATCGCCTCATATTCCGATGGCGCGCGGGAACGCCTGACCGGCCTGATCGAAGACGAAGGGCTGGCCGAGGCGATACATGTGGCTAACGGCACCCGCATTGGAAAACGCGGCTTGCACCTTGCAGTCTGGGCGTTGGAGCACGGGTTCGAAACTCCTGATCTAACGGTGATCGCTGAACAGGATGTGCTGGGCGACCGGCTGATCCGTCAGCCCAAAAAGCGCCGCAAGGCCGAAAACTTTCTGACCGAAACCCAGTCGCTCAGCCCCGGTGATCTGGTTGTTCACGTGGATCACGGTATAGGTCGTTACATGGGAATGGAGGTCGTCACCGCAGCCGGTGCCGCCCATGAATGCCTGTTGCTGGAATATGCCGAGCAGGCAAAGCTGTACCTGCCGGTCGAAAACATAGAATTGCTTTCGAAATACGGCCATGACGAAGGTCTGCTGGACCGTTTGGGTGGCGGTGCATGGCAGGCAAAGAAGGCCAAGCTGAAAGAGCGCATCCGCGAGATGGCGGATAAGCTGATCCGCATCGCCGCTGAACGTGCATTACGTAAAGCCCCGGTCATGGATCCACCGCCCCACGCGTGGGAGGAATTCAGCGCGCGATTCCCATATCAGGAAACCGAAGACCAGTTGCGGGCGATCTCGGATGTGATGGAGGACATCCATTCCGGCGCGCCGATGGATCGTCTGATCTGCGGTGATGTCGGATTTGGAAAGACCGAGGTTGCCATGCGTGCCGCATTTGTCGCCGCCATGTCGGGCGTTCAGGTTGCGGTTGTGGCACCCACGACCCTGCTGGCCCGCCAGCATGCCGCGAGTTTCAGGGAACGCTTTCGGGGGTTCCCGCTGGAGGTCCGGCAATTGTCACGCTTTGTTTCGGCGAAAGAAGCCCAGCAAACCCGTGACGGTCTGGCCCGCGGGACAGTGGACATCGTGATCGGAACGCACGCGCTTTTGGCCAAGAACATACGGTTCAACAATTTGGGGCTTCTGATCATCGACGAGGAACAGCATTTTGGCGTGGGTCATAAGGAACGGCTGAAACAGCTGCGCTCAGACATTCACGTGCTGACCCTGACCGCGACACCGATCCCGCGAACGCTGCAACTGTCGTTGACCGGCGTGCGCGATTTGTCGATTATCGGCACGCCTCCAATCGACCGACTGGCGATCCGTACCTATGTCAGCGAGTTCGATGCCGTTACAATCCGAGAAGCGCTGCTGCGTGAACACTATCGTGGGGGGCAGAGTTTCTATGTTGTACCGCGCATCTCGGACCTGCCTGAGATCGAAGAATTTCTGAAAAATCAACTGCCTGAGCTCACTTACGTGGTTGCCCATGGCCAGATGGCAGCGGGTGAGCTCGATGATCGGATGAACGCGTTTTATGACGGGAAATTCGACGTGCTGCTGGCCACAACCATTGTCGAAAGCGGGCTGGACATCCCGACCGCAAACACGATGGTCGTGCACCGTGCGGACATGTTTGGCCTTGCCCAGCTCTATCAGATCCGGGGTCGCGTTGGGCGCTCGAAAACCCGTGCCTATGCTTTCCTGACCACCAAACCGCGCCAGAAACTGACCGCTGCCGCCGAAAAACGCCTGCGTGTTCTGGGCTCGCTGGACACGTTGGGGGCCGGGTTCACTCTGGCCTCGCAGGATCTTGACATTCGTGGTGCGGGCAACCTGTTGGGTGAAGAACAATCCGGCCAGATGCGCGATGTGGGCTATGAGCTTTACCAATCCATGCTGGAAGAGGCGATTGCCAAGATCAAAGCCGGCGAGATGGAGGGGTTGTCGGATGCGGACGATCAATGGGCTCCGCAGATCAATCTGGGTGTGCCGGTTCTGATCCCTGAGAACTATGTACCAGATCTGGATGTGCGCTTGGGGCTCTATCGCCGCCTGTCGTCTCTATCGACAAAGGTCGAACTGGAGGGCTTTGCTGCGGAATTGATCGACCGTTTTGGCAAATTGCCGAAAGAGGTGAATACCTTGATGCTGGTTGTGCGGATCAAGGCCATGTGTAAACGCGCCGGGATCGCAAAGCTCGACGGTGGGCCGAAAGGTGCGACCATCCAGTTCCACAATGACAAATTCGCCTCGCCGCAGGGACTGGTTGAGTTCATTCAAAATCAACGTGGTATGGCCAAGGTCAAAGACAACAAGATCGTCGTGCGCCGGGACTGGAAAAAAGACAGTGACAAGATCAAAGGGGCTTTTGCAATTGCCCGGGATCTCGCTGAAAAAGTGGTCGCGGCGCAAAAAAAGGTCAAAGCAGGTTGAGATGTGAGAGGGGGCTCTGCCCCCGCTGCGCGTTCCGCGCATCTCCCCCGGGATATTTATGGCCAGATGAAGAAGCGGATCCCTGCTTCATCTGGCTAAAAATATCCCCGCCGGAGGCATCGTGCGTCAGCACGATCAGGACACTTTAGCTACGCATTGCCGCCTGCGCGCAGAAGCAGGACGCAGCCACCATGCGGTCGGCACGGGCCAACGCCAGGTCAAGCCGTTGTTTGATCTGCAGGACTTCGACCTGTTCGCTGCGTGCCTTTAGACAATCGTAAAGGCCCTTCAAACTCCAGACGTTGTCAGGATGTATCGAGGCGCGACTTAGCGTGCCGCCCAAGCCCAAATCTTCACGATAGGCGTCTTCCGCTTCGGCCAGCCGTCCTTGCTCGAATAGAAGTGCCCCAAGCGCGTGGCGGGTGGGCTGCATCCATCCCCAGGGTTCGTCATAGGGCAAGGTATCGTCCAGCTCGACCGAGCGGCGCAGATGGGCAAACGCGATTTCCAAGTTGCCTTTGCGGTACTCGATCTCACCGCGCAGCATTTCCCGCGCAATTTCCAGCAGGTCAATCACACGGTTGTTGTGCAGCCTGCGTGTTTCCGGAACGCATTCTTTGGCGGCAAGGAACAGATATTCTTCGGCCTCGGCATTGGCGATATCACCGGTTGCTGCATGAGCGATGGCGCGCGCGTAGTGTGTCGTGGCCGTCAGGGTGCGGAACAGGTCTGGGTCTGAGGGCAGTTCCAGTGCCTTAGCCTCGTCCCAGCGGCCAAACCGGATCAGGATGTGAGGGCCCATGGACATGTAGCTTTCGAAGTAATCGGCCATCGGGGGGCTTTCGATGCGCAGCAACTCTTCGGGTGTTGTATCCCACAATCCCTGATTGGCACGTAGGGCCGGTTCCATCTGTCCAAGAAAAAGCGCACCGTAGATGGCAAAGTGATAATTGTGCTGGCGATAGCCTGTGTAAATGTTGAACGCGCCTTCGCGTTCGTAATATTTCAGGTCGGCTTCCGAGGCTTTTTCGTTCCAGTGCACAACGTTGTGGTAATGTCCGCAGAGCACATCGATATGTGTCGGCATATGTACCAAGTGGCCGGCATCTGGAACCAGTGTGCGCAGGACATCCCCTGCTTTCAGGGCTTTTTCTGGTGTTGGAGACATCTCCATCAGATGAACATAGAGGTGCAGCAGGCCCGGGTGTGACATCGCAGCCGGATCGTTCGCCATGGCCCATTCAAGCGCATCTTGCGCTTCCTTCGTTGCCGCGCCCTGGGCGGGTTGGCCCGTTTTCAGATCCCACATCTTCCATGGCGTCAGGTTCAGCAGCGCTTCGACATAGATGGTACGCAAGTCGAGGTGGTCCGGGTGCGCCGCAAATGCCGCGCGCATCGCTTCGGCAAAACCGTGGTCCCATTGGTGCATGTCCTGAACCGGATCACGTTGCGGGTAACGCGCAAGCAGGGCCTGAATCAGGGCCTGTTCGACGGCAGTGCACCCTGCGAGCAGACCAAGGGCTTTTTGCATCGCGTCGTAAGCCTGTGCCAGCGCTTCTTCCTGACCCTTCTCATCCAGCAGGTCCCACGGGAGGTTGTAATTGGGACCGGCTGCATAGGCGACACCCCAATGGGCCATTGCGCAATTCGGATCATGCTCGGCCGCGCGTTGAAAACAGGCTACCGCCTCTTCGTGATTGTAGCCGTATGTCCAGTTCAGCCCGCGGTCGAACCACAGCTGAGCTTCGGGGCTGGAAGTGGAAACCGGGCAGGAATAGCTGCCCAGATCGTAGTAATCGTTCATCACAGTTCCTCCCCCTAAGTTCGGGGTAGGATAGCGTGTTTCACCCGAGATTCACAGGTCAGGCTGGCAGCCGTTCTTCGATGCGACCCATGTGGATCATCAGGCCAAACGACAGCACGCACATACTCAGAATGCCAATTGTCAACGGCGCGATGGATCCGTTGAACAGAAGCCCGATCGGCGCGGCGATTGCTGCAGCCATTACTGTTGAGATCGACCCGACAACTGAAGCGGCCATGCCTGCGATGTGGCCCATGGGCTCCATGGCAATGGCATTCAGATTGCCGATGGTTACACCAGCCATGAAAAAGACCATCGTCTGCCAGAAGACAAACAGGGCAAATGACATATCGGGCGAAAGGTTCGCCATGTTCAGGATGATGACGACAGACGTGATGGCTATCTGCGCGCCGAAGGCGAATGTGACCATCCGGCGCATCCCGACGCGCACCACCAAAGCTGCGTTCAAAAGGCTGGCCGAACCTGACATCAGGGCGACAAATCCGAACCAGAAGGGAAAGCTGTCGGCCCGATCATGGATCACATCATAGACCGGTTGCACCATAGTCAGCATGGTGAACAAGGTCCCCATGCACAAGGTCTGCACGAAGATAGACAAGCGCACGGTGGGATGGGCAAACATTTCGTTCACGGCCGCAATCATCAGGGGCAGGCGAAAGGGGCGGCGGTTCTCGACGGCCAGGGACTCGGGCAGTCGTGTACTCACCCAAAAAAGGACGACCAGCGCGAACAGGATAAAGGACATGAATATCCCGCGCCAGCCGAAGAGGGCGATAACACCAGCGCCCAGCATCGGGGCCGCTGCTGGTACCAAAGTGAAGATCATCATAGCGATTGAGATGATGCGCGCCATTTCCCGGCCTGAATACAGGTCACGGATGATGGCCATTGCCACCACACGTGGTCCAGCAGCGCCCAGCCCCTGTACAACGCGCGCAATCAGCACCAGTTCCAGCGAAGAACTGGCCCAGGCAACAGCCGAAGCCGCAATGTACAATAGCGCGCCGCAAAAGATCACCGGCTTGCGTCCCAGCGCATCCGATAGCGGGCCGGTAAAGAATGTACCGATACCCATTCCCAGAACGAAGGACGTCAGAATCAGTTGGGCGCGATTGACATCATCGGGGCTGAGCTGCGCGCCGATTTCGGGCAGGGCAGGCAGCATTGAATCGATCGAAAACGCGATAGTGGCGAACATCATTGCGATCAGCGCAATGAATTCCGCCTTCGACATGCGGTTGGCCATGAAGCACTCCTAACCTGTTCGCGCTATCATGGTGAGTCAGGTTAGGCCAGACTGGAAATTCGCACAGACCTCTGTGCTATTCTGCGGGGGAAGCCTCAAGTTGAGACATGATTTCGGCGATCACTTTCTCCCACATTTCAGGTGGTTGAGCACCCGGAACGGCATGTTGATTGGCAACAATATAGGTCGGGACCGAACTGACGCCCATTTCGCGAGAATGAGTATCACGGTTGCGAATATCCTCGCGGTCGGCGTCGGATTTCAACAGCTTCATGACCACCGCAGCGTCCATTCCGGCACTGTCTGCGATGTCGGACAGGACTTCGGGGTCGCCGATGTCTCGGGCCTGAACAAAATAGGCATCGAACAGCGCATCCACAACGGCATTCTGTTTGCCTTCGATCCCCGCCCAATGGATCAGGCGATGTGCATCCAGTGTATTAGGTGTGCGTTTCATGCCTTCAAAGTCAATCTTCAGACCGGCGCTTTCAGCATGTTCAACCACCGGCGCATAAGCACGCAAGGCACCATCTTTGCCGCCAAATTTACGCTCCAGATACTCGCGCCGGTCCATTCCATTTTCCGGCATATCAGGGTTCAGCTGAAAGGGGTGCCATTCGATGACAAAAGGGTGGTCCGGAACATTGGCCAGTGCTTTGTCGAGATGCGTTTTACCGATATAGCACCACGGACAGATCGGATCGGACAGGATGTCGAGCTTGACAGTCTGGGTCATGTGGCTGGTGCCTCGAAATAGGCCGGCAACGCCCGGCGCAGGAGTTTGCCATTGCCGCCGGTTGGTAGCGCAGACAGGTGGATGAAGGCGCGTGGTTGTTTATAACGTGCCAAGTTTGCCTCGACATAAGCGCGCAAGGCCGCATCGTCCAGCTTTTCCGGGCCGGTATAGAAGGCTGCTATCACAAATGTGTCCGGTTTGACCTCGACCGTAGCTGCACCGACCTGCGTGATACCGGGAAAACGGGACAGGGCGGCTTCGACCTCGACCGGGGACACGCGGTAGCCACCGGCATTCATCATGTCGTCGTCCCTGCCCAGATAACTGACCTGGCCGTCCACTGCCATTGCCCCCTGATCTCCGGTCAGGAACCATTCGCCCTGCATCCGGGATTCAACTTCATCGGGTGCGTTGAGGTAGGTCAGCATCAATCCGGGATCAGACCGATGAATGGCGATGGTACCTTCTTGCCCCTGCGGCACCGGGCCGTCCGGGCCCAGAATGGCCACGCGACGACCCGGTTGCGGGTGCCCCAATGCGTCGCCGCGCGCGGGGTGGGCCGGGCTTGAGGATATGAAAGTCGAGCATTCGGACATGCCGTAGGCTTCGAACAGTTCCGTACCGGTGGCGCTTAGCCATTTCTCGTGCAGAGCGCGCGAAAGCTTTTCCCCAGCGCATAAACCGTGGCGCAGGTCAGGTAAGCTGATTTGCTCATACTCTTGCACCAATTTGCGAAAGACCCCTGGTGCCGCCGCAAAGATGGTTGCACGATGCTGGTGGAGCAGAGCAGGCAGGGCGGTGATGTCCGTGCCCGGTTCCGGGATCAAGGCGGTTGCGCCGATGGTCCACGGGTCCATCAACCCGGTGCCAAGTGTATAGGTCCAGTTGAACGCTCCGGCGTGACACAGCCGATCGGACGCGCGCAGACCATACCAGCCATCGACCATCATCTGCCGCGCCCAGATTGCCCGATGCGCGTGGGCCACGGCACGCGGACTGCCCGACGTTCCCGAGGTGTAGACTACATATGCCATACGCTCGGGGTCGCCCAGTTCAAAGCTGGCAGGGGGCAAATGGTGCATAGCCTTCAGTTCATCCAACTCGATCTGTCTGGGATGAGGCACGCATGAGACAGCGGGATCACGAAGAACCGCGGCTGGGGACAGATCGTCGATCATTCTGGCGGTTTCGGGTTCCGTCAGTTGCGACGATGTGGGCACCGGAATGATACCCACTGAAATCGCGCCCAGATAGGCAATCGGGAAATCCACCGTATTGCCGAGCCGCATCAGAACGATTTCGCCGGGTGTCAGACCTGCTTGCAGCAATCCTGCGCCAGTGCCCAGTACGGCGGATTGCAGGTCGCGATAGGTCCAGTCCAGCGCGCCGTGGGGCATTAATACCGACAAAGCCACTTTATCAGGGACCTGATCCGCGCGGCCAAGGACGTGCGCCGCCAGATTGAAGGGTGCAGGGCAGGGCGCGGGCGGCCCTTGATCGAAGACAGAAAACATGGCCATTGGCTAACGCGGTGTCTGGCGCGTTGCAAGCGCGGCTGGCCAAGCCTATAGAGAATGGCATGAGCACCCAAGATCCCAAATCCCTGATCCGAATTGCCCGCGATTCCGGCGATCACACCGAAGTTGAACCGCTGGACCTTGGCGCGCGCGTGCGCGAATTGCGAAAAGCGCGGAAATGGACGCTGGAGCAGGCCGCCAGTCAGGCCGGTTTGGCCCGTTCGACCCTCAGCAAGATTGAGAACGGGCAGATGTCACCTACCTATGACGCGCTCAAAAAGCTTGCGGTTGGGTTGGAAATCTCGGTTCCTCAGCTTTTCACACCGCCACAGCGGGATCAGGTCATCGGACGGATGGCGATTACCCGGATGGGCGAAGGGGCGGCTCACGCGACAACGACCTACGAGCATGAGTTGCTGGCCGAAACCCTGACCAAGAAGCACATGCTGCCCTACCGCGCGCGGGTTCGGGCGCGGTCCATGGATGAATTCGACGGCTGGGTGCGCCACGATGGCGAAGAGTTCATGTATGTTCTGACCGGTGTTGTCCGGCTCTATACCGAGTTTTATGAGCCGGTCGAAATGCGCAGGGGTGACAGCGCCTATTACGATGGCAGCATGGGCCATAACGTAATCTCCGTCAGTGACGAAGACGCGACAATCCTTTGGGTCACATCACTTGCTTAGCGACGCGCGGCAGAATTCTCTGTTCAGGCCTTCGGTGAACAGGAAGTCTTCGACCTCTTCATGAGCTTCGTTCATGGTTAACTGGTGACGCTCGGCCAGATAGGCTTCGAACCCTTTACGATCTTGTGATACGCGCATCATGTCTTGGTCACGCAAATTCGGAAAACGCCGCTTTGCACGTGCGTAGGCCGCATTCCAGTCTTGTGTCAAATCCGTCCAGTTCATCATGTATGAGCTTTCCTTATGTAGCGATTAGGACTGCTCTCCCCTCCTTAGGGTACGTAATGGGTGCCGTAAGGGAAGACATGACAAAATGTCGCAGCATGTCACTGCATTCCTTTTACAAGATTGTGCCTCTGCAATAGCTGCCGCAACAGGGCGGCGGGCTTGAAATTATTCAAAGTACCTACGGATCAGGAGACCTGTTTGTTGCGGCACCGGGAAATCCCGGCGAGCAGATTGTAAAGGCGATCTCGATCTTTGGGCTACGTCTAAATATTTCGATTCAATGTAGCTTTTAGTGTTGGCCAAAGCAGGCCGAAGGCCCGTCTCATGGGATCATCCGGCGTCCGATATGGCCTGCATGTGGTGCTGCGATTTGTCGTCGCCAAACGTATCCCTGAGTGTGATGGCCATGTGCTGAATTCCGCCGACAGGCGTAGTTTTCCGGGGCCAATCGTGCAGGAAGCGTAAAGGAATCGCGTATTTCAAGGGGTCCGCCAACACTCCGCGGTGAACAGCCGGTGTTGTACAAAACCCGGCTGCCCTGATGTTCATGTGACTACCCGGCGACGTACCACCACACTTCCGGCATGTATTGCGGTCCATCGCCATAGATTGGCACAGTGTCGGGGAACCTGAGCTCGCGTATGTGGGCAATCCGCCCGACATCAAAACTCCAGATCGGGATGACATAGCGACCGGCCGTCAGAACCCGGTCAAGCGCGCGGGTTGCCGCGGTGAAATCTTCACGTGTTTCCGAGGCAAGCATGGCGTCAATCATCGCATCAACAGCGGGCGAGGCCACGCCCATCAGGTTGCGTGTGCCGGGTGTGTCCGCGTTCTCGCTTCCCCAATACAAACGCTGTTCATTGCCGGGAGACAGTGAAAGAGCACGCCGGAAGGGCGTAACATCAAAATCCAGTTCCCCGGTGCGCCCGACATACTGCGCGTTGTCGACCTGTTCCGTCATGACCTGAATGCCAAGCCGTTCCAGAGCGCGGGAATAAATCTCGACCACCGACGCCATCTCGCTATCCCCCTGCTGTAGCAAGACCGTCATTTTGAACGGGTCACCATTCGTGTTGCGCAGGACCCCGTCCTGAACGGTCCAGCCCGCTTCGGTCAGCAGTTTGGTGGCTTTGCGAATATTTGCGCGGTTGCGGGCTGAACCGTCGCCCTTCGGCAGTTCATACCCTTCCAGCGTGCCGGGGATCAGATCCGAGGCAAAGGGTTCCAGCAGGGCTTTTACCTGCCCTTGGGCCGGTCCGGGCTGCATGGCCAGATCTGAGCCCGAGAAGTAGGACGTAATCCTTGGCTGCGCCCCACCAGTGATCGTGTCGTTGATGAATTCGAAATTGAAGGCCAGCGTCAGGGCCTCGCGAACGCGCCAGTCGTTAAACGGGGCTTTGCGGGTGTTCATCACGAACCCGGTCATGCCTGACGGTTTGCCATGCGGTATCTCGGTCTTGATGACATCACCGCGCTGAACGGCGGGGAAGCTGTATTGCGTGTCCCATTTGTCGCCGTTGAACTCACGCACCGCTGACAGCTCACCAGCTTTGAAGGCCTCGAACAGAACGCTGCCGTCGCCGTAGAACTCGATCCGCATTTCATCCAGATTCATGGTACCGCGACGGAACGGGATATCCTGCCCCCAATATTCAGGGTTGCGACGAAGGTTCACATAGCGCCCCGCCTCGTAGCTATCGATCACATAGGGGCCGGTGCCGATTGGGACATCGTGCAAGGCGGCGTCGGCAAAATCCTTGTCCTGCCACTGCGCCTTTTGCAGGATCGGACGCATCCCTGCGAGCAGGGCAAGTTCGCGATCCGGCACGTTGAAAGTAATCCGAACCGAACGTGGGCCGGTCTGTTCGATCCTGTCGATTTTGTCCCAAAAACCGCGATAGCGCAGATGCCCCTGAGTGCCGAGCGTCTCATATGACCAAATCACGTCGTCAATCGTGACCGGGCTGCCGTCGGAAAACCGGGCCTCTTCCCGCAGGGTAAATTCAACCCATGACCGGTCGGGAGCCGTCTCAACTGATTCGGCTAACAGCCCGTAAAGTGTGAAAGGTTCGTCCCAGGATCGCCCCATCAGGCTTTCATGGGTCCAAAATGGCAATTGCCAGGGCGAGGTGCCTTTTTGCAAAAACGGGTTCAGGCTGTTATAGCCGCCAGTATTTCCGAAAACGACTTTGCCGCCTTTGGGCGCATCGGGGTTGGCATAGGGTAGGGACACAAAATCCGGTGGTAGGGCCGGGTCTCCATACATAGCTATGCCATGAGACGATTCTGCATGGGCGGACGAGATCATGAAAATGCTGGCGATTCCCGCCGCAAGTGGTCGAAACGGTCGGAGAAAATCCGGGCTCATTTTGGAAACAATCCTGCTCTGGCCTTATTTTGTTGGGATTCACCGTAGTGATGATTTTTCATATTATCAAACTTTTAGCTTGGACGAAGGCGTGGAATTGCTTATAAAGGATGCACTGCTCGATAGGTTTCTTGCCTGTATGAAACCTGCCTCAATAACTTAACGCCCGCTTCGTGCGGGCGTTTTTTTTGGCTGCTTGAGAAGTGTCAGGCTGGGATTTCAGACCAGTGTGTTTCCCCGTTTTCTTTGCAGGTGCAGCATGGCATTGTGCACCAAATCATCGCATCAGGGAGAACGGTCATGAGCCTTTCCGGCAAAACAGCAATCATCACTGGGTCTAATTCTGGCATCGGTCTGGGGGTCGCGCGCGAGCTGGCGAAGGCCGGAGCAGATGTCGTCCTTAATTCCTTTACGGACCGTGACGAAGATCACGCGTTGGCTGCTGAGATTGCCAAAGAGACCGGAACCAACGCGCGTTACATCAAGGCGGACATGTCAAGAGGCGATGAGTGCCGCGCGCTGATTGAGCAGGCCGGATCTTGCGACATACTTGTGAACAACGCGGGCATTCAGTTTGTGTCCCCGATCGATCAGTTCCCGGTGGATAAATGGGATGCGATTATTGCGATCAACATGAACTCGGCCTTTCACACGACCGCGGCCGCACTGCCGATGATGCGCAAAGCGGGATGGGGTCGTATCGTGAATATCGCCTCGGCGCATGGTTTGACGGCGTCGCCGTTCAAGGCGGCCTATGTTGCCGCCAAGCACGGGGTGGTGGGGATGACCAAGACCGTTGCCTTGGAAACGGCGCAAGAACCGATCACCTGCAACGCCATTTGCCCGGGCTATGTGCTGACGCCTCTGGTCGAGGCCCAGATCCCGAACACGATGAAAGAATACAATATGAGCCGCGAGGAGGTCGTGAAAAACGTGCTTCTTGAACGGCAACCTTCCAAGGAATTCGCCACCGTTGAGCAACTGGGCGGGACAACCATTTTCCTGTGCTCGGACGCGGCGGCGCAGATCACGGGAACCACGATTTCTGTCGATGGCGGCTGGACCGCCTTGTGATTGGCCTTGGGGGCGCTGCCCCCAAACCCCCGGAGTATTTCTGAAAAGATGAAGGGTGAGGGCGGTGATACGGATCAATCTGGCTTTGCAGGGCGGCGGTGCGCATGGGGCATTCACCTGGGGTGTGCTTGACCGGCTGCTGGATGAGGAAGACATCGAGGTTGCTGCGATCACTGGAACATCCGCCGGTGCGTTGAACGGTGCGGCGTTCAAATCGGGGATGGTTCATTCAGGACGTGAGGGTGCGCGCGCGCAACTGGATGGGCTTTGGAGGCGTATGGGCGCGATTGGTGACATGCGTATCGCCAATTGGTTTCGCGGGTTGGAACCGGCTGTAATCGCGCAGGCGATGGAATATTCGGTGCCGTTTTCCTTCGGTGATGCCTGGTCGCGGATGGTGTCGCCTTATGCTTATGGTCCATTCTACAGCAATCCGCTGGAGCCGGTGGTGGACAGGTTCAATTTTGCGGAAGTTTGCGCCGATGCGGGACCCCGCCTGTTTGTGTGCGCCACCTGTGTGAGAAGCGGCAAGATTCGCGTGTTTACCGGGGAGGAAGTCTCGACAGATGCCATTTTGGCTTCGGCCTGCCTGCCGACCCTGTTCAAGGCTGTCGAGATATTTGATCCAAAGACAGACCGGATCGAGGCCTATTGGGATGGCGGTTATACTGGTAATCCGGCGCTCTATCCGCTGTTCAACAATGATCTGCCGGATGATGTGGTGATCGTGAATATCAACCCGTTGGAGCGCGACGCGGTGCCGGTCACACCGCAGCAGATCCAGAACCGGATAAACGAGATCAGCTTCAATTCATCCCTGTTTCGCGAATTGCGGGCAATCAGCTTTGTTCAACGGCTTCTGAAAGAGGGCAAGCTGAAGGCCGGGGACATGAGCCGCGTTCTGGTGCATATGATTGCCGATAACGAGTTGATGAGCAGCCTGTCTGTTGCCACTAAAACCGTGCCCAACCCGGTTATTTTGCACAAGCTGAAACAGGCGGGGCGGGTAGCGGCGGATCGTTTTCTGGCCAAGCATAAGAGTGATCTGGGTCAGACCAGTACTGTCGATCTGCCAGCTATGTTCGGTTAATCACTCGGGCGGTTGCGTGGGGTCTTTTTCGTTGGGATAAACGAGCCCGGCCGAAATCACCAGTTTCGCGGCATCCTCTATTGTCATGTCCAGCATAATTACGTCTTCCATCGGGAAAAACAGCAAAAAGCCCGAGGTCGGGTTAGGTGTAGTCGGGACAAAAACGCTGAGCAGCTCTCCTCCAGTTTCCGCGCGTTTGCTGATTTCGCCTTTGGCGGTTGTCGAGACGAATCCAATGGCCCAGATCCCGCGGCGGGGATACTGGATCAGGCATGCCTTTTCAAAAGAGCGTTCGGTTTGGGCAAATACGGTTTCCGAGATCTGTTTGATCCCGGAATAGATCGAGCGGACGACCGGCATCCGATCTACCACGCTTTCAGCGAACAGGATCAGGGACCGGCCCAGAATTCCTTTTGCGATCCACCCTACGATAACGGTAAAGATCAGGAAGATCACGACGCCCACGCCGCGCAGGTTGATACCGACGTAACGTTCCGGTTGGAATTGATGAGGAACCAGTGGCAGGACCGCACTGTCGATCCAACCGACTACCGACCAGATCAGCCAGACCGTCAGCCAGACCGGCGCAATGACAACCAGCCCCGTCAGGAACGACGCGCGCAGCCGTGCCAGCATGCCGGGGCGGCGATGAAGCGGTTCTTCGTCGAACGGTGTATTCATCTTGGATCCGAGTGGTTATCGGGATTTAGGTAGTCAATCGGTAGCCTTGGCACAATAGGCTTGCGTTATCCCTGTTCTACCAGTGCCCGTGCAATCGCCGCCGCGAGGCGCGCATTGTTGCGCACAAGGGCAATGTTGGCAGTCAGCGAACGGCCTTCGGTCTTTTCAAAGATACGTTGCAGCAGATAGGGCGTCACATCTTTTCCGGTAATCCGATGCGCATCAGCATCAGCCTGTGCCTCGGCGATGATGGGGGCCAGTATTTCGGCAGGGATCTGATCCGCGATCGGGATCGGGTTGGCCACCAGCTGCCCGCCAGGCAGGCCCAATGCGCGACGGGTTGCATGGGCCTTGGCGATAGCTTCTGGAGTGTCCATGCGCAGGGGGGCAGCATAGGGTGACTTTGCAGACCAGAAGGCAGGAAACGCATCCTGACCATGGGCGATGACTGGAACCCCCAGCGTTTCCAGAACCTCAAGGGTTTTGGCCAGATCAAGGATAGCCTTGGCTCCGGCTGCGACGACGGTGACCGGTGTATGGCCAAGTTCGTGCAGATCAGCCGAGATGTCGAACGTGGTTTCGGCGCCCTGATGCACGCCACCGATGCCGCCTGTAGCAAACACCTCGATCCCGGCGTAATGCGCGGCGATCATAGTGGCGGCGACGGTTGTGGCTCCGGTGCCGCCGGTCGAGATGCAGGCCGCCATATCCGCGCGCGAGATTTTGGCAACGCCTTGCGCCTGACCCAGCCACTGCAACTGGTCCGGCTCGAGCCCCACATGCAGTTTGCCTTCAATCACCGCCATGGTCGCCGGAACCGCCCCCGCATCGCGGATGTCCTGTTCGACCTGAGCCGCAACTTCGACGTTTTGCGGGTAGGGCATGCCGTGGGTGATGATGGTGCTTTCCAGCGCAACGATGGGATGGCCCGCGTCCTTGGCGGCGCGGACCGCGGCAGAATATTGGATGTCGATCACAGTGGGGTTTCTCCGGAAACGTAGGTTGCTGCGGCATGCAGAGCGCGGGTTAGAGCCTCGTCACTTGATGCGCCGCCGGATTCTGAGGCGATATGAGCCGCCATGAAGGTATCCCCGGCACCGGTCACACGGGTGACCAGAACGGAGGGGGGTGTTTGGGTCAGAATTTCGTCTGAACTACCGACCGTGGCCGAGTTGCCGCCATCTGTGACCAGCACGCGTAGCGCGCCACGATCCAGAAGGCCTTTTGCGGCAGATTCAGAATCGGTGAATTCGCGCTGGCACAATATTCCTGCCTCTTCGAGGTTCACATAAAGCGTGGCGCGGGCATGTTTCAGGAAGGGCAATAGGCGCTCTGCTTTACCGGGCGAGGCCGGGGCAACACGCAGATCGGCACGGGCGAAAGCAGGACTTTGGGCGATTTCTTCCAGCAGGTTCAGGGTCAGGTTTCCGTCAAGTGCAATGGGGCCCTCAAAGGGCATGTTTTCATGACCAAGCGGGCCGTGCATCAGCGGACGCAGGATCTTTGCTCCAGCGGCTTCCAGCGAATGCGCGTCGGCAATGGCCGCGATCAACCCGTTGGCACCTTCGACGGCCATATACCGGTCGGTTGGCAGGTCCTGCGAGCGATAGATGTGATCCGTGATCATGCCGAGGCGGGAGCAGGCATGAATCAGTTCGTCGCCCTCGGGGTCACGACCGATGGCCGTCAGCAGGGTGGGCGTCATACCAAAACGCACCAGCGTCATGGCTATGTTCATCGCAACACCACCCGGCAGGCGAGTAATCCGGCCGGGCACGTCCGAGCCATGCCGCATGGCACTGGCTGATCGTCCGATCACGTCCCACAGGACCGAGCCGATACACAGGATATTACTGTTCTGAGTCATAAAGGACGTCATGCCGCAGCGGTGATGCCCATGCAAGTCAGAACGTTACCGCAATCAGAGATTTACGATCCACAGGTCCGATATACCCTTTGGGCTTGCGATCTGCGGCCTTCGCGGGAACAATCGAAAGCAATGATTGGTGATTTGATTTTCCTGTTGGAGCTTTTCGTATGAATGGCCCTGCTTTCCGCGCCATCTTTCGAACCCTCAAAACCTGTGCCCTGAGTTTTTTTGTTCTTGCAACTTTATATCCCGGATCGGGCAGGGCGCAATCCGCCCCGCCGACCGTTGTTGATTTCTGGATCAAGTCCAACACTCTGTTTCTCGAGTTGAAATGGAATGCCGAGGCCATGTTGACCGGGAACAATCCCGCGCAGCCCGCTGCGTTTTCCAACGATCCAAACTACAAATCCTTGCGGCGAATGGTTTCGTCTGAGCTGGAACCCCAGATCAAAGAGTTCGTTCATCTCTGGAAACAAAATCTTGTCGTGGAGGCACCAGAGCGATTGAGTTTGTCTTATGAAGGCGTGCGTATCCCTGTTGTGGGAGATACGGAGAAAGTGCGGGTTTCCAAACTGTTGCTGACTGCTCCTTTGCCCGATCAGGCGTCAAACCTGCGTCTGACCTGGCCGTCAGAAAGCGGACCAATCGTTCTGCGACAGCAAAATGTCGCGGCGCCATACACCGGGTATTTGGCTGCCAGTGAAGCCAGCCCGCTGATCCCCTTACAAGGCGGGGCGTCTCTGACAACGCAACAAACATTGCAGACATATTTCACAAAAGGGGTCGATCAGTTTCTCCGAAACCCAATTAAGCCATCCATTCTTGTTTTGGCGCTAGTGTTTCTGTCTTTGAAATTGCGCCCGGTGGTATCTCAACTGATGTTCCTGTCAGCGGGCGCCCTGATCGGGCTTGGGCTGGGATTGTATGGCGTATTGGATGCAGGAAAAGTGAGCGAGGCCCCTGTTCTGGTTGCTTCGACCATCGTTCTGGCGCTGTGGAACCTGGTTGCCCGGCGATTGCAGGTCTGGCGTTTGTTGGCGGTTCTCGCCATTGGCGGTTTTCAAGGTCTGGTAATTGCCTCGAACCTGATCGGGATCGGGGTGCCACCAGATCATTTGCCCCCGGCCATCCTGGGCTTTGGCGCCGGGAGTATTCTGCCGCTTGTTGTTGTGGCCCTTGCTGGGCTTGCTCTGTCGCTTTTGTTTTCTGGCGGCTCGCACCGAACCCGAGGCCGGATATCGGTTCTGGCCTCGATGCTGATTGCAGGTGCCGGTGTCTTTTGGATTGTCGAGCCTTGGGTGCTGGGTTAAAGCAACGCCGCCAGCAGCGTTTTCAGCGCCGCCAGCGGATCGTCACTGCCCCAGATCTCATCGCCAATGCCAAAGAAATCAGTGCAGGGGGCCAGGTCGCGGATCAGTTCGGGTGTCAGCCCACCTTCGGCCACAACCGGAACCTCAATCATCTCGGACCACCATTGGAACAGGTCCTTTTCGGCGCGGGTTCCGTCCCTCAGTTTGGCCGAGCCGACAGGACCGAAGGCCACATAATCCGCTCCGTTTTCGCCAGCAGTCATACCATCATGGCTCGACGCGCCGCAAAAGCTTCCGACGATTGCATCAGCGCCCAGTTCCTTGCGCGCGGTGCGGACCGAGCGTGCAGCATCATCCAAATGCACCCCGTCCAGCCCCAGACGCTGCGCCAGCAATACATGGTTCGAGATTACGATGGCCACGTCGCGCGCGTGGGCGATTTCACGGCAAGCGTCGGCCGCGCGAGCGATGGTATCTTCGTCACTTCCGGCCAACGCGAGGCGGACACAGGCAATCTCGACCCCGTCCAGCACAGTCGCCAGCTTGTTCGTGAACGTGCTCAACTCGATAGTCGGAGGCGTGATCAGGTAAATCTGCGGCTGCTCGGGGGTGTCCATGGGCGCGTCCTTCGGCTTTCAGTCTTTGGCGCGGTTTAGCGGATTGCGGCTGGGAAGCAAACTTTTATGGTCAAGAGCCTGCAAATAACGCCCTTGCGCCTTGCCCTGCAAGAGCCTGCCAATTACAGCAGGCCAAGTTTTCTTAAGGTGAGCCATGCCCAGCGACAAACCCCAGCCTTCCTTCGTTCTTGTGCGCCCGCAGATGGGTGAAAACATCGGCGCTGCTGCGCGGGCGATGTGGAACTTTGGGCTGGACCGGATGCGTATTGTAGCCCCCCGTGACGGCTGGCCGAACCCCAAAGCGGTGGCAATGTCCAGCGGTGCAGGGCGCTTGCTGGATGAGGCGCAGTTGTTTGATGATCTGGCCGGATCGCTGGCCGACAGCACGTTTGTCTTCGCCACAACAGCTCGTCAGCGGGGCTTGACCAAACCTGTCTACAGCCCCGAACACGCAATGAGGATTGCCGCCGAAAAGATCGCTGCGGGCGAGAAGGTTACAGTTCTGTTCGGCCCTGAACGCGCGGGGCTAGAGAATGAAGACATCGCCAAGGCCAACGCGATCATCTCGGTGCCGGTGAACCCGGAATATGCCTCGCTGAACCTTGGTCAATGCGTATTGCTGACCGCCTATGAGTGGATGCGCCAGACCGGGGATGTAGTGCATGAGTCGACCGACCTGGGCAAAGGCGACTGGGCCACGGGGATCGAAGTCGAAAAACTTGTCGAGCACTACGAGGACAGGCTGGAGGAGGCGGGGTTCTTCTACCCTCCCGAAAAGGCCGAAGGGATGAAGGTTAACCTGCGCAACCTGTGGTCGCGGATGCGAATGACGCGGGCCGATGTGCAGATGTTGCACGGGATCATGCGGCAGATGGTCCGCTGGAAGGATAAAGGCTGAGGCTGGACCTATCTTCACCCAAGCCCTAGCTTGCGACGAAATCAGGACATGAGGACAGCATGAGCGGTAAGCGCAGCATCTTCGAAGAGGTCACGAACACCGAAAAACAACAGGCGGTTCAACCCGGTATGATCGACCGGGGGCGCGGCGGCGCTCGCAATGCGATCCGCATCTGGCTGATGATCCTGTTTGCTCTGGTCGTTGTGATGATCGCGGTTGGCGGCCTGACGCGCCTGACCGACAGCGGCCTCTCGATCACCGAATGGCGTCCGATCACCGGAGCTTTGCCGCCGATGACCGAGGCGGACTGGCAGGCAGAGTTCGACAAGTACAAGCAGATTGACCAATGGCGCATCCAGAACCAGTGGATGGAGTTGGGTGACTTCAAATCCATCTATTGGTGGGAATGGGGCCATCGTCAGTTGGGTCGCATGATCGGTCTGGTCTGGGCCGTTGGATTTCTAATCTTCCTAACAGCCCGCAAGATCCCGACAGGGTGGACCGGAAAGCTGATCGTTCCGGGTCTTCTTGGCGGTCTGCAGGGCGCTGTTGGTTGGTGGATGGTGGCCTCGGGCGTCACCCAGGGTGAAGGCATGACGGCTGTTGCAAGTTACCGTCTGGCAATACACTTGGGGCTGGCCTTTGTGATCCTGGGAGCCCTAGCCTGGTACATCTTTGAACTCGGCCGGGAAGAACGTGATCTGATGCAGGCGCGCCGGGCCAAAGAGGTCAGGCTGTTTTCATTGTCCACAGGGCTGATGCATTTCGCCTTTTTACAAATACTCATTGGCGCGCTTGTCGCCGGGATCGACGCCGGGCGGTCTTACACCGACTGGCCGCTGATGGGGGGGCACGTGCTGCCCCCGGATGCGACTATGTTGGAACCGATGTGGCGAAATTTCTTTGAAAGCCCCGGTCTGGTACAGTTCATCCATCGCTGTGCGGGGTATCTGCTGTTCATCTTTGCCGTCGTCGTCTGGCGACGTGGTGGCGGCAGCGCGCATCCGCAGACACGTTTTGCCTTTAACGCTGCTTTCGCCGCGCTTACGTTACAGGTCGTCGTCGGCATCGTGACCGTGGTTTATGGCGCGCCATGGCAGATCGCTATCTTCCACCAGTTTATGGCCGTTATCGTCTGGACGCTGATCCTGCGCGCGCGGTTCCTCACGGCTTATCCAATCGCAACATCTGTGCGCGGAGTTTAAAACTATGACCGCTTTCAATGAACTGATGACCTTTCAGCGGGAAACTTCGGCTTTGGGCCAGATCGCCGGTCGGCTTGGCTGGGATCAGGAAACCGTCATGCCGCGCGGCGCAGCGCCTCAGCGTGCCGAAGAAATGGCAGCTATCGAATCTGTCCTGCACGCGCGCCGTTCCGATCCTCGTGTTGCCGAATGGCTGGATCAGGCCGCACCTCAGGATGAGGTCGGCAAGGCGCAGATGCGTGAAATCCGGCGCGCATATGATCGCGCGGTGAAGGTGCCTGCCGATCTGGCGACGGCGATTGCCCGTGTGACGTCCGCTGCACAGGGAAAGTGGGCGCAGGCGCGCGCAGACGAAGATGTCTCGGCCTTTCTTCCGGTTCTGGAAGAGGTCGTGTCGCTGAAACGACAGGAAGGCGAGGCGCTGGCGCAAGGGGGCGACGTATACGACGCCATGGCCGGAGATTACGAACCTTACACGACCAGCGCCCAGATCGCGGATATCTTCGACCAGATGCGCCCACGACTGGTAGCCCTGCGTGCCGCCGTGCTGGAGCGGCCCGAGCCCGCTGCCCTGAACCGCAGTTTTGATGAGCAGACCCAGATGCGTCTGACACAAAAACTGGCGGTCGCCTTTGGCTATGACCTGAACAATGGCCGCGTGGACAAGGCGGTTCACCCATTCAGTTCCGGCAGCGGTCTTGACGTCCGCATCACCACGCGAACCAGCGAAACAGACCCGTTCAACTGTTTCTATTCCACCATTCACGAGGTGGGCCACGCCGCCTATGAACAGGGGATCGACGAGAAATACCTCCTGACACCGCTCGGGTCTGGCGTGTCGATGGGCGTGCATGAAAGCCAAAGCCGGATCTACGAAAACCAGTTGGGTCGGTCGCGGGCCTTTACCGGATGGTTGTTCGAACAAATGAAAGAGGCGTTCGGCGATTTCGGCATTGCCGATCCGGACGCGTTTTATGCGACGGTCAACCGCGTCCATAACGGCTATATCCGCACCGAGGCGGATGAGGTCCAATACAATCTGCACATCATGCTGCGGTTTGATCTGGAACGCGCGCTGATGGCCGGAGACTTGCAGGTCGGCGATCTGGAGGCCGCCTGGAATGATCGGTTCAAGGCAGATTTCGGTTATGCGGTCGACAAGCCCTCGAACGGTTGTTTGCAGGATGTGCACTGGTCGGTTGGGCTGTTCGGTTACTTCCCGACCTACTCGCTGGGCAATGTCTATGCTGGGTGCCTCTATCAGGCCTTGCGCGTCTCTGAACCCGATCTTGACGCGCAACTGGCCCGAGGCGACACGTCCGGCGCGACCGGCTGGTTGCGTGAGCATGTGCAGCAGCATGGCGGCCTTTATGCACCGCGCGAGGTGATTGCCCGTGCCAGCGGTGTTGAACCCGGACCGGACCCATTGCTAAGCTATCTTGAGGCCAAGTTCGGCGCGCTCTACGATTTGTGAGTTTCCGAATTGCCTCCCAAGCGTTAGAATCGGTGCACCGATACCATCGCCTGGGAGGCAACGATGACCGGAAAAGCCCGCAAGAAAGCCAGTGATTTTGATCCGCGTATCCTCGAGATATTCGACGGATATGTGCACGGCACGATGTCCAAGCGTGAGTTCATCTCAAAAGCCGGTAAATACACGGCTGCTGGAGTGACAGGCGCAATGATTCTGGACCAGTTGCAACCTAATTACGCCTGGGCGCAACAGGTGGCCCCGGACGATCCCGCGATCCAAACCATGGTGGTCGCATATGACAGCCCGGATGGGCATAGCGAAACCAGCGGCCTGATGGCGATGCCGGCAAATGCCGAAGGTAAACTGCCTGCGGTACTGGTCGTGCACGAGAACCGGGGTCTAAACCCTTATATCGAGGACGTTGTGCGCCGCGCGGCCAAGGCCGGTTTCCTGGCTTTTGGACCTGATGGGTTGTCCCCCCTTGGCGGCTATCCCGGTACTGATGAAGAAGGGCGCGAGATGCAGCGCTCGATGGACCGGGAAAAACTGATGGCGGATTTTTTTGCGGCTTTTGAGTTCTTACGTGATCACGAACTTTCGACAGGCAAGGTTGGCGCTGTCGGATTCTGCTATGGCGGAGGTGTTTGCAACGCCTTGGCCGTGGCCTATCCGGACCTTGCGGCCTCGGTGCCATTCTACGGTCGGCAACCACCAGCCGAAGATGTTCCGTCCATCGAAGCACCTCTTATGATTCACTATGCCGGTCTGGACGAGCGTATCAACGCTGGATGGCCTGCATATTCAGAGGCGTTGAAAGCCAATCAAAAGAAATTCAGCGTGCACTTCTATCCGGACGTCAATCACGGTTTTCACAACGATACGACGCCCAGGTATGACGAAGCCGCGGCAAATCTGGCATGGAGCCGGACCATCGCTTTTTTCAATGCCTACCTGACATGAACTGAACCCCGGGAATCGTCGAACCGGTGCCCGGGGTTACTGTCATTCTTCCTCGTCGCCCTGATCGGCGATCCACGCGACGCTGACGACTTCTTCGCCCTTGCCGGTATTGAATACCTTCACGCCACCTGCGGAACGTGAGCGGAACGAGATTCCATCGACCGGCACCCGGATAGATTGGCCTTTCGATGTGGCCAGCATGATCTGATCGTCGATCTCGACCGGGAAGGATGCAACCAAATCCCCACCGCGCATCGCTTTGTCCATCGCGGCTACGCCCATGCCGCCACGTCCGCGCACCGGGTAGTCGTGGCTTGAACTCAACTTGCCAGCACCACCGGCGGTGATGGTCAGGATCAGGTTTTCAGCCGCCGACATCTCGGCATATTTTTCCTGGCTAAAATCGCTGCTTGCTGCGGCTTCCTCCTCGTCACCAGCGTCTTCTTCGGTAAGCCCTGCAACTGCACGCCGCATCTTGAGATAGGCCACACGATCTTCGGGGGTCGCCTCGAAATGACGGATCACGGACATCGACACGACACGGTCACCGTTGGTCAGCCTGATCCCCCGGACACCTGTGGATTCGCGTGAGTTAAAGACTCGCACGTCGGTGGTCCGGAAACGGATCGCGCGGCCGGAATTGGTGACCAGCATCACGTCTTCGTCTTCTGAACAGATGCGTGCATTCACCAGTTCGACGCCGTCGGGCAGTTTCATCGCAATCTTGCCGTTGCGCCGGACATTGGTGAAGTCTGACAAGCGGTTACGACGCACGTCACCTGCGCTGGTGGCAAAGACGATCTGGAGGTTTTCCCATTCTTCGTCGGGTACATCCACGGGCATGATTGCGGCGATGGAAACACCGGTTGGGATCGGAAGGATGTTGACGATGGCCTTACCTTTGCCGGTGCGCCCGGATTGGGGCAAGCGCCAGGTCTTGAGCTTGTAGACCATCCCGTCTGTTGTGAAGAACAGCAGTTGTGTATGGGTGTTTGCAACGAAGAGGTTGGTAACAACATCCTCTTCCTTGGTCTGCATCCCCGAAAGGCCCTTGCCACCGCGTTTCTGGGCGCGGAAATCTGCCAGCGGCGTACGTTTGATATAGCCGCCCGAAGTGATGGTCACGACCATGTCTTCGCGCTCGATCAGGTCTTCGTCTTCCATGTCGCCCGACCAGTCGACGATCTCAGTGCGGCGGTCGACCGCGAACTGTTCACGCACGCTGCGCAGCTCATCAGCGATGATGCTCATGATCCGTTCGCGTGAGGACAGAATATCAAGGTATTCCTTGATCTTGGCTGCCAGTTCTTCCAGTTCGTCCGTGACTTCTTTGACGCCCAATTGGGTCAGGCGCTGCAAGCGCAACTCCAGAATGGCGCGGGCCTGCACCTCGGTCAGGTTATAGGTGCCATCGTCATTCATCTTGGACAGAGGATCGTCGATCAGGCGCAGATAACTTTCGATTTCGGAGGCAGGCCAGCGGCGGGTCATCAGCTTTTCACGCGCTTGCGCCGCGTCCGCAGACGACCGGATCGTTGCGACCACTTCATCGACGTTGGACACCGCCACAGCCAGACCACACAGGATGTGGCTGCGTTCGCGCGCCTTGCGCAGGTCGTAGGCGGTGCGGCGGGCAACGACATCTTCACGGAAGTCGATGAACGAGGTAAGGAACCGGCGCAGGGTCAACTGCTCTGGGCGGCCACCATTCAGCGCCAGCATATTGCAGCCAAAGGAGGTCTGCATCGGCGAAAAGCGATAGAGCTGGTTCAGCACCACCTCGGGCGTCGCGTCACGTTTGAGCTCGACCACAACGCGCACACCGTTGCGGTCGGATTCGTCTTGTACATGGGCCACGCCTTCGATCCGCTTCTCGCGCACGGCCTCGGCGATCTTTTCAATCATCGCGGCCTTGTTCACCTGATAGGGAATCTCGTCGACAACGATGGCATAGCGGTCCTTGCGGATTTCTTCTACTCGGGTCTTGGCGCGGATAATGACGCTGCCACGGCCCTCCAGATAGGCCTTGCGCGCACCGGAACGCCCCAGCATCAGGCCACCGGTCGGAAAGTCGGGACCGGGGATGTATTCGATCAGCTGTTCTGATGTAAGGTCGGGATCGTCGATCAGCGCCAGAGTCGCATCGACTACTTCGCCAAGGTTGTGCGGCGGAATGTTCGTCGCCATCCCCACGGCGATACCACCGGCGCCATTGACCAGCATGTTCGGGAAACGGGCCGGCAGAACCGTCGGTTCCCGGTCCTTGCCGTCATAGTTATCCTGAAAATCGACCGTTTCTTTTTCGATATCAGCCAACAGGGAAGCGGCGGGCTTGTCCATCCGCACTTCGGTGTAGCGCATAGCCGCCGGGTTATCGCCGTCCATCGAGCCAAAGTTGCCCTGACCGTCCAGCAGCGGCAGCGACATCGAGAAATCCTGCGCCATCCGCACCAGTGCGTCATAGATCGCGCTGTCACCATGCGGGTGGTACTTACCCATCACGTCGCCCACCGGACGGGCCGATTTGCGGTACGACTTGTCGTGCGTGTTCCCCGTTTCGTGCATCGCATACAGAATGCGGCGGTGCACCGGTTTCAGCCCGTCGCGCAAATCAGGGATCGCGCGGCTAACGATGACCGACATGGCATAGTCCAGATAGGATGTGCGCATTTCGGATTCGATGGAAACCGTCGGGCCGTCGTAGACTGGGCGCTCGGGCGGGGTTTCATCCATGTTTTCAGGAATTTCTGGCGTATCGCTCACGTAAACTGCCCGTGTCTTGTTCTGGGTCTATATCTTGTGGGTGTATCTTATCAGACCCGGCACATAAGGTGCAAGCAAGCAGCGCCTTTACGGGGATTTTCCGCGGTAATACTCAAGTAACATATTGTTATATAAGTATTAGAAGTTTTTCGTGGTATCTTGAATGGACCTTGTATCAAGCAGGAGGTCTGCATGAACCCAAGCGAAACCGAATTGATGCTCAAGGGGTACGGGCTGACAACGGCTGAGTTTTTCTATCATATGCCCGACTATATCCACGTCTTGAACACGTTCATCTGGCAGGATTACGACCTTGCGCCGGATCATCCGAAACTGTTCAAATTCATCGACTTCTGGCAGCGCGAAATCGAAGGCCCGCTGCATTCGGTCAAATTCACCCATCGCAAAATGATCGCACCGGGTGAGTGGCGCAACATGGTGGGCGAGTTTCGTGTGAACTGAGCGAGAGGCAGGTACGAGTTCCGTTGGTGCATGCTCTTCAATCATTGAAGCGAAATGGTCGGCGCGTGTCTGATGATCCGTCCGAAGCGAAATCAGGAATTCCTGAATCGTTCAGCCAGAGCAACTGGCACCGCCCAGCACGCAGAATTTGGCACAATGGGGGTGGTTCAGGTGAACGTCAGCCTCGGATTCGGCCAGAGAATGCCCCATCTCGAACTCCGACTCGTAGGGCAGCAGGGTGCAGGCCAACACGGCAGGCCGGTCAGCGCCTTTCCGTTTCACCACCATGCGGGCGCTGGCGCACATCAATGCATCGGGTGATTTGTTCAGTATTCCCCAGCAAGCCGTTGTAATCTCGGGAACTTCGACAGTTTCGTCCATTTCCGGGAACAGGACGGTCCGAGCCGGGTTATGCGGGTCAATGTCAAAGCCGTGCTCTGTAAAGAATGCGGCATAACCCGCGCGACTTTCCGTGTCAGACTCACCCCAAACGGTGCGCCCGGCAACAGCCATGTTAAAGCCGTGATCGCGCAGCCACTTCATACCCGTCAGGGTTTTTTCAAAGCTCCCCTTGCCGCGTTCAAGGTCGTGCAGTTCTGCGCGGTAATGATCGACGGAAACACGCAGGGTCAGCTTGTCATTGAAAGTCCTTTGCAATGCCAGTAGCCCGTCGCGCACCTTGCGGCGCATCATCGGGGCCATCGCGTTGGTCAGGATCAGAACTTCGTATCCACGCTCCAGCGCGGCGCGGGTCATATCGATCATCTCGGGGTTCATAAAGGGCTCGCCGCCCGTAAAACCGATTTCACGCACAGGCCAATTGCGGGCTTCGATCTGATCCAGGTAGTCACGAACCTCGTCTGCAGTGATATAAACCAGTGCGTCATTGGTCGGGCTGCTGGCGATATAGCAGCTTACGCATTCAATATTGCACAGCGTGCCGGTGTTGAACCACAGGGTCTGAGGGTTGGTCAGGGAAACCTTTGCGCGGGTCTGGCCATCGGCCGTTACCAGTTTACGCTGAAACTTGCCGATATTGGCAAGCTGAGGGGCGTTGTCTTTCATTCCCGCATCCGGTTCGTTGAAGTCATCAAACTGATCTAGCCCTTTGTCGCGGATTTGGTAAGTCTGGTGCAGGGGTTCTGACAGAGTTTTGATCAACAAGATTTATTGAGCTTTGGTTGCGCTAACATTGGACATGCCGGAAGGGTCAGGGTAAGGACAACTCATGGTTTCACGTGTCATCCCTGTTGATCCATTTGATCTGATCATTTTCGGCGGCACCGGTGATCTGGCGCAGCGTAAGATCCTGCCTGCGCTTTTCCGTCGGTATTGTGCGGGTCAGTGGCACGAGGATGCCCGGATTATCGCAGCGGCGCGCGCCGGTCATTCGGCGGACGCCTTTCGTAAGATGGTTGCTGAGTCGCTGCAACGGCACGCTTCGGAACGCGCCCGGGATTCGCAAGCCCTGACCCGGTTCCTGCAACGGGTCGACTATGTATCGCTGGATGCCTTGACGTCGGAAGGTTGGGATGTACTGGGCGAAAAGCTCTCGCCGGACCGGGTTCGCGCTTTCTATTTCTCAGTCGGTCCCAGCCTGTTCGGGCCATTGGCCGAGCGGGTTAGGGCGTATGATCTGGTGACAGAAGAAACCCGCATCGTGGTCGAAAAGCCGTTTGGACATGATTTGGCAAGCGCGCGGGACTTGAATGCCACGCTGGCCGCGCATTTTAATGAAAATCAGATCTACCGGATCGACCATTATCTAGGCAAAGAAACCGTCCAGAATCTGATGGCGGTCCGCTTTGGCAATATGCTGTTCGAACCGCTGTGGAACAGCCAGTATGTCGACCATATCCAGATAACGGTTGCGGAAACTGTCGGTATCGCGGGGCGCGAAGATTATTATGAGCGCGCGGGTGCGATGCGGGATATGGTGCAGAACCACCTGATGCAGCTGCTCTGCCTGATTGCGATGGAACCTCCGGCCAAGTTCGATCCTGACGCAGTTCGGGATGAAAAGCTCAAGGTGATCCGGGCGCTTAATCCGGTTGAACCGCATCACATCGTGCGGGGGCAGTTTGCGGCCGGATCGGACGGGCCGGGATACCGGGACTGCGTTGGCAACCTGCGATCAACCACCGAAAGCTATGTGGCGTTAAAGGCCCATATCAGCAATTGGCGTTGGGCAGGTACACCGTTCTACCTGCGCACCGGCAAGCGTCTGGTGGCGCGCTCGTCGGTGATCAACGTGATGTTCAAGGACGCGCCGCACTCGATTTTCGGGGAAGAAGCGGGGCGTCACGCCAACACGTTGTCGATCCGGTTGCAGCCGAATGAGGGGATCACGCTGAAGGTGACGATCAAGGAACCGGGGCAGGGCGGGATGCGTCTAATCGATGTTCCCTTGGACATGAGCTTTGCCGAAGCCCTCGGCCCCGAAAATCAGGACCCGCCAGATGCGTATGAACGCCTGGTGATGGACGTGATCCGTGGAAACCAGACCCTGTTCATGCGCGGGGATGAGGTTGAGGCCGCCTGGGCCTGGACCGATCCGATCATCGCTGGATGGTTGGCGCGCGGGGACGTGCCGAAGCCTTATGACAGCGGCAGCACGGGGCCGGGCGACGCTGAACTGCTAATGAAACGTGATGGACGCCACTGGCAAGGGATAAAGCCATGAAAATTCAGGAATATGCTGATCGCGAAATGCTTGCCATCGACGTGGCCAACGTGTTGGCGGGCGATCTTGAGGCCGCATTGCTGCACCATGATACCGTTGCAATGGCCGTCCCCGGGGGAACAACTCCGGGCCCGGTATTTGACAGCCTGTGTGCCGCCGATCTTGAGTGGGATCGTGTGCGTGTGTTGCCAACGGATGAACGCTGTGTGCCAGCGGATCATGACCGCTCTAACGAGCGTTTGATCCGCGAAAGATTGCTGACCAGCAGGGCCTCTGTGGCGCAATATATTCCGCTTTATGTCCCTGGTGCAGAACCTGAGGCAGCGTTGCCCGAAATCGAGTCGCTGATTGCGCCGGTATTGCCATTGTCGGTGCTGGTACTGGGAATGGGCGAAGACATGCACACGGCCTCTCTTTTTCCGGGGATGGAAGGGCTGGAGGAAGCTTTGCGCAGTGATGCACCTACGTTGATCGTTGCCCGGACCGAAGTGCAGCCAGAGGCACGAATTTCCCTGACCGCTCCGGTCCTGGACGGGGCGCTGTCGAAACATCTGATCATCTATGGTCAGGCAAAGCGCACCGTTCTTGAAAAAGCTATGTCGCTACCGCCGGAAGAGGCACCGATCGCCGCAGTTCTTGGTGGCATGACCGTACACTGGGCGGAGTAAGGCAATGCATCTGGATGCTTTGAAAACACTGGCTCTGTCGAAAAGTGACCGTCGTATCCTTGACCTGTTTGCGGCAGATGCAAACCGGGCTGGAGCTTTTTCAACCTCATCTGGGGATATGGTCTTCGACTATTCAAAAACACAGATCGATGATGCGGTGCGATCCGCGCTCATTCAATTGTGTGCAGAGGCTGATCTGGCGTCTCGGCGTGATGCGATGTTTGCGGGCGAGAAGATCAACGAGACCGAAGGGCGCGCGGTGTTGCACACGGCCCTGCGCAACCTTGATGGCGGGCCGGTTGAGGTGGACGGTCAGGACGTTATGCCCGAGGTTCTGGACACGCTGCATCGGATGCGCGTGTTCGCTGAAGAGGTGCGTGGCGGCGCCATCGCTGGGGCGGGGGGCAACTTTACCGATGTGGTCAATATCGGCATCGGCGGGTCAGACCTTGGCCCGGTCATGGCCACGTTGGCGCTGGCACCTTATCACGATGGGCCGCGGGTGCATTACGTCTCGAACGTCGATGGGGCGCATATCGCGGACACGTTGCGGCAGCTCGACCCGACGCGCACGCTGGTCGTTGTCGCCTCAAAAACCTTTACCACAATCGAAACGATGACCAATGCACGCACCGCCCGTGCGTGGATGTCCGAAGGCGGGGGCGATCCGACGCGTCAGTTTGCCGCCGTTTCCAGCGCTTTGGACAAGACGCAGGCCTTCGGTATTCCCGAGGCGCATGTTTTTGGTTTCGCTGATTGGGTCGGTGGGCGTTATTCGGTTTGGGGGCCGGTCGGCTTGCCGGTCATGATTTCGGTTGGTTCAAAAGCTTTTGACGCGT
Organism: Ruegeria sp. SAZD013; assembly: GCF_059612525.1. Classification (NCBI taxonomy): domain Bacteria; kingdom Pseudomonadati; phylum Pseudomonadota; class Alphaproteobacteria; order Rhodobacterales; family Roseobacteraceae; genus Ruegeria; species Ruegeria sp. SAZD013. The sequence continues at coordinate 568,165 of NZ_JBXWQT010000020.1, read as the reverse complement.
TTTTGCGTGGCGGGCAGGCGATGGATCTGCACTTCCGCTCGGCTGACTGGGATGAAAACATGCCCGTGATGCTGGCATTGGTTGGCATCTGGCATCGACAGGTTCTGGGATATACCAGCCGTGCGGTGCTGCCTTATGACCAGCGGTTGTTGCGTCTGCCCGCTTATTTCCAGCAGTTGGAGATGGAATCGAATGGCAAATCCGTGGCGATGGACGGGTCGTCCTTAACCATGCCTTCAGGACCTGTCGTCTGGGGTGAGCCGGGCACCAATGGACAACACGCGTTTTACCAGCTGATCCATCAGGGCACGGATGTCATTCCCTGCGAATTCATGGTTGCGGCCGAGGGGCACGAACCCGAACTGACCCATCACCACCGTCTGCTTTTGGCCAATTGTCTGGCCCAGTCCGAGGCCCTGATGCGTGGCCGTTCGTTCGAAGAAGCGCGACAACGCATGGCGCAGCAGGGGTATCTGGGTGATGAACTGGACCGGCAGGCCCGGCACCGGGTCTTCCCCGGTAATCGTCCTTCGACAACGTTGATTTACCCCAAACTCACACCGTTTGTGTTGGGTCAGATTATTGCGCTTTACGAACACCGGGTGTTTGTCGAAGGCGTGTTGCTGGGCATCAACTCTTTCGACCAATGGGGGGTTGAGCTGGGCAAGGAACTGGCCAATTCGCTCGGCCCCATTGTGGACGGTGAAGAAAGCGCCGAGGGCAAGGATGGGTCGACCGCGGCCTTGGTCGCCTACGCACTGAAACACCGGGATTAGGCGGCGGGAATGTAGTCCGCTATCGGTGTGGGTTGCATTCTCTTATTGTCAGACAATTAAATGATTGGCAGGGTTCCGTCTTAGGAAACGGCTGGACTGACGTGACAGGGAACACCTCTGCCTGTCAGTGCCAGACGGAACAGGCCGGGGCCAGGCAAGGTCCCGCCCATGACGGGAGGATGTCCATGCTGGGACAGATGATGACGCAGCCTTTGCTGATTTCGTCGTTGATTGATCACGCGCAGCGCTACCACGGCCAGACCGAGATCATCTCGGTCGAAACGGATGGAACAGTGACCGAAACCAACTGGTCCGAGATAGCCGTGAACGCCCGGCGTTTGGCGTCGGCCCTGACGCGGCTGGGTCTGGAGCCGCAGGACAGGGTCGCGACGCTGGCCTGGAACAATCGTCGCCATCTGGAGATCTATTATGCCACCTCGGGTGCGGGATATGTCTGTCACACGGTCAATCCGAGGCTTTTTCCTGAACAACTGACTTATATCATCAACCATGCTCAGGATCGGGTGTTGTTCTTTGATGCAACCTTCGTCCCGCTGGTTGCCACCTTGCACGGTGCGCTGAGGGATGTTCGCCATTTTGTTCTGATGGGCCCCCGCAATGATGACGCCGCCGCACAGATACCCGACGTGAAATTCTGTGATGAGCTGATCGAAACCGGTGACGCGGCCTTTAATTGGCCTGAACTGGATGAAAATACGGCCTCGGGGCTCTGTTACACGTCGGGCACAACTGGCCATCCCAAGGGGGTTCTTTATTCCCACAGATCGACGGTCCTGCACAGTTTCGCGTCGAATACGCGCGACGTGATCGGCTTTTCGGCGATGGATGTCGTGATGCCCGTTGTTCCTATGTTCCACGTTAATGCATGGGGGTCGCCTTATGCCTGCGCCATGTCAGGCTCGCGTCTGGTTTTGCCCGGCCCGGATCTGCATGGCGAGGCGCTGGTTAATCTGATCGACACCTATGGCGTGACGCTGGCCATGGGGGTGCCAACCATCTGGCAGGGACTGTTGGCACATGCCGCCAAATGCGGGACGAGCTTGAAAAGCCTCGAACGGACCGTGATCGGAGGAGCTGCTTGCCCGCCCTCGATGATGGAAACCTTCCGGAATAAATATGGCGTCGATACGGTCCATGCGTGGGGAATGAGTGAGATGAGCCCACTTGGTACGGCCAACTGCCCATTGGCCAAACATCTGGTGCTGCCGCTTGAAGAACAACACCTTATCCGTCTGAGTCAGGGCCGGCCTCCTTTCGGGGTTGAACTGAAAATCGTGGATGATGACGGAAAAGATCTGCCACATGACGGTGAAACGCAGGGCGATCTGATGGTGCGGGGGCATTGGGTGCTGGACAGCTATTTCCTGATGCAGGATCAGGATCTGTTGCAAGACGGTTGGTTCGCCACAGGCGATGTCGCAACGCTAGACGCCGATGGATACATGACCATTCGTGACCGATCCAAGGATATCATCAAGTCCGGAGGGGAGTGGATCAGCTCGGTCGAACTTGAAAACATCGCTGTTGCGCACCCGAAACTGGCAACTGCAGCCGTGGTCGGTGTTCCGCACCCGAAATGGGACGAACGGCCGTTGCTGGTCGCTGTAAGGGCCGAGGGGGAAAATCCAAGCGAAGAAGAGGTTCTGGCCTTCTTCGAAGGGAAAATCGCCAAATGGCAGATTCCGGACAAGGTTGTCTTTGTTGACGCGCTGCCGCTGAACGCAACCGGAAAGGTGCTGAAACGCAACCTGCGTGCGGATTTCAAGGATGCCCTTGGGGGGTGAGACGCGATCTGGCGGGGTGAATTGGCTCCGGCGGTAGGGATCGAACCTACGACCAATTGATTAACAGTCAACTGCTCTACCGCTGAGCTACGCCGGAACGGTCCGCGCCGTATAGCAACCGGAGTATCTGGCGTCCAGAGGGAGAGCAGCATTCTTGAGGAAAATCTTCCCAGCCCGAAATCTGAGCGTCAAGCTGTTCCTTGGGTCATTGCTGTTTGCTTGATGCTTGTACGGTAAGCTGTCAATCCCGGCTCAACTGAAACTTATATGTCGGGGTGCCGTTGTGGTGGAATCTTTGCCTGGGGAATCAAGTCGTCGCTATTGATTTCGCTGTCATGTGATGAGAATTCTGTAGGGGTAGATTGTGCCGGTTCAGAAACCACGGTGAATTGCAACGTCAAGCATCAAAAGCGAAAAGACCCGGAGATCAAATTGAATACGGCAAGCCTTGAAAGACCTGTTTTAACCATGCCGGAAAATGCGCAGCGTGTCCTGCGAAAGCACTATGATGCGGCCTCTGTAATTCTGGAATATGGCTCGGGCGGTTCGACTGTGGTCGCTGGGGAGATGGAAGCAAAAACTGTTTTCAGTGTCGAAAGTGATCGAGGCTGGGCTCGCATGATGCGGCGTTGGTTTCGTGAGAATCCTCCTAGTAGAGGGACTGAAGTCAATATTTCATGGGTCGATGTCGGTGAAACCAAGAAGTGGGGTTTTCCGGTAAATCAGGACAAATCGGCGCGCTATCCCAGATATCCGCTGTCAATCTGGCAGAGCAACGGATTTAAGCACCCGGATGTGGTTCTTGTTGACGGTCGGTTTCGCGTGGGTTGTGCTTTGGCGACGGCCTTCAATATTACCCGACCAGTGACCTTGTTGATCGACGACTACGGTGATCGCCCACGGTTACAAGCGGCGGAAGAGTTTCTGCCTAAGCCTGAGCTTGTTGGTCGAATGGCGATATTCGAGGTAGAGCCAATGCAGATTCCCGTCGATCGCTTGATTCGTGTCATTCGATTGTTAACGCTCCCTTAGGGACGTGTTAAATTCGGTTTGTTCCTTAAAGGGTCCGAGAAGCAAGCGCCGAACCAGCTTAACGCTTGGTTGAGATGTGCATGAAACTGGAATTGAACCTTAGCCATGTGAGTGATTGGCACGTTATTTCCAGCAAACCGGAAAATTCAAGATCGCGATCTGGGAAAAGCCAAATATCTGGTTTTCAGATATGTTTGGCTCCGGCGGTAGGGATCGAACCTACGACCAATTGATTAACAGTCAACTGCTCTACCGCTGAGCTACGCCGGAACTGAGGGGCGTATAGCAATCCGGATTCCCGGCGTCCAGAGGTTAAGCACGCGAACTTTAAAAAATTTTCGTGGCTTCAAGGATCTCTGCGAAAAATTGCGGTGGCAGATAGTTCGCCGTGTGGTGACACCTGTTTTTTACCAGTAAGATCAACGAGGTGGGCAAAAACGTTCCGCTCCGCGGCTGGCAGCAGGGTTACGGGTGTGTCGGTGTAGATACGCTTGGCCAATTGCCGCGCCGTTCCGTCTGCATCCTCCAAGGCAGTTAGAATCTGAGCTTCGCGGTTTTGCCTGTGTCGGATCAGCCAGTCCAATCGCGCGGCAGGGTCTGAAATTGGCGCACCGTGGCCCGCGTGAAAAACCGACCAGTCGCGCGCGCGCAGGCGGTGGCAGGCTGTCATGAAATCAGTCAGGTCTCCGTCCGGTGGTGACACCAACGAACTGGCCCATCCCATCACATGGTCGGCGGTGAAACAGGTATCCTGCCATGCCAGGGCAATGTGGTTTCCCAGATGCCCCGGAGTGTGAATAACCTCAAGCTGCCAGTTATCGCCCAAGATGACCTCACCATCCGCAACCTCTACATCCGGGCGAAACGCGGTGTCGATGCCTTCGCCACCTCCAGCCAACCCACGTGCTGCAAGGGTCGTCATAACTGCGCTGCGACCGGCTTCGGGGCCGCCAAACGCGTAGATCGCAGCCCCCGTTCGGGCGGCTAGGGGTGCCGCCAAGGGTGAGTGATCCAGATGGGCGTGCGTGACGACTATGTGGCTGATTCTCTGACCAGGTTGCAGTTCATTCAGGATCGCGTTCAAATGCTCTTCGCTTGCGGGGCCGGGATCAATGACGGCAATGTCGCGATCGCCTAGCAGATAGGTGTTGGTGCCGCGATAGGTCATCGGTGACGGGTTGGGGGCCAGAATGCGCCGCAGACCCGGTTGCAATTCTGTCGCAACACCAGCGGGTGGATTGAAATCGTCAGGTGCCTGCATTCTGTGCTCTTTCTCTTGTCCGGGCAGCCCGCTAGGTTTAGCGCATGTCGACGCACTGGCTCAAACCTTATATGCCACGCAGCCTATACGCCCGGGCAGCGCTGATTCTGGTTCTTCCTGTGATCGCGTTGCTGCTGGTTGTAGGAGTTTCCTTTCTTCAAAAGCATCTGGAAGATGTCACTGACCAGATGACGCGCGCAGCCTCAAGGGAAGTGATGCTGATCACCACCATGATGGACGGGGCCGAGACGCAGCACCAGGCATTGGCCGAAGTGCGCCCGGATCTTCTGGCGCTGGAAATGCAGGCCCGATTTCTGCCTCCCAACGAAACTCCCAAAACTGACCGTCCACGGTGGTACGACTTCATAGCACCTCAGGTCGAGGCAGAACTTCGTGCAAGGCTGCCGGAGCTGAGTGCTGTTGCGTTGCCAAGCAGCCGCGAGGCGCGTTTGTATCTGGATACGCATCTGGGGGTGCTGGAACTGACCTTCGACCGGCGCAGATTGTCGCCAGCGGCGCCGCATCAGTTGATCGTGACGATGCTGTTTTTCGCGATCATCATGACCTCGATTTCATTTCTGTACATGCGAAACCAGTTGCGCCCCATCACACGGCTGGCCGATGCGGCGCAGGCGTTTGGACGAGGGCGGAGCGTACCGTACTCCCCGGGCGGTGCCATCGAGGTACGCGCGGCGGGGAATGCGTTTCTGGATATGCGATCACGGATCGAACGTCAGATCGAACAACGGACGCTGATGTTGTCCGGCGTCAGCCATGATCTGCGCACACCTCTGACCCGCCTGAAGCTTGGACTGGCCATGCTGCCCGAGGACGAGGCACGACCTTTGTTACAGGACGTGGCGGAAATGCAGTCCTTGGTTGATGCATTCCTCGAATTCTCGCGCGGGGCGTCCGAAGGATCGCCTGAGGAAATCAATCCGGCTGAGTTTGTTCGACAGATTGTAGATGACGCGACACGAGCCGGGCATCCAGCCGAACTGGTCGCTGTCGAGGGGCAGGGAACGGCAATGCTGCGCCCAATGGCCGTTCGGCGGGCCGTCGAAAACCTGATCGGAAATGCTGTGCGCTACGGCAGCCAGGCTGAGGTCAGCCTGTCGCTGAATTCCAAGTCGCTGCGCATCCGTGTCGAAGATGATGGCCCCGGAATTCCCGCAGAGCAGCGCACAGAGGCCGTCAAACCCTTTACGCGGCTCGACCCTGCGCGCAACCAGAATCAAGGCAGTGGCGTGGGTTTGGGTTTGGCAATCGTGGCGGATGTTGCACGGGCCCATGGTGGCACCCTGAGACTGGCCAAAAGTGAACGCTTGGGCGGTTTGTGCGCGGATATCATTATTGGCCGGTAAACTGACACCTCTACCGGTTCAAACTCGCGCCAATATGACAATTTGTGCGTCTGGATTCCCGCGACAAGATTTTGGAGCATTTCAGCAAGACCTGTCACCCAAGGACGCTTTGATCGCAACTGGAAATCTGCGAACTGGACCAATGCCTTTAAATTCGAACCGCGTTTGGACAGGTTGCACGGGACAGGATGAATGCTTGTTGTCAAAAACGCAAACAAAACCAGTGAGATGTGCGGGGTGTTCAAGGCAAGTGGCGGTGATTTGGTAGGCCCGGAGGGACTCGAACCCCCAACCAAAGCGTTATGAGCGCTCTGCTCTAACCAATTGAGCTACAGGCCCGCCTAGGCGCATTGCGTATCACGGTGAACAGCCGCGTCAAGCCTGACCGTTGCAACAAACGCCACAATCGAATAACCCGCCCGCAAAGCATTCAAAAGGAACTGGCCATGACAGCGGGCAAGAACGGAATCACCTATGCCGATGCAGGCGTGGATATTGACGCGGGCAATGCTCTGGTTGACCGGATCAAACCCGCAGCAAAGCGAACCAACCGCCCCGGCGTGATGAGCGGTCTGGGCGGTTTCGGCGCACTGTTCGACCTGAAAGCTGCCGGGTACCAGGATCCCATTCTGGTTGGTGCCACGGATGGGGTTGGTACAAAACTGCGAATTGCGATCGACACCGGCGTCGTGGACGGGGTTGGCATCGATCTGGTGGCCATGTGTGTCAATGACCTGATCTGTCAGGGGGCCGAGCCCTTGTTCTTTCTCGACTATTTCGCGACAGGCAAGTTGGACACAGACACGGCCGCGCGGATCATTGAAGGAATTGCCGAAGGGTGTGCGCAATCCGGCTGTGCTCTGATTGGTGGCGAAACTGCCGAGATGCCCGGCATGTACCCTGATGGCGATTTCGATCTGGCCGGGTTCTCGGTCGGGGCAATGGAACGCGGCGCTGACCTGCCTTCTGGGGTCCAGGCGGGGGATGTGCTGCTTGGTCTGGCGTCGAACGGAGTGCATTCCAACGGGTATTCACTGGTACGTAAACTCGTCGAACTGTCTGGTCTGGGCTGGGATGCACCGTGCCCCTTTGGTGAAGGTTCATTGGGCGAGGTGCTGCTTACGCCGACGCGCCTTTATGTCAAACCGGCCCTGTCCGCGATCCGCGAAGGTGGCGTTCACGCGCTGGCCCATATCACCGGTGGCGGTCTGACCGAGAACCTGCCGCGCGTATTGCCGGATGGGTTGGGGGCACAGATTGATCTGGGCAGCTGGCAATTGCCGTCTGTTTTCAGCTGGATGGCGCAGACTGGTGGTATCGCGGAAGCTGAGATGCTCAAGACCTTCAACTGTGGCATCGGTCTGATCATGGTTTGCGACCCGGATAAGGCCGATCAGCTTTCGACCTTGCTGGCCGAGGCTGGCGAGACGGTGGCGCAGATTGGTACTATCACCGAAACGCCCGGAGTTGCTTATTCGGGCAAACTGCTGTGAGCCACAAGCGCGTCGCGATCCTGATTTCGGGCGGCGGGTCCAACATGGTGTCGCTTGTCGACAGCATGACCGGTGATCATCCGGCGCGGCCCTGTTTGGTCCTGTCCAACGATGCGCAGGCGGGCGGGTTGAAAAAAGCTGCGGACCGTGGCATTCCGACCGCAGTGGTCGATCACCGGCCATTCAAGGGCAATCGCACAGCCTTTGAGGCTGAGTTGCTGAAGCCCTTGGAAGACGCGCGGCCGGATATTGTCTGCCTGGCCGGGTTCATGCGGGTGCTGACCGCGGATTTCGTAACGCGCTTTCAGGGGCGAATGCTGAACATCCACCCCTCATTGCTGCCCAAATACAAGGGGTTACATACCCACGCCCGCGCAATTGAAGCGGGTGATGCGGAACATGGCTGCTCGGTCCATGAGGTGACGGCGGCGCTGGATGATGGCCCAATTTTGGGTCAGGCACGGGTGGATATCGAACCAGCGGATACCCCGGAAACTCTGGCTTCAAAAGTTCTGATCCGGGAACATGAACTTTATCCAGCGGTGCTGCGCCGCTTTGCCGAAGGCAACAGGTCACCCGTTCTCATGCAGTGAGGTTCCGAGGGTGATTTACACTCGCCTGAAAATCGTCCTATGGTCGACGGTATCGCTTGGGGGCGAGGGAAATTACGGGCACTCACAAGAGCAAGAGCAAAACTAGTACGGCGCATGAAAAATCTGACGACGACGCAAGAACTGGCTGATTTCTGCAAGGCGGCCGCAAGCTATCCATATATCACAGTCGATACCGAGTTTCTGCGCGAGCGGACCTATTATTCGAAACTGTGCCTCGTGCAACTGGCGCTTCCCTCTGATGATGAAGACAGCGCGGTTCTGGTTGATCCGCTGGTTGAAGGCTTGTCTCTCGAACCGCTGTATGAGCTTTTTCGAAACGAGAACGTGGTCAAGGTGTTCCACGCCGCGCGTCAGGATCTTGAGATATTCTGGGTCGAGGCCGGTGTGTTCCCCAACCCGTTGTTCGACACACAGGTCGCCGCGATGGTCTGCGGGTTTGGTGAGCAGGTCGGCTATGAGACGCTGGTGCGGAAGATCTGCAAACAGGGCGTCGACAAGACTTCGCGGTTCACCGATTGGTCCCGCCGCCCTTTGACAGAGGCGCAGAAAACATATGCACTGGCGGATGTGACGCATCTTCGCAGGATCTACGAATATCTTTCCGCGGAACTCAAGAAGACGATGCGCAGCCACTGGGTGGCTGAAGAACTGCGTACGCTGACGCAGCCTGCCACGTATGACATTCGTCCCGAAGAGGCCTGGAAGCGGGTCAAGACGCGAACGAATTCGGCCAAGTTCCTGGCTGTTGTACGCGAGCTGGCGCAGTTTCGCGAAAGGTATGCGCAGGAACATAACGTGCCGCGCAACCGGGTGTTCAAGGATGATGCTTTGATCGAACTGGCGTCGACCAAGCCCAAGACAATCGCCGATCTCGGTGGATCACGCCTTTTGCTGCGCGAGGCGCGCAAGGGCCCGATTGCCGAAGGTATTCTTGCCGCGGTGACGAAGGGCACGAATTGTCCGCAGGAAAATCTGCCGAAGATCGACAATTCCCGGGATAACCTGAAGGTCAACCCGGCTTTGGCCGACTTGCTTCGGGTTCTGCTGAAATCCAAAACTGAAAGCTCAGGCGTTGCGGCCAAGCTGATCGCAACAAGTTCCGAATTGGACCAGATTGCCGCTGGCGAACGAGAACTGCCCGCGATGTCGGGATGGCGTTACGAGGTCTTTGGGGAAGACGCACTAAAGCTGTGCGAGGGGAAAATCGCGCTGGCGGCCAAAGGGCAGGCGGTCAAGGTCGTCTCGCTTTAGCGGCGATTACCGCCGCCGCGATTCCAAAGTATTCTGTTGCCCGACAACACGGATCAGACGAATGCCTACAAGATCCTGGGTCGAGACATTAATGGCATCCGACACCATTCTTGTTCGTTCAGATCCTTGCGGGGTCTCTGTGCTGGGGTAATTCACGCGGAATACAAACTCCAGAATTCCCTTTTCTTTGTTTTCTTCTGAATTAACCGAAACCAAGCGTGCGTTATAGGCACCCTGCCGAAGCGCGGTGCCAGAGGAATAGATGATCGCGCCCGACGGAATTGGCTCGATCCGTAGCTCATCGATTTTGGCGATTGGAATGCTGGTATCTTCGGCGTCTGGGCGCGAAAACAGGCCTCTTCCCTCTCTTGTCTTGGGAACCAAAGCATCGGCGGCATTTGGGTCCGACGGCGTTTCAGACTTCACAGACCGGCTGGAGCCAAACCAGTTTGACGGATTCACCCGCGAGTCGCGCCAGCTGCCGCAGGCAGTCAGGGTCAGCATGGCGATGATAAGAACGGACAGAGACTTTTGCATGGACCCACTGCTTTTCACACGAATTCAGACAATGGGTTAGCGTAATTTCTTCGCGTTGAAAAGCCACAGCTGGGGCTGGACAGCAGGTGGTCGTCGGCATAGGTCACATTGTGATTTCAACGAAAGGATCATTGCGCCATGGCCACGCCTGCCTTTGAAGACATTGTCGAGGATTTCGAGTTTCTCGAAGACTGGGAAGACCGGTATCGCCATGTCATCGAACAGGGCAAGGCGATGGAGCCTTTGGATGACGCGTTGAAAGTTCCGGCGACAAAGGTTCACGGCTGTGCCAGTCAGGTCTGGCTGCATCCGATGATCGAAGCAGGTGTGTTCAAATTTGATGGCGACAGTGATGCGCTGATCGTTCGCGGGCTGATCGCCGTGCTTCGGTCCCTATACAACGGACTGCCGGTGACCGAGGTGCCGCAGGTCGATGCGGCGGCAGAACTGGCCCGACTGGGCTTGAACGATCATCTGTCAGCCCAGCGGTCCAATGGATTGCGGGCCATGATCGAACGCATCCGCCAGGTCGCGCAGGAAAACGCCTGAGGTCACTCGGGGCGGTTTGCCCAGTCTGACAAAGTGGTTTCCAGATCGCCGTAGCCGGTGAAACGACGTTCGAACGCCAATCCCATGCGGTCCGCGCATTTCCGTGCGCGTTCGGTCAGTTTCGGATCGTCGATCTGGGCCTGATAAATCAGTTTGGTGTAATTGCCGAAATACATGTCCCGCAGTTCCGGGTGGCGATCCAGGCCCAGTGGTTTCCAGACAAATGCGTCGAACTGGCGGGCCAGAAAGTCAGTCAGGTAGAAGGCAGTTGTTTCGTCCTCGCCGCGTTCTTGAAAGGCCTGATTGCCTTCGAAGAACGAATAGCAATGAGGGCCTTTTACCATCTCGACGCCCAGTTTTTCGCAGGCGGATTGCAGCAGACCTCCGGTTCCGCAATCAGCGTAAACCACATAGATTTTTTCGAACCTGTCGCGGTGTTTGGCCACGGTGTCTTCAACTGCCTGCGTGATCCGTTCCGGATGAACATGCAGGATTGCAGGCAGGCAGGTCAGAGCCATGTGATCCCAGCCGTTGCGCGTTTTGATATCCAGAATTTCGCGCGCAAGTGCCCCGCAGGCGATCAGCAGGATGCCTGCGTTTTCCACGCCGTCATAGCCTTTGGTTGTGAGGCTTGCATCATCCGGTAGCGTATCGCTTGGCATAGGTCGGCTTCCTTATGGGCTCATGGCACAAGAGAACGAAAACAGCTTGCAGGCAAGCCTTCTTCCGACATCTCGTGTCAGGCTGCCGACGTTCGTGTTTCGAATGCCGATAACAGAGGCCGCGCGGGCGGGCCGTAGGCGGCGATACCTTGCTTCAATAACTCGGGAAACAACGATAGGATATCCTGTCGGGCCGACCGATCAAGTGCGTTCCAGGTTTGGGCGCCGGGATGAAAGCTCTCGCTCAGGCAGCCTTCCGACCAGAGCAACTCATGCTGATCAAACAGCAGATGGATATAGGTTACGACCCCGCCGGGTTTGAGGATGATGTCATGTCCATTGACTAAGTGTTTGGCGGGGGCCAGCGCTTCGGAATAGCCGGTATGCAGTTCCAAGCGCCAGTTCCAGAGCAGCATCCTGTGTTGCTGCGACACCAGAAGGTCGCGTGCGTTTCCAAATGCGCCTGCCTTGAACAGAACCGGCGCGAACGTGCCTGCGGCCTGAACCCGCCGTTGCCCGGCCCAACGCACCGTTTGAAACCCGTGGTCAAGGGTTTCAACCCGGTCGCCGGGACGCAGCGTTTCTACCGGGCGTTCTCCCTTCCGTGTTCTGATCAACGTTCCGGGCGTAAAGCACGGGACCAGATCCCAGTCCTCGCGGCTTGACACCAGTCCCGAATACCGATTACCGGCAAGACTGTTGAAGGTGATCGAGTGTATAGGCCCCGCTTCCAGAGCGGCCTGATCTGCGTTGTCCGAGAACTCTGGCACCAGATATGTGTTGCCATCCACATCCTGCGCGACAACGGCAGTAATGTTTGCACTTGTGCCGTCGAAATAAGTGACAGTGGCGTGGTAAACTGATGTGCCATCAAAGGTTTGCGGCGCGCCGCCGTCGATCGAAAACCGATCATTGGCAGACATGTTGTTCATGTCATAGGCAGAGCCGGGGTTTCCTACGGCGCTCCATGTCACGCTGTTGTGCGATAATGGCGCGTCCGTGTAACCGAAGGTTTGCCCAACAAGCGCGGAGGCGTTTTCAGCGACGTAATTGCCCTCAACACGATCGATATCGGCGAGTTTGCCCAACGAAATGGCTGTGAATGACTGCGGCACGGGACCCCCGAAACTTGGACGTTTCGGTTTTTAACCGCACTTTCGTATACAATTGGATAATCAAGACGCCTAAAGACGGAGGCGGTGCAACAAAACGAAAAAGACCGCCCAAAACGGACGGCCTTTCAAGAAAAACCTGAGTGGTCTTAGCCAGCCAGTTGGTTGTGTTTGCGGCCCACGAAGTCCTTGGCGGTTTCCACTGCAACAGCAGCGTCACGGCAGTAGGCGTCTGCACCGATGGCTTTGCCGAACTCTTCGTTCAGCGGCGCGCCACCGACCAGAACAATGTAGTCATCGCGCACGCCCTGTTCGACCAGGGTGTCGATAACGACTTTCATGTAAGGCATCGTGGTGGTCAGCAGGGCGGACATGCCCAGAATGTCGGGCTGTTCCGTTTCCAGTGCTTCCAGATAATTCTCGACCGGGTTGTTGATTCCCAGATCGACAACTTCGAAGCCTGCGCCTTCCATCATCATCGACACAAGGTTCTTGCCGATATCGTGGATGTCGCCCTTCACGGTGCCGATAACCATTTTGCCAACACGCGGAGCACCGGTTTCAGCCAGCAGCGGCTTGAGGATCGACATGCCGCCTTTCATCGCGTTGGCCGCCAGCAGAACCTCAGGTACAAACAGAATGCCGTCGCGGAAGTCATGGCCCACAATGGTCATGCCGCCAACCAGAGCTTTGGTTAGGATGTCATACGGCGTCCATCCGCGTTCCAGCAGGATATTGGTGCCTTCTTCGATCTCTTCTTTCAATCCGTCATAGAGATCGTCGAACATCTGATCAACCAGTTCGTCATCATTCAGTTCGGACAGGACGATATCTTCTTCGTCGGACATGGGGTATTCCCTGTGCTGGGCGGGCCATCGGCCCGTGGTGGCATTTTTTCCGTTTTGGCCAAAACGTCGCATTCTGACTGTGACGATTGCGACGTTGGTCGTTTCGGGACCGACCTATATGCCAAAAATGGCACCGGCTCGATTGAAAAGTCTGCAATATTATCCTGTTTATTTTTCATCTGTGCGTTCCTGTTTCTTCGAAGGGTTGGCTTGCACAGGTTTTGTTTCACGCTTATCGTACGGCAAGAACAAATAGGGAACAAATATATCGTGAGCATCGGGTATGTCGTCAAGGCAAGGGGGGTGGCGTCCAATACTGCTGGGCGGTTTGAACGGTTTGCAACGCAGGCTGTTGATGACGGGTGGGACATCAATGAAGACTTGCCGCCCCTGCGAACCGAGACGCGGGATGAGGTGGCGCGCAGTGCAATCACCTATAACCGTTCACCCGATTTGCCTTTTGACCGTTCGATCAATCCGTATCGGGGGTGCGAGCATGGCTGTGTCTATTGTTTTGCCAGACCCAGCCACGCCTTTCTGGGCTTGTCCGCAGGATTGGATTTCGAAACTCGCCTTGTTGCGCGTCCCAACATGAGCATTGTTCTGCGCAAGGAACTGTCGGCAAAGTCCTACAAGGTCGCCACGATCGCAATCGGGACAAACACTGACCCATACCAGCCCATTGAAAAAAACAGACTGATTACAAGGTCTTGCCTTGAGGTCTTGCAAGAGTTCAACCACCCGGTCGCAATCGTGACCAAAGGAACATTGATCGAGCGTGATCTGGATATTTTGGCTGACATGGCCAGCCGGGGATTGGTGCGGGTCGGTATTTCGCTTACCACGCTGGATGCGGGTCTGTCCCGGCGGATGGAGCCCCGCGCACCGTCTCCGGCCCGTCGGTTGCAGACGATCAGAGCGTTGACCGATGCGGGCGTTTCGGTTCGCGTAATGACCTCGCCTATTGTGCCTGGGCTGACAGATCATGAGTTGGAGAGCCTGTTGGGCGCCGGAAAAGAGGCGGGCGCAGATGCGGCAAGCTGGATCATGTTGCGATTGCCCCGCGAAGTCTCGCAGCTTTGGCAGGACTGGCTGGCAGAGCACGAACCCGCCCGTGCAGAAAAGGTCATGTCCAAGCTGCGTGAAATGCATGGCGGACGAAATTATGACCCGCGCTGGGGGTACAGGATGCGGGGTGAGGGGGAATATGCCGAACTCATCGCCCTGAGATTCGCTAAAACCTGCAAAAGACAAGGGCTTTCGATCAAATCCGCTCCGTTACGATGCGACCGGTTTGCAGTTCCGCCGCAACCTGGGGATCAAATGAGCTTGTTCTGAAGCCAAATACCCAACCGTCCGCTGCTTCAGTATCGAAAGCAAAAGACCCCGGTTTAACCGGGGCCTTCTGGATTTATTGCGTGCTTTGATGGATCAGCGGTTTTCGATGTCCACGTAATCGCGCAGCGTCTCACCCAGGTACAACTGACGCGGGCGGCCGATCTTGTTCTGTGGATCTTCAATCATTTCTTTCCACTGGCTGACCCAGCCAACAGTCCGCGAAAGTGCAAAGATTGGTGTGAACATTGAGGTCGGGAAACCCATCGCCTCGAGGATGATACCCGAATAGAAGTCAACGTTCGGGAACAGTTTTTTGTCGGCGAAATACGGGTCTTCCAGCGCTTCGCGTTCCAGCTCTTTAGCAACCTGCAGTTTAGGGTTGTCTTCAATGCCCAGCAGATCCAGAACCTCGTCGGCCGACTGCTTCATCACCTTTGCGCGTGGGTCAAAGTTTTTGTACACGCGGTGGCCAAAGCCCATCAGGCGGAACGGGTCGTTCTTGTCTTTGGCACGGGCGATGAATTCGGGAATGCGATCTACGGTGCCGATCTCTTCCAACATTTCCAGACATGCCTGGTTGGCGCCACCATGGGACGGCCCCCACAAGCAGGCAATACCAGCGGCGATGCATGCAAACGGATTTGCGCCCGATGACGACGCCAGACGCACGGTGGACGTTGACGCATTCTGCTCGTGGTCTGCGTGAAGCGTTAAGATACGGTCCATCGCGCGGCTGAGGATCGGGTTGACCTCATATTCTTCGGCAGGAACGCTGAAACACATGCGCAGGAAGTTAGACGCATAATCCAAGTCATTGCGCGGATACACGAAGGGCTGCCCCGTGTGGTATTTATAAGCCCATGCGGCGATTGTCGGCATTTTGGCGATCAGGCGATGCGAGGCGACCTCGCGCTGATGCGGGTCCGCGATATCGGTCGAATCGTGATAGAAGGCTGACATTGCGCCGACAACACCGACCATAATGGCCATGGGATGCGCGTCGCGGCGGAAACCACGGTAGAAATACTGCATCTGCTCATGCAGCATGGTGTGGCGGGTGATCGTGGTTTCGAATTTCTCCAGATCTTTTGCGACCGGCAGCTCTCCGTAGAGCAGCAGATAGCAGACCTCAAGAAAGTGCGATTTCTCTGCCAGTTGGTCGATCGGGTAGCCACGGTGCAGCAACTCGCCTTTTTCACCATCGATAAAGGTTATTGTGCTGTCACAGCTTGCGGTTGAAGTGAAACCGGGATCATAGGTGAATACCCCTGCCTGACCGTAAAGCTTCCGAATATCAATGACATCCGGACCGGCGGTCGGGGTATGAACCGGCAACTCATACTCTTTGCCGTGAACGGTCAGAGTGGCTGTTTTGTTGCTGTCTGTCATGGTTATCCCTTCTTCATTCATACGCATGCCAAAGAAACCTCGGGCAGTGCGGGCAACGACTGCGCGCTTTCGCGCAGTCCGGGTGTTAGCGGAGCAGCGTTACCCGTTTATGAAATTCGGGTTATTTCGCTGCTTCTGAAAGCCGCGCCAGGGTTTCATCCCGTCCCAGCACAAGCATCATGTCAAAAACCGAAGGCGTGACGGCCCGACCAGCCAAGGCGGCCCTGAGTGGGCCAGCGAGCTTGCCGAACGTGAGCTCCTTTGACTCGGCAAAGGAATTCAGGGTCTCCTCCAGTTCGTCTCGAGACCAGCTAGCATTTTGCAACTGCGGCGTCAATTCTTCCAGTATACCGTCGGATACAGATGCCAGCGCCTTTGCGGCTTTCTCGTCGGGAACGATTGGGCGTTCCGTCAAGGCAAAGTGAGCCTTTTCAAGGAGTTCAGGAAAAGTCCGCGCCCGATCCTTGAGGCAATACATCGCACGTTCCAAATCACTCGATTGTGAATCTGTCAGGGGTGGTAAAGCAGCTGCGGCCAGGTAGGCTCCGATTTCATGCTGCAACGCAGCATCCTCAGAAATGGCGATGTGTTGACCACACAGGTTTTCCAGTTTTTTCAGATCAAACCGGGCAGGGCTTTTGCCGATGCCGTTCAGATCAAACCACTCCTTTGCCTGTGCATCAGTAAAGAATTCATCGTCACCATGGCTCCAGCCCAGACGGGCCAGATAGTTGCGCATCCCGGCGGCAGGATAGCCCATGGCCTGATACTCCTGCGCGCCAAGCGCGCCATGGCGTTTGGACAATTTCTTACCGTCTGGCCCGTGGATCAGCGGAATATGGGCCCAGACCGGAACATCCCAGCCCATTGCCTCATAGATCATCATCTGGCGCGCCGCGTTATTGAGGTGGTCATCGCCGCGAATGACATGGGTAACACCCATATCATGATCGTCGACCACCACTGCCAGCATGTAGACCGGTGTCCCGTCGGAACGCAGCAGAACCATGTCGTCCAGTTGGTCGTTGCGAATGGTCACGTCGCCCTGAACCTGATCGCGGATCACTGTTGTACCGTCCTGCGGAGCCTTGATGCGAATGACAAATGGCAGTTCGGGAAGAGCCGAAGGATCAGCGTCACGCCAGGGGCTGCGGAACAGGGTCGACTTGCCCTCGGCCCGCGCCTGTTCCCGAAAGGCGGCAATTTCGTCCTGCGTCGAGAAGCATTTATATGCCTTTCCCTCGGCCAGAAGCTGGTGCGCGACTTCGGCATGCCGGGCAGCTCCTTCGAACTGGCTGATTACATCGCCATCATGATCCAGTCCCAGCCATTCCATACCCTGAAGGATCGCGGTGGTTGCCTCGGGGGTCGAGCGCTCCCGGTCGGTATCTTCGATCCGCAGCAGGAACTTTCCACCACGTCCGCGGGCATAAAGCCAATTGAACAATGCGGTGCGTGCGCCACCGATGTGCAGAAAACCTGTGGGCGAGGGGGCAAAACGTGTGACGACCTGTTCGGACATGTTGAGGATTAACCTTTTGGTAACCGTATCTGGCATAGTTTGACGCCTGTCTAACGAGCCCGAAGGACGGGGGCAACCATGCGTGTTCTTGCACGGGTCGAGGCCGCGCTGCTGCACCAGACAGGGTACCTGTTTCCGTGGACGCCAGTCATGCTGGCAACGGGGATCGGTCTCTATTTCGGTGCCCGGAGCGAGCCTGGCTGGCCGGTATACGCTGGTCTTTCTTGCTTGTTCCTGGCTCTTGTTGTCCTGAGCCGCCGGCTGCCACCGGGGATGGGAGCGTTAGCGACCGGGGGGGCGCTGATTGCGGTCGGTGTCATACTGGCGGGCACTCGCGCCCATATGGTGGCAGAACCGGTTCTGTCCTGGCGGTACTATGGCCCTGTCGAGGGGAGGGTCGTCGCCATGGATCGGTCTGCCTCGGATGCGTTGCGGTTGACGCTCGATCAGGTGCGCGTAGGGGACGTACCGCAGGAGCGCAGGCCGCAACGCATCCGTCTTTCTGTTCATGGCGCAACAGACCCTTTTGCGCCTGGGCAACGGATCATGACCACAGCGCATCTTTCGCCGCCGCAGGGCCCGGTTGAACCTGGCGGGTTCGATTTTCGTCGCCATGCCTGGTTTCAGGAGCTGGGTGCGGTCGGGTATACCCGCGTTCCTGTATTGACGATTGCGCCAGTCAAGGACGGTATTGGCGGTGTTCGAATTACCGCAATCCGAATGGCCATATCGCGGCGAGTGAAACAAATCCTGCCCGGAGAAATCGGTGGGTTTGCCGCTGCCGTCACCACAGGTGATCGCAGTGGTATGGGGCAGGAGACGCTCTTGTCCCTGCGCGCGTCGAACCTGGCGCATTTGCTTGCCATTTCCGGGCTTCACATGGGGTTACTGACGGGTTTTGTTTTCGTGGCCTGCCGTATTGGTTTGTCACTGATCCCCTTCGTGGCGCTGCGGTTACCTGTCCGAAAAGTTGCGGCTGTGCTCGCGCTGATCGCGGCGACGATTTATTTGCTGTTGTCCGGCGGGAATATCGCAACCGAACGCGCCTATGTCATGGTCAGTGTCATGCTGGGGGCCGTGTTGATCGACAGGCGCGCGATCTCGTTGCGTGCGGTTTCCGTTGCTGCGCTGATCGTTCTGGTTCTTTGTCCCGAGTCGCTGCTGAGTCCGGGGTTTCAGATGTCCTTTGCGGCAACGACAGCCCTGGTTGCCGTCTTCGGCGCATTGCAACAGGTGGGTCCGTTACCCGGCCCGAATTGGTTGAAACCGATTGCTGGTGTGGTGATGTCCTCGGCGATAGCCGGGCTTGCCACGGCCCCAATTGGCGCTGCGCATTTCAATACGATGTCTCACTATGGATTGCTGGCGAACCTTCTGTCCGTACCCGTCATGGGCTTATTAGTTGTGCCTGCGGCGGTTGTCGCCGCACTGGCCGCCCCATTTGGATTGGAGGCTTTTCCGCTGACCGTTATGGGCTGGGCGCTGCATTGGATCTTGGGGGTGTCAAACTGGGTGTCGCACCTGGACGGTGCTCAGGGTTTCGTAGTTAGCCCGCCCTGGTATGTATTGCCACTTGTTGCTGTTGGTGCTTTGTGGCTGGCCTTGTGGCAAGGGCGCGCGCGTTGGTACGGTGTCGGGCCCGTCGTTCTGTCATTTCTGCTTTGGAACTCGGGCCACAGGCCAGATGTTCTGATCGCAGAAAACGGGGGGTTAGTCGGCGTGATGACCGCTCAGGGCCGGGCTTTGAGCAGAAGCAAAGGCAGCGGGTTTGTTGCCAGCGTCTGGCTTGAGAATGACGGTGACGGTGCCGATCAGATCGCGGCAGCAGGCAGATGGCCGGACAGCAGCACCGTTCAGCGGTACCCATATCAGGATATGGAAATCATCCATATCTCGGGCAAAAAGGCCGCGCACGCGTTCGACGAATGCAAGAACAACCAGATCATTGTTTCGACAGTTGCGCTGACCCTTGAGGGAGCGTGCGCCGTCTTCGATCCGGATCACCTGACCGAAACCGGCAGCCTGTCATTGTCGGACGGAAAGTTGACTTCAAGCGCGGAACTGACAGGTCACAGGCTCTGGTCCCCGAAGCCCGTCGGGGACCGTCGTTTGAATCCGGATCAATAGGTTCGGATCAGACCGACTAGGCGACCCTGAACCTTGACCTTTTCTTCAGGTAGAACGCGCGTCTCATAAGCCGGGTTGGCCGCTTCGAGAGCAATAGCGTTGCCGCGGCGGAAAAAGCGTTTCAGCGTCGCTTCCTGATCTTCTACCAGTGCAACCACGATATCTCCGTTATCAGCAGTCGCGGTTTCGCGGATGACAACCACATCACCGTCATTGATGCCCGCGTCGATCATCGAGTCACCGCGAACCTCAAGCGCATAGTGCTGGCCTTTCCCGGAAACCATGGGGCCGGGGACCGCCACGTGATGTGACACGTGACTGATCGCTTCAATAGGGACACCCGCCGCGATCCGGCCCATCACCGGCAATTCCAACGCGTCCACCGCAACCGGTTCAATATTGGCCGGGCGGGGGCCTCTGGGCCGGTCACCTTCGATCACGCGGGGTGAAAATCCGGCAGTTGGTTCACCGCCAAGGCTTTCAGGAAGTTTCACAATTTCAATCGCGCGGGCACGATGCGCGAGGCGACGGATAAAGCCGCGTTCCTCCAGCGCAGTGATCAGCCTGTGGATGCCGGATTTCGACCGCAGGTCAAGCGCGGCCTTCATTTCATCGAAACTGGGCGGAACACCGTCCGCCTGCACGCGTTTTTGGATGAATTTCAACAAATCCAATTGCTTCTTGGTCAGCATTGCTCACACCTCGTCGCTCATGCGTTTTCTTTTGTTCTACGCATGTTCACGTTTTGTGTCAATGAATTTGGGCGAAGCTCAGATCGGCAGGTATCGAACCGTTTCCCCGGCCTTGCGGGCGGGGTCGTTCGGGGGACGGACCAAAAGGGCGTTTGCCTGCGCCAGAACGCTGAGCAGAGAGCTGTCCTGATCTGCACAGGCCTGGATACCCGTTTCGCTTAGAACCGCACGCATGTAATGCTCGCGCGGGCCGTTTTGTGACAGTGGTTCGGTCAACCGGGCAGAGTGAAAGGGTGGCAGAACCATTTCCAGCCCCAGCATCCGCCGCACCATCGGGGCAAGGAACAGATAGCCACAGACCATCGCGCTGACCGGGTTCCCCGGAAGCCCGACCATCGCGGTGTCACCCATGCGACCAGCCATCAGAGGTTTTCCGGGGCGCATTCGGATCTTGTAGAAAGACCGATCCATCCCCAGCCCCTGCGAAACGTCAGACACAAGGTCGTAGTCCCCAACCGACGCACCGCCAATCGTCACGACGAGATCGGCCCCTCGTGCCAGGTGAAAAGCCGTTTCAAGTGATGAGACCGTATCCCGTGCAATCGGAAGGACACGAACCACAGCACCGAGCCCCTCAAGCAACGCCCGCAGTCCAAACGTGTTTGACGCGATAATCTGGTCCGGTCCCGGTTCTTCGCCGGGCATGACAAGTTCGTCGCCGGTCGAGATCAGGGCAATGACGGGTTTTCGAGAAACCGGGACCCGCGCGACATTCATCGCAGCCATCAGTGCAATGTCTTCGGCGCGGATCAAACGCGGTGCCGTGATGGGAGTGCCTGTCATAAAATCCACACCGGCAGGGCGGATGTTCGTTTTGGGGCCGGGGTCGTCTGTGATCGTGATCAGATCGCCACGCCGGTCGGTATCTTCCTGAATCACAACGAAATCCGCGCCCTCGGGAACCGGAGCGCCGGTAAAGATACGCACGGCCTGACCGGGGCCCATCGAGCCGTCGAAACGACGACCCGCAGCGGATTCGCCCACCACTTTGAACATGGCATGAAGCTCGACTTCGTCGGCTTTGACGGCATAGCCATCCATCGAAGATGCCGCAAATGGCGGCTGGTCGCGCGTTGCCACAACCTCGTGCGACAGAACACGTCCCGCAGACTGGGCCAGGGGAACCTGTTCCGAAGGTAGAGGGCCGACAAGATCGAACAGCAGGGCGCGCGCTTCTTCGACGGTAATCATTTCGCCTCGTAACGTCCTGATTTTCCGCCGTCTTTAAGACTTAAATGAATGCCGCCAATTTCCATCGCTTTGTCGACGGCTTTGGTCATGTCGTACACAGTCAAGGCCGCGGTGGAAACGGCGGTCAGGGCCTCCATCTCAACTCCGGTTTGACCTGACGTTTTGACCGTTGCTTCGATCTGAACTCCCGGCAGATCCGGGTCGAGGGTCAGTTCAACGGCAACCTTAGTTACTGGCAAAGGATGGCAGAGCGGGATCAGATCCGGCGTCTTTTTTGCACCCATGATGCCGGCCAGGCGGGCAACGCCCAAAACATCGCCCTTAGCGGCGCGTTGTTCTGAAATGATTTCATAGGTTTCCGGTGCCATCTTAACGTGACCCACAGCCACGGCTATACGATCTGTGACCTCTTTGCCCGAGACGTCGACCATGTGCGCCTGACCTTGAGCATCGAAATGGGTCAGCGGCATCACATCACTCCGGGGATAAGCGGATTGGACAGGATGTGGCGGGTGGCCGCTTCGACATCGTCCTGGCGCATCAGGCTTTCGCCGATCAAAAAGCACCGGGCGCCATAGCGCGCAATATCCCGCAAATCTTCTGGCGTGCCCAACCCGCTTTCGCACACGATAGTACGGTCTGCCGGTACCAGTTTGGACAAGCGCCGAGTCGTATCAAGAGTGGTTTCGAAGGTCTTGAGATTGCGGTTGTTTATGCCGATCAAAGGACTTTTCAGTTGGGCTGCGCGTTCAAGCTCGGCTTGGTCGTGAACCTCAATCAGAACGTCCATCTCCCAATCGAAAGCGGTTTGTTCCAACTCGGCTGCCTGATCATCGCTGACGGATGCCATGATGATCAGAATACAGTCGGCTTCCAAAGCACGTGCCTCAACCACCTGATAAGGGTCATACATGAAATCCTTACGCAAAGCGGGCAGAGATGTCGCGTTACGCGCTTGTGTTAGATATTCCTTGGCACCCTGAAAGCTCGGCGTGTCGGTGAGCACGGACAAACACGCAGCACCGCCTTCTTCATAGGCCTTGGCCAAGGCAGGCGGATCAAAATCTGGCCGGATCAAACCCTTGGAGGGGCTGGCTTTCTTGACCTCGGCAATCAGGCCGTAACCTTGCCGGGACGCAGCTTGAAGAGCTGCGGCAAACCCGCGGGTTTCCGAAGCGGCGCGTGCTTCACTTTCCAGATTTTCCAAGGACTTATGAGCCTTGTCTGCTGCGATCTCTTCCAGTTTGTAGGCTTTGATCTTGTCCAGAACGGTTTCGGTCATGCGGCCTCCTGAGTCTTGGCGGCCAAGGCCGTGATTTTGTTTTTGGCTTCACCGCTGTCGATGCTCTCGGCAGCCATGGCCACGCCTTCGCGCAGATCACTTGCAGCATCGGCGACAATTAATGCGGCGGCAGAGTTCAGCAACACGGCGTCACGATACGCGGACGGGGCGCCGTCCAGCAGCGCACGAAATGCGATGGCATTTTCTTCAGGGGTTCCGCCGAGGATGTCTTCGAAAGGGTGCACAGGCAGGCCGGCATCCTCGGGGTGCAGCTCGACCTCTTTGATCACGTCATCTTCTAAAGCGGCGACCCAGCTGATACCGGTGATCGTCAATTCGTCTGTCCCGTCTGATCCGTGCACCAGCCACGCGCGATCTGACCCCAGCAAGCCTAGTGTTTCAGCCATGGGGCGGATCAACTCGCGGCTAAAGGCGCCAGTCAGTTGCCGTTTGACACCGGCAGGGTTGGTCAGCGGGCCAAGGATATTGAAAATCGTGCGCGTTCCCAGCTCCTGCCGCGAAGGCATAACATGCGCAATAGCCGGGTGATGCATCGGCGCCATCATGAATCCGATCCCGACATCTTTCAATGCGCTTTCAACGACTTGCGGGCCAACCATGACGTTGATGCCCATTTGACCCAATGCATCCGCTGCGCCTGATTTGGAACTTAGGTTGCGGTTGCCGTGTTTGGCGACTGTCACGCCAGCGCCTGCGACGACAAAGGCCGTCGCGGTCGAGATATTCAGAGTACCTTTTCCGTCCCCGCCCGTGCCAACGATGTCGATCGCCCCTTCGGGCGCCCGCACGGCATTGCACTTGGCGCGCATCACAGCCGCGGCCGCGGCATATTCATCAACCGTTTCCCCCCTTGTACGCATGGCCATCAACAGCCCGCCAATCTGGCTTGGCGTGGCTTCGCCGTTGAACAGGATGCCAAAGGCAGTCTCGGCCTCTTTACGGGTCAGCGGACGATCGGCGGCTGCTCCAATCAGCGGTTTCAGCGCGTCGCTCATGCGGGGACTTTCAGTTCTTGCAGGAAATTCTTGAGAAGGGCGTGACCATGCTCGGACGCAATCGATTCAGGGTGGAACTGAACACCGTGAATAGGCAGTTCCCTGTGTTGCAGCCCCATGATCGTGCCGTCTTCCAGCTCGGCTGTGATCTCAAGACAGTCGGGCAGCGTCTCGCGCTCGACCACCAGCGAATGGTAACGTGTGGCTTCAAAGGGCGATGGAAGGCCAGCAAAGACGCCTTTTCCGGTGTGGTGCATGATGCCCATTTTGCCGTGCACAATTTCGTGGCATCGTACCACCTTGCCACCGAACGCCTGTCCGATGGTCTGATGCCCAAGGCAAACCCCCAAAAGAGGTGTTTTTGTCTCGGCGGTGGCTTCGGTCAGAGCCAGACAGATGCCCGCCTGATCCGGGTCGCAGGGGCCGGGGCTTAGCAGGATCCCAGCCGGGTTCATGGCCATTGCTTCTTGCACATCCAGCGCATCATTGCGGCGAATGACCATTTCGGCACCAAGTTCGCCCAAATAATGTACCAAATTGTAGGTAAACGAGTCGTAGTTGTCGATCAGCAGCAGCATATGGGCACTTATCTTCGCTTGGGCATTTCGGGCTGGCGATGCAACCCCGGGCCACGGTATAATGTCCGCACATACATGCTCAGGCTTGGGCGGCAGCGTCAAGAGGACATACGGTTTCTGACGCCTCCAATTGACCGAGCGCCACACCAGATGGCGCAGAGCAGGGCGAGGCAGGGAAAAGAGGCGAAAGGCAGGAAATATGGGCGGATTTTTCGGAGGAATGGTCGCAGGGGCGATCGTTGTTTTGATCTTGGGTGCGGTCGTGTCGCTCAACACGCCGATGGTCAATACGCCGGTTGTTGCGACCGAAGCACCAGCGCCGACGATTTCAGAAACACCAGAGGCGCCTACTGAACTTGCCGAGGATGTTTCTGATGCCGATCTGGTGGAACTGGCCCCGCATGCGCCAGAAGCCGCCGATAATGCCAACGAAGATCTGGCCGATTTGTCCGGGTTGGAAGCGTCATCCGAGCCGCAGCCCGAGGTTGGCAAAGTGGCTGAGGCTCCGAACGAGCCCGCTGCACCGGTGGCGACCGAAGTGTCCGTCATGACTGAAGCCCCCGCTGCGCCGCCCGAGCCCAGCCAGGTTCCTGCAGTTCAGCAGGAACAGTCCGTGCCGGTTGTAATTGATGAAACCCCCACGCCGCCGACCGAGTCTGACACAACCGAGGTCGCAGTTCTTGAGCCCGAACCAAATCCGCTGCCACAGGTCGAGGCTGAACCACAAACAAAAGACACTACGACTGATAATTCACTTGAAAGCAGTCCGATTGCGGTGGAAGGGGATGAAGATACCTTGCCCCGTGAGCTTCCGCGTATTGCTGCGCTGCCTCAGATCGGGGGAGAACAGGAAGAAAGTGCCAGTTCGATTGTCGGAAAACGTATCCTGCCGTTGACGGAACGCGATGATGAGCCTGTTGCAGAACAGGCGATTTCCGAACAGCCATCTGCGGAAAAACCGATTGAACGTTTTGCTGCCAAGTTCGAGAACCCGGAATCTAAGCCGCTGATGTCGATCATTCTGATTGATGACGAAGGCGCATTCGGCGCCGAAGCGTTGCAGGATTTCCCTTACCCGATCAGCTTTGCCGTGAACCCGTCTGATCCGGATGCGGCGGAAAAGATGGAACGGCACCGCGCGGCTGGGTTCGAAGTTCTGGCCCTTGCGGACTTGCCCGAGGCAGCAAGCGCGCAGGATGCCGAAGTTTCCCTGTCCGTGTGGCTGGATACATTGCCTGAAACAGTGGGTATTCTGGAAGGCGTGAACAGCGGCATTCAGGGAAACCGCAAGCTGGCCGATCAGGTCGCGGCAATTGCTGCCGGAACCGGACGCGGGTTGATCACACAGGACAATGGGCTGAACACTGTCCAGAAGCTTGCGGTTCGCAATGGCATTCCGTCCAGCGTTGTGTTCCGCGATATCGATGGGGCGCGACAGGATCCCAGAATCATGCGCCGGTTCCTGGATCAGGCCGCGTTCCGGGCGGGTCAGGAAGGAACCGTTGTCATGCTGGGGCGGGTACGGCCAGAGACAATCTCAGCCCTTTTGCTGTGGGGTCTTGAAGATCGCGGGAACCGGGTGGCGATGGCGCCGATCTCGGCCGTCTTGATGAAACAGGTGCAGTGACAGTTTGAATCAGGCGGCGATCTCCTGATCAGCCGCCTTGTTCTTTAACCGTTGCCGTTTCCGGTGAACCGTGCGGCATCTTCCGCTGCGCGCCGAATGGCGTTTGACTTATGAACAGTCTCCATGAACTCGCCCTCGGGGTCGCTGTCATAGACAACACCGCCGCCAGCCTGAATATAGAGTTTCTGATCCTTCACGATGGCGGTGCGCAGGGCAATACACATGTCCATGTCACCGCCCGCACTGAAATAGCCGACACCTCCACCATAGACGCCGCGTTTTTCCGGCTCAAGCTCGTCAATGATCTCCATCGCGCGCACTTTTGGCGCGCCCGAGACCGTACCTGCGGGCATACCTGCAAAGAAGGCGTCCAGGGCATCCTTGTCTTCCGCCAGCTCACCCACCACGTTGGACACGATGTGCATCACATGGCTGTAGCGTTCGATGATGAACTCTTCGGTCGGGCGAACCGTACCGATTTTGGACACGCGGCCGGTATCATTGCGCCCGAGGTCCAGAAGCATGAGGTGTTCGGCCAGCTCTTTCTTATCGGCCAGCAGGTCAAGCTCGTTCGCTTTGTCTTCCTCGGGGGTCGCGCCACGGGGACGGGTGCCTGCAATCGGGCGAATGGTGACTTCGCTGCCGAACACACGCACCAGAATCTCGGGGCTGGCCCCAACGACCTGAAAACCGCCGAAGTTGAAGTAGAACATAAATGGCGAGGGGTTGGTGCGCCGCAGCGAACGATAAAGCGCAAAAGGCGGCAGCGGAAAATCCTGCGTCCAACGCTGAGCCGGAACAACTTGGAAGATATCGCCAGCGCGGATGTATTCCTTGGCCTTTTCAACCGCTTCCATATAGCCCGACTTGGTGAAGTTCGACACCGGTGCCGCAACTTCGCGCGCGTCGCCCAGATCACGGGTTTCGGCGGGCATCGCGCGTTCCAGATCGCGGACCGCATCCATCACACGCTCGGCCGCCTGTGCATAGGCAGCTTTGGCAGATTGACCGTCGCTTGCCCAGGTGGGTGAGACCACCGTCACCTCGCCTTTGACACCATCCAATACTGCGACAACAGACGGGCGCAACATGATCGCATCTGGCAGCCCCAGCGGATCGGGGTTCACGTCCGGCAGGTATTCGACCAGCCGGACCATGTCATAGCCCAGATAACCAAACAGCCCGGCGGCAGCCTGAGGCAGGTCGTCTGGCAGCTCAATACGGCTTTCTGCCAGTAACGCCCGCAGGTTGTCCATCGGATTGCCGTCCTGCGCGACAAAGGCGTCGGCGTCGAACCGTGCCGAACGATTCAACGCGGACGTTTCGCCGTGGCAGCGCCAGATCAGGTCCGGTTTCATGCCGATGATCGAATAGCGGCCACGCACTTCTCCGCCCGTAACCGACTCCAGCATGAACGCATCTTTCTGCGCGCCCGTCAGTTTGAGCATCAGCGACACGGGTGTGTCCAGATCGGCGGCGAGACGTGTGTAAACCACTTGGTTTTCGCCCGCTTCATAGGCGCGCGCGAAGGTATCGAAATCGGGTGTCAGGGCCATCTTGGTCTCGCTTAAAAGCTCGCCTGCACGGCGTTCAGCGCCTGCTGATCCACGACCGGGCGGGCGCGGGTCTGAGCGTCCCGTACGTATGCGTCAAAAATATTCTGCGACAGCGCCTGATCCATCTGCGCAGCCAGTGCGTCGCGCAACCGGCGCAGTTCGTCGGAATCCTCGGGAGGCAGAACCTCGTCCAGACGAACAAGCAAGGCTGCACCATTTCCACCAATGACGCGTAACTCACCGAGTTCCATCTGGAACACTTCGTTCATAAAACTGGCGGGAACGTCATCAAGAAACGCGGTACGTGTCAGTGCGTTTTCAATGCGGAAGGGCAGGCCAGTCGCAGCGAAGTCACCATCAGTGGCCAGTTGGCTCAGTGCGGCGTTTGCTTTGTCCAAAAGGGCTTTATTGGTCTCTGCCTGTACCCAGGCAGCGGCGACACGGTCGCGTGCGCTTTCCAGCGGTTCAGGGCGGCGTGGCAGAACGTCGTTCAGGCGCAAGGCAAAGATCGATCCGTCTTCGAGAAATGCGATTTCAGGGAAATCTCCCTCTTGCACGGCTTCGGCGGCCGCGCGGAACCCGTCATAGGCCGCTATGTCCTCGGCGCTGTCGCGGGTCCAGTCAATCTGACCCAGCTCCATTTCAGTTTCATTTGCCAATTCTTCCAGAGTCGCTCCACCAGCCAGCATGTCGTTGACATCTTCGGACTGCGCCTCGATCAGGCGGCGGGCGCGTTCTGTCGCCAGTTCTTCGCGCAGGGCCGGTTCGGCCTCCTCAAAGGGAACGCTGTTTGCAGCCAGGGATCCGTTGATACGGAACAGGGCGGGGCCAAATACCGATGGCAGAGGGCCGACAACGGCGTCAAGTTCTGCCGCGAACACGGCGTCGGCGGCTTCGCCCAGATCCTCACGCGTGAGGTCGCCCAGGTCGATATCCGAAAGCTCCAGATCACGGTCCCGAACCAGTTGTTCAAAAGTCGTGCCCCCGACCTCAAGCTGCGCCTTGGCGTCGTTGGCCGCTTGTTCATCCGGGAAATTCAGGCGCTCGACCAGACGGCGTTCTGGCTGATTATACTCTGCCGACCGCTCTTCAAAAAGTTTTCGCAGAGCCTCTTCGTCAACCTCAACCGTGTCCACCAACATGGCCGGAGACAGAATCGCATACGTCAGCTGTTTCGTGCGGGGCAGGGTGAACTGTTCAGCGTTTTCGTCATAGTAGGTCTGAATCTGCGCGTCAGTCGGTTCGGCCACGGGGGTTTCCAAAGCCTCGGCCCCTGCCGTCGCAACGGTAAAGCTGCGACGGGCACCAATATAGTTGGCCATTGTGTCTGTCACGGTGGCAGGCATTTCCACACCCCCCATGATCGCACCTTGAACGATCGTACGGGCGGATTCTTTGCGCAGGTCCGACTCGAACTCGGAATCCGTCATGCCGACCTGTTCAAGCTGAAAGCGGTATGCCTCACGGTCGAAATTGCCGTCTACGCCTTGAAAGGCCGGGACAGACACGATCTCTTTTTGCAGGTTCTCATCCCCAATGGAGATCCCGAGCTGGCTCACCTCATTGTCCAGTGCCGCCAAGGCTGTCAGGCGGGCAAGCGCGTTTCGATCCAGCCCCAGATCGCGCGCCTGCGACATTTGCAGGGGCTGACCCGATTGCGCCTCAACCGCGCGGATCTCGCGCTGCAACTCGCGGACAAAGTCATCGATCGAGATGCTTTCATCACCAACTTGCGCCACTGTACGGACTGTGCCGCTCAGGTTGACGGCGCCGAACCCCGCGAGCCCCAGCATCAGCATGCCCATCAGAATCCAGACAAAGGTTTTCGAAAGACTTTTAGCGCCTGCGGCCATGGTGCCCTCTTGTTATTACGGCAGCGTTCTGCCCTGTCGGTTGCCGCCTTGAATACGACGCACACCGCCGGGGGGCAAGCTTAGAAGGACAGGCCCTGCAACCGTTCGAACAATTGGCCCAAACCTGTGCGGTCGAGGTTGGCGAAGGCAATGCGCACTTGCCGTTTCCCGTCCGGGTGGTGATCGGGCATAAACATGGTACCGGGCAATAACAGAACACCGGCTTCACGCACCAAACGCCTGGCAAGTTCGTCGGACGGAATGTCAAACGGGTGCTCCAGATAGGCGAAATACGCCCCAAGTCCCAAAAGGCGCCAACCTTCGGCTTCCAGCGCGGGCATACCCTCAAGGATGGCAGCGCGACGGTCGAGTATTTCGTCGCGTTCGCCTGCCAGCCATTGCGACAAGTTTTGCATACCCCAAAGCGCGGCGAACTGTCCGATCTGACCGGGGCAAATGGCAACGGTGTCGAGAAACTTCTCGACCTCAGCCAGAAGTGCGGGGCCCGTTGCAATGGCACCGACCCTATGACCCGTCAGCCTGTATGCCTTGGAGAAGGAATACAGGTGGATCAGCGTCTGATCCCAGTCTGGTTGCTGGAACAAATCATGTGGCGGCCCGCTGCGACTGTCGAAGTCACGATAGGTTTCGTCGACGATCAGGTAAATCCCGGTTTCGCGCGCCAGCTCAAAGAAGGCGCGGACAAGGTCTGCCGGGTATTCAACGCCGCCGGGATTGTTGGGCGTGACCAGAGCAATTGCGCGTGTTTTGTCCGTTATCAGCGCCCGCGCGCGCTCCGGACCGGGCAGCAAATCGTCGCCGGTCTTCAGGTCCGCCGCCTGAACACCCGACATATCCAGCCACATTTTATGATTGAAATACCATGGGGTTGGTAGAATAACCTCATCCCCTTCACCGGTGATGGCCGATATCACTGCTGAAAACGCCTGATTGCATCCTGAGGTGATAGCAACCTGAGGTGCCTCGACCTTTGCCCCATAATGCGCGCTTATCTGCGCAGCCAGTTCCGTGCGAAGGTCGTCATTTCCCAGCACAGGGCCGTATAGGTGCGCATGGTCTTCGCGCACGGTAAATTCGGCTATAGCCTTGCGCAAGGCCAGTGGCGGCGGGTCAACCGGCGCCGCCTGGCTTACGTTGATCAACGGACGTTCGGGTGGGAACGAAACGCCCTCGACCCATCGGCGCGCTTCCATCACTGGCGGCGCGAATGTTGCGGCGGTACGGCTGAGCGTCATGTGCTGCCTACTGATCTGATTTCAATCGGTGCCCCGATAGGGCTCGACATATTGAAGGGCCATATCCCACGGGAAAAAGATCCACGTGTCCTGACTGACTTCGGTGATGAACGTATCCACCATTGGGCGTCCCTTGGGTTTGGCATAAACCGTCGCAAAATGCGCTTTTGGATACATCTCCCGAACCAGCTCCAATGTTTTTCCGCTGTCTACCAGATCGTCGATGATCAGAATTCCGGTTCCGTCACCCATAAGGTTGGTATCGGGTGCTTTCAGAACTTCCGCCTCACCCTGAGCTTGATGATGGTAGGATTTCACGCTGACCGTATCGACAGTACGAATATCCAGTTCCCGGCTGACGATCATCGCAGGGGCCATGCCGCCACGGGTGATCGCCACAACAGCACGCCAGCTGCCGTCATCGGGGCCTTGCCCATCCAGACGCCACGCCAATGCGCGCGAGTCGCGGTGGATCTGGTCCCAGCTGATGTGAAATCCTTTTTCGTGCGGCAGGCGGTCCTTAGCGCTCATGTTCTTAACCTTTTTCCACGTCTGGGGCGTCAACGGCCTTCATTCCGACAATATGGTAGCCCGAATCCACGTGCAGATTCTCACCGGTGACGCCGCTGCTGAGGTCTGACAACAGGTACAGGGCCGACTTGCCGACATCGTCGATGGTCACGTTGCGGCGCAGCGGAGAGTTGTATTCGTTCCATTTCATGATGTAGCGGAAATCGCCAATACCGCTGGCGGCCAGCGTTTTGATCGGACCGGCCGAAATCGCGTTCACGCGAATGCCGTCCTTGCCCAGGTCCTCCGCCAAATACTTGACCGACGCTTCCAAAGCGGCCTTGGCAACACCCATCACGTTATAGTGGGGCATCACCTGCTCGGCTCCGTAATAGGTCAGCGTTATGGCGCTGCCGCCTTCAGACATCATCTTTTCCGCGCGCTGCATAACTGCGGTGAACGAATAGACGGATACATCCATCGTCAGCGTAAAATTGGCCCGGCTGGTATCCACGTAGCGCCCACGCAGTTCGTTCTTGTCAGAAAAACCGATGGCGTGAACGACAAAGTCCAGCTTGCCCCATTTCTCTTCCAGTGCCGAGAAAAGCCCATCAATTGAAGCCTCATCGCTCACGTCGCAGGGCAGAACGATTTCGCTGCCCAGTTGCGCAGCCAGTGGGTCCACACGTTTCTTTAGGGCGTCACCCTGATAGGAAAAGGCAAGTTCAGCTCCGGCTTCGGACAAGGCGCGGGCGATTCCCCATGCGATAGATTTGTCATTGGCCAGTCCCATGATGAGGCCACGTTTGCCGGCCATCAACTGATTTGACATGTTTGGTTCTCCGCCTGTCTTCGCGTTAGATTGGCATGGTTTATGCCATTGGTAGCGCTGCATCAAGGCCGTGCGCTCTTGCTCGCAGCGGGTTCTCGCCTTAGGCTCGTCATTAATACTTTCCAGGGGATGGAAATGACCGAGCGTGATGGCATCTTTGCTGGCTCCGATCCGTTTGCAATAGCGGCCCGGTGGCTGGCTGAGGCTCAGGAAACCGAATTGAACGATCCGAATGCGATTGCGCTTGCAACCGTTGACCCGGACGGTTTGCCAAATGCACGCATGGTTCTGCTGAAGGAAATCGAAGCGGATTCATTTGTTTTCTATACAAACTACGAAAGCGCCAAAGCGAACGAGCTGGATACGTCCGAAAAAGCCGCATTTGTAATGCATTGGAAATCTTTGCGGCGTCAACTTCGTGTTCGTGGTACAGTATGTCGTGAAAACGGGCCCCAGGCTGATGCGTATTATGCATCGAGGTCACTGAAAAGCCGACTGGGTGCCTGGGCTTCAAAGCAGTCACAACCGCTTTCAAGTCGGACAGCTTTGATGGCAGAGGTCGCGAAAGTGACTGCTAAACTTGGGCCGAATCCACCTCGTCCTCCATTCTGGGGCGGGTACCGATTGACGCCGACAGAGATAGAATTCTGGGCCGATGGAGCGTTCCGCTTGCATGATCGGTTCAGATGGCAACGAATTGAGCCGGGATCGGCATGGCATGTTGAAAGGTTGAATCCATGACGTTCACGTGTCGTGAAATGCAACAAGCAGAAAGTAAACAACTTTTTCGGCTTGAAATTGTCTGCCAATCCCATAAACAACAGACCCTTAACGAACTGCTAAAATTCGCGATGGGAAAACCGTGCCTGAAGACCTGAACAACATGTATCGCGTCCGTGGACACGTAAAATGGTTCGATCCCGCCAAGGGATACGGCTTTGTTGTTTCTGACGAAGGCGGCCCGGATATTCTGTTGCATGTGAACGTATTGCGCAATTTCGGCCAAAGTTCCGTCGCGGACGGAGCAGGTATCGAGATCATGACACACCGCACGGACAGAGGTGTTCAGGCGGTTGAGGTTGTTGCAATCGACCCGCCGGCGCGCGCCGAGTCGATGATGTTGGCCGATTTCGCCGAGTTGGATGCGGACGCTATCGCAGAAGCCCCTCTGGAGGCCGCGCGGGTGAAGTGGTTCGACAAAGGCAAGGGCTTCGGGTTCGCAAATGTTTTCGGGCGCGGCGAAGACGTGTTCTTGCATATCGAAGTGTTGCGGCGCTCGGGGCTTGCTGACCTTCAGCCCGGAGAGGCGCTTGCGATGCGCGTAATTGACGGCAAACGTGGCCGAATGGCGGCGCAGGTTCTCGCCTGGGAAGCCGCGCTGGACGGCTGACCGTTCCATGACTCGTTTTCTGGTATTCTGGACGCTTCTGATCACGCTGTGGACGGGGGGGGCATTTGCTGCGTGCAGCGCCGACCATGTCACACTCCGAAACGACAGCGCGACAATCCGATTTGACGTGGAAATGGCAGTTACGCCACAGGAACGGTCAAGGGGTCTGATGTTTCGCGAGACGTTGCCGAATCGATCCGGTATGCTGTTTGTCTTCGACCCACCGCAACCCGTCGCGTTCTGGATGAAGAATACACTGATTCCGCTCGACATGATATTTCTGGACCGTACGGGCACAGTGACACATGTGCATGAGAGGGCGATTCCCGGCGATCTGACACCGATTGAAGGTGGGGATGCCGTTTTTGCGGTGCTGGAAATCAATGCCGGATTGTCTGCACGTTACTCTATCGGCGTCGGCACTCAGATGCAGCATGAAATTTTTTCGCAAGGTCCTGCGATTTGGCCCTGTTAGGGCTTTTCAAATCAGATTGTCATCGTTAGGAAGGCGCACGGTCCGGGGCGTGGCGCAGTCTGGTAGCGCACCTGTTTTGGGTACAGGGGGTCGTAGGTTCGAATCCTGCCGCCCCGACCACTTCCTTCACATTCTCATGTAGGCGTGCCGCCCATCGCCAGATACAACGAGCTGATCGCCTGATCCAGCACGTCACTTTCCAGTGGAACCTCAACGATTGCGCCGGTTTTCTGCGGCACTTTAAAGTACGATCGTGCGTCAACGCGATAGCCGGACCCTGTTTTTGACGATGTCAGGCGCATGACGCTCTGGGGCAGGTCCTGCGGAAATCCGTCATAGTTCAGAATCAAATAGGCAGCCGCTTTTGGGGGCAGATACTCGCTGCATTCAAAAGCCTGTTCGCCGATTTTCTCAAAGACCTTGCCGGGACCAGAACAACTGGTTTCGAATGCCTCAAATAACCTTTTGGGATGGGTTTCGAACAGCGCGCTACGTGACGGGGTGGGCGTTTCTTGTGGCGTGCAGGCCACGATACAGGCCAACGCGGGGATAAAGCGAAGCAACTTCATTCGTTTGGCCTTTCTCATTTCGAAGTGAACCTTTGGTCGTTCAGTGTGGGTTTGACAGACCCGGCGAAGCTGATTCCTTTGCAGCCTAACCAGCGAGGTGTTGGTTGATCAAATACAGATAACTATGCTGGTAAAAACGGTAATTCGAATTGAGACTTCGAGTCGTGACCGAAAATTTACCGCAGGCGAGCCTGTGGAGGAATCGTACCCAGAGTTTGACTCCTCTCATGTCTGGGTCTGGTCAACA
This sequence comes from Ruegeria sp. SAZD013, assembly GCF_059612525.1. Classification (NCBI taxonomy): domain Bacteria; kingdom Pseudomonadati; phylum Pseudomonadota; class Alphaproteobacteria; order Rhodobacterales; family Roseobacteraceae; genus Ruegeria; species Ruegeria sp. SAZD013. Next base: position 533,351 of record NZ_JBXWQT010000020.1, on the reverse strand, counting down.
AAAAAGATTTCAAATTTGGCTGAAAAAGGGCGTTGACCTTCTATGGCAATATACGTCAAATTGTATGAGCCGAAGAGATTGCCACAATATCTGGTGTTCAAGCCGGGACGGCAACAGGCGAGGGTCGGATAAGCACAGTCTATTAACGTGCAGCCGTTGTAACGGCTTTTTCGCTGTCCAAAGCAGCGTCCAGTACCTTTGCGCGCTTCTGTCGGCGTTGCGGGTGGTGCTCCGCAACTCAAAATGTAGTGCCGTGAACCGAAAATTAGGCGGAATTTAACTAGGGCTGCGGACATGAAGATTGAAAGAAAATTCACCAAACCAGATCAGGATGCCTATTCGGAACTGGATTTTGTGTCCGCGACATCTGAAATCCGAAATCCCGATGGAACCATTGTGTTCCGCCTGGAAGGGATCGAAGTTCCGTCAACCTGGTCGCAGGTGGCAAGCGACGTGATTGCCCAGAAGTACTTTCGCAAGGCTGGCGTCCCGTCCAAATTGATCAAAGTTAAGGAAAAAGACGTTCCCGAGTTCCTCTGGCGGTCGGTTCCCGCTGAAGATGCTGAGTTCGAGGGCGAAATTTCCTCAAAGCAGGTCTTTGATCGGCTGGCCGGTGCGTGGGCATACTGGGGGTGGAAAGGTGGCTACTTTTCGACCGAGGAGGATGCGCGCGCCTATTTCGACGAGATGCGGTACATGCTGGCGACTCAGCGCGCCGCGCCAAACAGCCCGCAATGGTTCAATACTGGCCTGCACTGGGCCTATGGAATCGACGGTCCGGCGCAAGGGCACCACTACGTCGACTATAAGACCGGCAAGCTGACCAAATCCAAATCCGCCTACGAGCATCCGCAGCCACATGCCTGCTTCATCCAGTCCGTCGATGATGATCTGGTGAACGAAGGCGGCATCATGGATCTATGGGTGCGCGAGGCACGGTTGTTCAAATACGGCTCGGGCACCGGAACCAATTTCAGCCATCTGCGTGCAGAAGGCGAGGCGCTGTCGGGTGGTGGCAAATCCTCGGGCCTGATGGGCTTTCTCAAGATCGGCGACCGCGCCGCCGGCGCAATCAAATCAGGCGGGACAACCCGTCGGGCAGCGAAGATGGTCATTGTCGATGCGGATCACCCCGATATCGAACAATTCATCGAATGGAAGGTAATCGAAGAGCAGAAAGTGGCCTCGATCGTTGCCGGATCGAAGATGCACGAAAAGATGCTGAACGGTATTTTCGAGGCCATTCGCTCTTGGGACGGTGCGGCCGAGGATGCCTATGATCCAAACAAGAACGAAGCGCTGAGAAAGGCGATCCGCGAGGCGAAAAAGGTCGCAATCCCCGAAACTTACATCAAACGCGTTCTGGATTACGCCAAGCAGGGCCACGACAGCATCGAGTTCCCGACCTATGATACAGACTGGGATTCGGAAGCCTATAGCTCGGTCTCGGGGCAGAATTCGAATAACTCGATCCGCGTGACCAACGGGTTTCTGACTGCTGTCGAGAAAGACGCGGACTGGCAGCTGATCAACCGCACCGATGGCAAAGTCGCAAAGACCGTCAAGGCGCGCGATCTTTGGGAAAAGGTTGGTCACGCCGCATGGGCTTGTGCTGATCCTGGCATCCAGTTCCACGACACGGTCAACGAATGGCACACGTGCCCTGAAGATGGTGAAATTCGCGGATCGAATCCGTGTTCGGAATACATGTTCCTGGATGACACGGCCTGTAACCTGGCCTCGATGAACCTGCTGACCTTCCTCAAGGACGGTGAGTTCCAGGCCGCCGATTACATGCACGCCTCGCGCCTATGGACGCTGACGCTGGAAATCTCGGTGACCATGGCGCAATTCCCGTCAAAGGAAATCGCGCAGCTGTCGTACGACTTCCGCACGCTGGGCCTTGGTTATGCCAACATTGGCGGCCTGTTGATGAACATGGGCTACAGCTATGACTCGGACGAGGGGCGGGCGATCTGCGGTGCGCTGACCGCGATCATGACCGGTGTGGCATATGCCACTTCAGCTGAAATTGCCGGTGAGCTTGGCCCGTTCAAGGGCTACAAGCGCAATGCCGAGCACATGCTGCGCGTCATCCGCAACCACCGCCGCGCGGCGCAGGGTGTGACTGAGGGGTACGAGAAACTGGCCGTCAAGCCGGTGCCTCTGGACCATGGCAACTGCCCCGACAAGCGTTTGGTCGATCTGGCCATGTCCGCTTGGGATGAGGCGCTGAGCCTTGGCGAGCAGAACGGTTACCGCAATGCACAGGCCACGGTGATTGCCCCCACAGGCACCATCGGTCTGGTGATGGATTGCGATACAACGGGTATCGAGCCCGATTTTGCGCTGGTCAAGTTCAAGAAACTGGCAGGCGGCGGTTACTTCAAGATCATCAACCGCTCGGTACCATCTGCGCTGGAAAAGCTGGGCTATTCCTCGTCGCAGATCGAAGAGATCGTATCCTACGCGGTCGGTCACGGCACAATCGGCAATGCGCCGGGGATCAACCACACCTCACTGACTGGCCACGGCTTTGGTGCCAATGAACTGGCCAAGGTGGACGCCGCGCTGGAAAGCGCCTTTGACATCCGGTTCGTCTTCAACCAATGGACATTGGGCGAAGATTTCTGCACCGGTGTTCTGGGCATTCCGGCGACCAAGCTGAATGACCCGACCTTTGATTTGTTGCGCCATCTGGGGTTCACCCGCGCGGATATCGACGCGGCCAACGACCACGTCTGCGGAACCATGACTCTGGAAGGTGCACCGCATCTGAAGGAAGAACACTACGCGATCTTCGACTGCGCCAACCCGTGCGGCAAGAAAGGCAAGCGTTTCCTTGGGGTTGACAGCCACATCACCATGATGGCAGCGGCACAAAGCTTTATCTCGGGTGCGATCAGCAAAACGATCAACATGCCGAATGATGCAACAATCGAAGACTGCCAGAAGGCCTATGAACTTAGCTGGTCGCTGGGTGTGAAAGCCAACGCGCTGTACCGTGACGGCTCGAAACTGTCTCAGCCCCTTGCGGCTGCGCTGGTCGAGGATGATGATGAGGCGGCCGAGGTGCTGGAAAGCGGCTCTGCTCAGGAAAAAGCCGTCGTTCTGGCCGAAAAGGTGATCGAGAAGGTTGTGGTCAAGGAAATTATCCGCAGTCATCGCGAGAAACTGCCGCATCGCCGAAAGGGGTATACACAGAAGGCCATCGTTGGCGGCCACAAGGTTTATCTGCGCACGGGTGAGTTCGAAGACGGTCAACTGGGCGAGATTTTCATCGACATGCACAAGGAAGGTGCTGGCTTCCGGGCGATGATGAACAACTTTGCCATCGCCGTGTCGGTCGGTCTGCAATATGGCGTGCCGCTGGAGGAATTTGTCGACGCCTTCACCTTTACCAAGTTCGAACCGGCAGGGATGGTGCAGGGCAACGACTCGATCAAGAACGCGACGTCGATCCTGGATTACATCTTCCGCGAACTGGCCGTGTCTTATCTGGACCGTACCGATCTGGCCCATGTGAAACCCGAGGGTGCTACCTTTGATGATCTGGGACGCGGTGAAGAGGAAGGCGTTTCCAACGTCTCGGAAATCAGTGAAACTGCGGCGTCCAAGTCGTTGGAAGTGTTAAAACAAATCAGTTCAACCGGGTATCTGCGCAAGCGTCTGCCGCAGGATCTGATGGTGTTCAACGGCAGTTATGGTGACGTGGCCGGTTTAGCAGAAACAGCAACTGTCTTTGAAGCGCCTGCCACCGAAACGGCAGTGGCAACAGGGATGGACGCCCGCACCAAAGCCAAGATGCAGGGCTATGAGGGCGACCCCTGCGGCGAGTGCGGAAACTACACGCTGGTACGAAACGGAACTTGCATGAAGTGCAACACCTGCGGCGCGACAAGCGGGTGTAGCTGAATTTAACGCCCTGGCACCCCGGGGCGTAGGGGTCGGACGCTGCCCTAAGTAACCGACCCCGACGAATACGGAGAACAGGTCTGTTACCGACTGACCATTCTCCACTCGGCCGACATGCCCGTGTTGGCCGGGAACAGGGTGGGGCGGAATATTTGCTCCTTCCCACTCTTTCACGGGGCGGGTGCGCTCGCCCCATGCGCAGTCCAGGCCGCAGGCAAAAAAACACCGGGCGGTCAACGAAATGAGCCTGGAAGGCGAAACTGACAGGGGGCTTCGGCCCCCTTTCTTTTTACCCGCCGAGTCGTCCCGGATAAGCGCCACATTGCCGGATTGAGGTGGTCCTGTCGGGCAAGAGCCGCCGATACAGGTTTTGCCGCCTTCTTCAGGCGGAGGGCCGCAAACCCGACTCGGGCAAACACGCGAAGATTGGCGTGAAATCACGAAGTTCTACCAAAGCGCGTGACGCGCCGGGGTGTCCATGTGCTTCTGGGCGCTGTCCGGACGTAAACACAAACACACCTTTCAGGAGGCACTGAAATGAAATCGCATTATTTGATCGGGCTTTCCGTGGCCGTTCTGGGCTTACCCGGCGTTGCTTCGGCCCAATCCTCAGCCGATACCAACGGTGATGGTCTTTTGACCATCGAGGAAATTCAGGCAGTCGTACCGGAAATCAACGCTGACACTTTCTCGGCCATGGATGCCAATGGTGACGGAGCGTTGGATGCAGACGAGGTCGCGATCGCGCAGGAGGCAGGATTGCTGCCGCCCAGCGACGGGTAGGCATCGAATGAACAGGCGGCCCGATCCATTTCGGGCCGCCTTTTCCATCACCTTAGGCGGGAAGATGGATTTTGAATTTTTTCCGAATCTCGGCGTCCAGAACCGGGTCGAACCTTGCAGGGGAAGGGGTGGAAAGGATTTCCTCTTTCCGGGCTACGGCTTTTTCCACCAGATCGGGCTTGCCAAGCTCCACCCACTCTTTCGGCGAGGAGCGATCTCCGAATGTTGGATAGACGTAATCTGACTGCATCCGGCTCAGCGTTGCGTCAGTTCCCAGATAGTGGCCTGGGCCGCCCATGCATACCGCCGCCATTTGATCCAGTGCCAGCGTGTCATCCGTCACCTCGATCCCGCGTACACAGCGTTGCGCCTGTCCGATCAGATCATCGCTGAGGATAAGGCTTTCCAGGCAGAACCCCAGCAACGAGGCATGCATCCCGGCCGCCTCATACACCATGTTCAGACCGGACAGACCTGCCATGACGTTCGAACACATCTGTTCCCAGCCGGCCTGCATATCGGGCAGTTTCGAATCCGATGCGCCAGCCGCAGCTCCGCCCGGCAAGTCATAGAACCGGTGCATCTGGGCGCATCCGGCAGTCAGAAGGGCCTGTTCCCCTGAACCAATCGACATGGCACCGGTCCGCAGGTCCAGACCAAAGGGCCAGGTGCCGAAAATCGCCGGGGCACCGGGACTTACGGCATTAACATAAACCAATCCCGCCAGGCATTCCGCAGTTGCTTGCGTGATCGCACCGGCGATGGTCGACGGCGCTGTGGCACCGGCCATACCGGCAGATAGCAACAAGACAGGCATACCGGCCTTGATGCATGCTTCCATCACTTCGCAGCTTTCGGTTGCGAATTTCATTGGAGGAACAACAAAGCAGTTCGAGTTCGAAACGAAGGGGCGCTCGCGAAATTTGTTTTCACCGCCCGCAATCATATAGATCATCTCCATCGCCGGTGCGACGTGGCTTGGTTCGGTGAAGGATGTCCCGACATGTTTGAAGGACCCAGAACAACAGGCGTAAATTGTGTTGAGGTCCATTTCGAGGTTGTCCGCGATGTCACGACAGACCATTGGCCGCTGCACAAAGTGAATGTTATCAAGATGTTGGCAGATTCGCGCGGCATCGTGCAGATCTTGCACGGTGGAATGGCGATATTCCCGACCGTGGACGTCGACCATGGACACGGCGGCCCCGGCCGTACCGTAGTGCACTTTGGTGCCCGACAATTCCAGATCGGTGTTTCCATCCCGGCTGTACAAAGTGACTGAGCGGTTCGCCTTAGCAATCGTGTCCTCGACAAGGGCACGAGGGAAACGGATACGGCCATCGTCACCCAAGGTGCAGCCCGCACCGACCAGATAGTCAATGCCACTTTGCGGGGCATCCGCCAAGCCAATGGTTTCAAGCGCGGTAAGTGCTGCTTCGTGGATGCGTTCGATCTGCGCCTGTGTCAGTACATTCAGGACGCCGCCTTCCATTCCGGGGCGGACAGGTCGCAGGTGCTCAGGCAGTGCGGTTGCACGGGCAGCACGGCGCGCGGCGCGGCCGCCACTGCGCGAAGAATTGCGGGGTTGGTCGTTCATTTCAAGAATCCGGTCGTTGAGTGATGTCTTAAGGTGTCTGCAAGCACACCTTTACGGCCGTCCTCGTGCGGCGCGGCCACGATCCGCCCCAATGGTGCGGCTGATCAGGCTGATTTTCCAGTCATCGTCTGCCATTTTGCCCCTCAACGTCTTGCGCGACAATTCCAAAACGCGGCGACACAATCTGTTCTATTTGCGACCTTTGATGATTATTCATATGGACAATTCTCACGGCTTATGGGGTCAGAGAACCAAACGCCGAGATTTTCGCCCGTTTTGGAAGAAATCTGTTATACTGCATTCACTTACTTCCAAGGTCTGCTGCGCGGAGTTGAATTATGAGCAGCAGGTCACAGATTGAATTGAAGTCATGCCTCTGATCGAAACCAGAGCGGTGTTGCATTGAACCCGACTATGAACCTTATTTCCGTCCTTGTTGTTGCGATATTTATCGCCGTCGCTAACCCTGTTGCGGCGGAGGATTGGACTGGCGGGTATGCCGGTTTCAGTTTTGGATTTGCAGATGCCGATGGTCCGGGTGGTGCGAATGGCGATGATACGGCCTTTGGTGCGCATCTGGGCTATGACCGGGACTTTGGGAATTTCGTTCTGGGCGGTGAGTTGGAGTATAATCGGCTGTCCCTGAACCTCGGACAGTCTCAGGGCAGTCTCGACAGCATGACCAGCTTGAAATTGCGTGGTGGATATGATTTCGGTAACGCTCTGGGGTACGTGGTCGTAGGCGCAGCGCGGGCTGATACATCGCTCGACAGTGACACAGCCGCGGTTTACGGAATCGGATTGGCCTATCCGATTGGCGAGAATTTCGTCATCAGCGGTGAAGCACTGCGGCAGAATTTCGACGATGTCACCCGGTCCAGCGGCAGTCTGGACACCAATGTTTTCAACCTGCGTACGACGTTTCGGTTTTGAATGCGGCTATTCAGCCGCGTGTCGCTTGGCGAGCTGCGCTGAAAACATGCACAGGGTTCTCAAGGCACTGACAAATTTCTCATCATCCACGGTCATGGCAACCCGAATGTGCCCCGCTGCGGCTTTGCCAAAGCTTTCGCCCGGCATGACCGCAATCGCATGAGTGTCCAAAAGGGCGTTCGCAAACCCTTCACTCGTCAACCCGGTCGCCCGTACATCCAGCATCAGATACATAGAACCCTGCGCCGGGACGAGCCCCACTGTGTTCTGTGCCGCTAATACGTCCATCGCCAATGAACGGCGGCGACGGAATGGCGCGGCGATCTTGTTTTCAAGTTCGTGTCCTGCGGTCAGTGCAAAGCTGGCCGCGTCCTGAATGAACCCCGGTACGCCATAGGTTGTATGAGTAGCCAGATCTATCAGGTGACGGATCACGTATTCAGGACCAACGATCCACCCGCATCGGGACCCGGTCATGGCATGAGATTTGGACATTGATCCAACAACCAAGGTACGGTCGGCCATTCCGGGCAGCACGCGGGCGGACAGGTGCTCGCCCTCCCAGATCTGGGTGTCATAGACTTCGTCTGATATCAGCCACAGGTCACGGCGTTGGCAAACATCGGCAATGGCTTCAAGTGACTGACGGGAATACACCACTCCGGTCGGGTTGTTCGGTGTGTTGATCAACAGCGAAACCGCGCCTTCCGCGGCTGCATCAATCAATTCGGCGCGCGGTTGAAATGCATCCTCTGCAGCGGTCCGAACAGCGCGGGCAATGGCCCCGGCACCGCGAATCGTCCCGGGATAGGTGGCATAATACGGGTCAAGAAACAGCCCGGTGTCGCCGGGATCGCACACAGCCATATGCGACGCGAACAGGGCGGACTGCCCACCGGGCGTGACCAGTACATTGTTGCGCGTCGTTGGAATACCTGTGCGGGACTGAACCCGGGCAGCAACCGTATCACGCAGCAAATCTGTTCCGGGCACAGTGGCATAACCGGTGTGACCGTTGCGGGCCGACAGGCCCATAGCGTGCAGGATCGACGGGTCGGTACGAACGTCATGCTCGCCGATTGTCAATTCTGTCACGGCATGCCCATCATTCAGCATCCGTCGGGCGCGGTTGAACACCTCCCACCCGTCGCTGCCGCCGGTGATCTGCGTGATGCGCTTGGACAATTCCATGACAAGGGCCCCGGTTACTCTGCGCTGAATGGGACAGAGCGGCAGGCGTTTGTCAATCAGCTTCGCGGCGCTATCGAGGCCTGAAGTTTTTTGGTCAATGATGCGCGGACAAGGTCATAGGACGCAGTCAAACGATGGCGCATTTCGTCAGCGCCGGTTTCAAACGGAAGACGCACCCAGCTGCGGTGGAAATAGGGGGCTTTTACGCCGATCCCGGCGTCAATCAGCATCTGCGCCGTCTCGATATCGGGCGTTTTGACGGAAACACCATCATTTGCGATTCCGATACAGGCGAACATCTTGCCACCAATTTTCCAGGCGTCATGGCCACCGCCCCAGGGATCGGACAGTTCAGCGCCGGGAAGCGTTTTGCAGATGGAAGTGACGAAATTTCGGTCCATGTTTGGCACTGTGCCCAACGGGGGTGGCAAACTCAACACTTGGCTTGCGAATGATCCCATGCTAACCGATGTCCCATGAACCCGGTGACCTGCATCATTATCTGCTGCATTACCTGCTGATTTATCAAGCGGGCCGGTTTCTTTCGTTTTCATCCCTGAGACAAGTTGCTAAGCCCGCGCCAACGCGCAAGCCTTTGCTGTTTCTTAGGAGCCCGACCGATGACGACGATCAAGCTGCACAACACACGGACGCGGACGAAGGAAGACTTCGTACCGATCGATCCTGAAAACGTGCGGATGTATGTCTGTGGCCCAACGGTCTATGACCGCGCCCATTTGGGTAATGCCCGTCCGGTGGTTGTGTTCGATGTGCTCTATCGCCTTTTGCGCTACGTCTATGGCGCAAAGCATGTGACCTATGTGCGCAACTTCACCGATGTGGACGACAAGATCAATGCGACGGCGCTGGCGCGCAAGCAGGCTGGTGCAGAAGGCACGCTGGAACAATTGGTGCAGGAGCGGTCGGACGAGACCATCGACTGGTACTTGCACGACATGGGGGCGTTGGGAGCGTTGGAACCCAACCAGATGCCGCGCGCGACCCAGTATATCGCCCAGATGATCGCGATGATCGAAGACCTGATCGCCAAGGGCCACGCCTATGCCGCCGAAGGCCATGTTCTGTTCGCGGTCGACAGCTGGAAAGAAAGCTATGGCAAGCTGTCTGGCCGGTCGGTCGATGACATGATCGCAGGTGCGCGGGTCGAGGTGGCACCATACAAGAAAAACCCGATGGATTTCGTGTTGTGGAAGCCTTCGACCGATGAACTGCCGGGCTGGGACAGCCCATGGGGCAGGGGACGTCCGGGCTGGCACATCGAATGCTCAGCCATGAGCTATGAACTGCTGGGTGAGAGCTTTGATATCCATGGTGGTGGCAACGACCTGATGTTCCCGCATCATGAGAACGAGATCGCCCAAAGCAAATGCGCGCACCCGCATGGCGAATTCGCGCGGGTCTGGCTGCATAACGAGATGCTGCAGGTTGAAGGAAAGAAAATGTCCAAATCGCTGGGCAATTTCTTTACCGTGCACGATCTGTTGGAGCAGGGCGTGCCGGGTGAAGTGATCCGCTTCGTCTTTCTTCAGACGCATTATCGCAAGCCGATGGACTGGACCGAGAAAAAGGCCCATGAGGCCGAGGCGACGCTGCGCAAATGGCGGGCGCTGACAGCAGGTATCGAACCTGCCGCCAGTGCGGCACCTGAAGTCATCGCAGCACTAAGTGACGATCTGAATACGGCAGGTGCCATGAGCGAGCTTTACCGCCTGGCTTCAGATGGTGACGCCGCAGGCCTGTTGGCAAGTTCGCAACAGCTGGGTTTGCTTTTGTCTGAGATGGGCGACTGGGCCGATACCGCATCTTTCGACCTGACCGCCCATGCGGACCGTTTGGCGAAAGCACGAGCCACCGCGATGCAAAGCAAGGACTTCTCGGAAGTTGATCGCTTGAAGGCAGCATATGTAGCGGCGGGGCTTGAGGTTCGAATGAGCAAGGAAGGTGTCGAACTGGTGCCGGGCGCCGGTTTTGATGCTGCCAAGCTGGAGGAGGTCTGATGACCAAGGAACGCCTCTACCTTTACGACACAACCCTGCGCGATGGGCAGCAAACGCAGGGCGTGCAGTTCTCGACCGCAGAAAAAGTGCAGATCGCGCAGGCGCTGGACGCATTGGGCGTGGATTACATCGAAGGCGGTTGGCCCGGCGCCAACCCGACCGATAGCGCGTTTTTCGAGGTGGCTCCGAAAACCGCGGCCCGGTTGACGGCATTCGGCATGACCAAACGCGCAGGACGATCAGCCGAGAATGACGATGTGCTGGCTGCGGTGATGAATGCGGGAACGCAGGCTGTTTGTCTGGTCGGCAAGTCGCATGATTATCACGTCACCCACGCGCTTGGCATTTCACTGGAAGAAAACACGGAAAACGTGCGCGCCTCGGTCGCGCATATCGTCGCGCAGGGGCGTGAAGCGCTGTTTGATGCGGAACATTTCTTTGATGGCTACAAGGACAATCCGGAATATGCCGTGGATGTATGTCGCGCAGCGCTTGAGGCTGGCGCGCGGTGGGTTGTCCTGTGCGACACAAATGGTGGCGCTTTGCCGTCCGAGGTCGGGCGGATTGTATCCGAGGTGATCGCAGCCGGGCTGCCCGGTGATCGGCTGGGCATTCACACCCATAACGATACCGAAAACGCCGTTGCCTGTTCTCTGGCTGCTGTTGAGGCCGGTGCACGGCAAATTCAGGGCACATTGAATGGTTTGGGCGAGCGTTGCGGCAATGCAAATCTGACCGCTTTGATCCCGACGCTGTTGCTGAAGGAACCCTATGCGTCGCAGTTTGATATTGGTGTCAGCCGTGAGGCTTTGGCTGGTTTGACCCGGATCAGCCGGATGCTGGATGATGTTCTGAATCGGGTGCCCAGCAAGCAGGCGGCTTATGTCGGGGCGTCGGCTTTTGCGCATAAGGCCGGGCTGCACGCCAGCGCGATCCTCAAGGATCCATCGACATATGAGCATGTGGAACCCGCAAGCGTCGGGAACTCGCGTATCATTCCGATGTCGAACCAAGCTGGCCAGTCAAACCTGCGTAAGCGTTTGACCGAGGCCGGTTTGCGTGTTGAGGCAGGTGACCCGGCACTTGGCCGCATCCTTGACCAGATAAAAGCCCGCGAGGCTGACGGATATTCCTATGACACCGCTCAGGCCAGTTTTGAACTGCTGGCGCGGGAAGAGCTGGGTCAATTGCCCGAGTTCTTCGAGGTCAAGCGTTACAAAGTCACCGTTGAACGGCGTAAGAACAAATACAACAAGATGGTCAGCCTGTCCGAGGCCGTTGTTGTCGTAAGAGTGGATGGCGAAAAGAAGCTGTCTGTCAGCGAATCCATGGACGAGTCAGGCAGCGACAGGGGGCCGGTGAACGCGCTGGCCAAAGCCTTGGCCAAGGACCTGGGCCAGTATTCGCAGGTACTGTCAGATATGCGTCTGGTCGACTTCAAGGTGCGGATTACGCAAGGCGGCACCGAAGCGGTCACGCGTGTCATCATTGACAGCGAAGACGGGCAGGGGCGGCGCTGGTCTACCGTGGGCGTCAGCGCGAACATAGTCGATGCGTCTTTCGAGGCGCTTCTGGATGCGATTCAGTGGAAATTGGTGCGCGATTGTGATCCGAAAAAGGCAGCAGCCGAGTGAGCGTGATCTTTGACCAAGACGTCAAAGCCTGCGCGGCACTTGTGCAACGGGCTGATCCAGATCGTTTCCGCGCAGCGATGGCTGCACCGGTTGCAGACCGTGCAGTCCTGTTCCCAATTTACGCGCTGAACGTCGAAGTTGCCCGCGCACCCTGGGTGACGCAAGAACCGATGATCGCCGAGATGCGGCTGCAATGGTGGCGTGACGCGCTACAGGAAATTGCTGAAGGGGCAACCGTACGGCGGCACGAGGTGGTAACACCCTTGTCAAGGGTTCTTTCGCCCCATCTGGCTGGCGTTTTGGATGAATATGTGGCCGTAAGACGTTGGGATATATACCGTGATCCGTTCGAAGATCAGGAACACTTTGACGCCTATATCGATCACAGTACGGGTTCATTGTTTGTTGCATCCGCTCAGGCGCTGGGGGCAGCGGATGAACCAGCGATGCGTGACTTTGGATATGCGGTCGGGGTGGCGAACTGGCTGAGGGCTATTCCTGAACTGGAAAGACGCGGGCGGATACCGTTGCTGGACGGCACCTCTGAAGGGGTGCGTGCCTTGGCCGGGGCCGCATTGAATCGTCTGTATAAAGCCAGATCGCATAGGGCTGATATTTCGGTTGAGGCACGGTCGGCATTATATTCCGGGTGGTTGGCCGAACGGATATTGAAGCAAGCCATAGCCCGACCCGAACGTGTTGCCTCCGGTGCTCTGGTACCGGGAGAAATACAGCAGCGATTGTCCTTGATGTGGGCTGTGGGCAGCGGGCGCTGGTGATCAGGCCCGTTCCGGGTCGGCCGGTCGCAGAACCAGCCACAACAGGGCCCCGCCCGCCAGTGTCAGCAATGGGATCATTGCAAGGTTGACTGCTGTCCACCCTTCGACCGGGGACCCACCCGAGCAGTTCATCAATCCACCCGAAGCCAGCGAGGCCATAGTCACTCCGCCAAACACCAGCAAGTCGTTAAGACCCTGCATCCGGCCGCGTTCCTGCGGCTCATGCGATGCGGCCAGCATCGTGGTCGCGCCGATAAAGCCAAAGTTCCATCCAACACCCAGAAGAATGAGGGCAACGAAAAAGTTCCCCAATTCAACGCCCTGCAAGGCGACCAGGCCAGCGGTTGCAAGAATCGCCAGACCCAGCGCAACAATCCTTTCGATACCAAACCGGGCGATCAGGTGACCGGTGAAGAAACTGGGCACATACATGGCAAGCACGTGGCTGGTAACGATGTCCGCCGCGTCATTGGCCGAGTAACCACAACCAACCACGGCCAACGGTGTCGAGGTCATCACAAGGTTCATCAGCGCGTAAGATACCATGGCACATATGATGGCCACGGCGATGCGAGGTGTTTTCAGTAATTCCAGTCGCGACCGCCCCTTGGGCTCGGAGCCGGTGGGTTTTGCAGGCGTCGGGATGTCAAGAAAGAAGAACAGGGCGGACCCCAGAACATTGATCCCAATGACAGCCAGATAGGTGCCCAGAAAAGGGATGACATAGGCTTCGGATGTGAGTTTTACGATTTGCGGGCCAATGATGGCAGCCGCCAGTCCACCAGCCATGACATAGGAAATCGCTTTGGGGCGGTAATCGTCTGATGCGGTGTCTGCTGCTGCAAAGCGATAGAACCCGTGCGCGCTCATGTAGAAGCCTGTTAACAGGCTGCCGATAAGGAAGACGGGGAAAGAGCCAAGAAACAGGCCATAGGCCCCGATCAACCCGCCCAACGCACCGGATGTCGCGCCAACAAAGAACCCGACGCGACGCCCCCATTTTTGCATGATGGCCGAAATTGGCGTGGCCGCCAGCATCGATCCCAGAACAATCAGTGAAATGGGCAATGTCGCCAGGCAGGGATTGGTCGCCAGCGACTGACCGGCCAGCCCTCCGACGATGAACATCATTGGCATCTGCGCGCCCAGAATGGCCTGCGCCGCCACTAAGACAGCAACGTTGCGTTTGGCCTGACGGTCATTAGGAAGGGTCGAGATCATGGTCATGGCGGAATGGGTATCGGCTAAGTGTTTGCGGCACAACCCGGTTGCATCTGCGGCACATGCGCCTAACGTGCCAGTAACAACCGAGCAGGGGGACTACATGCCCGTTGGCCGCATCATCGAAACGCCGGGTTGTGTGGCGGAAGGGGCTGAATGGCTGGCCCGGAGGTGCCCACGCATGGCCTATGCCATGGAACAGATTGGCCCATTGCCGCTACGTCGCCGTCCTGACGGGTTCGCGCAGCTGCTGAGTGCCATTGTCAGCCAACAGGTCAGCGTGGCTTCGGCCATTGCAATATGGCAACGCCTGCAAGACGCCAAACTGACAGGTCCGCGTAAGATCATGTGGGCAACGGATGACGATCTGCGGGCCGTAGGGCTAAGCCGTCAGAAGATCCGATATGCAAAGGCGTTGGCAGAATCGTGTATAGATTACAAAGCGTTACGTGATGTTCCTGATGCGGAGGTTGTGACCACGCTGACGCAAGTGCCAGGCATCGGCGTATGGACTGCGGAAATATACGCCATGTTCTCGCTTGGTCGCGCTGACGTGATCGCCCCCGGCGACCTGGCGCTGCAAGAGGCCGCGCGCATCCTCTATGACCTGCCCAATCGCCCAACGGATAAAGAACTGCGCAAGATGGCCGAGGCCTGGTCGCCCTGGCGCTCGGTTGCGGCGCGGGTGCTGTGGGCCTATTACCGGGTTGCAAAGCAAAGAGAAGGGATCAGATGACACGGGTTTTGAATGCGCTCCGGAAAGAGCCTGTTTCGGCCGACACGCGCTCGGTTGTGGTGTTCGTGCATGGCTATGGCGCAAACGGTGCCGATCTGCTGGGTTTGGCCGACCCGCTGGGTGAACATCTGCCCGACACATTGTTCGTGGCCCCGGACGCGCCCGAGCAGATCCCCGGAATGCCGAATGGCTTTCAGTGGTTTCCGATTCCCTGGATTGACGGGTCGTCTGAGGAAGAAGCGCGCAGGGGCATGGAAATGGCGGTCGAGGACTTTAATGCCTTTCTGGATGCGCTGATGGTGGATGAAGATGTTCTGCCCGAACAGGTAGTCCTGTTTGGTTTCAGTCAGGGCACGATGATGAGCTTGTATGTCGCGCCCCGCCGCGAAGACCCCGTGGCCGGAATTGTCGCTTTCTCAGGCCGTTTGCTAGAGGCGGACCTTCTGGCAGACGAAACTGTCAGCCGGATGCCGGTATTGCTGGTGCATGGCGACGCCGACGACGTCGTCCCGCCGCAATCCTTGCCCGAAGCGGCAGAGGCCCTGCAATCCGCCGGTTTCAAAGAGGTCTACGCTCATGTCATGAAGGGCACCGGGCACGGCATCGCCCCGGACGGGCTGAGTGTGGCCCTGGCCTTCATGCGCGACAAGCTGAGCCTTTAGCCGGTAAGATTAAATCAGCAGAACACTGTCGTTTCGCATCGGATTAAGACCAAAGATGCGCTTCCGCAAACTCGACTGAGTTTCCGGCCGGGTCGCGCACGTACAAAGATCGTGCGCCTCCGGGCCAGTCAAATTCTGCGTCTACGGGGACATTCCAGTCCAGAAGGTGCTTGCGCATTACCGCGATTTCATCACGGGTCAGTACAAGACACACATGCCCGGCACCACGGGCGCCATGTGGCGGAACGGGCATGTCCGGGTCGAGGGGCGGCTGTTCCGTCTGTTCCGGGTTAAAGATCAGCAGGACCGATCCGCCAATTCGGTAAAACACGTGGCGGTCGGCGACACGCTGAATGCGTTTCAGGCCCAGTACTTCGCCGTAAAACTGTTCTGCTGCGTCCAGATCATCGACATAAAGCGACGCTTCCAGAATCGCCGAAGGGGCCGGTATTCCGGGAGTTAGTTTCATGACTCAAGTTTAGCAGATCAGGGCAGGGTATGTCACCGGCGCGGTCGACGGTCGCGTTTTCGTTGCGGTGTGGTGTTCAGGGATGGCATGGGCAGGCTGTCCCACTGGCCCGGTTCCAGATCGTCCAGAGTCCAGTCTCCGATTCGATAACGGATCAGGCGCAGGGTCGGCAGGCCCACGGCGGCCGTCATTCGACGCACCTGACGGTTTTTGCCCTCGCGTATGGACAGTTCTATCCAACTGTCTGGAACTGTCTCGCGTTCGCGGATTGGTGGGGTGCGGGGCCACAGGTTGTCTGGCTCGTCGATCTGGCGCACCTTCGCCGGACGGGTCAGGCCGTCTTTCAACTCGACGCCGTTTCGCAGCGCTTTCAGGGCGGTTTCGTCCGGGATGCCTTCGACCTGAACCCAATAGGTTTTTGCCATCTTGTGCTTGGGATCCGATATCTGCGCCTGCAACTTGCCGTGGTCAGTCAGCAGCATCAAACCTTCGCTGTCACGATCCAACCGACCGGCGGGATAAACCCCGGGCAGATCGATGAAATCGGACAGTGTACTGCGCGGAGTATCCCCATTGTCGCGGTCGGTGAACTGCGGCAGCACATCATAAGGTTTGTTGAAGCGAATGAACCAGGACATGACCCGCGCATACCCCGAAGAGTGCGTCCCGCGCAAGCTGTGGATAACTGTCATGCGCCTGTTACGGATTCGCATTACCCAGTTTGCGACATATTGTGGAAAATCAGGGCTTGTCAGAGTATTAACACGATATATAGTTATACTAAGGCCGGGGCGGGTGTTCCCCGCTCTGATGTCAAAAACGGGCAGAGCAGAGCGAGGAGCGATTCTGATATGGACGGAGACTTCAGGACCGAATTTGTCAGGGAGCCTGGTGCGCTGAAGCATCATCCGGCATTGGTTTTGAACGCCGATTATCGCCCCCTGTCTTATTACCCGTTGTCCCTGTGGCCCTGGCAGGAAGCGATCAAGGCCGCCTGGCTGGATCGCGTCGACATCGTGGCCGAATACGACGAAGTGGTTCGCAGCCCAAGTACTCAGATCCGAATACCTTCGGTCGTTGTTCTGAAAGACTATGTAAAACCCAGAAAGCGCGTGGCCTTCACGCGCTTTAATTTATTTCTGAGGGACGAGTTCCGGTGCCAGTACTGTGGCAGCCGCGGTGATTTGACCTTTGATCATGTGGTGCCACGCGCCGCCGGTGGGGTGACCAGTTGGCAGAACGTTGTGGCGGCGTGCAGCCCGTGCAACCTGCGCAAAGGGTCGAAATCGCTGCGTCAGGCAGGAATGAGCCTGCGAAAGCCGCCCCGTCAGCCTGACGCCGAAGCACTGCGCAATGTTGGTCGGAAGTTTCCGCCCAATCACTTACACGAAAGCTGGATCGATTTTCTGTATTGGGATGCTGAGCTGGACGAATTCTAGGCCTTGCTTGCGCGCCACGCCGCGAGCCAGATCAGTACCAGAACAGCCGAGGCAATGGCATTCCATCCGGCCATCGAGATATTGAACATTTCCCACGGGATATCGTCGCAGCGAACCAAAGGCGCTGACATAATCTGGTCGAACAGGTCGTCATTCGACATCCCACTGATGCTGCCGGATGTGCAACTGGTCGGACCTTCCCACCATCCTTGTTCAACGCCGGCGTGGTAAAACCCAATACCCGAAGTGACAGCCGCTGCCATCGCGCCACATAGTGGCAGGATGCTCAGTCTTGGCAAGGCCAGCGCCAAAACGCCAATCGCGATTGCGACCCCATGCGGGTAGCGCTGCCAGATACACATTTTACAGGGGGCAAGGCCGCCCAGATATTGAAAGCCAAAAGCTGCCAGCAGAAGGGCCAGGGACCCAAGACTTGCCAGTGCGATAAGTTGTGAACGTCTCGTCATAGGTATTTCACCACCAGGAAGCCGCCGAACAGGAGGACGATGAACAAGGTGAACATCAGCCCCAAGCGTTTTTCAATAAATTCACGGATCGGCTCGCCAAAGCCCCAAAGCAGGGCCGCAACAAGGAAGAATCTGAGCGCACGTGCCAGTATCGACGTTGCGATGAATGTCCCAAGCGGCATTCCTGTCCAGCCGGACATGATGGTGATGACCTTGTACGGGAAAGGCGTCACTCCGGCGGCCAGGACCGCCCAGAACCCGAAATCGTTGAAGCGTGTGTTGAATTCTTCCATCGCATGGGCCTTGCCCATGGATTCAAGAATGGGCTGCCCCAGACTTTCATAGAAAAACGCACCAATCGCATAGCCCAGCATCCCGCCCAGAACCGAAGCCACCAGAGCAACAGTTGCAATCAGCCAGGCGCGCGACGGGCGCGCCAGGATCATCGGAATCATCAGAACGTCGGGGGGAATCGGAAAGAACGAACTTTCGACAAAGGCCACAACAGCCAGCGCCCACAGCGCATGAGGGTGTTCCGCCAGACGAATTGTCCAGTCATAAAGTGATCGCAACATTAAGCACTCAAATCCCGTTCTCGGCCCCGGAAAGCCAAACCACGCACCTGACGGCCCGTCAACCATCGCGGTCGAAACAAATGGATTATTGGATGATTTTTGCCTCTGGACCTTCCCTCGGATGGGCGCTAATCCAGTGTCCGTGGCCCAAGTGGCGGAATGGTAGACGCAGGGGATTCAAAATCCCCCGGTAGTGATACCGTGCCGGTTCGAGTCCGGCCTTGGGTACCAAAGTAAAAACAGGGGGTTAGGGGAACCTGCTTCCTGTTTTTTCTTTTCGGGCTTATTGCGTGCTCGCACACTTAATTCTTACTTTTCGATCTGGTCTGGTTCCCTTCAGTCCTCTGGTATCAAATTCTCCCTGCGAAAGGGCACCGTATACGTCCTGTTGTCGAACCGACCTGAACAAAAAAGGACAGTAAAGTTCCGGAAGACTGATCGGGCGGGATTTCCTGTGTGCCAGAGGGGAAAATTCAAAACTTACGCTCATATATGCGGAATGGAGCTAGTCAGGCTGGCGCTGGCCTTGACATTGAATGTATCTGGATGAACCCTCAAGGGGGTTGGGAGAAACTGGAAAATTCAACAGGTTGCATCTGCTGTGAAGCGGGCCGATTTTTTTATCGGCACGGATTCATGAGCAGGGTGATTGATTTGAATTCCAACTGCCAGACAAAAAATGTGGGAGTTCTGAAATGAAAAACAGCAGCAAATTGAGCCTCGGCGCGTTTGTAACCGCAACCATGTTGGCTCCGGCGGCCTATGCCGAAGAGTTCATTACAATTGGTACCGGCGGCGTGACCGGTGTTTATTATCCGACAGGTGGCGCGATCTGCCGTCTGGTGAACAAGGGTCGGAAAGAACACGGTGTGCGCTGCTCGGTCGAATCGACCGGTGGCTCGGTCTACAACATCAACACCATTCGCGAAGGCGAGCTGGAATTCGGTGTTGCCCAGTCCGACTGGCAGTATCACGCGTATAACGGCACCTCGAAATTTGAAGAGGCAGGTCCCTTCGAAAAGCTACGTGCGGTGTTCTCGGTCCACCCCGAGCCCTTCACCGTTGTGGCCCGCGCGGATGCCGGTATTTCCAGCTTTGAAGACCTCAAGGGCAAGCGCGTGAACATCGGTAACCCGGGTTCTGGCCAACGTGGCACCATGGATGTGGTTCTGGAAGCGTTGGGCTGGACCGTCGATGATTTCGAATTGGCGTCCGAGCTGAAAGCGGCTGAGCAGTCGGCTGCGCTTTGTGACAACCAACTGGATGCGATGATTTACACCGTGGGTCACCCGTCGGGTTCGATTCAGGAAGCTACGACAGCCTGCGATTCTGTTCTAGTGAACGTCACCGGTGATGCGATTCAGGGTCTGATCGACAACAACTCATACTACCGCACTGCGACTATCCCGGGTGGCATGTACCGGGGTTCGGACAATGACACCACCACCTTTGGCGTGGGCGCGACCTTCGTGACTTCGGCGGATGTGTCGGACGATGCTGTCTATGCGGTTGTAAGCTCGGTCTTTGAGAACTTCGAAGACTTCAAAAAGCTGCACCCGGCATTTGCAAATCTCAAGCCCGAGGAGATGATTTCGGACGGCCTGTCCGCTCCGCTGCATCCGGGCGCCGAAAAGTACTACAAAGAAAAAGGCTGGATTCAGTAAGCCAGACTTTACACGGGGCGTCCTTTTGCGGCGCCCCGGTTCACATCCGGGATAAATCGGGGACAAGAGGGCCAAAGAATCCAAGGCCGCAGGACGGGGAGATTTCACATGAGTTCCGATACACAGGGCAATCGCCCACTCTCGGAGGAAGAGCTTCAGGACCTTGTCGCCTCATCCGATGCAGGGGCGCGAAATCCCGCTGGAAACGTGGGGCTGTTTCTGGCGATTGTTGCCGTTTTGTGGTCGGTATATCAGATTGTTCTGGCCTCTCCCTTGTCGAATTACCTGCTGCCCGGAAGCGTGGTGAATAATTCACGCCAGATCCATCTGGCCTTTGCGATCTTTCTGGCGTTTGCGGCCTATCCGGCGCTGAAATCCAGCCCGCGCAATTATGTCCCTGTTCAGGACTGGGTCATGGGCGTTTTGGGCGCGGGTATCGCGCTGTACGGCTACATCTTCTATGAGAAACTGGTCAATAATGGCCTGCTGGCCGATGACATCGACAAATGGGTGGCTTTGTTGGGGCTGCTGTTGCTGTTTGAGGCCGCGCGCCGCGCACTTGGTCCGGCAATGGCGATCATAGCCACGGTTTTCCTGGCCTATGTGTTCTTTGGATCGTCTTCCTGGGTCCCCGAAGTGATCCAGTGGAAAGGTGCGAGCCTGAAAAAGGCCATGAGCCATATGTGGATCACGTCCGAAGGCGTGTTTGGCATCGCGCTGGGTGTTTCTACGAAATTCGTATTCCTGTTCGTGCTGTTTGGCGCGCTACTCGATAAGGCTGGGGCAGGGAACTACTTCATAAAAATGGCCTTTGGCGCCCTGGGTCACCTGCGAGGCGGCCCTGCCAAGGCGGCCGTTGTGGGGTCTGCGGCAACTGGCCTGATCTCGGGTTCGTCGATTGCCAACGTTGTTACCACCGGTACGTTCACCATTCCGTTGATGAAGCGCGTTGGCTTTTCCAGCGAACAGGCGGGGTCGGTCGAAGTTGCAAGTTCCGTGAACGGTCAGATCATGCCGCCTGTAATGGGTGCTGCGGCGTTCCTGATGGTGGAATATGTGGGCATCTCATATGTCGAGGTGATCACCCACGCCTTCCTGCCAGCGGCGATTTCTTACATCGCACTGGTCTATATTGTGCATTTGGAAGCGGTGAAGCGGAACATGCCAACCTTGGGTGACCGAGACGTGCATCTGGCGCGAACCGTTGTGGGTATGCTGGCCTTCTTCCTGGTGTTTGCTGGGCTTTGCTATGGCTCGCAATTCCCGGTTGATGCTGTAACAAGCTGGATTCCGTCCGCGGCGGGCTTTGTGCTGAGCCTGATCGTCTGCGCGGTTTACGTCGGATTGCTTTTTCTGGCGGCACAAGTGCCGGACCTTGAGCCTGACGATCCGAATGCAAAGGAAGTCACGCTGCCGGTTGTCGCAGATATCTACAAGGCAGGTTTGCACCACCTGCTGCCGATCGTCGTTCTGGTTTACTTCCTGATGATCGAACAAAAATCACCGGGGCTGTCGGCCTTCTGGGCAACCGCATTGCTGTTCGTAATCCTGCTGACGCAGAAACCGCTCAAGGCGCTTTTCCGGGGGCAGAGCAATTTAATCAGTACCTTCGTCGACGGTGTCGCTGACCTGTGGCAAGGTCTGATTGACGGCGCGCGGAACATGATCGGTATCGCACTGGCAACTGCAACTGCGGGCGTGATCGTGGGTACCGTGACCTTGACGGGTGTTGGTCAGGTTATGGCTGATCTGGTCGAGTTCCTGTCGGGCGGCAATCTTATCCTGATGCTGATCATGGTTGGCCTGCTGAGCCTGATTCTGGGCATGGGCCTGCCGACCACGGCGAATTATATCGTTGTCAGCTCGTTGATGGCCGGAGTGGTCGTTGAACTGGGGGCGCAGAGCGGACTTATCGTGCCGTTGATTGCCGTGCACCTGTTCGTCTTCTACTTCGGGATCATGGCGGATGTGACGCCACCGGTGGGTCTGGCCAGTTTCGCCGCTGCCGCTGTATCAGGCGGTGATGCAATCAAAACCGGCTTCACAGCATTCTTCTACAGCCTGCGCACCGTGGCACTGCCTTTTGTGTTCATCTTCAACACCGATCTTCTGTTGATTGACGTAACATGGTTCGAAGGAATTACGGTGGCAATTTTCGCGACCATAGCGATTCTGGTCTTCACGGCGGGCACGATGGGGTATTTCCTGGCCCGCAGCCGTATATATGAAAGTGTTGCCCTGGTTCTGGTGGCGTTTGCCCTGTTCCGACCAGACTTTTTCATGGATCGTATCTCGCCTCCGTTCGAATCGGTTGAACCCGCTGCATTTGAAGAGACCATTGGTCAGACACCGCCGGGAACGGATGTCCGCCTAGTGGTCGCAGGCCCCGATTACGATACGCTTGAAATGGTGGACACAACCGTTGTTGTCACTGTGGGCGACGAGGAAGGGGGGGCCGCACGGGTCGAGGCGATGGGCCTGCTGCTGTTTCCCGAGGACGGGCTGGTCAAGCTTGACGAGCCGCTGTTCGGCGCGCCGGTGGCCGACGATCTGGCCATCTTTGACTACTATGGCGATGAACCCGTACGCCTGACGTCGGTCAGCTTGCCGTCCGACCAGCTGCCCAAGCAGCTGGTGTATATCCCAGCGATGATCCTCTTGGGTCTTATCGCGTTCCTGCAACGCGGCCGTGCCGCCAGACAAGGGGTGCCCGCATGACACGTTCTGTTCTGTGTGCCATTGATATCAGCAATGGCGAGATTGATGCTCCGGTCCTGCAAAAAGCCGCTGCTTTGGCGGATCTGGAAGGGGCACAGTTGGATGTCGTGACTGTGCTGCCCGATTTCGGGGAAAGCTGGGTGTCCGGGTTTTTTGAATCAGGTTTTCACGACAAGGCGTTGGCCGAGGCGCGAGCCAAACTGACGGCGCTGTGCATTTCGGCATTGGGGGCAGAGCGCAATGAGAGCATCCGCCATGTAGTCGCGACAGGCACAGCCTATCAGGAGATCCTGAAAACCGCCGAAAGTGCCGGTTCCGACCTGATTGTGATCGGCGCGCATAGGCCGGATTTCAAAGACTATCTGCTTGGTCCGAATGCAGCGCGTGTGGTGCGGCATTCCAACGTCTCAGTTTATGTGGTTCGCTGACTGATTTTCCAGCGCGCAAAAGATCGCGTCGCCGGTCGTAGAGAAAAGTCGGGTTGGTTCAGTAACCTGTCATCTCAAGATAGCCAACGCCTTTATGGCTGCCGTTTACGGTGACAGGGCCTTCCCAGTATTCGAAACTGGTACCCATCCACGCATCAGGTGTCAGGGCTGAGACCTGAATATCTATGCCCCGATCCGCTAGGTCGACTTGCCAGTGTGTCGGGATATTGCGTCCGGCAACCTCGTCGGTACTCAGCGGCAAAAGGCCGATTGTACCGTTGGGGATGGCCTCAGTACTGCCGTCAGAATTGATCCAGGTGGCCGAGGTGAAATCGCCTCGATCCCCGCGCAGGCGAAAAGCCATCAGCTTATCGCCTCCCTCAAAACTGAGCGAGAACCAATCCCAGCCCCTCTGATCCGCCGCCAAGGGTTGTGAGGACCATTCCCGATCCAGCCACCCCTGACCGGTTACCTGCACCTCGCCATCCGGCAAATGCAGCACGCCTTCGACTGTGTAAAAGGGCTGCGAGTAATAGTAACTTGCCTGTCTATCGGCGGATTTAACCGAATAGCCCGCGTCGCCGTGAAATACCAATGGCCCTTGCGCAGTCAGTGAAAGATCATAGCCGAATTCATCACCATTGGCCGTCAGTGACAGGCTGTCCAAATCCGATCCGGCCATGCGCCATTCATCAATCCAGGCCTCAAACGGTTGTGCGGTTACACCGGCCTGGCCAATCCCCCCGCGTGACAATCGCTCGGTAAAAAAATGATCCTTGGGGGTCGTGACAGCAGCATGACCCATCCAAAGTTGCGGACTTTGCCACCCGTCGCTGTCATAGGGTTTCAGGGCTGACCGGAACAGGGTCCATTGAATGCCATAGTCCAGGCCGTCGTCCCCTTGGAGATTGGCGGTCAGATACCACCATTCGATGCGGTAGGCCGGGTGGGGGCCGTGATCCTTTGGGAAATCAAATTCAAACCCGGCTGCCGGCACTTCAAAACCTTCAGCGGTTCCGCCTAGACCTGCATAGCCCTGCGCCCAAAGCGGTATCGGGTAGAGCCACATAAGCAGGATTAGTAGGGTCCTAACGTTCATTGGCGAACACTTTCAGCAGATCGGCGGGTGGCAGGCGCAGCATCCGTAGCGCGGGCAGGGCGGCGGCAAGCAGGGCAGCAAGAAGGGTCAGTAGAAACAGCCACAGCCAATCCCAGGGGAAGACGAACATCGGCAGGCGCCAACCAAAAGCCTGAACGTTGATCACCGTCAGCAGAACCCATGCCAGAACAAGCCCAAGTGGCAACGCCAGACAGGCGGTCAATGCCGCCAGCAATAGGCTGCGCAACAGTTCCAGCCCTGCAAGTTGCGCCCTGTTCAGCCCCAGCGCCCAGACCGGTGCGATCTGTGGCAGGCGCTGGGTCCACAGGGTCAGCAGACTGGTGAGAATGGCAAATCCCGCCACGCCGAGGGTCAGCACATTCAAGGCCGAGGTCACGACAAAAGTCTTCTCAAATATCGACAGCGACTGCGCCTTCATTGCAGCTTGCTGTACGACAGCCTGACGTGGAAGGTTGAACCGTTCCCTTAAGGTTTGCGCCATTTCGGTTGCGTTTTCGGGGTTTAGACGAATGCCAAAGCGGCGGGCCTCCGTACCCGGAGCGATCCGGTTCAGTTGGTCCATCGAGACCATGGCTTGCCCGGTCGGATTCCCATAATCCGAATAGACCCCGGCGATGGTCAGGATGTGGTCCGGCGATAAGGCCAAAGCACCGCCGGGCCAGAGATCGGCACGTCGCGCCAGTTGCTCGTTGATCAGAACCGCACGTCCGGCCATGACGTCATCCCATGCATTCGGGCTTGAGGTGATCACTGGCCAGTTCTGCCGATAGACCGGATCATCTACTACACCGTAAAGAAACAAAGGCCCCGTCTCGTGCGACAATTCCACATTTCGGATTGGCAGAATAGCTTCGACCTGAGGGCGCAGCCAGTCGGTAATCTCCTGCCCCTGATCGTCGTCGCTGGCAGTCAGGTAGAGTTCTGACGTCAGGCGCTGGTCAAGCCACCCGACGAATGTCAGCCGGAAGCTGGACACCATCGTGCCTACGCCGACATTCGCTGCCAAAGCCAGTAACAGGGCCATCAGGGCAAGTGACAACCCGGGCAGTTGTGCCCGCATATCTGCCCAGACCCATTGCGTAACAGGGCCCCGCGCCGCGCGGGCGCAGAGTGAAAGCATTACAGACAAAAGCGCAGGCAGCAGCAGCGCTGCACCGGTCAGCAAGCCAGCCAACAGGGCAAACCCGGCGATCAGCCCCCCGAAACTGACATAAGCCAAAACGCCACCCAGGATCATGACCAATCCCAATGCCGCTGCAAGATGGCGCGCGCGGGGGTCGCCCCGCCACGCTTGAACGCCCGGACTTGCCAGCAGGGGCATGCGCGACAGGCGCCATAATGCGTGGCCGCTGGCCAGCAATGTGCCGAAGACTGCCATGGCGATCCCTGCCAAAACCCACTGCAATTGCAGCGTCAGTTGCCCTGTTACTGGTGCGTCGTAAAGGCCACGCAACGTGGCCGCGACATCGGGTAGAAGTGCTCCGGCCAGAAAGAAGCCCAAAAGCAACCCGACGAGCCCACCGATCAGGGCCAGAAAAGTCAGTTCAGCAAGGATCAGCCAGACCAGTAATCGCATCGAGACACCCAGTGCCCGCAGCGAACGGATGATGCCTCTGCGTTGTGCAAAGGCCAGCCCGACCGTGCCGTTCACGATAAAAAGGCCGACCGCAAAGGACAGCAATCCAAAGGCTGACAGGTTCAAATGAAAACTGTCGGTCAGCCGAGCAGTGTCGATCTTTTGTGAAGGGCTGATACGTTCCAGCTCAGGCGTGATCGTGGTTAGGGACTGAAGCCCGCGCGGCTGATCGGGCAGAATAATGAGCCGCGAGATTGCACCGGGCTGATTCAGAAGACGTTCGGCAACGCCGATATCCGTCAGGATCACATCCGGCGGCAGCGCAGAAGTACTGAGAACCGGGGGCAGAGTGTCCTGATCGCGCAACAAGGGCTCCAATTCTGTCGAAACCAGCAGGCGACCCGGAGCAGTCAATATGTCCGCCGGTTCGGGCGGCGCACCGCTTTGCTGGGCCTCGGTAATTGCGGGCAGGGCGGGATAGGCCACCATATCCACGCCCATCAAACGCAACGTACGTCCGGCGACCCGATAAGGGCCTTCCAGTACGGCGGCCACCTGCCACCCCGCGCGACGCAGGTCGACATAACGGGACATGGCGATGAAACCGGCTGGATCGTGCAATTCGTCAAACTGCCCAAGTGCCAGTTGGGCGTTGGCACGGGAATAGCTGGCGCGGGCCTCGGCATTGATGGCCTGTACAGCGGACCACAAACCAGTTGCCAGGGCGATACCGATCAGCAGCGTTGCCAGTTGCAACCAATGCACCCGCCAATGGGACAGCAGGGCCTGGACGACGGCCAATGTCATTGGATGCGCCCGCCGCTCAGGCGTAGGTGCGTGTCCAGACGGGCCGCGATTTGCGGGGAATGCGTCACCAGCAGCAAAGCTGCGCCAGTATCAGCCACAAGTGACAGCATCAGGTCCAGCACTTTGGCGCTGGCGGTTTCGTCAAGATTGCCTGTCGGCTCGTCCGCCAGCAACAGTTTCGGGCGCGCGGCCATGGCCCGTCCTATGGCCACCCGCTGCTGCTGGCCGCCCGACAAGCTTTCGGGGTAGCGGTCCAGCAGATCCGAAAGCCCAAGCCGGTCTGCCAATTGCCCGGACCATTGGGCATTTTCGGTACCTGCAAGGCGGGCATGAAAGGACAGGTTTTGCCCCACGGTCAGCGATGGGATCAGGTTGAACTGCTGGAACACAAGCGAAACCTTTCTGCGCCGCAACCCGGCCCGGCCCGCATCATCCAAAGGGGACAGGGGCGTGCCATCCAGCGTAATCTCGCCTCTGTCGAAACTGTCCAGGGCGGCGGCCAGATTCAGCAAGGTGCTCTTACCGCTGCCGCTTTCACCGGTCAGAGCAAGCGTTTGTCCCTGATCCAGTGTCAGAGACACGTCGCGCAAAACGGGCCGCCCGCCGGGATAAGTCTTTTGAACTCGGTCGATGATCAACAGCATGAAGCGCCCTTTTTGCACAGGATGTGCGCCGGACTTCCCAACTGTCCAGTGCAGACCTTTCACCGGTTCCTTTCGCCGCAGGCTACCTTATCCGGTGGCGGGGTTGTGCCTTGCGTTTTGAAAGGTCATTGTGCCCTGACAGTTCGTGGCCGAAAATCAGGGTGTAAATACATGACGTTGCTGCATCAGATCGTTTGGGGCAGTACCTTTCTGGGTATTTGCATCCTGATCGAGATTCTCTTTCTGACCTGGTGCACGATGTCCATTATCAAGATGGACAAAAAATGGGTCACACGCGGGGTGTTTGTGGCAACCGCGGGACCGATTGCCGTTGCCTTGGGCTTCATTATCGCAACGCACACCATTCAGGTCTGGATCTGGGCTATCGTCTGGGTGTTGCTAAATGTTCTGCCGGACTGGAACTCGGCCATCTATTTCTCGTTGGTGACGTTTACGACGCTCGGATACGGCGACATCGTTTTGGGTGAAGGGCTGCGCATTTTCGGCTCGTTTGCTTCGGTCACCGGGCTGTTGGCGTTTGGATTGTCGACCGCATATCTGGTCGCATTGATGACCCGCGTTTTTCAGGAGAAGTTCTTTTCCTAAAGGATCGGTGCAAACAACCGTGCCAGCGGCGCACCAAAGCGGATGTGGGCCGGTTGTTGACGCAACCTACGGGTCAATTCGAAACTGGTTTCGAAATCTTCTTGTAGCATCTGGTCGACGGCCTGTGCAGCCCGGGCATCAAAGAACAGCGCCATTGCTTCGAAGTTGAGGCGGAAGGATCGGTTGTCGAGGTTTGTTGTTCCAACAGCGGCCAGCGTATCGTCGACAACGAACGCCTTTTGATGCATGAACCCGCCGGTATAGCGGAATACGCGCACGCCACAGTCGCGGATTTCATCGAAATAGGCAAACGCGGCCAGCCATGGCAGGCGATGGTCGATCATGTCAGGAACAAGGATGCGCACATCCACACCGCGCATCGCGGCATGTTGCAGCGCTGTCATGACATCGATGTCGGGTACGAAGTAAGGCGACGCAATCCACAACCGTTCTTTTGCCTCGGCGATTGCTGCAAAAAACATCATGGCGCCAGTTTCGGTTTCGTCTCCGGGTCCGGTCGCGACCAGCAGGGCATTCATGTTCTGTTCGGATTCACTGCCCGCCCAGTCAAGTTCATCAATCAGGTCTTCGTTATGCGCCCAATGCCAATCTTCAGTGAAGATAAGCTGCAATTGCCGGACGACATGACCGGACATCATTATGTGAGTGTCGCGCCAATGACCGAAATGCGGATGTTTGCCCAGATATTCCTCGCCAACATTGTGGCCACCGATAAAGCCTGTCTCGCCATCGATAATGACAGTTTTACGATGGTTTCGGTAATTCAGCTGAAACCGGAAATTCGGGCCGCGTTGCTGACGCGGGTCGGCTACATCAATCCCGGCTTCACGCATGGTATCCAGATACGCGCGCGGCAATCCGTAACTGCCGACTGCATCGGTCATGAAACGGACGTGAACCCCACGCTTCGTCGCCTCGATCAGCTTGGATTGCAGTTTGCGGCCCAGTGCGTCGTCTCTGATGATGTAGAACTGAATGAGGATATAGTTCTTGGCCTTGTCGATGGCGTCGAAAATGGCGTCGAATGTGGCTTGCCCGTCAACCAGTAGCCGGGCACCGTTTCCGCTGGACACAGGAAGATGCGCCAGAAACTCGAACGGGCGCGGATTGATGGACATTGAGGAGGGATCGGGCCTTGAGTAATCGGCAAAGGTTTTGATCCCTTCAACAACCCGCTCACTTTTCTGGCGCGCGATGCGATATCCGTGAAAGCGATGGTGTCCCAGAAAAAGATACAACGGCACCGCTAGGAAAGGGGCTGAAACCAAAAAAACCACCCAACCAACGGCACCTTGCGGTGTCCGCGCGGTTTGTGCCGCTCGGATCGAAAACACAAATGCAGCCACGTACAACGTGAATACAAAGATAGATACCAGTGCTGTCCACATGGGGTCTTACATCTTTCGGGCCGTTTAGTTTGCCCCAGTGTAGATGCGTGACCAGTCTTGCGCCATATCGACAATGATCCATCCCTTGTCAGGACCCCGATCCAGCCCATCTGCCAGCTTTCCGATCGGGCTTTCGCGGTCATAAGCCCATTCGCGTTCGGCGTCCGTGTGGTGGATCAGAATTCCCAAACGCGGACCATCACCCGACGTTGTCCAATCCAGCATAGCGAAATCTCCGTCCGAGTTGCCTGCGGCCAGAATAGGGCGTCTGCCAATCGTGCGTTCGATATTGATCGGCTTGCCTTCCTTGTCATCGATGAAGGCTAGCCCCGGTGCCTTGATGATCGTCGGGTTGCCGTCGATCACCTTATAGGTGCTGTCTGCATAGCTCCCCAATATCTGTTCCGGCGGGATACCATATGCATCCTCGGCAAAGACGCGCATGAAATGTATGCCGCCGCCGGATACGATGTAGGTCTTGAAACCTTCGTCACGTAGATAACGCAGCAACTCGACCATCGGCTGATAGGTCATCTGGTCATAACGAAGGCCGGTGCCCGGGTGGCGTTCGGTTTCCAGCCACTGCGCAACAGCTGCCTGAAAGTCTTCGACGCTGGTGCCAGAATGCGATGCGTTGACAACTTCGATCAGCGCCTCATGCCCGCCTTCAAGAACGGTCGCTAGATCACCCTTTGCAGCAGCTTCCAGAGCAGGAGTTGTCAGGATCGACGGGTCCCGCTTGGCCAGATCGGCCAGACGATCCATGGCGAAAAGGAACTGGAAATACACCGGCTGTTCGGCCCAAAGCGTTCCGTCATTGTCGAATACGGCGATCCGGTTATCCGGCGTCACGTAACGCATTGAGGCAGGGTCGGTTACATCGTCAACAAACGAAACGATTTTCGCTTTGGATTCTAGATTGTTCCATGAGGTCAAGGGGTCAGCGATGGCGACCGTCGCTCCTAGCACACTGCACAATATCAAAAATAGACGCACGGATTATTCCTCAATTTTCAACCGCTAATGAGAAGGGCCGGGGCCCCGGTATCGGGACTCCGGCTTTGCTGTGTCTTGGATCAAACAGTCAGGTTCACGGTGCGCCCGGAGGTGACGTCAACTTCTCCATCACCTTGTCGAGGCTGAAGCTCGCCGCTTCCTGTCGGGGTGGGTATTCCTTGAAGGTTTCAAGGAACTGCGCGACATAGGCCTGCGCAGGTACCAGCATGTAGGCACGGTCGAGCATCCAGTCATAGTAGGTGTTCGATGTGCGGTAGCCACGCTCGTACGGGTCGCGTCGCAGGTTGGTGATCAATGGCACGCGCAGAGGGGTCAGTGGCTCCATCCAGGCGCGCAAAGTTGCCCATGCCTTCTGTTCCAGGAAGGTGATTTTCCAATCACCGAAGCGCAGTGCCGCAAGGTCACCATCGTCCGTGAAATAGAAGATTTCCCTGCGCGGACTCTTGTCTGTTTCGCCGGTCAGCAACGGCAAGATGTTGTAGCCATCCAGATGCACGCGATAGTCGCGCCCGCCGCCAACTTCGGCCACGGTGACACCTTCCAGAAGATCTTCTTTCACGGTTTCGTTGCCAGCTGCAGCCAGGAATGTCGGTAACCAATCCATATGATGCACGATCTCGTTCGACACAGCACCTTCGGTAATCTTGCCGGGCCACCGAACCATGGCAGGTACGCGCCATGCGCCCTCCCATTGGGTATTCTTTTCACCCCAGAACGGGGTCATCGCGGCATCTGGCCAGGTATTCATGTGCGGACCATTGTCGGTCGAGTAAAACACGATGGTCTTGTCGGCGATGCCCAGCTCATCCAGCGCAGTCAGGAAGTCGCCAATATGCATATCATGTTCGATCATGCCAGCCGTATACTCATCTACCTGCTTGCCGACGATTTCATTGGCCTTTGCCCATTTCTCTTCGGAAACATGCGTGCGGAAATGCATCCGGGTGCCTGACCACCAGACGAACCACGGCGTGCCGCTTTCCTCTTGTTTGCGGATGAATTCAATCGCAGCCGCCGCGGTTTCATCGTCGACCGTTTCCATACGCTTCTTGGTCAGCGGGCCGGTATCCTCGATCTCACCACCCGCTGTCGACTTGATTACACCGCGCGGGCCAAAAGCTTGTCGGAAGGTTCTGCCATCGGGCAGAACAGCATCATTGGGATAGTCGATGTTTTCCGGCTCTTCCTCGGCGTTGAGATGGTAGAGGTTGCCAAAAAATTCGTCAAAACCGTGGTTTGTCGGCAGATGTTCATCCCGGTCGCCCAGGTGGTTTTTTCCGAACTGACCCGTGGCGTAGCCTTCCGCTTTCAGAAGGCCCGCAATGGTCGGGTCTTCGATCTGCATGCCTTCCTCAGCGCCCGGCAGGCCAACTTTGGACAGGCCCGTGCGGAAAACGGATTGCCCCATGATGAAAGATGATCGCCCAGCCGTGCACGACTGTTCACCGTAGTAATCCGTGAACATCATACCTTCTTCGGCGATACGGTCGATATTGGGTGTCTGATACCCGATCAACCCCCGCGTGTAGGCCGAGATGTTGGACTGACCAACATCGTCGCCCCAGATCACAAGGATATTCGGTTT
Organism: Ruegeria sp. SAZD013; assembly: GCF_059612525.1. Classification (NCBI taxonomy): domain Bacteria; kingdom Pseudomonadati; phylum Pseudomonadota; class Alphaproteobacteria; order Rhodobacterales; family Roseobacteraceae; genus Ruegeria; species Ruegeria sp. SAZD013. The sequence continues at coordinate 501,358 of NZ_JBXWQT010000020.1, read as the reverse complement.
CTGGTTCTGCGCCCAGGCGGGTATGGCCAGTGTCAACGTGGCGGTTACCACGGCAAGTCGGCGCAAGTTACTGCGCCAGGTGCCGGATAGCGAACGTGGAGGTAACATGGTTTGCTCCTGATCTGAGAGGATCTTGGCGACCCCAAAGGAAATGAATCACCCGGCGTTCAAATGCATGAACAACGCGGCAGCAAAGTGTTGATTCCCATATTGAAAATCTTTGGTAGCAGGAATCGAACACCATTAGCATAGGTTACTTCTTGCGTCGGAAACTCATCATATGATTATATCGCAAAGTACAAATGTGAGACAAAATGAATAATCTGAAGCTATTACGAAACACCGGATGGTTCAGTGAACGCTCGTCAGAGTTTCAGGCCGATTTGGCAGCCCTTGGCATACCGAAATCGGTAGAGGCGGGAGAGACGCTGTATCACTATGGTGATCCGGCAAATGGTATCTACGCGATTCTCAGCGGTGGTGTGCAGATAACGGCCCCAGCGGATGATGGTCAGGAGTTTGTGCTTCACCGCGACGGCGCTGGGTTCTGGATCGGCGATCTGGCTTTGTTTGCAGGTGCGCTGCGTCTGGTCAGTGTTATCACGACGCAAGCCACTCAAGCCTTGTTTTTCCCAAATTTAAGCATCTCGCGGTTGATTCAGAACAATCCTGACTACATCCGGGATTTCTATGCGTTGACGCATGAGAATATGCGGACCGCTTTGCGCATCATGGCAAATCTGGCTGTGACGGGAACGGAAAAGCGGCTGGTCTTGAGGTTGCTTCACTTGGACGAGGGGACCTCGAAAACCGATGGATGGATTGATGTTTCCCAGGACGATCTGGCGGCGATGATTGCTGTATCGCAACCGACTTTGCACAGGAACCTTCACCGGCTTGTGGATTTGGGGTTAATCGAACTGGGGTATGGCCGGGTTCGACTGCTGGATCGGGGCGCATTGATAGCCAGTTGTCAGACCTGAGGTTTCGGGTCGTGACACCGGTATGCGGTCCAACATACGCGGACAGGCTGGCGGCTGTGTACGGCACCCGACGAACTTAAGCCTACGCCACGCCGCAGTTCAGTTATTAGCACGCGCCTGACCGTCCTCCTCGCCCAATTGGCCGTCCAGAGACATCAGGATCGCGACCGGGCGTAAAGCAGGGATGTGGCTGAACACGATCAGAATACAGACCGTCAGTGGCACGCTCAGGAAAGCGCCGATCAGGCCCCAGACAGTTGTCCAGAATGTCAGCGCCAGAATGACAAGGAATGTCGACATGTTCAGCGAGCGGCCCAGCATGGCCGGATCAAGGAAGTTACCGATCAGGAATTGAAGGGTGCCGCACCCAAATAAGATGATCAGAAACGGAACGATCGTATCAAACTGAACAAGCGCGATCATGGCCGGAAAAAACACCGCTATGATCGACCCGATCGAAGGAATGAAGTTCAAAGCAAAGGTCAAAACGGCCCAGGTTTCCGCATATTCCAAACCAAGGGCCCTGAATACAAAATAACTGATGCCCGCTGTGATCAGGCTGATCAGGGTCTTAACCCCAACATATCGTTGCAGGCTGATCGATATGGCATCAAGCATGGTCGCAAAATCAGCGCCAGTTTGGGGGTCGCCAGCCGCAAGTTGAATTTTCTTGCGAAAGGCCAGACGCTCGGCCATCAGGAACGCGACATAGAGGCTGATCAGAAAGAACTGGTTCAGTAGAGACGTAGCGCTGCCCAGCAACAGGCGTGCGACATAGGTCATGTCGATGCTGACCAGATTGTCGCGGATGAAAGTGGTGACGTCGTTGCCGACAAGACCGGTTATGCGCTCAACCGCCCCGTCGAACTGGTTTTCGTACGTGCTGACGGACCGTGCAAACTGCGTTGCCTGACTGCCCAGCACGTACATGATCATGAACAAACCCGCCAGAACGATGGTCACACCAGCGATATTTGCCAGCCAGACTGGAGCGCGGGTTAGCGCGACGACGCGGTCGCTCAGCGCAATGATCAGAACGTTGACCAGCAGTGCCATGGCAAGCGGGATCAGGAAGTTCGCTCCCGCATAAAGCCCCAGCACCATCAGCGCCGCGATAATGCAGGTGTCGCGGACAACAGACAGTTTTAGCCTGGGGCGAGCCGTGAAATCTTCCTGATCCGGGATCATTCAGTATCCTGTTTATCTGTTCTTAAGCAGGCTAGTGATCGTCCCGCTTTGCCCAATCCTGCACCTGCATTCCGGTTTTAGCAATGCAGTCAGCGGTTTGCAGACCGGCTTTTGTCACTTTGATACCGATGACGGGTTCTGTGTTTTATTTCGGCGGGTTAGGGTTGCAGGATGACAAAACCCACGATTCCCCCATTTGGCCGCCCGCTTCAGGCGTTATGGCTGGCACTTCGCCGGTTCGTCAGGAAAAACGGACCTGTCATGAGCAGCCATGTCGCCATGTCGCTGATGATGGCCCTGTTTCCCTTTGTGTTGTTCACCGTGGCGCTGGCAGGGGCATTGTCGCAGGACTATGTTACCGATGAGCTGATTGATCTGCTGTTCGGGGCATGGCCCAGGGATGTTGCCGACCCGATCGTGGCCGAGCTGCGTGCGGTTCTGGCCGGGGCGGGGTCGGGTGTGATTACGCTGGGTGGTCTGCTTGCAATCTACTTTGCGTCCAATGGGGTTGCCGCAGTACGCGCTGCCATGAATCAGGCCTATCACGATCAGGACAGTTGGCCTTTTTGGAAAACCCGGCTTTTGTGTCTGGTTCTGGTTATCCTTGGCGGTTCGGCAATCCTTGTTATTGCAACGGTCGAGGTGGTCTTGCCAGTCTACACGAAACTGGTGGCAGAGCATACCGAAGCTCCGGTAGCGGACTGGCTGTCCGTAGATCGCCTGCGGTGGACGTTTACCGTGGCCGTTCCGGCAGGCACTGTCCTGCTGGCACATCTAATTCTGCCAACCCGCAGGCACAGCCTGACCCAGATCCTGCCCGGCGTCATACTGACATTGGTTTTGTGGGCAGCTGGCGGATGGGCATTTTCAGTCTATATCAGTCAGTTCGCCACCTACAGTGCCACATATGCGGGTTTGGCCGGGGCAATGGCTGCGCTGATTTTCCTGTATCTGTGTTCTGCGATGCTGATCCTTGGTGCTGAATACAACGGCGCATTGATCGACCTTCGGAACGCCGCTGCAGGAGATATGGCATGAGATTTGCCATTCTGGCGGCTTGTTTAACCCTCGCAAGTGAAGGGCAGGCGCAGTCACTGGAATATGTGGGCTCAGATCGGTGTTCAGACTGCCATCAGCACGAGGCCGAGGCATGGGCTTCGTCTCATCATGCCTTGGCCTGGACAGAAGTTGGCGACGGCCATCTGGTCGCCGAATTCGATGGAACCCGGTTCGTGCAGAACGGGATGACGGTTGAATTTACTAAACAGGCAGACAGGTTCACAGCTCGTGTAACGGAAAAAGACGGAGCGACGACGGCATATGATGTGCATTCCGTCGTTGGAATCGCACCTCTACAACAATATCTGTTTGAAACCGAACCGGGGCGGTTGCAAAGCTTTGATGTGGTTTGGGATACCGAGCAGAAGCGCTGGTATCACTTATACCCCGATCAGGATCTGCCACCAGAAGACGGGCTGCACTGGACGGGCCCTTACAAGAACTGGAACGCGCGCTGCGCCGAATGTCACGCCACAGGGTTTGAAAAGAACTACGACGCGCAATCCAGAACATACTCTTCCCGACAGGCCGAGATTGGTGTTGGCTGCGAAGCCTGCCATGGACCGGGGTCAGCTCATATCGATTGGACCAAAGGGCAGAGCGTTACTGAGGGGCTGAGTGATACAGGCTTTTCGATGAGCTGGGGAAAAGGTCAGACCGAGGCCGAGATCCAGCAATGCGCCGGGTGTCATTCGCGGCGCGAGGCACATGGCAACGGAAACCCTTTGCCGGGAACCTCGTATCATGATGCCTATAACCTGGCTGTGTTGCGGCCCGGTTCGTATCATCCGGACGGGCAGATACTGGATGAGGTCTACGTTTACGGCTCATTCCTGCAATCCAAAATGTATGCCCGAGGGGTCGGGTGCATGAACTGCCACGAGCCACACAGTGCGCAGTTGAAGGCCGAAGGCAACGGTATTTGTACCCAATGTCATTCCACGGCCGGAAACCCTGATTTCCCGACGCTGGCGAAACAGGAATACGATACACCCAATCACCATCATCACGTTACGGATAGCGCGGGTGCCCAGTGCAAAAGCTGCCACATGATCGAACGTACATATATGGGCGTGGACGGTCGCCGGGATCACAGCTTTCGCGTGCCGCGACCGGATTTGGGATTGGGGGCTGATGCCTGCACTGATTGCCACCAGAATAAGGATCAGGTCTGGGCTGCCAGCCGGATCAAAGGCTGGTTTCCTGACACAGCCAATCGGGCCCCGCATTATGGCACGGTGTTCAAAGCTGCTGCCGATGGCCATTTGAACACGCCAGAGGGTTTGATTGCTGTCGCAACGGACCCCTCGCAACCCGCTATCGTGCGGGCAACAGCAGCGTATCTGCTGCAACCTTTTGGCTCGCTTGAGGTTGCCGCGTATACAGCGCCACTGTTGCAGGAAGACGATCCGCTGATACGCGCAAATGCAGCAGCCTTGCAGCGTCAGGCGAGCCCAACGGATCGTGCGCAAAGGTTAGAGCCCCTTTTGTCTGATCCTTTTCGCAACGTTCGCATAGCCGCCGCCAAGGAATTTCTGAGTATCCCTCTTCAAGCTCTGACATCTCAGCAACAGGATCTGGCCGGGGAGGGGATGGCCGAGTGGCAGGCGGCGATCTCGAACAGGCTGGATGCCCCGGAAACACATCTGGTTCTGGGGGGGATGGCCTTGACGCTGCGCAACGCCCCGGCTGCCGAACGGGCATTTCGCGAGGTTGTAGCGCTGGATCCTCAGCGCGCCGAAGCGTGGCCCATGGTGGTGCAGCTGGCACAGATCAATCGCGGCCCGGAAGCCGCACGTATCGCCCTGCGAGAAGCCTTGGGCAGATTGCCCGATGACCCGGCCTTGCTGCAATTGCTGCAACAACTGGGGCCCTGATCCGGCACAGGTTTGCCCGATTTGTTCCAACTTCACGGCAAAATTTCACGCTAACAGCATTTCAGATTTGCTGTTTTGAGGTGATGTATGTCCGCGGATTCAACAAGACAGAAAGCAACCGGGACGAACCCCGCTACGCTGGCGCAGCGCATTGAAGAGCTGCGCAATCGCGAGCCTGTATATGTTTCGCACGGGGATACACTGATGTTGCAGGGTATGGCCGCGACGTCGCTGCGCGAACAACGGCTGACCGGGAACCGTATCCGATTGGAAGATTAAGTTCAGCCGCGAAACCCGGTTGCCACAACAAATTTTTCTGAACTGTCCGAACGTGATGCGGGCGGTTTCACATGCGCCACTTTCTGAAATTTCTGCTTCAGAAGTTTTTGCAAATCGCCCTCGGCACCGCCGGCAAGAACCTTGGCTACGAATGTGCCACCTTCTTCCAGCACGTCAAACGCGAAATGGGCCGCAGTTTCACACAGTGCGATGATCCGAAGATGGTCGGTCTGCTTGTGACCCGAGGACGCCGCTGCCATGTCTGACATCACCACATCCGCTTTGCCACCCAGCCAGTCCTTGACCTTCTGGTCGGCGTCATCCTCCATGAAGTCCAGCACATGAGTATCGGCACCCGCAACCGGTTCGACTTCCTGCAAGTCGATGCCCAGCACAGTTCCGATCCGTTTCCCTGACTTTTCGCCAAGCGCGTTTACGCGTTTGACTGCAACCTGGCACCAGCCACCGGGCGCGCACCCCAGATCAACAACCCGTGCTCCGGGTACGAGAAAGCGGAACTTGTCGTCTAGCTCCTTGATCTTATACGCGGCCCGCCCCCGGTATCCTTCGGTCTGGGCGCGCTTCACATAGGGATCGTTCAGCTGTCGTTCGAGCCAGCGGGTCGAACTCAGCTTGCGACCACGTGCGGTTTTTACCTTTACCTTCAGGTCACGCTGACCGCGACCCGAGTTGTTTTTGCCAGTTGGTGTCTTCGCCATCAGAACGGTCCGTCTTCCAGTACCCCGTCCGCGCTCATCTGTGCATAAAGCAGGCCCTCGCGTAGCCCCCGATCTGCCACGGAAAGGCGATCAGTGGGCCAGCAGCGCAACAATGCCTGCAAAATGGCTGAGCCGGACATGATCAGGGCCTGCCGGTCTTCACCAATCCGAGGATCCCGGCGGCGCCCATGAGGGCCGAGTTCTAAATACCCGCGTATCACTTTGTCAATCTGATCACTGGTCATACGCAGCCCGTCAACCTTGGTCCGGTCATAGCGCTTCAGGCCAAGATGCGATGCAGCAACCGTTGTGACAGTTCCGCTGGTGCCGACGATCTGAAAACCTTCGCGGGTCTGTTCATCTTTGTAAGGTGCGAAATCGGCCAGGTTTTCTTCGAAAAACCAGCTCATCAATGCAAAGCGAGCGGCGTCGTTTTCGACGTCATTGAACTGATCCCGCAACGTGGCAACACCCAGCGGTACGCTGATCCAGTCTACAACTTTTGCAGCCGGAAAAGGGCTGTCGACCGTGTGAAATCCGTTGTGCAAACGCATGATCGCAGCCGGGCGGTCACGGCGAGGGACGGACGAAATGTCGATCCAGACCAGCTCGGTCGAACCGCCGCCAATATCGACAACCAACAGCTGTTCGGTCTTGGTGGACACCAGCGGGGCGCAGGAGATCACCGCCAAACGGGCTTCTTCTTCGGGTTGGATGATTTCAAGCGTCAGTCCGGTTTCGCGTTTGACCTGTCGGATGAATTCGCGGGAATTCTTGGCGCGGCGGCAGGCCTCGGTTGCGATCAGACGCATCCGTTTTACTTTGTTCCGCTTCAGCTTTTGTTGACAGATTCGCAGCGCCTGAACGGTGCGTGCCATCGACGCCCGCGACAGACGTCCGGTGCGTTCCAGACCCGCGCCCAGCTGCACGGACTTGGAGAAGCTGTCAACCACATGAAACCCGCTGCCCTTGGGCTGGGCTATCAACATGCGGCAACTATTTGTTCCCAAATCCAGAGCCGCATACAGGGCATCCGGATCGGGTCTTGCCGGCGCGGGGCTTTCGACCGCTTTCGGGAACGCGCCCGCACCTTTGGGACGCTTGGGCGCCATCGTAACGCCCTCCGATTTTCGAGTTGATTTGACCCTAGGCGGGGCGTCGTCGACGTGCAAGCGATTTCCATTTCAAATTTGGCTTGGATGTCACACGCCGTTCATACTGAGGTGCGATTTGATCTTTGATCCCGGTTGAGGGATTCTTGATCGCAATCAGCCGCAGACGGAGCCTGCCATGAAAGATAAACGTGTCCTGACCTTTGACGAATTCGATGAAATGGTGAACCCGCGCCCAGAGGAATGTGAGTTTGACCGCGTCGTTGAACGTGCCCTGTCACGTCGTGGATTTCTGGGCGGCGTATTGGCGGTGGGAAGTTTCACGGCTTTGGGCGGGTCGCTGCTTCCAACTGGTGCGCGCGCAGCCGCAGATCGATTTGCGTTTGAGGCGATTCCGGCGTCAACTGCCGATGACGTCATCGTGCCGCCGGGCTACAAGGCCGAGGTGATGGTGCGCTGGGGCGACCCGCTTTGGTCTGATGTGCCCGAATTTGATCCGGCCACCCGTGGAACCGCTGCCAGCCAAGAGCGCGCATTTGGTGATAACACCGACGGTCAGGATGTGTTTTTGCACGAGGGTCACGTTCTACTGGTCGTGAACAACGAATACACCAATCGCGATATCCTTTGGGGCAACAACCCGGACGCCAAAGCCGCCTCGGATGACGATGTCGCCAAAGGCATGATGGCGCATGGTGTGACGGTGGTCGAGATTGCGGTTACCGACGGCAAATGGGGCATCGTCAAGGATAGCTCGTATAACCGCCGCATCACGCCGCAGACAGACATGTCATTGACGGGGCCTGCCGCTGGCCATGATCTGCTGAAAACTGCCGCCGATCCGACAGGCACCATCTGTAAAGGCACCTGGAACAACTGTGGTAATGGCATGACCCCATGGGGGACGTATTTGGCCTGTGAAGAGAATTTCAATGGTTACTTCTCGACTGAGGACGAAAAACATGAGGTCAGCGCCGAACTTCAGCGCTACGGCGTTTCGTCCAAGGACTGGGGATACGGATGGGCCGGAATTGACGAGCGTTTCGACGTCTCGAAAAACCCTAACGAGCCGAACCGCGCAGGCTATGTTGTCGAAATCAATCCGACCGAGCCGACCTCGACCCCTCGTAAGCTGACCGCGCTCGGTCGGTTCAAGCACGAAAACGCCGAGGCCATTGTGAACAATGACGGTCGTGTCGTTGTCTACATGGGTGATGATGAACGGGGCGAGTTCCTGTACCGCTTTGTCTCGGAAGGTTTTTTTGCCGCTGGGGTGGACACGCATGCGCTGCTTGAGAACGGTACGTTGTCGGTTGCAAAGTTCAACGACGACGGGACTGGTGAGTGGCTGGACCTGACCCCCGAAACAACTGGTATGACGTCGCAGGCCGAAATCTGCATCCATACGCGGCAAGCAGCATCGGCTGTTGGCGCGACCACCATGGACCGCCCGGAATGGGTTGCGGCCAACCCGAACGCGCCCGAGGTCTATTGCTGCCTGACCAACAACAAGAACCGCGGTGTGAAACCTAATGCCGGTGGCGACGACACTTCGGTCAACGGGCCGAATCCGCGCGAGGCGAACAAATACGGTCAGATCGTGCGCTGGCGCCCTGAAGGCGGAGACCATGGCGCATCGGGTTTCGAATGGGACCTGTATGTACTGGCCGGAAACCCGACCGTGCATCAGGATGCGTATGGCGGTTCGGACAATGTCAACGCCGACAACATGTTCAACTCGCCCGACGGTCTGAAGTTTGACAGCAACGGCCTGCTGTGGATCCAGACCGACGGCAAATACAGCAACGAGGGCGACTTCGAAGGGCAGGGGAACAACCAGATGCTGGCAGGCGACCCGGTTACCGGTGAAATCCGTCGTTTTCTGGTTGGCCCGAACGAGTGTGAGATCACTGGGCTCAGCTGGTCGCCGGATCGCCGCACCATGTTTGTTGGTATTCAACACCCCGGTGAAGACGGTAATAGCCACTGGCCCGACGGTGGTAACTCGGTTCCACGTTCAGCCATCATTGCGGTTACTCGTGAAGACGGTGGGTTGGTCGGTTAACCTTGGCAAGACGCGTTGAAACAAGCCTCGGGCGGGTCATGCCGTCCGGGGCTTTTTGTTCATTATGCAATGCTCTCATAGTGACAATGAGAATTTTGGTATGCGTTTTTGCCGCGAGACGGGTTAAAACCCCGCCACGCCACCGTGGGCGAAAACGTCGCTTGAAAAGCGCCGGGTGTCGAAAACCGACCGACCAATCCCCACATTGAAGTTTAGAACCGGCCCATCGGGTTAGGAGGAATCACAGTAATGCCTGACGTCACCATCGTGTACTGGCGCGACATTCCCGCTCAGGTCATCGTCGGCAAAGGCCGTCGCGGCGCGAAGCGGCAACTGGAAGAACGGTTCGAGCAAGCCATCGACCGCGCCGCCATGAAGGTAAACGCCAAGGACAGTGATGCCTATCTGGCCGAATGGCGCAAGGCCGAGCCTTTTGCAGTTGATGGCGACCCGGCAGAAGTAGCCGAGGCCGAGGCCCTGCGTCTGGAAAAGGAATACGATCAGGACCGCATCAAAGCGCTGATCGCAAATGACGGTTGGGCATAAGCCCGTATCTTAATGGGAGGCCTCAATGGCTTTGCTGAACTTCAAGAAACGTGATGTGGTCGAAAACAGCCCTGTGAACCCGAACGTCGAAGCCTTCCTGCAAGGCTATTCGATCGAGGTCATGCCGCGGACCGCCGAAAAGGTCGAGGATTTCCGCGCGCTGCTGCCCGAAGGCACACGCGTCTACATTGCTCATATCGAAGGCACCCCGATTGAAGATATGGTCAAGACAGCCAAGCGGATTGCAGCCGAAGGCTATCCTGTCATGCCCCACTTCCCGGCGCGGATCATCAAGGATGCGGCGACCTTGGAAAACTGGATCTCGATGTACCAGGGTGAGGCGGGCGTCGAGCAGGCGCTGTTGCTGGCCGGTGGCGTGACAAAGCCGCATGGCGATTTCGACAGTTCCATGCAGCTGATGGAAACCGGTCTGTTCGACAAGGCAGGGTTCAAGCGACTTCATGTTGCCGGTCACCCCGAGGGTAACAAGGACATCGATCCCGATGGGTCCACCAAGAACGTCGATGACGCCCTGCGCTGGAAACAGAAATTCAACGAAACCACGGATGCCGAGATGGCCCTGGCAACTCAGTTTGCCTTCGATGCCAAGCCGATCATCGCCTGGGCGGATGGTCTGAAAGAGGCAGGTATCGACCTGCCCATCCACATTGGTATCGCCGGTCCGGCCAAACTGCAGACCCTGATCAAGTTCGCAATTGCTTGCGGCGTCGGCCCGTCGCTGAAAGTTCTGCAAAAGCGCGCCATGGATGTGTCGAAGCTTCTGTTGCCCTATGAACCGAACGATGTTGTGACTGAATTGGCCAACCACAAAGCGGCCAACCCGGATTTCAACATCACCAACGTGCACTTCTTCCCGCTGGGCGGGATCAAAACCAACGCCAACTGGGCGATCAATAATGGCGGTGCCTCGGCGCAGCCTGCAAACTCCTAAGGAACGGACATGACCCGTACAGTCTTAGAATCAAAAACAAAAACTGCCGTTCTGGGCTTTGATGAACCGTTCTGCGTGATCGGAGAGCGGATCAACCCGACCGGTCGGAAAAAGCTGGCGGCCGAACTGGAGGCAGGCGATTTCTCGACCGTCGAGAAGGATGCGCTGGCGCAGGTGATGGCGGGCGCGACCGTTCTGGATATCAACGCGGGCGTCGTCTACAACTCGAACCCCAACCCGAACGAGACCGAACCGCCACTGATGCGCAAGATCGTTGAGCTGGTACAGGGTCTGGTCGAAGTTCCGCTGTGTATCGACTCGTCGGTACCCGGTGCTCTGGAGGCGGGTCTTGAGGCGGCGGAAGGTCGCCCGCTGCTGAACTCGGTCACCGGTGAGGAAGAGCGCCTGGAACTGGTTCTGCCGCTGGTCAAAAAATACAATGTTCCTGTTGTGGCAATCTCGAACGACGACACAGGTATTTCGGAAGACCCCGATGTCCGTTTCGAAGTGGCCAAAAAGATCGTTCAGCGTGCTGCCGATTTTGGAATCCCCGCGCATGACATCGTTGTTGACCCGCTGGTCATGCCGATTGGCGCGATGGCAACAGCTGGTCAGCAGGTGTTTGCTCTGGTTCGCCGCCTGCGCGAGGAACTGGGTGTGAACACCACCTGTGGCGCATCCAACATCTCGTTCGGCTTGCCGAACCGCCACGGCATCAACAATGCCTTCCTGCCGATGGCAATGGGTGCCGGCATGACCTCGGCGATTATGAACCCGGTGGCTCTGCCAGTGACGCAGGCAAAAATTGCCGAGAAAAAAGAAGCCCTTGCCGCAGCTGGCATCATTCTGCCAGAAGGTATGGATGACGAGGCGTTTGTTCAGATGTTCGGCCTGGGCTCCACCAAGCCGCGCGCCGGTAAGGAGATGGAGGCCATCCGCGCCGCCAACCTGCTGACCAACAACGACCCGCATGGTGGGGAGTGGATCAGGTTCAACAAATCACCTGACGAGGCCGGTGGCGCAGCCGGTGGTCGTCGCGGCGGTGGCCGTCGTCGCCGCGCCTGATTGCATCAACAAAGACAGCTAAGGCCGGGCACTGTGCCCGGCCTTTTCGTTTGACCCTGATCAATGTCGATTTTGCGCAAGGGTTCAGGATATCCTGAACCGGGACGCAACGATCAGGTGGCACGATGAGCAAACATCACCCCCCGAAACTCTCAGAAGCGAATCTGACCAAGCGGTTGGGCAAAAAGGAGTATTTCGAGCAACTGATTGATCTTCAGGCCAAACTGGCCAGGATTCAGCAAGCGTATCTGTTTCACGGGCTCAAGGGTGTGCTGGTGTTCGAGGGATGGGATGCGGCAGGCAAGGGGGGAACCATTCGCAGGATCAGCCAGGCTCTGGACCCGCGCAGCTTTAAGGTCTGGCCAATTGGGGCACCCAGGAACTACTACCTCAACCGGCATTACCTGCTGCGGTTTTGGGAACGTTTGCCACCGTCCGGAGCGATATCCGCATTTGACCGCAGCTGGTACGGGCGCGTGTTGGTTGAGCGGATCGAGAACCTGACCCCGGAAACGCGCTGGCGCGCTGCCTATCAGGAAATCAATGATTTCGAACGCATGCTGGTCGACGATGGTGCCCGGATCGTCAAGCTGTTCTTCCACATCTCTGAAGATGAACAGATGCAGCGGTTTACAGAACGGCTAAGAAACCCGTTGAAGCGCTGGAAGTTGACGTACGAGGATTTCCGGAATCGCGAGAAATGGGATGTTACCGAGGTCGCCGTGGATGAAATGTTGGCCCGGACGTCAACCGATCTGGCGCCGTGGCACGTAATACCGGCCAATAACAAAAGATATGCGCGCATCAGCGCCATGAAGGCCATTGTCAAAGCGTTTTCAGCAGGGGTCGATCTGAACCCGCAACATCTGGACAGCCGTACGCTTGAGGCGGCCATCCAGGCTTTGGATGTTGAAGACTCGCTGATCGACAGTCTTCGTGCGCGGACTGAGTGACATTTTCCGGGCGAGCTGAAACGATCTGGCTTGCGCGTCAGGGAACTCTGGTTATATCTCAGAGGTGCGGCGGGTATGATGTAATGGTAGCCTGTCAGCTTCCCAAGCTGAACGCGCGGGTTCGATTCCCGCTACCCGCTCCAGAACTCTCAGGTAAGACGGCGATTTCCGGTGAAGGCCTGCTCTGGCAGGCATGGGGGTCGTTTCGGGACGTTCCACCAAATTGATTTATGCCTGTAGATAGTTCCGGTTTGGGGCATCCCCCTTGCGATTAGTAGGATTCCGGGCGTCTTATGATAGAGTGACCCCATCACTGTTGAGCAGAGCCCAACTATGCGGGAAATTGATCAGACCGGCACGAGAACCCCCCAAGAGCCTTGCGCAGGTGATGTTCATGCCTTTCTGGAGAGCCTGACCGGCCCATCCCGTGGAACGGTTTCCTGGCTTGTCGACAGCGCATTGACTGTTTCAGTTGGCGAAGGCCGTGCGCTAGGCCTACGCCTGAAAGACAACACACCGCCCCATGACGAAGATATCGCAACGCTTCAGTGGACCGAGGGGGGCTATGTGCTCAACGCGCTGGCAGGGCAAGACATCTGGGTCAATGGCCACAAGATTGTGTCGGCAACGCTGAAACACGGCGACATGATCGAGTTTGGCGAATTGGGCCCGATCTCCCGATACCGCATATGTACTCAGAGGTTTCCCATCCGTCATACGGTCGAGGATATCCTGAGCGACGCCTATGCCTATGCGCGGTCAAGTCGCCGACCCTTTGCCCAAAGAATGTCGGGTGCGCTGCGTGAGAGTGGGCGAAGGCTTGTTTCTCAAACCACTATGTTCTTCAGGATTACGGTAGTAGCCGCGATTGCGCTGATCGCAGGTCTGCTGTTCCTGCTTTATCAAAACGACCGGAGACTGGCCGACAGCCTGCAACAGGAAGCTCGCAAGATTGAAGCTGTGGCGACCATGCTTAGCCAGACGCGGGAAGATGTTCTAACCCCCCAAGACCTTGTGGCGTTGAGGGAAGCCTTTCAGAACCAGCTGATATCAACCGAGCAGCGGTTGGGTACCCTTGAACAACGCGCGGGGGCGTCTACGCGGGTCATCACCGCCTCTACTCAATCCGTGGCTTTCATTCAGGGCGCCTACGGATTGCGTCATATCGAAAGCGGTAAACTGCTGCGCCACGTGTTGGGGCCGAACGGAGAGAAGTTGCAAACACCCTTCGGACAACCCTGGATCGAACCGGACGCAACAGGCGAGCCCGCGGAGTTCCAGTTCACTGGCACCGGATTTCTGCTGGAGGGTACGCCGCTGATGGCCACCAACCGCCACGTTGCCTTGCCCTGGACATCCGGCGACCAAGCTCAGGCACTGAAAAACGCAGGTCTTGAGGCCGAGATGCTTCGGTTGCTGGCCTATCTGCCAGGTCAGACCGATCCGATCGAGGCTACTTTGGACCGGTTCAGTGAAACCGCTGATCTGGCACTTTTGTCGGTTGATCCAAACCGTATCGAGGGGCTGGGATTGCCACTGGCGGAAGATCTTCCACGAAGCGGTGACGAAGTCTTTCTGCTGGGGTATCCTACTGGCCTGAAATCATTAATTGCGCAGGCGGGGCCGGAGTTTCTGAATACGCTCGAAAAAGACGGGTCCGTCAATTTCTGGACGATCGCCGCACGGTTATCTGCGCAAAACCAGGTTCAACCTCTCGCCAGCCGAGGAATTGTGGCGCAGACAAGCCCGGGTGCAGTCGTTTATGACGCGGAAACAACGTCAGGAGGAAGCGGAGGGCCGGCCCTGAACCGCAAGGGAGAGGTGGTCGCGATTAACGCCGCGATCCTGCCAGAGTTCGGGGGCTCGAACATCGGGGTTCCGGTTTTGCACCTGAAAACCTTGCTGAGAGAAACTGTCAGCCAGTAATCAGTCGTTGGTCTGGAACGGCGATTTTTGAACAAGGAATACGACCACCAACGGAACGATCACAGAAATCAGGCCCACGGCGATCAACAGGTGCCCAAGTTGGCCGTAATCGGCAATCGATGTGACGACACCGGTTTCCGGGTCGGTTACCGCGCGCGACACCACGAAAATCTGGTTCAGGTATTTCGTTGCCAAACTGCTGGCCGACAATGCCATGTTGGTGAATGATGCCATGACGGCAAAGAAAGTTGCCTTCAGATGCACAGGAGCATTACGTGCGATCCAGGCCAGCATCGGAACCATCGCGATTTGACCCAGCGGAGATTCAACTGCGGTGTCGAGGACTGCGATGAACCTTGCGTCTACGATCCCGCCGGTATGCGCAGATGTCCATTCATGCACGCCGTAATACAGCGCTAGGTTGGGCAGGGCGAGGACCCCCGACGCGATGGTCAGAATGATTACGACCTGCGCAATCGAGCGGTTGGCCATAAATGGTCTCAGGACGATGAGCCCCACCAATGCAAGCAGGGACGTCAGAAGCGCCAGGATTGCCAGGAACTGCTCGTCAAACCCCAACTCGTCGATTTCGAACCAGGTCAACCCCGGCCCGGGCAGAGGAACCGCACGAAACACGAAAATGATTATCGCCGTACCAATCAGGGCCTTTGCCTGATTTGGGTTCAGTTCCTTCACCAAGCGTGACATCAGGTACAAGATCACACTCAGAGAGACTGCAAAAATAGTTTCCTGGGCGAGTTGGAAATTCGATGTTCCTAACACGATACTCAATACAACAAAGGCGAGACCGCCCAGCAGGATCGGCCATTTGACCTCGGTGGTTTCGTCATGGGTATGAGGGGGATGACCTTGGCGAAGACGTTGACGCTGTATCAAACCGTGCAAAACCACACCGCTGACGGACAGCAGTGGAATGACAAGCGCGATCAGATAAACGTTGCCATACAATGCAAGGCGGTCTGATTTCTGCATGCCCTCGGTTCCCGAGAACACCCAGATATTGACCGCGGCAACGGCTGCAAAACCGGAGAAAATGGCGATCCTGCCCAGTGTTTGCATAGTTGTATGCTGTGCACGGGTTTCCTCGGGCGAAAACGGTTGCCCGTCGGGATTGATCTTTGGAACGGCTTCGACTGTCATCGCGTCGGCGACAACATCCTGAATGGCATAGCCGGAAGGCGCCAAGAGCAGGGCAATGATGTACCAATGTTCCAGCGGCATGACATCAGCCATATGTCCGGGAAAGGCTACAAGCCCGTACATGGTGAGCAGGGACAAGGTGATCAGGGTTGCCCCCAATAGGATCAGCAATGACTTCCACCGCCAAAACAGATCAACAATATGACCCAGCGGCATTTTCAGGATCCAGGGAAGCCCGGCCCAAAACGCCAGCCCGGCAACAAAGGATGCGGATAGGTTAAGGTAGTCCTTAAGAAAGAAGGCACCGACGACCGATGTCAGACCAGAAACACCGGCGGCAAAATAGACCATGAGCGGTGGCAGGTAGGACCATTGCATCTGTCGGGCCAGATCAACAAAGGTTCTATGCCACCATGCAGAAAGCCGCACTCTTGTAGAAGGCTGGTCAGTGGTCATGTTCACGTAAATCGCATTGCAGGATTTCCTTGACCTAATGACACAGGGTTACAGAAATGCGGATGCAAAAAGCAACAAACTGGTCACCACCCCAAAGAGAGGAACAACAAGAGGCACGCGGAACTGCGGTTCATCGGTTTCAGCCCGGGTCTTCAAAAGGATCAGTGACAGATTGACCAGCACAAAGACTCCCAGAACAATTTGCGACGTCCGCTCGGCCAGAATGGCGATTGGAAGCGTTTGTGTCAGCAACAGGATTATCGCCGTGACCATGATTGTCGCTACCGTTGGCGTCTGAGTGACCTGAGATACCTTAGCCAGAAACTTTGGCAAATGATCCCGATCCGCGAGCCCGTAAATCACGCGGGATGCCATGATCATCTGGATCAGAACACCATTGATCGTCGCAACGATGGCAATGGCTGAAAACCCCTGCTGGATAACATCGGGCGCGTCTGTAAAAATCAGGGCCAGCGGCGCGGCGGACGTCGAAAGGACATCGATCGGCACCACATACAGAACAGTCATGGACGTACCAAGATACAAGACCGTGGCCAGAATAAGCGTCAACAGGATCGCTTTCGGGATTGTTCCGGCGGGGTCTTTAACTTCTTCAGCGACATTCGCCATGTCCTCGAAACCCACAAAGGCGAAAAACGCCAGAAGCGAAGCGGCAAAAATCCCTCTCCAGGCGTTTGGGTCCAGCCCGGGAACCATCTGGGTGAGCGCATAGCCCTGAGGCTCAGGAAGGGACAGGCCCCAACCAATAACGACGAGTAGCCCGCTTATTTCTATGACAGTAATGACCGCCGCCACCATTACCGACTGCGTGATCCCCCATAGGGCGATCAGCCCCATGACCAGAACTACACCGATTGTCAGACTTGAAATGCCTAAACCTGTAAGCGTTTGAAGGTACGACGCGGCCCCGATAGCCACGGCCGAGGCCGAGATGATGCCCGAGGCGGCCACGGCGAGACCGACCAGCACGGCCATCCAGCTTTTCTGAAACCCTGCTTCGACATAAGCGGCTTCACCCGCACTCACAGGATATCGGGTTGCCAGTTCTGCGTAGGACAGGGCAGTCAGCGCAACAACAAGCGCGGCAATCAGGAACGAAACAGCGGCAAATGGGCCCGCAATCCCGGCTGTCGCACCAACAAGCACGTATATTCCAGCGCCGACGGTTACCCCAAGCCCATAGAGCGTGAGCAGCGGGGTCGTCAGCGCCCGTCGCAGCTTTGGTGTATTTTGTTCAACGATGGACATCATCTATCCGCCAATTGGAATGCGTTGCGTGTCTTGGGTTGGCATTAAAGTTTCTCTGCTTGGTCCCGTTGCCTCGATCATATGAGTGACTGACGTGCATTTTGTCCCGAGAAGCCAGAGCGTAGTCGGCAGAAGAGCGCGCCTCGCATTTGCCGCGCCCGTGGAGTGAAACCTTCGCGCCGTTGAAATACTGATCACCGGTAAGTTTGCTTGGGGTCAGGCAGGTGAGCGTCGGGCCCGTTGATATATTCGTACTTCACTATGTGGTCACTTTGCGTGCTTTGATTCAGGTCAATGAAAGCGGATCGTCACACTGAATCGTAGACCGGTGCGCCTTTTACACGCAATGAACTGCCGAACTTTCTGAGCCTTAAGGAATGCGGTCAAGCAAGGAGTCTCGGGTGACCAAATAGGTCGAAAGCTCCAAAGACTGGCCCGCAGAGTTCGTTTCGATCATTCGTATCAACTCCTGCGCAGCTTTTTGACCCATTTCACGGTGGGGCACGTGAACCGTTGTCAGGGCGGGGCTGACAATGCGCGCGATTTCGATGTCGTCAAAGCCGGTAATCGACACGTCTTCGGGCACTCGGAGCCCCATTTTTTGCGCCTGTCTCAATGCGCCGACAGCCAGAACATCGTTTCCGCACAAAACTGCGGTCGGCGGTGTGTCTCTCGCCATGAGATCCCTGAACGCCGTCGCGCCATTTTCGAATTCATACGTGGTTTCGATCACCATTAGGTCATCCGGCTGCAGGCCGTGCTCGGCCATGGCGCTTTTTATCCCTGCGATCCTGAACCGCGCCCGATCATTGCCCGAACTGATACCCGATATCGTCGCAAGACGCGTATGCCCCTGTCTGATGATCTGGTCTGCCAGCGCTTTCATGGCTTTGCGGTTGTCAAACCCAACTGACGGCACAGGTTTGTCCGGCAGAAAGGACCAGGCAACCAGCGCGGGCACTTTCCGTCTATCCAGGTAATCATAGATATCTGCGTCCCTGTCATGACCGATCAGCAACAGCCCGTCTGCACCCCGTGCAACCAATGTTCGGATCTGATCCTTTTCCGCTTCGGGCTCATAGGCTGAACTGGAGACCAGCAATGTGTAGCCACGCTGATGTATCGCTTCCTGAAACGCTTGCAACCCCCTTGCGAATATAGCGTTTTCCATGGTTGGGATGATGGCGCCAATGGTAAATGACCGCTTGGCCGCCATCACGCGGGCCGCGAAATTTGGCGTGTACCCCAATTCTTCGACCGTCGACAGGACACGCTTGCGCGTTGCTTCAACAACTTGCTGCGGGTTGTTCAGACACCGGGACACTGTCGCGGTCGAAACGCCCGCGGCCTTGGCAACGTCATCCAGTGTCGGAGCAGACCGATGTTTTGACATTCTCGAACTCTCAATTCTGGTTGGCTTAAGTTAATCGCATTTTTCAGATGATGAAAGGGTCAATGTAAGCGCTTGCAATAAATATGTAAGCGCTTACAAAGGTGTTGAGCCGATTCTGAAAGGGAGTCCCGGAAATGGTCCTTGCTGCATCTACCGTCGTTTTCGCGATCTATTTCGCCAACGTTGCTTTGGGTGCTTTCGCAGGCCGCGCGTTTCTTGGCGACGTAGGAGAGATGTTGGTTCTGTTCGCGGCGTCGATTTTGTTCGTTGTCGCAATTCTGAAAAAGGAAGCTGACCGAAACGCAACGAACGGCAGCTGAACTTTTGCTTGGGAGGGCAATTTATGAACAACGACAAGATTGAACTGGCGTCAGCAGAGCGTCGCAACTTTCTGAAGCTGAGCGCAAGTGGCGCGTTCACAGCCGCATTGGTTGCTGGGGCTGGGGGTGTTTTGTGGTCTTCAGAGGCCGCCGCGCAAACCGCAAAAGAAGAGAGTGAGCGTGAGAAGGCCGCTGACCATGTTATGACGGTGGCAACAGCCTATGTGCTGGGCGCGTCGCGCAGCTATCCCATCATGCAGTTGGACCTGAAGGAAAACATCCAGAATGCCACCAACGGCAAGGTCTATGTCAAATTGGCCCCCGGTGGCCAGCTAGGCGCGGGCGGCGCGCTGGTGCAGAAAGTACAGGGTGGAACGATTCAGGCCGCGCAACATTCTCTGTCGAATTTTGCACCTTTTGCGTCCACGGTCGACCTGATCAACATGCCGTATCTGTGCGGGTCGAACCAGCGCTTCACCAACCTTGTCCATTCAGACACGTGGAAAAGCGAAGTCCATCCCAAGGTCGAGGCGGCAGGCTTCAAAGCCTTGTTCTACGTGAATATCGATCCGCGTGTTGTCGCAGTCCGGCAGGGCGGCAATGCGGTCATAACCCCGGGAGATATGGGCGGGATCAAGTTCCGCGTTCCCGGATCGAAGATGCTGCAACAATACTATCGCATGGTCGGTGCCAACCCGACGCCTGTCGCATGGGGTGAAACGCCTTCGGCGATCAAGCAGGGTGTTGCCGACGCGCTCGACCCGTCGGTAGGGGCGCTGTATGTTTTCGGTTTCAAGGACATCCTCAGCCATGTGACCTTCACGCAGGCCGTTCCGGACAGTCAGGTTTATTCCTGTAATCTGGAGTGGTTCAACTCGATGCCTGCTGACGTGCAGGAAGGCATTATGTGGGGTGCCGAGATGACTGGTCATCAGAACCTGTCCAAGGTTCCGTCGGCCCGCGCCTATGCCATGGCCGAGTTGAACAAGGCTGGTGTTGAATTCCATTCGCTCAGCGATGATCAGCTGGCGGAATGGCAGGATGCCGGTGGGTATCAGCGTTCGGAATGGGATCCGTTCAAGACGGAACTGGCTGGTTCGATGGACAACTTTGAGAAGCTGGTCGAAGCGGCTGGTACGCAGGGTAAATATTACGTCCACGACGCCTAAGGTGAAACCCGTGGGCGCCTGCTGGCGTCCACGATTCTTGTACCGCGCGGCCAACAGCGGCCCGACAAGGCAGGTGCGGACCTGGCTGTTCCATCGCCGGAGGATCAGATGACCGTTCTTCAGAAAATTGACCGAAACGCCGAACGCTGGTTGCTGCTGGTGTTCTACGTGATGCTGGTGATCACTATGGCCATCGAGGTGCTGCGGCGCGAGATATTCGCCTATTCCTCGATCTGGGGCGAGGAAATCGTACGGTATTCCTTTATCTACCTGGCTTGGATAGGTGCGGCTGCCGCGGTGAAAGAGCGGGCCCATATCCGGATCGATGTGATCATGCACTATGTCGGGCCGCGCCCCAAAGCGCTGCTTTATATCTTCGGCGATCTGGTGATGTTCATGGTGGCGATCATCGCACTCTACTGGTCGTATGAAGCGGTTCACGTTTCGGCCAAGTTTGGTTCCGTTACGGACGGTTTGCGGATTTCCAAGGTTTGGTTCCTGATGGCTGTGCCGACCGGGTTTGCCCTGATGATCTGGCGACTGATCCAATCCCTGTTGCGCGATCTGAAATGCCTTCGCGACGGCACGCCCGTCTTCGAAGGCGACAAACTGTTTGACTGAGGAGAAACCGGATGCTTTGGAACTCCCTCAATCAAACCGTTGAACTGGGCTGGGATTTTTATCTGCCGGTGATCCTGTTTGTTGCCCTGATCGCCTTGGCCGTACCGGTTTGGGCGGCCATTGGAACGGCTGCGATCGTAATGCTGATCATGTCCGGTGACCTTCCTCTCAGCCTTGTCGGAGAGAGCCTGTTTACCGGCATCGACGCTTTTGCCCTGACTGCCGTGCCCTTGTTTATCCTGACCGGGGATGTTCTGGTACGGACGGGGTTGTCACGCAAGTTTCTGGATGTTGCCGAGGCTTTGACATGCTTCGCCAAGGGTGGTTTCGGATCGGCCACGGTGCTGGTCTGCGGAATGTTTGCGGCGATTTCGGGGTCGGATGCCGCCGGGGCTGCTGCGGTCGGCCGGATGACAATCAACCGGTTGGTGGAAAGCGGGTATCCGCGCCCCTACGCCTGTGCTCTGGTCGCCGCCGGTGCCTGCACCGGTATCCTGATACCGCCCTCAATCGCCTATATCATCATTGGCCTTGTGCTGGGTATCTCTGCATCGACGCTTTTTCTGGCCGCTCTGATCCCGGGTCTGGCTATCCTGGTGTCGATCCTGATCACCAACATCATCATGAACCGCCTTTATGCTTACGAAGGCGGCGGAATGATGACCATGGGGGAGTGGTTCGCCAATCTGGGCAAGGCGCTCAGGTCCGGCTGGTATGCCTTTATCGTACCGGGGATTATCTTTTATGGCATCTTCTCGGGGCGCCTGACACCGACTGAGGCTGGTGCCACGGCTGTTGTCGTCACCATCATCATGGGCTTCATCCTGCGTACGCTGACATTGGCAGATTTTCCGTCGATGCTGGTCAGCTCTGCAAAGGTGAACGGGGTGATCCTGCCGATCATCGCCTTTTCGGCACCGCTGGCCGAGGCGCTGGCGATCATGGGCGTTCCGCAAGGGTTTGTCACTTCGGTGACCTCGCTGACAGACGATCCGTATCTGCTGATCCTGCTGATGATCGGCATCCTGATCGCAGCGGGCTGCGTCATGGAGACGACACCGAATATCGTGATCCTGGCACCGATCCTGAAACCATTGGCTGACAATATCGGCATGAACGAGATCCAGTTCTGCATCATGATGATCACCGCACTGGGAGTGGGCTTTATCACCCCGCCGCTTGGGCTGAACCTGTTCGTCGTGTCTGGCATTACCGGTGAATCCATTCTGAAGATTGCCGCCCGAGCTGTGCCTTTCGTATTGACCATGCTGATCGTGGTGATCCTGATCGCCTACGTGCCAGCCGTGTCGACAACATTGTTACCTGAAATCTACCAATAGGACCTGCTGAACATGCCTCGCGAATATCTGAAAAAGGCAACTTTAACGGCTCAATCACACGCCTCAGAGGTGCATGATACGGTGAAGACCATTCTGACCGATATCGAGGCGGGCGGTGATGCAAAGGCAAGAGAATATGCCGCCAAGTTCGACAAGTACGAAGGGAATGTCTTGCTGACCCCGGCTGAGATTGAGGCCGCCTGTGCAAAAGTTTCTGAAAAGCTGAAGGCCGACATCCGTTTCGCCCACGACAACGTTCGGCGCTTTGCCGAGACGCAAAAAGCCACCGTTTCTGACGTCCAGACTGAGATCGTGCCGGGCTTCGTTGCTGGGCAGAAGGCGATTCCAGTGGATGCTGCGGGGTGTTACGTGCCGGGTGGGCGATACAGCCACATCGCCAGCGCAATTATGACAGTGACCACCGCCAAGGTTGCGGGATGTCGCCACATCACGGCCTGCTCGCCTCCGCGCCCTGGCGAAGGGGTTGCGCCTGCCATCGTTTATGCGGCCCATATCAGTGGGGCCGACAGCATTCTGGCTATGGGGGGCGTGCAGGGCGTTGCCGCCATGACCTACGGTCTGTTTGGTTTGCCACGCGCCAACATCCTTGTGGGCCCCGGCAATCAATTCGTGGCCGAAGCCAAGCGCATCCTATACGGCAAGGTTGGTATCGACATGATCGCAGGTCCGACCGACAGTTTGATCCTTGCCGATCAGTCTGCCGATGCGCATGTCGTCGCCACCGATTTGGTCAGTCAGGCGGAGCACGGATACAACTCACCGGTCTGGCTGGTCACTGATGATCGTGGCCTTGCGCAAAAAGTGATGGAACTGGTGCCTGCGCTAATCGCCGATCTGCCAGAATTGAACCGCGAAAACGCCTCGGCCGCATGGCGCGACTATGCCGAGGTTATCGTCTGTTCCAACCGCGAAGAGATGGCCGCCTGTTCCGACGAATATGCACCTGAGCATCTGACGGTTCAGGCTGAGGATCTGGACTGGTGGCTGGAACGGCTGACCTGTTATGGATCGCTGTTTCTGGGCGAGGAAACCACCGTGTCATACGGTGATAAGGCGACCGGTACGAACCATGTTCTGCCAACATCGGGCGCGGCCAGCTATACTGGCGGGTTGAGTGTCCATAAGTACATGAAGATAGTTACTTGGCAGCGGGCCACGCGCGAAGGGTCGAAGCCCATTGCCGAAGCGACCGCGCGGATATCGCGGTTGGAAGGAATGGAAGGTCACGCCCGCGCCGCAGATGTGCGTCTTGCGAAGTATTTCCCGGACGAGCAGTTCGACTTGACCGCCGATGGATGACCCGCGCACTTTATTCGACCTGACAGGCCGGGTGGCGTGTATCACCGGTGCCAGCTCGGGGCTTGGGCGGCAAGTGGCTCGGACTCTTGCCGCTGCCGGTGCGCGTGTTGTCGGCGTAGCCCGGCGCAGCGAGGCATTGGCGCAGATGCAGGCCGAGATTGGCACGCGCGCTGCAGCGGTTGTTGCAGACGTTGCAGATCGCGATGGGGTGAATGCGCTGACGCAGGCCGTCGCTTCCAAGTTTGACCCCCCCGATATTCTAGTCCATGCGGCTGGGGTGAACACGCGTGAGGCTGCGGATGATGTTACTCCTGAGGGGTGGGATGCCACGCTTGCCCTAAACCTCAGCGCACCGTTCTTCCTCAGCCAGGCGATGGTTCCGGCGATGAAGGAAAAGGGGTGGGGGCGTATTGTCAATTTCGCCTCGCTGCAAACAACGCGCGCTTTTCCTGGTGGTATCGCCTATGGCGCATCCAAGGCGGGGATCGGGCAGTTGACACGCGCCATGGCCGAGGCCTGGTCGCCCTTTGGCATAACCGCCAACGCCATCGGGCCGGGGTTCTTCCCCACCGAACTGACGCAGGCCGTGTTCGACGACTCCAAGCGCGCAGAACGGAACGCCGAGCAAACCTGTATCGGACGCAATGGGCGGATGCAGGATATTGACGGGCCGATCTTGTTCTTATGCTCTCGGGCGTCTGACTATGTCACGGGGCAGGTTTTGATGGTTGACGGAGGGTTTACAGCCAAATGAAGGCTCTGGTTTACAAAGGTGTTGAACAAATGGTGTTCGACGATGTGCCGAATGCCGAACCGGGCGCATCGGAACACCTGATCCGGGTCGAGGCGGTTGGCATCTGCGGATCGGACATGCACGCTTATCTGGGCCATGATACACGTCGCCCAGCGCCTCTGATCCTCGGGCACGAGGCAGCCGGTGTCATCGCTGATGGTATCCGCGCTGGTGATCGGGTGACGATCAACCCGCTGGTAAGCTGTGGTCAATGCGATGCATGTCGGACGGGTCGCGAGAATCTGTGCCCGAACCGACAGATCATCTCGATGCCGCCGCGCGAAGGGGCGTTCGCGCAATATGTCTCGATGCCCGGCAGAAATCTTGTCGACGTGCCCGAGGATGTCTCTTTCGCCAAAGCTGCGCTGGCCGAACCTCTGGCGGTAAGCTGGCACGCAGTCAGATTGGGGATCGAGGCTCTGCATTCTGCGATGGACCGCCGCGCCTTGGTGATTGGCGGTGGGGCCATTGGCCTTGCGGCGGCCTTGGCCCTGCGGGCACAGGGCATTGAAGACGTTACAATCGCGGAACCAAACGCGTTGCGCCGGGCTTTTCTGGCGGAAATCGAAAGTTTTGCACTCGTGGATGCGCCCAATGGGTCTTTCCCGTTGGTCATTGATGCTGTCGGATATGCCGCGACACGGTCGGTCGCTTCGGCCATGGCCGCGCCGGGCGGCGTGATCGTGCATGTCGGATTGGGTGAAGATGCCGGAGGTCTGGACGTGCGTCGCATGACCTTGCAGGAAATTACCTTTATCGGATCCTACACCTACTCCGCGCAGGATTTCCGCGACACCGCTCAAGCGATCTTTGACGGCCGTCTTGGCGCCCTGAATTGGGTTGAAGAGCGTGCATTGGCCGATGGCGCCCAGGCGTTTCGCGATATCCGCTCTGGCTCCGTAGCCGCACCGAAGATTATCCTGAGACCCTGGGGATAAACCCGACAGAACTGGAGGCCACCATGTACAAGAAAATTCTGGTCCCGATGGCTTTGGATCACGGCATTTCACAACATACGCTGGAAGTCGCGCATGCCTTATCGGAAAACGGGGCCGAGATCATAGGCTTACATGTCTACGAAATGCCACAGGGATCGGTCAGCGCCTATCTGGACAAGTCCGCAGTGGCCGAAGGGTTCGAACGTGCGAGGGGGGCATTGTTGCAAAAGGTTGACGGGCTCGACGGTGTGAAAGCCGAAATCATTAAAGGGCACACCGCCCGCACCATTATTGACTACGCGACCAGCAACAATGTGGACTGCATTGTTATAGGTTCCCACAAACCGGACCTGAGCGACTATTTTTTGGGATCGACAGCGTCACGCGTCGTTCGTCATGCCCCCTGCGCTGTACACGTACACCGCAGAACCTGATTTCCTTCATCGCGCCATGCGCCCCAACAGGACCAACAGCCCGACCATGAACATAGACAAGAAGATAACCGACGATCTGGTGGCCAACGATATCTCGTTCGTCACCACCGTCCCCTGCAAGCAACTGGCAGGCGTCATCGCTGAAATCGACCAGCGAGAGGACATCCATCACATCCCGTCCAACAAGGAAGACGAGGGGATGGGCCTGTGCGCCGGAGCATGGATGGGCGGCAAGCGTCCCGCGATCATCATGCAAAACACCGCAATCGGTGTGACGATCAACACGCTGGCGACACTGATCCAGTATTATCGCATGCCTTTGCCCATGCTGATTTCCTATCGCGGAGAGCTGCGCGAACCGGTTGCCTGCCAGGTTGAAATGGCTGTGCATACAAAAGCGCTGTTGGCTCAGTTGAATATCCCGACTTATCACTTCCACCATCAGTCAGATGTTGAGGAACTCGACGCGATCCTCAAATACACCTTTATGTGCAACAAACCGGTCGCCATTTTGACCGATGCCAGTTTCTGGGGAGGCTATGGCGACCAATGATCCGTTCTGAAATTCTGAAAGAAATCGCTCCGATCCTGCGCGATCAGCTTGTTGTTTGTAACATCGGCATTCCAAGTCAGGAACTGCATGCCATCGACGACCAGCCCACCAATTTCTACATGCTGGGCACGATGGGGCTGGCCTCATCCATCGGTCTGGGTCTGGCCTTGTCGCAGCCCAAGCCTGTTATCGTGATCGATGGGGATGGGTCGGTCCTGACCAATCTGGGTACCTTGCCGACCATCGCCAATAACGTGGCGGACAACTATATCCTGTTGATCGTCGACAATGGGTCGTACGGGTCCACTGGGGATCAGCCGACATATGCGGGGCAGAAGACCTCTCTGGCGAAAATGGCGGAAGCCGCAGGATGCGAGCGCGTAATCGAATGTCAGGCAGAAGATACCGGCCGCGTGCTGCAAGAAGCGCTGGATTCGAAACAGATGACCATCATCGTGGCCAAGTGTGAAAGCGGAAATGCCAAGATGCCGGTTATCACGATGGATCCGGTGGTGATCCGCGACCGGTTCATGAAGGCCGTACAGGCCTGATGCTATCCAGCGCTATCCACAGTTCCGAAGACGCGCGCCGCCTGGCCCGGCGGCGCCTGCCGTGGATGGTGTTTGACTATATCGATGGGTCTGCCGGGGCCGAGGTTGGCGCAACCCGAAACAGGGCTGCACTGGATGCGCAGATCCTTCGTCCACGGATTCTGAAAGACGTCAGTGAAAGGTCGCTTGCTTGTTCCGTCTTTGGCAGGTCGACCCAGCGCCCGTTTGGCATCGCACCGATGGGTATGTGCAACCTGTCGGCCCCCGGTGCAGACCTGATGCTGGCACGTCTTGCGGCGCGGTACGAGGTGCCGCTTGGGGTATCAACCGTCGCATCGACTCCGATGGAAGACCTGATTCTCGAGGCAGAAGGACATGCCTGGTTTCAACTGTATTTCAGCGGTGATGGCAGTGGTACATTCAAGCTGGTCGAGCGCGCAAAGTCAGCGGGGTACGAAACACTGGTGCTGACGGTGGACGTGCCCGAAGTGGGGCGTCGCCCGCGTGAATTGCGCCATGGGTTCAGGATGCCGTTCAAAATGGGCCCGAAACAGGTGCTTGATTTTGCGCTTCATCCGCGGTGGTCGCTGTCCACGCTGCTGCGGGGCAAGCCCGGTATGGCGAATTTCCTGATGGGCGGATATGATTTTGATCGTCGGGAAAGCCGGGCCAAGGCGACTTGGGAGACTTTGGCCCGTCTGCGCGAACAGTGGGCCGGGAAGCTGGTGGTCAAAGGCGTTCTGGATGCTGAAGACGCGTTGCGCCTCAAGTCGGCAGGTGTCGATGCCATTCAGGTCTCAAGCCACGGAGGGCGCCAGTTGGACAGTGCGCCAGCGCCGATTGCCGTATTGCCGGAAATTCGGAACGCCGTCGGTCCGGATTATCCGCTGTTTTACGACAGCGGTTTGCGCTCGGGCGAGGATGTTTTGAAAGCCTTGGCAAACGGGGCAGATTTTGCCTTCTTCGGCCGCATCCTGCAATTTGCAATCGCGGCAGAAGGGGAAGAAGGGCTTGAGCAGCTGTGGTCTGTGCTGAGTGATGAAATGAGTATTGCCATGGCGCAGATGGGCGTTTCGTCGCTGGACGAGGTGCGACGCGCAACCTGAACCAAATATGGAGAACGACCCGAGGCGTACCTTCGAGTCGTTCCTATGCTGGTTTAACCGCGGCGTCTGCGGCGGCGTCCACCGCCTGTTTCGCTTTCTCCGCCTGTGTTGAAGCTTGGATTGGGCAACGTGACAACCTGCGCCAGTTCCGGGAACGGATCGGTCTTGTGCGGGATCGCGTTGGCGGCCACGAAATGATCTTGGAACTTCGGCTCAATTGCGGTTTCGATCTTGGTGATCTCGCGCACGACGCGTTCGATTTCAGCGCGTGATCCGATATTGCACAGCGCAATCCGCGCGCCTGTACCAGCGGCGTTACCCGCGCTGGTGACCTTGTCCAGCGGAGCATCAGGGATCATGCCCAGAACCATTGCGTGCTTGGTTGAAATATGGGCGCCAAAGGCACCGGCCAGAACCACTCGATCCACCTTGTCGACTTCCATCTCGTCCATCAGCAGACGCGCACCGGCATAAAGCGCGGATTTGGCCAGTTGGATGGCGCGGATGTCGCCTTGCGTGACAGTGATGCGGGGGCCACCTTCGGCGCTGGCATCGTGAATCAGGTAAGCGTGAGTGCGGCCTTCGGGGATGCAGCGGGCCGTTCCAGTCTGCTCGGCCGATCCGATCAGGCCGCTTTCATCCAGAAGGCCGGCCATACGCATCTCGGCCACAGCTTCGATAATGCCCGAGCCGCAGATACCGGTGATACCAGTGGTGGCGACATCAAGGTCAAAGCCGTCTTCGTCCGACCATTTCTCGGACCCAATGATGCGAAAGCGGGGTTCCTTGGTGAGGGGATCGATTTCGATCCGCTCGATCGCGCCGGGTGCTGCGCGCTGGCCAGAACTGATCTGAGCGCCTTCAAACGCAGGCCCGGTGGGTGAGGAACAGGCCAGAACTCGGCTGGTGTTGCCCAGCAGGATTTCGGCATTGGTGCCCACATCGACGATCAGAACCAAATCCTCGGAAATACCGGGTTCCTCGGACAGGGCAACCGCCGCACAATCCGCGCCTACATGGCCCGCGATGCAAGGTAGGATATAGACCTGCGCGCGAGGGTTCATGTTGGTCAGTTCCATCTCGCGTGCGGACAGGGACATCGACTCGGACGATGCCAAGGCAAAAGGCGCCTGACCCAGCTCCACCGGGTCCAGACCCAGAAGCAGATGGTGCATGACCGGGTTGCAGACAAACACCGTTTCCACGATCAGCGCGGTGTCAATGCCGGCTTCTTCAGCGATTGAGGTGGTCAGATCATTGATCGCCTCGCGCACGGCTTTTGTCATTTCCTGATCCCCGCCGGGGTTCATCATGGAATATGAAACACGGCTCATCAGGTCTTCGCCAAAGCGGATTTGCGGGTTCATCAGGCCCGATGAGGCCTTGACCTCGCCGGTTTCCAAGTCGGTCAGGTGAGCCGCAATCGTAGTTGAGCCAAGGTCGATGGCCAGCCCAAACAGCCCGCCTTCGTGCAAGCCGGGCCAGATTTCGACAATGCGTGCGACGCTGTCCTTGTGACCTTTGTGAACGGCCACAGTGACTTCCCATTTGCCTTTGCGCAGAACCGGTTGCAACTTGGACAAAAGTGACAGGTCCGCCGTGACCGCGTCAATATTCCACTGTTCGCGCAGCGCACGTTCAAGGCGCTCCAGATCACCGGTTGGCGAATGCATGTCGGGTTCTTCGACCACCACGAAATACAGACGAGTTGCCGGATCCATGGTGATGGCGCGTGCGGTGGCGGCTTTGCGAACGACCTGACGATGTACCTGGCTTTCCGGCGGCACGTCGATCACGACATCGCCCTGAACCGAGGCCTGACAGCCCAGACGACGACCTGGTTTCAGGCCACGCTTGTCGTCATATCGCTGCTCGACCGCGTTCCATTCGCTCAGCGCATCCTGGGCCACCGTGACGCCGTGCTTGGGAAACTCGCCATAGCTTGGGGTGATCTGACACTTTGAACAGATACCACGGCCCCCGCAGACCGAATCCAGATCCACTCCCAATTGGCGGGCTGCGGTCAGAATTGGCGTGCCGACAGGAAAATGCCCGCGTTTGCCGGACGGGGTAAAGACGACAAGTGGGTCGGTGGTCATGAGTGACATGCCTTTTTGTGTTCGCGCGTTTTCCCGGCAAGATATGGGTTTGAGCGCAAAGGGAAAGGGCCAACAGCGGCACGATTTGCGCGGCATGCGTCGTTTTCTTTGGCTGTATAGGCAACTGGAGCCACAGAGTTGCCCCCAAGGGCTTTTCCTTTGGTTCAATCCATGCAATAGGGTCACCGCCAAACGGGCTTTTGCATGGGGTATTCAGATGCAGATTCGTGAGGCACTCACCTTTGACGACGTTCTTCTGGTTCCGGCCGCATCTTCAGTGCTGCCGGCAACAGCGGACACAACCACGCGTGTCACGCGTGAGATTACCATGAACATCCCGCTGCTGAGCTCGGCCATGGACACGGTAACCGAGGCGCGCATGGCCATTGCCATGGCACAGGCAGGCGGTATTGGGGTCATCCACAAGAACCTTTCCGTAGAAGAGCAGTCTCGCGAGGTTCGCCGCGTCAAACGGTTCGAGTCGGGTATCGTCTATAGCCCTGTTACCTTGCGCGCGGATCAAACCCTGGCCGATGCGAAGGCTCTGGTCGAGCGCTATAATTTCACCGGTTTCCCGGTAGTTGACGCGGATGGCCGCGTGGTTGGTATCGTAACCAACCGGGATATGCGCTTTGCCAATTCCGACGACACGCCGATCAAGGCGATGATGACCTCGGAAAACCTGGCAATGCTGAAAGAACCCGCCGATCTGGAAGAAGCCAAAAGCCTGATGCGGGCCCGTCGTATCGAAAAGCTGCTGGTGGTCGACGGCACGGGAAAACTGACAGGTCTGCTAACGCTGAAAGACACCGAACAGGCGGTTCTGAATCCAACTGCGTGCAAAGACCGGCTTGGCCGCCTGCGAGTGGCTGCCGCGACTTCGGTTGGGGACGCGGGTTTTGAGCGGTCCGAGCAGCTGGTGGCTTCGGGCGTGGATATCATCGTCGTCGATACGGCGCATGGTCACTCTCAGGGGGTGCTGGATGCGGTCAGACGGGTCAAGACTCTGTCGAACGAGGTTCAGATCATTGCCGGAAACGTGGCTACAGGCGAGGCGACCAAGGCGCTGATCGACGCGGGTGCTGACGCCATCAAGGTGGGCATTGGCCCCGGCTCGATCTGTACAACTCGCATGGTGGCGGGCGTTGGTGTCCCTCAGCTGACCGCGATCAGTGATTGTGCGGCTGCGGCGGGGGATGTTCCAGTCATTGCGGATGGTGGCATCAAGTTCTCGGGCGATTTTGCCAAGGCAATTGCGGCCGGCGCGTCTTGCGCCATGGTCGGTTCGATGATCGCGGGCACAGATGAAAGCCCGGGTGAGGTCATTTTGTATCAGGGCCGGTCGTTCAAATCCTATCGCGGTATGGGCAGTCTTGGTGCGATGGCGCGCGGATCGGCGGATCGGTATTTCCAGAAGGACGCGGCAAATGACAAGCTGGTACCCGAAGGGATCGAAGGGCAGGTTCCTTACAAAGGATCAGCCAGCGCAGTGATCCACCAGCTTGTTGGTGGTTTGCGCGCTGCGATGGGATACACCGGCTGCGCGACTGTCGAAGAGATGCGCAGAAACTGCCAATTCGTGAAGATCACGGGCGCAGGTTTGAAAGAGAGCCACGTACACGATGTTCAGATCACACGTGAAAGCCCGAACTACCGGCTGATGTAAGCCGTTGCGCATGACATACGGTACCCATGCACGGGGTGCCGTAGTGATTTTGGATTGGCCTGTCACGGCCTGTTTCAGCCAAGGTAATCCGTGATGACACCTGCTGCCCGCGTTCAGGCCTCGATTGAAATTCTGGATGAAATTCTCGCTGGGGCCCCGGTTGAAAAGGCGCTAACCGGCTGGGCACGGCGCAGCAGGTTTGCGGGCTCCAAGGACCGGGCAGCTATTCGCGATCATGTGTTTGACGCTTTGCGGCGCAAACGCTCGTTTGCTGCGTTGGGCGGTTCCGGAACTGGCCGCGGCCTGATGATCGGCGCAATTCGCGCATCGGGTGAAGATCCGGTTGAGTTGTTTACCGGCGACCGCCACGCGCCGGAAGCCCTTCAAAATGACGAAATATCAAGAGCTTTTGCATCCGACGCCGAGAGATATGATCTTCCCGACTGGCTGTGGCCACGGTTCGTTGCATCCTTGAACGATGCCGCCGTGCCATGCGCATTGGCATTGCAAGAGCGCGCCCCGGTTTTTCTGCGGGTCAATATGTTAAAAACGGATGTAACCCGGGCGATTGATGCTTTGGCGACCGACGGCATTTCAGCCCGTCCAACGCCGTTATGCGAGACTGCTCTGGAGGTGACAGAAGGGGCGCGTCAGATCGCGCAAAGTCAGGCTTACGCTCAGGGTTTGGTCGAGCTTCAGGATGCGGCAAGTCAGGCTGTCGTTGCTGCCTTGGATCTGCGCCCTGGAATGCGCGTTTTGGACTACTGCGCCGGAGGCGGTGGCAAGTCGCTTGCGATTGCGGCCTACAAGGGTGTCGAAGTGTACGCTCATGATGTGAATGCGCGCCGAATGAAGGATGTTCCGGCTCGGGCAGAACGGGCAGGGGCCAGAATAACCATCCTGAACAGCGCGGAACTAGCTGGTCACGGGCCTTTTGACGTCGTTTTGGCCGACGCCCCGTGTTCTGGCAGCGGTTCGTGGCGGCGCGCACCAGCAGGCAAATGGGTGCTGACCGAACAACGTTTGCAAGATCTTACAGCCAGTCAGGGCGACATTCTTGCCGAGATCACGCCGCTGGTCCAAGCAGGTGGAGTGCTGGCTTATGCAACGTGTTCGGTTCTTGCGGACGAGAACGATGCGGTTGTCGACAGGTTTCTGGCGCAACATGCGGGCTGGCGCGAAACCTTCCGGCACGCATGGCAGGTAACGCGCGGGTCCGACGGATTCTTTACGTCACACTTGACGCGCTGATCTTTCAGTAAATACAACCTTGGGTAGCTGAATTGTTTTTTAGCGCCGTTAGGCGAGTGTTAACCAATTCTACCTGTTATTACCGCAAAACCTGTGCCCGAGCCGTTTATGCCTGACACCACTGAGTTCTTTCCAGCCCCTTCAGCCGCCAATACTCCATCGGTGTTTCGGATCGGGTCGTTGGTGTTTCTGGCGCTGTTGATCAGCCTGGCACCTGCGGTTGGATTTATGCCGTCGGACTGGACAAAAGGATTGCTGGCAACAGGCATCTCCCTGTTGGGTGTGGCGCTTTTGTTTGGGATCAAGGGGGCGATTACAAACAGGAATTTGCATCAGATATCGGCCCTTTTGGCCGCTTTCGCAGAGCGCGAGGATGCTCCGGTTGTGATCTCAAACGGGAATGGTGACATATTGGCTGCGAACGTCCTGGCGGAGAAAAAGTTGGGGGCCGTACGGGGCGAAACCCTGGCCCGCTGTTTACGCTCCAAGTTTGCCAATCCATCGGCGATCTTACTGAGCCTGCAATCACGTGCGCAATCCGCGGGACGCGCCCAGAGCGAGTTTCCCGGTGGCGGCCGGTCCATTTCAGTTTCCGTGCATCGATTGAGGCCGGGGCTGTTCTGCTGGAGCTTTAACTGCGTTCAGCAGGATAGCTGGCTAACCCTTGGCTTGCCGGTTGTAACCATTGGACGCGCAGGTGATGTATTGCGCGTCAATGCCACGGCCGAGCGTTTGTTTGGTGCGCACCCTGCCGGAGTGCAGGATATTTTCAGCGAAGCAGAACCGCGGATTGGAGCTGTCAACGCGGTCAGGACCCGCGATGGTCATATTCTGGCAGCCGTGTCCGAACTTTCTCAATCCGGGTCGGAACGAAGCCTTTGTTTGTTACCGGTTACGCAGATGCCCGCACAGGATGCGGTCATGTCTTTCTCCGACCTTCCGGTTCCAATTCTCAGGCTTTCCGAGGACGGCATCATCCTGGACAGTAATCGGCTGGCGGCGAAACTGTCGGGAAAGAAGCAGCTTGAAGGCTGTAATATCAGCGACATCATGCGGGGCATGAGTGGCCCTGTGCTGGAATGGTTGAAACGGACCGAAGCGCAAGAAGAAACGCAGCGATCAGAGTTCTTGCAGTTCATCAGAGACGACAAGGAAATCTTTGTTCAAGTCACCCTGAGCCGCGTGTTTGTCGACGGAAAGATATACCTGATCGCGGTTCTGAACGATGCGACTGAACTGAAGACGCTGGAAGCTCAATTCGTTCAGGGCCAGAAGATGCAGGCCGTAGGGCAATTGGCCGGAGGTGTAGCACATGATTTCAACAACCTGCTGACAGCCATTTCGGGTCACTGCGATCTGCTGCTGCTGCGCCATGACCAGAATGACCCGGATTACGGGGATTTGGTGCAGATCAATCAGAATGCCAACCGGGCCGCCGCGTTGGTCAGTCAGCTTTTGGCGTTTTCGCGGAAACAGACCCTCAGGCCCGAAGTGTTGGATCTGCGTGACACGATCTCGGACCTTATTCACCTGCTGAACCGTTTGGTTGGCGAAAAGGTGCAATTAACGCTGAGCCACGATCCGGTGCTCAAACCCGTGCGGGCGGACAAGCGCCAACTCGAGCAGGTGCTGATGAATCTTGTCGTTAATGCGCGGGATGCCATGCCGGACGGGGGCGAAATTCGCATCGAGACCAGCGTGTTGACCCTTTCGCAACCTCTGATGCGGGACAGGGCAACCGTGCAACCGGGCGACTATGTGACAGTCAAGGTTGTAGATGGCGGCGTTGGTATACCGACAGACAAGCTGCAGAAGATTTTCGAACCCTTCTACACGACGAAACGAACTGGTGAAGGCACCGGGTTGGGGTTGTCAACGGCATACGGGATCGTCAAGCAGACCGGCGGCTTCATCTTTGTCGACAGTGCTATTGGACGGGGTACCGAGTTCACGGTTTTCCTTCCGGTTTGTGAGACAGCGACCGAAGTCGAAGCCGAGTTGCCAGCCCAGCCCGAATCTCAGAGTGCCAGGCAGGGTGAGGGCGTGGTGCTGCTGGTCGAGGATGAGGCGCCTGTTCGTGCTTTTGCAACGCGCGCCCTGCGGCTGAAGGGTTACACCGTGCTCGAGGCGGACTCGGCGGAAGAGGCGCTTCGACTGCTTGAAGATCCCGCGTTAAGTGTTGATGTATTCGTCACTGATGTAGTCATGCCGGGAATGGACGGGCCGACCTGGGTGCGCAAGGCCAGGGAGACGCGCCCGGACGCGCGTGTGATCTTCGTGTCCGGGTATACCGAAGGCGTTTTCGGCGATACGGGTCCGGATATTGCCAACTCAACCTTTCTGCCCAAGCCGTTTTCCCTTAACCAACTGACTGAGGCCGTGTTTCAACAACTCAACTGATGAATCACAATGCGGCTTTGTGCAGCGCAAATTCTTCCGGGAAGGCACTACGAAACTTCTGCTCGGTGGCTGGTGACAGATGTAAATCTCCCTGAGGCGAAACGTTTTCGCGCTTCAGATCGATCTGCATGTCCAGCCGTGATTGCAGAAAACCCAACACCTTGTCCTGATGTTCGTATTTGAAGATATGATGAGCGCCAGCGCTGTCGTTGCGGGTACGGAAGAATTGCGCCTGGCTGCCGACATTGGCAAACTCTGGACGTGTGTCCTGTAAATAGGCTTGCACGAACGCGTCAAAACTCATGTCACGTGTCGAGCGTAGTTGACCTATCAAGTCTTCGCGACTGCGGAACCGGTACCAGCTGCCCAGCCAATCCAACGGCTCGCGCACAACGGCCATAATTTCCATCTCGGTATCAAACAGTTTTCGAAACATGGTCTGGAAAAACCGGTCATACCGACGCACCGAGGCGTGTTTCAGCTCTGGTGGATGTGAAACGATGAGATCTGCCCGGTCACGCAACGCCGTATGATAAGCCGTGCTTCCGGTCTTGGGGACAGAAAGAAAAGCCAGTCGTTCTTTATAAAAAACAAGCATTTACCGATCCGAAAAATTGCCATGTTACTTGTGCAGATTGTCGTAAACGACTCTTTAACACAATTGCAGAAGACTGATTTCTGTAAGTTTTGGTTGAAATGTTCTCTTTTTGATCTCATAAGGAACAAGAGGCGAACAAAGCAGCGATTGCCGCCCGATTAAGGGTGTGACAAAAGGGAAGGCGACAGGACAATGGCGGATCTTCTGACTATGAGCGACAAGAAAAACGCAGACAAGCAAAAGGCGCTCGACAGTGCGCTGGCCCAGATCGAACGGCAGTTCGGCAAGGGATCGATCATGAAACTGGGCGAAGATGCCCGGCAGGACATCGAGGCGAGCTCGACCGGGTCGCTGGGTCTGGATATCGCGCTGGGTATCGGCGGACTGCCGATGGGGCGTATTGTTGAGATTTACGGGCCTGAGAGCTCGGGCAAAACCACTTTGACCCTTCATTGTATAGCTGAGCAGCAAAAGCGGGGTGGAGTTTGCGCGTTCGTGGATGCGGAACACGCTCTGGACCCGCAATATGCCCGCAAGCTGGGTGTTGATCTGGATGAGCTTCTGATCTCGCAGCCCGATACCGGTGAGCAGGCGCTTGAAATCACGGATACTCTGGTGCGCTCGGGCGCGGTCAATATGGTTGTTGTCGACTCGGTCGCTGCCCTGACGCCGAAATCGGAACTCGAAGGGGACATGGGCGACAGCAGTGTCGGTGTGCAGGCCCGACTGATGAGCCAGGCGATGCGCAAACTGACAGGCTCGATCAGCCGCTCGAACTGCATGGTCATCTTCATCAACCAGATCCGGATGAAGATCGGCGTAATGTTCGGCAGTCCGGAAACCACAACCGGTGGCAACGCGCTGAAATTCTATAGCTCGGTTCGGCTGGATATCCGCCGGATTGGCGCGATCAAGGACCGGGATGAGGTGGTCGGGAACCAGACCCGCGTAAAAGTTGTGAAGAACAAGGTGGCCCCGCCGTTCAAGCAGGTCGAGTTCGACATCATGTATGGCGAAGGCATCTCGAAGATGGGCGAATTGCTGGATTTGGGTGTCAAAGCCGGTGTTGTCGAAAAGTCCGGGTCTTGGTTCAGCTATGGTGATGAGCGGATCGGGCAGGGGCGTGAGAACGCCAAACAATACCTACGGGAAAACAGCCGGGTGGCGTTGGATATCGAAGACAAGATCCGCGCGGCGCATGGGCTGGAATTCGACTTGTCGCCAGGGTTTGCCGAGGATGACGATATTCTGGAGGCCTGATGCCCTGAGGCGGGTGATCCGTAGCCTCTGCGTAAAGACTGCAACAGTTGTAACAAGGCGGCCTGATCGGGTCGCCTTGTTTCGTTCCAGAGTGCCTCTGCTGTGGACACTCACTTGACGGGGGGCTAAACCAACGGAGACCAAGATATATGTGCGCCGAGAGAGCCCTATGCCAACCCTGAACGACATCCGATCGA
Organism: Ruegeria sp. SAZD013; assembly: GCF_059612525.1. Lineage (NCBI taxonomy): Bacteria > Pseudomonadati > Pseudomonadota > Alphaproteobacteria > Rhodobacterales > Roseobacteraceae > Ruegeria > Ruegeria sp. SAZD013. The sequence continues at coordinate 463,739 of NZ_JBXWQT010000020.1, read as the reverse complement.
CTTTTCTGAACTACTTTGAAAAACAAGGGCATGAGGTCGTCGCGTCCAGCCCGCTGGTGCCGCGCAATGACCCGACGTTGATGTTCGTGAACTCAGGCATGGTGCAGTTCAAGAACTTGTTTACCGGTCTGGAAACCCGCGATTACAAACGCGCCACCACGGCCCAGAAATGTGTGCGGGCGGGCGGCAAGCACAACGACCTCGACAATGTTGGCTATACGGCGCGTCACCACACGTTTTTTGAGATGCTGGGGAACTTCTCATTCGGGGATTACTTCAAACATGAAGCGATCCCTTTTGCATGGGAGCTGATCACCAGGGAATTCGGTATCGACAAGACCCGCCTGTTGACCACGGTCTACCATACCGACGATGAAGCCTTTGAAATCTGGAAGAAGGTCGGTGTGCCCGAGGACCGGATCATCCGCATCGCCACCAATGATAATTTCTGGCAGATGGGTCCGACCGGACCTTGCGGTCCGTGCACTGAGATTTTCTATGATCACGGCGATCACATCTGGGGTGGCCCTCCAGGATCACCCGAGGAAGATGGCGACCGGTTCATCGAAATCTGGAACGTCGTTTTCATGCAGAACGAGCAGTTCGAAGATGGCTCGATGGTCGAGCTTGACATGCAGTCCATCGACACCGGTATGGGGCTCGAACGGATTGGGGCGCTGTTGCAAGGCAGCCATGACAATTATGACACCGACCTGTTCAAGACCCTGATCGAGGCTTCGGCGGATGCGACCGGTGTCGATCCCTATGGCGACCAGAACGTGCATCACAGGGTGATCGCGGATCACCTGCGTTCGACCTCGTTCCTGATTGCAGACGGTGTGATGCCCAGCAATGACGGTCGCGGATACGTTCTGCGCCGGATCATGCGCCGCGCCATGCGCCATGCGCACCTGCTGGGCGCCAAGGATCCTGTCATGCATCGCCTGGTGCCTACGCTGGTGCAGCAGATGGGCGGGCATTATTCTGAACTGAAACAGGCGCAACCGCTTATCGAAGAGACGCTGCTGCTGGAAGAAACCCGGTTCAAGCAGACACTGGATCGTGGTCTGAAGTTGCTGGATGATGAGGTTTCAGGGCTTTCCGAGGGGGCACCCCTGTCAGGTGAAGCGGCCTTTAAGCTTTACGACACTTATGGTTTCCCACTGGATCTTACGCAGGATGCGCTGCGTGAAAAGGGCCTGAGCGTCGACACGGACGGTTTTGACACCGCGATGGCCGAACAAAAGGCCAAGGCACGTGCCGCATGGGCCGGGTCAGGTGAAGCAGCGGATCAGGTCGTATGGTTTGATGTGCTGGATACCGCCGGTGCGACGGATTTCTTGGGCTATGATACCGAGAAAGCCGAAGCGCAGGTTGTCGCCCTGGTTGTTGATGGTGCACTGGTCGACAAGATCGACGCGGGCAACAGCGGTTGGGTCGTCGTGAACCAGACCCCGTTCTACGGAGAGGCCGGCGGTCAGGTCGGCGATACTGGCGCGTTGCGTAGGCTGGAGGATCGCGATCACCTGAGCCGCGTAGAGGACACGAGGAAGTTTGCCGACGGCAAGGTCTATGCTCATAAGGTAGCAGTTCAAAGCGGAGTTGTTCGCAAAGGCGATGCGGTAGAGCTTGAGGTTGATCATGCCCGCCGTTCCGCCATTCGCGCCAATCACTCGGCCACGCACCTGCTGCATGAAGCATTGCGCGAAACGCTGGGTGATCACGTGGCGCAGCGCGGTTCGCTGAACGCGGCGGATCGTCTGCGGTTCGACTTCAGTCATTCCAAAGCGCTAAGCCTGGAGGAAATCCAAAAAGTCGAACGTGAGGTGAACGATTTCATCCGCCAGAATTCGACTGTTGAAACCCGGGTCATGACACCCGACGACGCGCGCGCATTGGGTGCCCAGGCCCTGTTCGGCGAGAAATATGGTGACGAGGTTCGTGTTGTCTCTATGGGCAAGGCGCCAACAGGAAAAGGTCATGACGGAGATACGTGGTCGATAGAACTCTGTGGCGGCACACATGTGCGCCAGACAGGTGATATCGGCACCTTTGTTGTGTTGGGTGACAGCGCCAGCAGTGCTGGTGTGCGCCGGATCGAAGCGCTGACCGGCGATGAAGCCTTCCGCTATCTTTCGGCGCAAGATCAACGTCTGGCTCAGGTCGCATCGGAACTGAAAGCGCAACCGGACGACGTGGTGGCGCGAGTGAAAAGCCTTCTGGACGAACGCAAGGCCTTGCAGAACGAAGTGGCTCAGTTGCGCCGGGATCTGGCTATGGCTGGCGGGGCCGGTCAGGGCGGTGGTGCCGAGGCGCGGGATGTGAATGGCGTGAAATTCCTAGCGCAAGCCCTCAGCGGTGTTTCAGGCAAGGACCTTCCTGCGTTGATTGACGAACACAAAAGCCGACTTGGATCGGGTGCGGTGCTGCTGATTGCGGATACGGGCGGCAAGGCGGCCGTTGCGGCAGGTGTGACAGAAGACCTGACCGGACGGATTTCGGCGGTGGATCTTGTAAAAGCGGCCGTGATCGAGTTGGGCGGAAAAGGCGGCGGCGGCCGTCCTGACATGGCCCAGGGCGGTGGCAAGGATGCATCAAATGCAGATGCGGCAATCAAGGCCGCACAACAGGTTTTGGGAGGATAATATGCCTGCTCTTTGGATTGCGCATGTCACGGTGACAGACGCCGAGGCTTACGGCAAATACGCCGAACTGGCCGGACCGGCCATCGCCAAGCACGGGGGCGAGTTTATCGCCCGTGCTGCGCGATACGTTCAGCTGGAAGGCAAGGAACGTCCACGAAACGTAGTGGCGCGCTTCCCGTCGCTGGAGGTTGCGGTTGAATGCTATCACTCGGATGAGTACCAGCAAGCCCTGAATCACGCGCGCGGCGCAAGCGAGCGTGAACTGATTGTGGTAGAAATCACCGAGTGACATTTGGGCCTTGCTTCCAAGGCACTGATAATTTCAAGAAAACCGGCAGTGGATAAGCAAGATTCGGCTTATGTCATGTTTGGTTGATGCCGATCAGCCTGCGATAGCGGGCTGTTTTTTATATAATTGTTAGGTTTCAATATCTTATCTTCCGGTTCTCACGTTCTACCGAATGGTTCCTGACCAAATTGTGGCCGCGCCAACAAAATTCTTACGTAAAATTGTCAGATTCTCGGACGAATTTTTGCCCTGTTTCGCTTGCAGGTTCTCAAAAGATTGCGCGTAACACCTGATCACAGATAGTTTCAAGAAACAGAATGTGGTGCAGTTGGACATGCAATCGCTCGAAGAACATCGGATCGGGGACCTCGCATGATTTCATTAACGAATTTACCCAAGAGGTGTGTTGCCGTGCTTGCATCGGTTGCGTCGCGCGCATTGGGCATCTGCACCGTGTGTATCGGCGTCATAGCGTCCGCACCTGTCGCGCAGGCATCCGACGGCGTTTTTATCCCTACCGTTGCGTCTTCGCCTCCGCCTTCAGGTGCAATCAACCTATGCAACCAATATAACTGGGCTTGCACTGCGAAACGTTCGGTGACGTTGTCCAGCCACCAAGAGCTGACGGTGGTAAATCAAGTGAATCGTCGCGTTAATGCGTCGACCCGGGAAGTTACGGATCAGTCTCAGTACAAAACGCGTGAGCGATGGGCATTGCCAACACCCAGAGGCGGTGATTGTGAAGACTTTGCATTGTTGAAGAAAAGAGATCTGATCCATGCGGGGGTTGATCCAAGTAAGCTTTTGATTGCAACCGTACTGGACACACGCCGGACACCTCATGCGGTTCTGGTTTACCGCTCGGCGCAGGGCGACCTGATCTTGGACAATCTCACAAACCGGATCAAGCCCTGGACAGCTACGCGCTATCTGTTCCTGCGCATGCAAGACCCGAAGCGGCCCAGTCAATGGGTTGGCGTTTACGGGCGCAGCTGATCTCAGCGGAATCTTCGACATACACAAATTCCTGCCCTTAGACGCAGATTTGATCTGCGCCCAAGAGTGTAGTCTTTGACCTGACGTTTGGACGGATTAATCCGAACGTTTTGCGTATCGACGTATTCTAGCCCCGAAGCCTTGACCAGCAAAGCTTTTGCTGTCGAATACGCTCCGCTTTCCTAGGCCCGGTTCGCTGATACTCGATTTCGTCTCTATCGGTCTTCTTCGTGCTCTTCGCCACCGTGCTCTTCGCCACCGTGCTCTTCGCCACCGTGCTCTTCGCCACCGGGCTCTTCGCCACCGGGCTCTTCGCCACCGGGCTCTTCGCCACCGGGCTCTTCGCCACCGGGCTCTTCACCACCGGGCTCTTCGCCACCGGGCTCTTCACCACCGGGCTCTTCACCACCGGGCTCTTCACCACCGGGCTCTTCGCCACCGGGTTCTTCACCACCGGTTGGATTACCGCCGCCGCCATTGGGGGGCGTGCCGTTTTCCTGGGAAGGTCCGTCCCCGGATCTCTGGTCTGAGACACCGATTGATGCGGTCGGGAAGTCACTTAGCAGGCCTGCCAGCGGGGCGCATTCTGCACCGACGCGCGCCAGGATCTGATCGAAGTCATGCCGACGTTGAATGTAGCGGATCATGCCGGATGTCACAGCATCGCATTCGCACAAAACCTGAGCGGACGCAGCGGATTGCCGTGCTGTTGCAACCGTACATGTCCCAGCGGCAAAGGTTTCACCGGCAGGTGAAAGCAGAAAAGTTGTCGCAATAAAAAACAGTGGAAACTTGCGAGCTCTATTACCCATTTTGAACTCCTTGGAACTCGATAACTAAACTATGTCCTTCTATGCACCATTCTCGTATCGGTGTTTGTGAAGGGCGTCACACTTCTGACGTGCTTTGACCATAATTTGAGGGCACCTACAATATCTTGTTGATGAGGCTTGTGTCAGAAGCCTTCAACCATATGGAGAAAACTGTTATTTTTCAAATAAAAACCGGGCAGTGGGCCCGGTTTTTCTGATTTCGTCTTTTGTCGAATTGGAAGCAAATTTGCCACACTAATGCCATTGTTTCCGTTTGGTCAGTTTGCAACCTGAGGGTGTTCTAGGCAGATTTGGCCATTCGCTTACGCTCGTGCGGGTCAAGAAAACGCTTCCGCAGCCGCACCGCGTTTGGTGTGACTTCCACCAGTTCATCATCGTCGATATAGGCAATTGCCTCCTCCAGTGAGAACTGGATATGCGGCGTCAAGCGGACCGCGTCGTCGGTTCCACTGGCGCGCACGTTTGTCAGCTTCTTGCCTTTAAGAGGGTTCACTTCCAGATCGTTGTCGCGTGAGTGTTCGCCGATCACCATACCCTGATACACGTCTGTTTGCGGACCAACAAACATGCGGCCACGCTCTTCCAGGTTCCACAGCGCATAAGCCACAGCCTGACCCTTCTCCATCGAGATCAGAACGCCTGCGCGACGGCCCGGAATTTGCCCTTTATGTGGCGCCCAGTCATGGAACACACGGTTCAGTACACCGGTACCGCGCGTGTCGGTCAGGAATTCTCCGTGGTAACCAATCAGACCACGGGACGGGACATGGGCGATGATCCGCGTCTTGCCCGTACCGGCCGGGCGCATCTCGACCAGTTCACCCTTACGCGCGCCGGTAACCTTCTCAATAACGGAACCAGAATATTCGTCATCCACGTCAATGGTGACTTCTTCGATGGGCTCAAGCCGCTGCCCGTCTTCCTCACGGAACAGAACCTGAGGGCGCGAGATGCTGAGTTCAAAGCCTTCTCGGCGCATGTTCTCGATCAGAACGCCCATTTGCAGCTCGCCGCGGCCCGCAACCTCGAACGCCTCACCGCCCGGGGTGTCGGTGACACGGATGGCGACGTTCGATTCGGCTTCCTTCATCAGGCGGTCTCGAATGACGCGTGATTGAACTTTTTTGCCATCACGGCCCGCCAACGGAGAATCATTGATACCGAAGGTCACGGTGATGGTCGGCGGATCGATGGGCTGCGCGGGCAGGGCCTCTGTGACCTGAGGGGCTACCAGCGAATCCGCTACGGTGGCTTTGCTCATGCCAGCGATGGTCACGATGTCGCCTGCTTCGGCCACGTCAATGGGCTGTTGACCCAGGCCCCGGAACGCCAGGATTTTCGTGGCACGGAAGTTTTCGATGACCGAACCATCGCGGCTAAGCGCCTTGAGGCTGTCGCCAGCCTTCAGCGTTCCGCTTTCGACGCGGCCAGTCAGGATACGGCCGATGAAGGGATCGCTTCCCAGCGTCGTGGCCAGCATCCGGAAGGGTTCATTTTTGTGTTCGATCTGTTTCGGGGCAGGGACATGATCGACGATCAAGTCGAATAGTGCGCTCAAGTCCTTGCGGGGGCCGTCCAGCTCCATATCCGCCCAGCCAGAACGGCCCGAGGCGTACATTGAAGGGAAATCCAACTGGTCGTCATCCGCACCGAGATTGGCGAACAGGTCAAAGCATTCGTCCAGTGCGCGGTCAGGTTCGGCGTCCGGCTTGTCGACCTTGTTCAGGACTACGATCGGACGCAAGCCCAGCGCCAGTGCCTTGGACGTTACAAACTTGGTCTGGGGCATCGGGCCTTCTGCGGCGTCCACCAACAGAACAACACCGTCGACCATGCTGAGGATGCGCTCGACCTCGCCTCCGAAATCGGCGTGACCAGGGGTGTCGACGATATTGATGCGTGTGTCTTTCCACTCGACCGACGTGGCCTTTGCCAGGATGGTGATGCCGCGTTCACGCTCCAGGTCGTTACTGTCCATGGCACGTTCCGCGACGGCCTGATTTTCCCGGAAAGCACCGGATTGTTTGAGCAGCTCGTCGACCAAGGTCGTTTTGCCGTGGTCCACGTGAGCGATGATTGCGATGTTGCGCAGGTCCATGAGAGGTCAGCCTTTGAACGGGAAGTTGCCGCGCGCATAACGTGGCGCGGCAAAATATACCAGCCCTAACCGTGGTTCAGTGTCCGGCAGTCTTTGAAAAGAGGTGAATGATCAGGATTCCGGACAAGATCAACGTCAACCCCAGGATCGCAGGCCAATCCAGCCTTTGGTCGAACACGATGAATCCGATTACGGCGATCAGGAATATACCGAGACCGGACCAGATTGCATAAACGATACCGACAGGCATGACCTTCAGCGTCAGCGCCATGAGGTAAAATGCAAACGCATACCCAACGACAACAATCACGGATGGCCAGAACCGCGAAAACTGCTGGCTGGCTTGCAAGGCCGTCGTGCCAATGGTTTCTGCCAGCACAGCCAGCAACAAATACAGATAGGCTTGGGGCATTTGAGTACCTCGAAAAGGGTGGGTCGGGTGGCTAGATGGCGATTTGCGTGAGTGAAATACGTCGACCGCCTTGCAGTCTACAAGATTACCTTGGGTCAGGTATACCTGACTGTTTTTTCAATCGAATGAATGTAATATTTGCCCCATATTTTTTAATTTTGTTAACGAGTTTTGAGCGATGACGTTATTTGCGAAATCAATCATATTTGCTTCGGCTCTGATAGTGGCGATTGGGTGGCTTGCTGACGGGGGGTCCGTCGAAGTGAATGCAGCCAACTTGGTTCAACAGTTTGATGGTAGTAGTGTTTTTTGAACGCCGCTAGAAACCAAGCAAGAAAAAAGGAGCCTTCAGGCTCCTTTTTTTATGCCTGAGGGTCGCGTGTTTCACAGTATTCAAAATGCGCAACCAGTTGGGGTTGCAGCCAGTCCCACAGCTGAGGCGCTCCCGCTGCAATTGCGGGTCGGACACGCGTAACAATCTGATCGAATTTAACGCTGTATTCGACCCATGACCCGCCACCTGTTTCCAGATTTGCTATGGGTGTCTGAAAACGATCAACAGCCTTTGCAAATCTGGCTTCTGTGGTCTCAGCCGCCTCAAACTCGTGCCATAGTTCAGTAAATGACCGGTGTTGACAGTCAGGCAGAAGGCCAAACAATCGTTTGGCGGCGGCCTGTTCCTTGGCTTCCTGTTCCGCGTGGTCGACATGACCGTGGATCGGGTGGTCGCCCGCGTCGATTTCGACAACATCGTGCAAAAGCAACATCTGTAGTATTCGGTCCAACTGAACATCCGAATGCGCGTATTCCGCCAATACCCAGGCATAGAGCATGACATGCCAAGAATGTTCCGCCGAGTTTTCGAACCGGTCGCTGGCCATCAGGCGTGACGCGCGCAGAACGGATTTCAACTGGTCCGCTTCTGTAAGAAACGCCAATCTTCTCGTGAATGCGTCATCCTGAGGGGTCGAGTTATTCAAGAGGTTTGTGGCATGTTGGTGGGCCAGTGGAAACGCAAGGGCCAGATACGATGCGCGTCCGTCCGCTAGGTTCGAACGCGCAATTTCTACATGATCCTGCCGCGGGTCGGTGGCGCACAGAACCTGAAACAGCGGTTGGCAGCGATCCAGAATCTTGGCAAACCGGGCATCCGGGGTCTGATCCGCCTCAAACTCATGCCAGAGCGAAAGAAATTCCTGTGCTTGTTCGTCGGGCAACAGGCCAAACAATTCCTGTGCGGCGGCCTGTTCAGCCTCAGCCACGTTGCCCCAATCCGTGTCGAGGTGAATCGGGTGATCACCTGTCACGATCTCAACCAGATCATGCAGCAGCAACATGCGGATGACCCGGTCGACCGAGATGTCCGGCCCGGCCAGTGGTGCCATGACCATTGCCCACAATGCCAAGTGCCAGCTGTGTTCGGCGGAGTTTTCGGGCCTCGATTGGTCAAGCAGGACATTTGCCCGCTCGACCAGTTTCAGACTGTCGGCCCGTTTCAGAAACGCGACCTGCGCAACAAGGCGGTCGGTCATTGCTTTTCGATCGCCTTGAGTTTCGCGCGATGCGCGGCGAGGCGCTTGATCACGAATTGTCGTGCCTTGCGTTCGGCCAGACGCACGCGAATTTCCGTCAGGAATGCCTCTTCCAAAGATTGAGACGCCGCACCAAGAACCTGACCCACTTCTACAAAGAACCGGTCTTCGCCGGTTTCGTCCATAACCTTCATCGTATCTTCGGCCAGTTTGGCCGCAAGCGATGTGATGGTGTCGGACATTAGCGGGTGTTCTCGGTCAGCCGACGTTTCACATAGTCGCTGACATCTGTGATCAGCGTGTCCATGTGGCGATCCTGGAAGAAATGATCCGCGCCCTCAACCTCGTTATGGGTGATCGTGATCCCTTTTTGCTCGTGCAGTTTGTTGACCAGCGCAGTGGTGTCCGCTGGTGGTGCCACACGGTCAGCCGATCCGTTGATGATCAGGCCCGAAGACGGGCAGGGCGCAAGGAAGGAAAAGTCATACATGTTGGCAGGCGGCGATACGCTGATGAAACCCGTGATTTCGGGGCGGCGCATCAGCAACTGCATTCCGATCCACGCCCCAAACGAAAAGCCCGCAACCCAACAGTGTTTCGAATTGTTGTTCATGGATTGCAGGTAATCCAGCGCAGATGCCGCATCGCTCAGCTCGCCAACACCTTGATCATATTCGCCCTGACTGCGCCCGACGCCGCGGAAGTTAAAACGCAGTACTGTGAAGCCCATGTTGTAAAAGGCATAGTGCAGGTTATAGACCACCTTGTTGTTCATGGTCCCGCCGAACTGAGGATGCGGGTGAAGCACGATGGCGATCGGTGCGTCTTTTTCCTTTTGCGGGTGGTAGCGGCCTTCCAGGCGGCCTTCGGGTCCGGGAAAAATCACCTCGGGCATGTGTGCTTTGGTCCTGTCATTTTCGTGCGGGCATCCGGATATACTTGACTATAATCGTCGGACACCTTAGAACGGTTCTAATTACATTGCTTGGCGCAATCGCGTTGCCAGTCGGAGATACGCACTGGCAGCGTCGGCGTCAATGATTTCGCGCAGATCCGTCTAAAAGGGGGCAGAGAATGAAGCTTTCGACCAAAGGGCGTTACGCAATGGTCGCTTTGGCGGATATTGCACTTCAGCCGACAGATCGGCTGGTAACCCTGGGCGAAATCTCGGAACGGCAGGACATTTCTCTGCCGTATCTTGAACAGCTCTTCGTCAAGCTGCGTCGCGCGGAACTGGTTGCATCTGTCCGTGGGCCCGGAGGGGGGTATCGTCTTGCACGTCCCGCGTCCGAGATTCGCGTGGTCGAGGTTCTTGCGGCCGTGGATGAGACGGTTGATGCCCTGCAAAAAGGGGCCGGAGCATCCGGTGCGTCATCGGGCAGCAGGGCGCAATCCCTGACGAACCGTTTGTGGGAAAGCCTGAGCGCGCATGTTTATGTCTTTTTGCACCAGACGCGTCTGTCGGATGTGATCAGGAATGACCTTGCGCCTTGCCCGGCAGTTCCAAGCCTGTTTTCCGTCGTCGATGAATGAGCTGGGCAAGTCGAACATGCATATGACTACTGTGCGAGAAAAGATGTATCCATGAAACGTGTTTATCTGGATCATAATGCGACCGCACCGCTGCGACCCGAAGCACGCGAGGCGATGATCGCGGCGATGGATGTGGTCGGGAACCCGTCATCTGTTCATGCAGAAGGGCGTGCCGCAAAAGCGTTAATCGAACGCGCGCGGGCGCAGGTCGCCGAGGCCGTCGGTTGCCGTCCGCCAGAGGTCATATTTACCTCTGGCGCGACCGAAGCAGCGCGGGTTCTGCAAAACCGCCCCGAAGGCTGCGACGTCTTTGTCGACAGCACCGCCCACGATGCGCTGTGGTCGCATTTCGATCTGACCCATTGTAGCGAGCATCCCTTTGGCCCCGGACACATATTGGCGATGGGGCTTGCGAACTCTGAGACCGGAGTCATCACGCAGCCGCCACAGAAAGTAGGGAACCAGTGGCCCTATGGCGCGCGACGCGCGGACTGGCTGTTGCTGGATATTACGCAGGTTGTTGGACGCATTCCGTTTTCCTTTGCCTGGAGTGGCGCAGATATGGCGATCCTGTCGGCGCATAAGATTGGCGGGCCAAAAGGTGTTGGCGCTTTGATCTTGCGGCAAGGTATCGATATCGAACCTTTGGCCAGCGGTGGCGGTCAGGAGATGGGGCGAAGATCCGGCACTGAAAACGTGGTGGGTATTGCCGGTTTTGGCGCGGCTGCCGAGGCAGCTCAACGCGATCTGGCTGATGGAGTATGGGAAAAAGTCAGAGAACTTAGAAATATTCTAGAAAACGCCCTTGAGGCTGGTGCAATATCTACTATTTTTGTCGGGAAAAATCAGGAGCGACTCCCGAATACCCTGTGTTTCGCGACGCCCGGCTGGAAAGGCGAAACGCAGGTGATGCAGATGGACTTGTCTGGCTTTGCCATCAGTGCGGGATCCGCCTGTTCCAGCGGCAAAGTCAAAACCAGTCGGGTTCTGACGGCAATGGGATTTGATGAGACGGTGGCCTCATGCGCAATCCGCGTTTCGTTGGGGCCAGAGACGACGGAAGAAGATGTGCTGCGTTTCGCCGAAACGTGGCTTGAAAAAGAGAAAAAGCATCGCGCGCGGGCTGCGTGATCTGACGGAGGGTAAGTCATGGCCACTTTGGACCAGACCCAGGTGAAAGAAGGTGTCGATCAGGAAACCGTGGATGCGGTTCGTGAGGTCGGCACATATAAATATGGCTGGAATACCGATATCGAGATGGAATACGCCCCCAAAGGCGTGAACCCTGATATCGTCCGTCTGATCTCGGGGAAAAACGATGAGCCTGAGTGGATGACCGAATGGCGTTTGGCCGCGTTCGAGCGTTGGACCAAAATGGAAGAGCCCAAATGGGCGATGGTTCACTATCCGCCAATCGATTTTCAGAACCAGTATTACTATGCCCGCCCCAAATCGATGGAAGAGAAACCCAAATCTCTGGATGAGGTTGATCCAAAGCTGCTCGCCACTTACGAAAAGCTTGGTATCCCTCTGAAAGAACAGATGATTCTGGCTGGTGTCGAAGGTGCTGAGGATGCTCCCGCCGAGGGCCGCAAGGTTGCGGTCGATGCAGTGTTTGACTCGGTTTCCGTGGGTACCACCTTTCAGGCCGAACTGAAAAAGGCAGGCGTGATCTTTTGCTCGATCTCTGAGGCAATCAAAGAGCATCCTGAGCTGGTCAAGAAGTACCTGGGAACCGTGGTTCCCGTATCGGACAACTTCTATGCAACGTTGAATTCAGCTGTATTCTCGGATGGCTCATTCGTCTACATCCCGCCGGGCGTTCGCTGCCCGATGGAACTAAGCACGTATTTCCGCATCAACGCCGAGAACACCGGTCAGTTCGAACGCACCCTGATCATTGCTGACAAGGGCTCGTACGTCTCATATCTGGAAGGCTGTACTGCACCCCAACGTGACACGGCACAACTGCATGCTGCCGTGGTCGAGATCATCGTCGAAGAAGATGCCGAGGTGAAATACTCGACTGTTCAGAACTGGTTTCCGGGGGATGAAAACGGCAAGGGCGGTATCTATAACTTCGTGACCAAACGCGCCGACTGCCGGGGTGACCGGTCGAAGGTGATGTGGACGCAGGTGGAAACCGGATCGGCCGTGACATGGAAATACCCGTCCTGCATCCTGCGCGGCAATGAAAGCCAGGGTGAGTTCTATTCGATCGCGATTGCCAACAATTATCAACAGGCCGACACCGGCACCAAGATGATTCATCTGGGCAGGAACACCAAGTCGCGCATCGTGTCCAAGGGCATCAGCGCGGGCAAGGCCCAGAACACCTATCGTGGGCTTGTGTCGATGCACCCGAAAGCCAAGGACAGCCGGAACTACACACAGTGTGACAGTCTGCTGATCGGCGACAAATGCGGTGCACATACGGTTCCCTATATCGAGGTCAAGAACAACTCGAGCCGCGTTGAGCACGAGGCGACGACGTCAAAAGTGGATGACGATCAGCTGTTCTACTGCCGTCAGCGCGGCATGGACGAGGAAGAAGCCGTGGCCCTGGTGGTCAACGGGTTCTGCAAGGACGTGCTTCAGGCGCTTCCGATGGAGTTTGCGATGGAAGCACAGCAGTTGGTGGCCATCTCACTTGAAGGGTCGGTTGGGTGATGACGCAGTCACCCAGAACCCGCATCCGTAAGGATGATGTGTTGACCTGGCTTGGGTACGCATTGCCGGTTCTGGGGGGGCTGCTTGGCGTGGCCTACGTCAACACCCATTACATGGAATTCATCAACCCGGTTTGGGCGGTAGGTGGCGGGGCGATCCTAGGTTGGATCCTCGCCAGACTGATCCGCAGATTACTGGGCTAGAACAATGCGGGGCCAAGACGCCCCTTGCGATACGCAAAAGGACAAAAAATGCTGGAAATCAAAAACCTGCACGTACAGCTTGAAGAAGAAGACAAGCAGATCCTCAAAGGTGTGGACCTGACGGTCGAGGCTGGCAAGGTACACGCGATCATGGGTCCGAACGGGTCGGGCAAATCGACCCTTAGCTATGTTCTGTCGGGGCGCGACGGGTACGAAGTGACCGAAGGTTCGGCCACTCTGGACGGTCAGAACCTGCTGGAGATGGAACCGGAAGAGCGCGCGGCAGCAGGTGTTTTCCTGGCCTTCCAATACCCGGTTGAAATCCCCGGCGTTGGCAACATGACGTTCCTGCGCACCGCGGTAAACGCGCAGCGCAAGGCCCGTGGCGAAGAGGAACTGTCTGCCGCAGACTTTCTGAAAGAGGTGCGTGCCAAAGCAAAGACGCTAAAGATCGACGCGGATATGCTCAAGCGCCCGGTCAATGTTGGTTTTTCGGGCGGTGAGAAAAAGCGTAACGAAATCCTGCAGATGGCCATGCTTGAACCCAAGATGTGCATCATGGACGAAACCGACTCGGGCCTTGATGTGGACGCGATGAAACTGGTGGCCGAAGGTGTGAATGCCCTGCGGGACGAAGGCCGTGGGTTCCTGGTGATCACGCATTATCAGCGCCTGCTGGATCACATCAAACCGGATGTTGTGCATATCATGGCCAATGGTCGCATCGTTAAGACGGGCGGACCTGAACTGGCACTTGAGGTTGAAAACAACGGTTATGCCGACATTCTGGCCGAGGTGAACTGATGGCTTTGCCGCAAGCGAAACAATCCGCAACCGAGGCGCGTCTGGCTACGTTGATCATGCCCGATGCGGGCTGCACCCGTGGTGCACGCGAAGACGCTTTGGCGCGTGTTCTTGAATCCGGGCTGCCGGGGCGCCGGGATGAGTATTGGAAATACACTCAACCCGATAGTCTGATTTCTGCCGAGGCTTTGCCTGCGGCGGTGTTTATCAATGATGAACCGGTGCTTTTCAACGACCTTGACCGTTTGAAAATTGTTTTTGTCGACGGGGTGTTCAGCGCCGAGGAATCCGATGATCTGTCGCTGGACGGTGTCAAGATCGACCGGATTGAAGACATCTGCTGCAAAGACATTCATTGGGCAAAAGACCTGTATGGCGTTCTGGAAGCGCGCGGCCAGTCCCCGGTTCAACGCCCGTTGGCTGCATTGAACACGGCCTTTGCGTCGGACGGCGTTGCCATTCACGTTACGGGCAAACCCTCCAAACCGATCAACCTGATCTATCGTCATGCCTCGCCGACATCCGACGCGATCCTGCATCACGTCATTCGCGTGGAAAGCGGGGCCGAGGTGACTATTCTTGAATCCGGCCCGGCGGCGTCGCGTTTCAACAAATGTACAGAGATTGAAATTGCCGACAAGGGGACGCTGCATCATGTGCGGGCGCAGGGCAGGGACCATGAACGTCGCGCCGCGACCCATATGTTCACGCGTTTGGGGGCAGAGTCGGTCTACAAGTCCTTCACCTTGACGGCGAATGGGGTGCTGACCCGTAACGAACAGGTCGTTGAACTGACTGGCGACAATGCGGTGGCGCATGTGGCCGGGGCCTGTGTTGGGGATGGTGATTTCCACCATGATGACACGGTGTTCATCACCCATGACGCGGTGAATTGCGAAAGCCGTCAGGTCTTTAAGAAAGTGCTGCGCAACGGTGCGACCGGAGTGTTTCAAGGCAAGATCCTTGTAAAGCAAGGGGCCCAGAAAACCGATGGCTACCAAATCAGTCAATCGCTGCTTTTGGATGATGACAGCCAGTTCCTCGCCAAACCGGAACTTGAGATCTACGCCGATGACGTGGCGTGTTCCCATGGCTCAACTTCGGGTGCGATTGACGATACGGCGTTGTTCTATCTTCGGTCACGGGGTGTACCGGTCAAGGACGCGACCAACATGTTGACGCTGGCATTCCTGGCCGAAGCAGTGGACGAGATCGAAGACAGCACATTGGCAGATGAAATCGTAAGCCGTCTGGAAGGGTGGCTGGCGCGCCGAAGCTGATGGCCCTGTCGTCGGATATCCTGGCAACGTACAAGGGGCCGGGGCGCGTGGTGCGCAGGCTTCTGGATATGGGTCAACGAGAAGACCGGGCGCTGATCTTTGTCATGGCGTTTTGTGTGGTGGCATTCATCGCCCAGATGCCTGGCCTTGCGCGCAAAGCGCATCTGGAAGGCGTTGAGCTGAACATGCTTTTGGGTGGTGCTCTGCTTGGATCCGTGTTCATTCTGCCCTTGGTCTTTTACACGCTGGCACTGGTGTCTCATTGGGCGGCGCGCTTGTTTGGCGGTCAGGGAAGCGCTTATGGTGCGCGCCTGGCGCTGTTCTGGGCGCTGTTGTCGTCTGCACCGCTGGTTCTGCTGAACGGCCTTGTCGCCGGGTTTATCGGACCAGGGCCTACATTGACGATTGTGGGTCTTGTCTGGGTTGCTGTTTTTGTCTGGTTCTGGGTATCCGGTCTCAGACAAGTGCAAAGGTCCGTCGCATGAATTCGAGTTTTCTGGGAAATATGGCTGTCCTGACGATCAGGAACCCGGCCGAAGCGGCGCGACGGCTGATGGCGCTCAAGCTGGGGCGAGAAGTGCTTTGGCTGGCATTTGCACTGGCGGTCGTTTTGAACTGCGTTGTCCAATTGGGAATAGGTTTGTCGATAACAATGGCGGCAGGCCAACCCTCTCCGGCGCTCGAAAGCATTCCCATGGTTTTGGTGCGCTCGGCCGGGGCCATGATGCTGAGCATCGTCGCATTCCTGCTGGTCGGGCGAATGCTTGGAGGTCTGGCGAAGTTCGATGATCTGATGGTTTTGACGATCTGGTTGCAATTCCTGCAAATAGCCGCCTTGGTCGTGACGCTGATCTTGAGCCTGACCCTACCGTTCCTGATGATGATGACATTGTTGGCGACAGCAATCCTGAGCCTTTACGTCACGCTTCATTTTCTGAACGAAGCGCATCAACTCGGGTCGCTCTGGAAATCCTTTGCGGTAATTGTGTTGTCAGCCCTTGTCGCCATCCCCTTCGTTCTGTTTCTAAGCCCAACCGGGCCCGTCTAGGAATACCTCTCTTATGTATGATGTGCAGAAAATCCGCTCTGACTTTCCGATCTTGTCGCGTCAGGTGAATGGCAAGCCTTTGACGTATCTCGACAATGGTGCTTCGGCTCAGAAACCTCAGGTGGTCATTGACGCGGTGACGCGGGCCTATGCCGAGGAGTATTCAAATGTCCATCGTGGCCTGCATTTCCTGTCCAATCTTGCGACAGAGAAATACGAGGCCGTTCGTGGCACGATCGCGCGGTTTCTGGGGGCATCGAACGAGAATGAGATCGTCCTGAACTCTGGTACGACCGAAGGGATCAACCTGGTCGCCTATGGCTGGGCTATGCCGCGACTTGAAGCGGGCGATGAGATTGTTCTGAGTGTGATGGAGCACCATGCAAACATCGTACCCTGGCATTTCCTGCGCGAACGACAGGGCGTCGTGCTGAAATGGGTCGACGTCGACGCAGAGGGCGGGCTTGACCCGCAGGCGGTAATCGATGCAATCGGACCGAAAACCAAGCTGGTTGCAGTGACACACTGCTCGAACGTGCTGGGTACGGTTGTAGATGTGAAAGCCATAACTGATGGTGCCCACGCCAAGGGCGTCCCGGTTCTGGTTGATGGCAGTCAGGGTGCCGTTCACATGCCGGTAAATGTCGAAGAAATAGGGTGCGATTTCTACGCGATCACAGGCCACAAGCTTTATGGGCCGTCAGGGTCAGGTGCGATTTACATCAAATCCAAACGCATGGCCGAAATGCGCCCCTTTATCGGTGGCGGCGACATGATCAAAGAGGTCAGCAAGGATCAGATCATCTATAATGACCCGCCAATGAAGTTCGAGGCCGGCACGCCGGGGATCGTACAGACCATCGGTCTTGGCGTGGCGCTGGAGTATATGATGGACCTGGGGATGGAAAACATCGCAGCTCATGAATCCAGCTTGCGCGATTACGCGATGCAACGTCTGACTGGGCTGAACTGGTTGCAGGTTCAAGGCACTCGCCCGGACAAGGCCGCGATTTTCAGCTTTACGCTGGACGGTGCTGGCCATGCTCACGACGTCTCAACCATTCTCGACAAGAAAGGTGTAGCGGTTCGCGCCGGTCACCACTGTGCCGGGCCGCTGATGGACCATCTGGGGGTGACTGCAACATGCCGCGCCAGCTTTGGTCTCTATAACACTACCGATGAAGTTGATACACTGATCGAAGCGCTTGAATTGGCGCATGATCTGTTTGCCTGATTTTGGTTTTGATAAGAGTGCGGCAATCGCGATTTGCAGTTGCACCCGGATTGGAACAAGGTTAGCTAACGGCCAAGGCACCTGTAGCTCAGCTGGATAGAGCGCTGCCCTCCGAAGGCAGAGGCCAGAGGTTCGAATCCTCTCAGGTGCGCCAGCTAAATCAATTAAATTATTGATTTTAAATTAAAAAATATCCTTTCAAAAAGCGCATTCCCACTACAATTCCCACTTTTGAAGTCGAAACGCCTAGGTACACCTTGGAATATTCTTATCTAAAGAGTGCGCAACACCAATTGTTCAAACACACAAAATTTGAATTTTTTGGAATGTAGTTCCGTCATGGTGCGACATGGCGACATTTGCGACCTCAGCTTTCAATTCCTGCTGTAGGTTCAGTTTTCTTAAAACAACCGATGAACTTAAGTTCACTAAAACCGAGCGCTAGGTCTTTAACTGCACTCCATCTGCAAAGGCAGCTTTCGCTATAAAGCGGTCGTTCTTCAAAATCATCGCTATGTCTGCATCGCGGACAAAGCCGCCGTTCAGTTTTTGGGTGGTTCGTAGGGATCCGGCGTTCCTGGTGGGATTGGAGGGTATTCCTCGAAGGTTGCAATGTGCTCCTGCAACTGCGGCAGCGCCTTTTCGGCCGCCCATGTGTGTGGGAAGAGCACGCTTTCGCGCTCATGGGGATCATTCAAAAGGTTGTAGACCCTTGGTGTGTCGAAAGCCTCCGTCGCTCCAAAAACCGTTGTGTTCTCTTTGAACAGAACTTTCCAGTCCTTCCATTTTACGCCGAATATCTGCTCACCCATGTAGACGATCACGCCTTCTCGGCTTGAGTTTGGTTGGGCACCAAGAAAGAACTTTGACTGGTCAATGCCATCAAAGGCCCTGTCTTCAGGCACCTTGCCCCCTGCAAAAGCCGCAAGTGTCGGATAGAGATCCATTGAGTGGACAACATCGTTGCTTTCTGAACCGGCAGGGATCTTTCCCGGCCACTTGATTGCAAAGGGTACACGCATGCTTCCTTCGAGGCTGGTGAACAGAGTGCCGCGCCAAGGCCCAGCTGTACCATGTACAGCAGGAACCGGCGAGACGTTGGCATTTCCAACCGGAAGAGCTTCGGGGCCGTTGTCAGCGGTGAATATCACCACGGTGTCGTCGGAAACGCCTGCCGCTTCAATCGCATCAACGATGCGTCCGATATAGCTATCTGTTTGAAGCAGAATGTCGGCCCAGACGCCGTTTCCAGTGGCGCCATCAAACTCCTCGGACGCGATATTTGGATAGTGGGTCTGCGTATATGCAAGATAGATGAAAAACGGCGCATCTTCGACACTCTTCGCTTCGATAAAGTTGATAGCCTTTTTCGTCAGTTCGCCATCTATCTCGCCGCGATAATCCAGATCGTAGTCCCGCGCGATGGTTGCTGGCTCGCCTGCAACACCCTGCATCACAACAGGCTCTTCCAAGTTGGCTTCAGCAAATCCCGGAAGCGTGCGCCAGACTGTAACGTCAGTGGTCTCAACTCCGTAAAATTCGTCGAATCCTTGATTCGTTGGATAGCGTCCTTCGGTCCAGCCAAGGTGCCACTTGCCGTACATGGCCGTGTTGTATCCTACATCCTTTAGCATCTCAGCCATTGTGATTTCCCACTGAGTTAAGCCGTAGACGCCGCCGCCCAGTGGGACCGTGTGGTTGCCGCTTCGGATACCGTATCGTCCTGTCATGGTCGCTGCACGGGACGGCGTGCACTGGCTTTCCACGTTGAAGTTTGTGAGTCGTAACCCTTCCGCAGCGAGGGCGTCCATCTCGGGAGTCGCTGTGCCACGGATAATGCCGCCACCGTTGAAACCGGGCTCACCCCAGCCAAAATTATCTAGAAATATGAATACGATGTTGGGTTTATCTTGAGCAGAAGCAACCGTGGCAAATAGAAGAGTTAAGGCCAGTAGGAATGTTCGCGATAACCATTTCATAACAACGACTCCAATCAAGATCACGGATTCAAGACTGAAGAACCAAGTCACCAGTCGTCAAGAGCATCCATTTGTAGCGGAACTTTAGCACAGCGGCTGAACGTCAATGTTATTCGCGAAGCTGTGGTCCGGGATTAGTCGAACCTCCCCCGGGATCTCTTGTTCCCAACTAAGAAAAACCGTTGTTTTCCTTGACGAACAGCCACGTCAGATGTTGGCATGGGCTGGCATTCAGCTCGGCTGGGAGGTTCAAATGAAGTTTTTTCTGACGACATCAACAGCAATAGTTTCCGCAGCATTCATAACAAGCTCTTCACATGCTCAAGAGGCCGCAGAAGGTGGGCAAGTTGGAGAGATGACCATATCAGTTGATGATATGCGTGAACCCGCGCCTGCTGATTTCTCACCTTATGCGGGTCGAGAGTTTCCTACACGCCCATTGTGGGGTGACACTCACCTGCACACGTCAAATTCGCTCGATGCGCGGGGATTTGGCGTCATTCTGAGCCCCGACGATGCATACAGGTTTGCACGTGGTGAGGAAGTCACCACATCGCACGGCCTGCGCGTGAAGCTGTCGCGCCCGCTCGACTGGCTTGTTGTATCCGATCATTCTGATGCCATGGGTGCAATGAATGAAATCATCGCGGGAAACTCCACGCTGATGCGCGATGCAACGCTCCGAGACTGGAGCGAACGGCTTAACGCGGGCGGAGACGTTGCACTTGGAGCCACTATGGAAGTCATTGAAACCTTTGCTGGCATCACCGGCGAGGCACTTCCCGAGGCTGTCGCAGATCGCAGGTTCGTACAATCCGTATGGGACGAGTTCACACAAACTGCGGATCATCACAACGCCCCCGGCACATTCACTGCGTTCATTGGGTACGAATGGACGTCCACCGAAGCTGGCAACAACCTCCACCGTAACGTGATTTATCGAGATGATGCCATTCGCGCCCGGCAAATGCTGCCCTTCACAACCGCAGAAACCTTTAATCCGGAACGGTTATGGGACTGGATGGAAACATATGAACAAGAGACTGGCGGTCGTGTACTCGCCCTTGCCCACAACGGCAACGTCTCTAACGGTCTAATGTTTCCAGTCGAAACTAACCCGGAAACGGGTGAACCGTTGACAGAAGATTACGCAGAACGGCGTGCGAAGTGGGAACCAATGTACGAGATCACCCAAATCAAGGGTGACGGAGAAACGCATCCGTTTCTCAGCCCGAACGATGAGTTCGCGGACTATGAAACCTGGGATAAGTCCAATCTGGGTCCGACACCCAAAGAAGATTGGATGCTGCAATACGAGTATGCCCGTGAGGCTTTGAAGAACGGTCTCAAACTAGAGGCTCAGCTCGGCACCAATCCATACAAGTTCGGAGTAGTGGGCTCGACTGACAGCCATACGGCGTTGGCCACGGCGGAAGAAGACAATTTCTTTGGCAAACACTCTGGCGTCGAGCCGGAACCTGGCCGTTGGCAGCATGTCGTTGGCGAGTTTGATGCCTTGAGGATTCTCGGGTGGGAAATGGCAGCCTCTGGCTATGCAGCAGTCTGGGCCGAGGATAACACACGCGAAGCCATATTCGACGCCATGGAACGGAAAGAAGTTTACGGGACAACCGGTAGTCGCATCGCGGTTCGTTTCTTTGGTGGTTGGGATTTTACGGAAGCTGATGCAAGGTCTCGTTTGCCCGCAGAAATAGGATATGAAAAAGGCGTTCCGATGGGTGGAGACCTCGCGGACGCGACACAAGGCGCGGACGCCCCAACCTTCTTGGTTGCTGCGCTTAAAGATCCGTTCTCCGGCAATCTCGACCGTGTTCAGATTGTGAAAGGTTGGTTAAATTCCAGCGGCGAAACTGAAGAGCGGGTCTATAACGTGGCTTGGTCGGGAGACCGAGAACCCGATGCGGACGGCAACTTGCCAGCGGTGGGGAACACCGTGGATGTTGCAACGGGCACATTTACCAATTCCATAGGGTCTCCAGAGCTGATCACTGTCTGGACCGACCCTGAGTTCGATCCTTCAGTGCGGGCTTTCTACTATGCCCGTGTTTTGGAAATTCCTACACCGAGGTGGACAATTTACGACTCCGTTCGGTTCGGAGACGAACTTCCCGCGGAGGTTCCGACGTCAACGCAGGAACGCGCGTACACTTCGCCAATTTGGTATACGCCCGAGAACTGAAATATACCTAATCCGACGTCGTTGCGTTAAAAGCCCGGAAGTTCCTGTCGCAGCAACACTAGGCTAATGTGTTCATACGAACATCCGCTTAGGGCTCGGTGCAGACGTTCGCCCGAATATCGCGAGCGACCGCAATGCCGACTAAGCGGTCATAGGCAAATAGTGCATGGAGCGAGAAAGCAATTGACCAGCATGCAGCCCGTCCGTCGCGCTATTTTCTTCTGCACTCAGCCTTAAAACACAGACTTCACGGATATTCCATTTGTCGCTGCCTCGGTTCACATTTTCGGTGCGGCATGTAACAGTTCAGATGTTTGTCGTCGATCATGAACCGGAGGCCGATCCCTTGGCATTTCCCAAAAAACGCCTGACGCGCCGAAAATTCCTTGGAACAGTTGGGGCAACAGGTGCCTTTCTTGGCAGTGTGAGCCTTTCGTCAAATTCTTCATTTGCCGGAACGCGGCAACTTGACGACCTCGTCGAATTCGATGCAGTCGGGCTAGCACAACTCGTAAGAAAGAAGGAAATTTCTGCGGTCGAACTCGTCGAGCGGGTTATCCGCCGGATTGAAGCACTGAACCCCATAATCAATTGTGTGGCGACACCTACCTTTGATCGCGCGCTGGAAAAAGCGCGGGAAATATCCCCGGATACGTTTTTCGCCGGTGTGCCAACGATGCTTAAAGACATGGTTGATGTCGGGGGCGTCAGACGGACAGATGGCTCCCGGCTTTGGGCAACGAATATTCCGCAGAAGTCCGTCGGCTATGTCGAGGCTCTGGAAGCATCGGGGCTTAATATGATCGGAACAACCGTTGTCCCTGAGTTCGCCAACGGTCTTGACAGCGAACTCTACGGGATGGCGGTCAATCCCTGGAACCTTGACTATTCGTGCAATGCATCCAGTTCCGGCGCGGCCTGTGCTGTTGCAGCCGGGATCGTGCCGCTTGTGCATGGCACAGATGGCGGTGGGTCAAACAGGCTTCCTGCAAGCGCCTGCAATGTCATTGGTTTCAAGCCCTCTCGGGGCCGGATGATGTCAGGCGAACAGGACGGCAGCCATGATACGTTCAAGACGAATGGCCCGATTTGTCGAACCGTGCGCGATGCAGCTGCATTGATCGATGTCTGCGAAGACAAAGCCGGTCTTTTTCCTCCGATCGGTTTCATCGAAGGACCATCGAAACGTCGTCTGAAAGTCGCGTATGCCCGGATGGGCACCAATGGTGTTGAGCCCGTCGCTGCCATAGTGCGGGCACAGGACGCCGTAGCAGAACTGTTGCGTGAACTCGGGCACGAAGTCACTGTAATCGATCATCCGATCGACGGAGCAGAGTATCTTCGCATGTTCCGCTATGCGTTTTTGCCGAAGTATGCGCCACTGCTCTCTTTGGCGCGCGGCACCAGTGGTCAGACATCGCTTGATACTGGGCTCCTGTCCAACTGGACGGCAACAACGATGCTGGAGGGGCAGTCCTATTCCACGGAACAACGGCAGGAAGGGTTGGATTATTTCAATGACATTTCGGCCAAGTTCGCGGCAGTTTTTGCGAACTACGACGTTATCTTTAGTGCCACTTCCCCTTCCGAGACATTGAAGCGGAGTGCGGTCAGCCACCGTGACGACTTCGCGTTCAAAGCCCATCTTCTTGAGAATTTGCTGGCGCTGACTTCCCCGGTGAATGCCGTGGGCGATTGCGCGATCTCACTTCCGCTTTCATTCTCCTCTGAAACAAACATGCCGGTTGGATCAATGTTCCATGCAGCAGCCGGAAACGACGCCACGCTTGTCGAGCTATCTTACGAACTTGAACAGGCCAGACCATGGAAAGAAAACTGGGCGCCATATTCCGCCAAGTTTATTCCAGTATGACCATAAACGAGGTCCGCATTGGGCTCGATGCGGTCATCTGAGTGATTTTGTCAGATGTCCGCTTTACAGTCTCAGCGGTCAAACGCGGCGTGCGACACGGCGACATGTGCGACACCGACGTAACGCAGCCGGTTTTAATCGACTTCCCTTTCAGAGCCATGGTCCCAAGCCCATTGATGTACTTTGAATAGCGATTGGCCCCCAAAATTGATCAATTTTGATAATTGGCGGTAGAATAGTGGGCATCAGGCGCCTCCCAGCACTTTGGCTTTTGCCTGTGTTATGGCTTCAGAAATGTAGCTATCTCGTTGTTGGAAAAACCGGCGTCCGTCGGCACTGTTCTTCCAGAACTCCAGCAACTGGTCATGAGTTGTGCCCCTCGCCATCGGCTTTTTGCGTTCGGCTGGGTTGTCAGTGAGGTAGGTGGCGATGATCATGTCGTCTTTTCGGATTTCTTCTTCACCGTCGAAAAGAGCCGGATCGGGATCGCGAACGGGAGGAAATCTTGGCCTATCCCCTATGTTAGGAGCGCCTTCAGCCGATAGTCGATCATAAATCGCTTGCAGTTCTTCTCTGAATTCTGTGTCTTTCGATGGGTCTGTCCATTTTGCCCATGCTCTGGCTTCCTGACGCTCTACTGCTGCAAGGTACATATCGCGGGGTATGGCCAGATGCTTTCGATATCTTGCTAGCCTGCCTTTCGGGGTATCAGCCACCGAGCAATTCCAGTCTTGATTGCAGCTCATCCAATTCAATATGAAGTTGTTCTGTCTCAATAGCTTTTCGGGCGGCTTCTATGGAACGCAGCAGCGCGTCTGCTTCATCGGTCGTGATCTGACCTGAAGCAACTGCTTTTAGTACAAAATTCACGGCATTCAAAATGTCTTCAGGGCCGTTTATCTTTGGCAGGACGACTTTAAGCGGGCGACATTTTCGGGGTGGCAAAATGCGCTCAAGGCACAACCGTATTGCGGTCATGTCACCTGCTTTTGCCAACTCTATCGCTTTTTGCGTAATAGCTTTGGCGTCGCAATCCATCATTGCTTCGGCCGCCAGTGTAGCTTTGTTGCGGGCGCCCTTGGGTCTTCCCTTAGGATTTCCGCTCTTACCCTTAGGAAACTTTCCGGCTTTTGAAGTCACAGCCTGTTTCGAACCTGTTTTTTCAGGCTGCGATTGCGAATTCGGTACGGTCACAGCTAACGGCTTTCATTAGACATAAAGGTCAGCTTAGCTTACCTAACTTTAGTCAAATCGTATAGCTGAAATTGATCTTGAGATATCAACTGTCCAAGTTTCTTAATTTATGGTGTTCAGCAAAAGCCGTTGCTTTTTCCTAAGAAGTTTTGAGCACTTGTCGGTGATCTTGAGTTCACTCGCCCGATGCACTTGCATTAATCACAGCATTTAAAGCGGTCATTCATCCGACCTGCAGCGAATGACCGATCGGAGCCCATAGTGACCGATGCTGCGCGATCAATCGACGGCGGCTATGCACAGAAAGCAGACTTTGCAAATTCTTGCTATCGGACAATCCAAATGACAGGCTGGAAACGATCAACAGGCGTTTTCTACCCAAGGCTGCCGTTTTACAGGCCGTAGTTCTCTGGTCGTGTCGGCTATCTGCCAAAAAACCTAAAGCTGCGAACCAATTGGTAAAATACTCAGAAATCCAGCAACTATGTGATCCCAGGCCGATCCCGTCGGCTCGGATTGGTACTCAATTACGGTGCCGTCATCGCCTCTTGTCGTCCATTTAAGCTGACCAGCTTTCTCGAGCGTCACGTTATATGTGTATGCAGGTAGCGCGTCGTCCAAGGCACCCATGGTCTGTGTAGCCAATGCTGGCGAGTCAATCAGAATTCCCATCTCGGTGTTGATGTTGACAGATCGCGGGTCCCAGTTGAACGACCCTACGAACAAGTATCGGTCATCAACTGCAAACGCCTTGGAATGTAGACCTGACCTCGATTGCGCCCAATTGATACCGCGGCGTTGGATCTTATCGGCGTCCGGTCGCAGCTCATATAGTTCTACTCCACCGCGTAGAAGTGCACGGCGTTTCTTGGCGTAGTGCGCGTAGACGGGTGCGACGTCATTAGATGCAAGTGAATTGGTTACAACCTTTACGTCGACGCCGCGGCTTTCCAATTCGGTCAACCATTTCACACCGTTGTTGCGCGGCACAAAATAGGCAGAGACGATGTTCACCTCACTGCTGGCATTCTCAAAGTACGGAAGCAATTGAGATGCCAGAACGGGACCTGAGTTCTCGATACCGGCGGCTTTTGACGGCGGATCAGCATAAAGCTTCGCAGGCAGCCAATCCAGTGACAGGGCACCATCTGCGAAGTTCTCTTGTGCTGACTTTCTGAGAGCCGCGCCATACTGCGTTTGCTTCGCTTCATCGACCAGTTCGTTCAACCTGACTCGCGCATCACCAAGGTCAAATTCCTGAGGTTCTCCAACAACCACCCGAGCTGGTACGGCGAATTCGCTGTTCCAGTAAGAGTCAAAGCTTCGCGACACCTCGCGAACAACCGGGCCTGCGGCCAGAACATCCAGGTCAGCATAGTTCATTTCTTCCCGTGCGAGAAAATACTCGGCGCCGATGTTTCTCCCACCCACAATCGTGAACACGTTGTCTGCTGTCATTGACTTGTTGTGCATTCTGCGATTGATGCGTTTGAAGTCCGTCAGCCCCGCGATCAACAGGCTTTGATCTCGCCAAAAAGGATTGAACAACCTGATCTCAATATTTTTGTGATTGTCCAACGCGGCCGTCATCGCGTCATAACTGGACGTATCCATGTCATCCAGTAGCAATCGGATGCGAACACCCCGATCTGCCGCCTGCAAAAGACTGGCTGCAAAAAGGTGGCCCGTTGGGTCGTTGTGCAGCAGGTAGTATTGCGCGTCTATCGTTTGCTCAGCCGCAGCCGCTAACAGCAAACGTGAAACAAGCGCTTCTTCGCCGTCACTGATCAGCTTGACCCCCGACCGACCGTCTTTGGGATCGCCAAGCCGGTTGGCTGCCTGACTAAGAGCTGTGCGCGAGTTTGCCGGAAGTGAGGCCGATACCGTCTTTTCATAAGTGCGAGTTTTTGGAGCGCAAGCAACAAGAGTCAGCGCACACCAAACACAAACCACAAACTTCCATCGCGTCATCAGCTTCCTCCATCCCCGTATCCTAGGTGACTACGCCGAGACGGGTGATTGCAAGTTTGTTCTGTGAAGCATGAGGTTGTTTCGCTTGTCGTTGTTGATTTGGTGAAACTCTCAACTGCCCCACGCAGGTATGTGATTTTGACGCAACCTCAATTCAAACGTACTCTACCAGCAGCCAAGCGCAAACGAGAACCATGTCTGATCCTGAACACAGAAATGACTCTGCCGCGGAACCTTCGCCGCATGCTGTGACCGACGGTATCGGCGTGGCAACGGAGGAGTTCAGAATTTCGATGCCAATCGGGATCGGAGCTGTCTTGGCTGCTCTGGCTTCTTTGGCCACTTGCTATTCCGGGATTTTGCTGACCTATTTGGTCGGCTACGAAGCGCTTTCCATAAACCCACATGTGCAAGCGGTGCTCATGTGGGTTTTTGCATTGTTGGCGGTTAGTTTCTTATGGAGAGATCGGAAACGGCATGCCAAGGAGCTTCCACTCGTCCTCGGTGGGATTGCTGCCCTCATCCTGATTGTCACTCTGTACTTCGGTTATGACGAACGCGTCGAAGCGCTCGCCTATGTGCTTTTGGTGATCGCGGCTTTGCTAAACCAGAACCTAATACTTGATGCTTTGAACCACACGGTTCGCAACCAGACACATGAAATAGAGGCATTGAACGAAAAACTGACCGAGAAAGTAAAGCGCCAGGAAGGCGAGATTGACAGGCTGGGGCGACTAAAACAATTCCTTGCTCCTCAGGTTGCGGAGCTTGTCGTAGAGGAAAACTCTGACGGGCTTCTTAAAACTCATCGTCAATACATCGCTTGCCTATTCTGCGACATCCGCAATTTCACGGCGATTTCCGAGGCGATTGAGCCAGAAGATGTCATTACGCTTCTCCAGCATTTCCACGATGAGGTTGGCCATTTAGTTGCACAACACAAGGGAACAATCGGATACCGAGCCGGAGACGGATTGATGGTGTTCTTCAATGATCCGGTTCCCTGCGATCAGCCCGTTCTGCAAGCCGTGCGGCTGGCTAAAGAAATAAGCGAAGCCTTCGAGGGAATACGTGCACCCTGGCAGAAACTCGGGCACGCGATGGGTTTGGGTATTGGGATCAGTAGTGGTTACGCGACGCTTGGGCTTATCGGGTTTCATGGTCGCGCCGACTACACCGCAATCGGTGGAGTTGTGAACACCGCATCCAGGCTTTGCGACTTTGCCAGCGACGGGCAGATCCTTTTGAGCCAACGGGCGCTTCTAGACATAGAACAACATGTGGAGACCGAAGAACTGGGGGAACGGGAACTGAAGGGCATCGGAAGCCCTGTGCAGATTTTTCGCGTTATCAGTCTCTTTGATCAAGCAAAGTGATGCTCTCTCTTGTTAGGACTTCAATCGTTCTTTGTATTTTGAAGGTCCGCTTGGGGCTGCGAGCAATCAGTCATGCTCATCGCAGAAAATGTAGATTGCCCCAAACGGTCACTGCGGCACTCCGGCTTTTCGCAACCCCTCTACCAAATGTTCAAAGTAGTCTTGATTGTATCCAGGCAGGCTTTGGGCGACGAATGACAACGAGAATTCGGGCTTTAGAGCAAGAGCTTTGGAAACGGCTGTGCGGGCTTCATCTATCTTGTCCAGTTGGGCCAGCGCCGCTGCACGGAACAATTTTGGCCAGTATTCACGCTCGTTTTCTCTGGCAGCCTTGCCTGCCCATTGTTCTGAAAGCTCGTAGTTTTTCAATTGATAGTATGCCGATGCGTTGTTGACATAGAACGTCCACAATAGGGGATCGTTGGGACTTAATTTTATAGCCATCGCCACATGAGCCAGCGAGTCCTCCGCACGCCCCCCAGCTTTCAGGGCGAAAGCCATGCCGTGATGCGCAAGGGCAAAGTTTGGATTGAGCGTGATGGCCTTTTCCAGGCTGGCGATCCCGGAATCCGTATCTCCGGCAAGACAATACGCCCGGCCGAGGGCGTAATGGGTCAGCGCTTCGCGGTCATCCAACGCCTTTGCTTGTTTCGCTAATCGAATTGCGTTCGCCACTGTATCGGAAGATTCGTCGGCAATTCGCATTATGACGTCTGAGACGCCCACAAGAGCTTGGCCAGCGTACGCCAAGGCAAAATCCGGATCGGCCCGCGCAGCGGTCTCAAACAACTGGTGAGCCGTTTCATTGTCCTGCTTGGTAAAGCGATTCAGATGCCAATTTCCCCGTTGATACAGATCCCAAGCGTTGAGATTTGAAGTTGGCTTATGCTTCGCCCGGTCTTGCTCGGCGCCGCGTAGTTCTGAATCGATACTGCCAACGATTGTCTCGGTAATCTCGTCTTGCAGTGCAAAAATGTCATCGAGCTCCCGATCATAACGGTTGGCCCAAAGGTGATTGGAACTTTCGGCATCAATCAGCTGTGTGGTGATGCGAACCCGGTTTCCGGCTTTTCGGACGCTGCCTTCAAGCACGTAACGAACGCCAAGCTCTTGCGCCAACCGACGCACATCCACCGCCTTGCCCTTGTGAACAAACGTTGAGTTGCGGGCAATTACAAACAACCATCGAATGCGTGATAGCGCGGTGATTATGTCCTCGCTGACCCCATCCGCAAAATACTCCTGCTCGGGATCGCCGCTCATATTGTCAAAAGGCAAAACAGCAATCGATGGTTTTTCGGATGCCGGTTGCGTGCTGCCGTCGGCGATGGGTTCGATGGAGTCTTGTTCACTTGATGCGGACCAATGCCAGGCTCTCACCGATTGGGCAATGTTCTTCAGATTTTGCTCACCAAGATCTCTGAAGATCGGCCCGGTTTTAATGCGCACGGCTTGTTGGACAATGTCGGACACGCAAACGCCGCCGGGTTCTGCCAACGCTTCCAGCCGCGCAGCGATATTGACACCGTCGCCATAGATGTCGTCCCCATCAATAATAACATCACCGAGATTGATCCCGATGCGCAGGCGGATTGGGCCACCGCACTGCGCCAGCGCAGACTGGACATCTATTGCACAATTCACAGCATCCACGACACTGGCAAACTCCACCAGCGCACCATCACCCATCAACTTGATAATACGGCCGTTATGTTCGCTGACCGTCGGATCGAATGTTTCCAGTCGATGTGACTTCAAGCGTCCCAGCGTGCCTTCCTCGTCTTCTTCCATCAGTTTGGAAAAGCCAACAACATCGGCGGAAAGTATGGCGGTCAGCTTGCGGTCCAATTTCCGTTCCTCCACAAGGCAACGTTAGACCCGAAAGGGCGCAAAATCCATGCAGTACAGTTGATGATGGAGCGGCCGCTTTTGGCAAAAAGAAAACTAAGGCAAGGCTTGGCGAAGTCGGGCTGTGGCCGCTATCCCGCCTTGGTCACTTTGTCCGCACCGTCGAATGTGCAAAGTCTAAATGCGAATGTCCGGTTCGGGCTGATAGTTCTACTCTCGGGGTTCGCGCAAAAAAGGCCGCTCGAAAGCGGCCTGATGGATCACACCTCGGTGGCTTCCGCGATGGCGAGTGCGTCTTCGATGTCTACACCTAGGTAACGCACTGTACTGTCCATCTTGGTGTGACCAAGCAATAGCTGCACGGCTCGCAAGTTACCTGTTCTACGATAAATCTGCGCCACTTTTGTGCGTCGCATTGAATGGGTCCCATATTGGCTGGGATCAAGCCCAATCGAAGCGACCCATGACTGAACCAACCTCGCGTACTGACGCGTAGAAATATGCAGCCGATGCTGAAAACGCCCTGGCCACAAGTACTCGGATCTTTTCATTGCAGGTTGTTTCAGCCAATTCAAAAGCGAGTTTCGCGTACCACTACTAATTTCAAAACGAACGGGTATCTTTGTCTTGCTTTGGTTGACAGACGCGCGTTCCTTTACTTGTCCAGCGGCAAATACGTCTGCAACTTTAAGGCGAACAAGATCGCAACCACGGAGCTTACTATCTATTGCTAAATTGAAGAGTGCTAAGTTCCTATGATCTTCTGAAATTTCTAAGCGAACGCGTATTGCCCAGACATGCCTTGGCAAAAGCGGGCGCTTCTGGCCAATAACCCGACCTTTGTTCCACGCAGATCGGCCAACTCGAATGACGGGTAGATTTAAAGCTTGCATGACGAATACTCCACACCGCCACGCACCACCTCATCGCCCACACAGTGTCAGCGTCTATTGGTTACCATGCTTGGTCTCCGTCATGAAAAATCTGACTTTGTCGAAGCCTGACCGGCGCCTCAAATATGCGATTTGGTATAGGGCGAATAGCAGAACTATGGATTCAATAGATCAGGATGGATAATCTTGGGTCTAGGGGAGAACGGGAGTGGAACGCCGCCTTACCACTATCTTGAGTATTGACGTCGTGGGCTACTCGCGACTGATGGAACGCGATGAGGCAGCGACGCTGGCAGCACTAAAGTCGCATCGGTCTGAACTCATTGACCCCTTTGCGGCGAGTTATGGTGGCAAGACGATCAAATTGATAGGTGATGGTGCTCTACTGGAGTTCGAAAGCACCGTGCAGGCAATGAAATTTGCCGTTTCTGTTCAAAACGAAATGCTCTCTCGAAATTCGGACGTTCCAGATAGCGAACGAATTGTGTTTCGGATCGGCATCAATATCGGAGATGTGATTGCCGAGGATGGAGACATTTATGGTGATGGCGTCAATGTCGCCGCTCGACTTGAAGGCTTGGCTGAGCCCGGAGGTATTTGCATTCACCGCAGCGTAAGGGACCAGGTACAGGACAAGCTGGATCTGAATTTCGAGGATCTGGGTGAGACCGAAGTCAAAAACATAGAGAGACCAGTCCGAGCCTTCGAAATCGTTCTGGATGACAAGGCCAAGGCTTTGGCTATTTCAGAGCCAGTTGCGCATACGAAACCACACATGTCCAAGTGGGTGCCAACTCTAATCGGTGCAGCATGCATCTGTTTGGTGCTGGTTTCGGTCGTATGGTGGCGATCCAGAGATGTGGCACCCCTGACCGAACAAGAGGAGTTGGCGCTTGCCATCCCAGACGAACCGTCCATCGTCGTTTTGCCCTTTGAGAACCGCTCAACAATTGAAGAGGTCGGCTATCTGGCAGAAGGTTTTGGAACAGCAATCACGACGCAGCTTTCGAAGTTTCCACAGCTATTTGTGATTTCTGGTTCTACTTCGATTACCTTTGCGGACAGCTTGGTCAAACCGCGAGAAATTGGCCGAGAGCTCGGTGTGCGATATGTTTTGTCAGGTAGCGTTCAGAGCGTTGGCGAGAATATTTCGATTAACTCAACACTGATAGAGACAGAGTCGGGGCACGCTCTATGGTCGGAACAATATGACGTTGGCGTCGAAGAATTGTTTTCCGCTCAGGCCGACCTTATTCGGGAAATCGCATCCACCCTGAAAATAGTAGTTGAGGAAGAAGAAATCGCTTCGCTTAGGAAACGGCCAACCGATGATCTAGAAGCGTATGAACTTTTTCTAAGGGCTGTCGCCAAAAGCAAGCTGCTGAATACTGCGAGTCGGCAAGAGGCTATTGAACTTCTGGAACGAGCAATAGAGCTCGATCCAGACTACCTTTCTGCACATATTGAACTGAGCGGTCGCTATCTTAGCCTTTGGCGCTTTGGTGGGTCGGACGATCCAGAAACCGCGCTGAACAAAGCCCGCAGGCACGCACAGCGTGCGTTAGAACTGGATCAATCGGACTATCGCGTTCAACACCGCTTGGGCCAGCTACATTTGTTTGCAGACTACGATCATAAACTCGCGTACCAGGCATTTCAGCGGGCAATACGGGAGAACCCCAATGATCCTGAGGTCCTATATGGTATGGGCTTTTTAAGGTCGCTTATGGGTGAGCCAGCCGAAGCGATTGAGTGGAACAACAAGGCAAAAAAGGTCAATCCGCGTTATCCCGGCTGGTACAATTTTAACGCGGCCCTTTCTCATTTTCTAATCAGAGATTACGAAGAGGCAATTCTGCTGGCAAAAACCGGTATCTCAACTTATCCAAAGTCGCTTCCTCCGCGCCGAATCTTGGTCGCAACCCTTGCCGAAATGGGACGTCTGGAAGATGCACAGGTTGAAGCAACGAAATTACTCGAAATCCGGCCGGACTTCCGTGTTTCTACACACAGAAACACACCCTTTATGCATACTGAGGACCAGGACCGGTATTTTGGTGCGATGGTTGCTGGTGGATTGCCCGAATAGAAAGTTTTCATATCCCCGGATACTGGCTGTATGCGCGGTTTCCACTTTTGGTAGCATCGTTGCATGAACGGACCAATCCGCTCCTCGGGATCAACAAAGCTCGCTGATGAATGTCTGGTTTGGGCTGCGAGCGGTCATTTTCGTTCGGCATCCGACGGCAGCATTGTCCGCTTGTCGGGATTTGCAAAGTTCAGTTTGGAATGTCCGGCTAGGGCTGCCTCCAGACATAGGCACGGGAACCAGCGAAGGTCGACTGCGAGCCCAAAGTGGACAACGAAAAGATGGCCAATCGGAAGCCCTGAACAGTGGGCTTGTCATTTGGCTCGCTTAGCGCATTGATTGGGCAGTCATTGCAACGGCTCGCAAGCTAATAATCATAGCTGAGTTGCAGTGCTTGAGGGAGAGATATTCTGTCAGGTGCCGAGAATAGCAAATTAGCAGACTTGGCGGCTCTGCCGCCAATCGCTACGACTACGAGAAAACCGACCGGAAGATACAGTCAGTATAAGTTCTGAACAGACCAAAAGCGTCCGGGTGTTACCCGCGCCAGGTGCGAACCACGCCACAATCCATGTGTACGAAGTTCGATCCATAATACTGACCAACTCCGCCTGCGCGGCACGACATCGCTGCCTTGGCCATCTGTGAAACCGAGCGGGAGGCAAGGCGCAGATCAGCTGCTTGCCCTTCCATATGAAGCGAATTGCGCGCCACACGGCGCGACCGGGAGCGCAGCATTGCGTTGGTCTGAGGAGAGCGATAGCCGGACAACAGCATATAGGGTTCGTTGACATCCAGCAGGTTGTGTGATGCCGCCATGATATCAATCGTGCGCAAATCGATGGATTTTACCTGATCTGTGCGCCAATCACGCATGAAGTTGTTCACTTCTTTGACAGCGTCCTTGATATACTTACCATCGACCCAATAGATCATATCCAACCGTTCGCCAGTGCGACCGGAATACATACGAATGCGACGAATATCGCCGCCACCGCGTAAAAAGCCTGCTGCGTTGGAGTAGGTGGGTGCTGCTACGACTGCCGTTGCTGCAAACGCTCCCAATAGGGCACGCCGGGTCAAGCCCGAGGAACTGCTCTCTGTCATTTTAGTTTCGTCCCGTACTGTTCCTGCCTGCACACGATGTTACGTGCACTGTCTTAATTATTCCCATCCCAGATGCAGAATGTATGGCACAATCGGAATCGACGGCCAAGAAGTGTTTCAATTGCACCTTTTCAAGGGGGAATTTTCGGCAGTTTTTTGCGCATATGTCACAGCGAATCACGAAAATTTCGCAGTTGTGGGCTTTGGGTCACCCTGCCGATGCAAACGCGCATCAGGCCCACGAAGAAGCGAATTGGTAAGGATTTCGTGAGTGGACAAGCGTTCTGGCGCGACTGCATAATCGTACGACGATCAATCACCAGTTCAAGCTATTGAATTTCAAGGCTATCCTATGCTTTCCGTTCTCCGCACCAGTACCAGCATCCTGTTTGCCGCGTGTTTCGTGGCTACTGCATCTGTCGCCAATACGTCGTCCGAAGCCGCGCCAGGGACTGCGTTTCAGATGGCGATTGCTGAACATACGCCGCAGGCGCCGCAATTGGTCGAATTCTACCGGGCGAACGGGTTTTCGCCAGTTTGGGTGGGTGATACACCCGAACACACACGGCGCCGGGCGGCGCTGATCAATGCGCTTACGAATGCGCATCTGCATGGCCTGCCACAGGCCGAGCCGACTGTTGCCGCCGTGTTGGAGAAGATGGAAAAGGCCCGTTCGGTGCGCGATCTCGGTGCTGTTGAAGCAGAGCTGAGCAGTATCTTTGTCGAATACGCCGACGCGCTTTACGCAGGCATAATCCGGCCCAGCAGTGTCGATGAGGGGCTGGTTCGGTCAGTAGATCGTCGCAGCGCGGCCGAGCATTTGCAGGGAATAAACACGCAGGGCGCGGCCTACTTTGCAGCCCTGTCACCGCAAACACATCAATACCGCGCGCTGATGAAGCAGAAGCTGGTTCTGGAAAAACTGGTGTTCCAGGGCGGATGGGGGCCAACAGTGCCCGAAAACAAGTTGGAATACGGTGATACCGGACCGAATGTCGTCAAGTTGCGCGACCGTCTGGTGGTGATGGGTTACATGAAACCATCCGCCAGCCCGTCTTTCGACAACGCGTTGTTGGAAGGTGTACGCACCTTTCAAACAGCGCATGGGCTTGAACCCGATGGCGTGGCGGGCAAGGGGACGATTGCCGAGATTAACCGTCCAGCCACAGACCGGTTGAAAGCCGTTTACGTTGCGTTGGAACGCGAACGCTGGCTGCCTCGGGAACGAGGTACGCGTCATATCCTTGTGAACCAAGCCGATTTCTCAGCCAAGATCGTGGACGACGGGCAAGTCACTTTTGAAACCCGCGCAGTCATCGGTAAAAATGCTCATGATCGCAGAAGTCCAGAGTTTTCGGATGAGATGGAGCATATGGTGATTAACCCAAGTTGGCATGTTCCCCGCTCGATCGTGACCAAGGAATACCTGCCGAAGCTGCAATCAAACCCGAATGCCGTGGGCCATATTCTGATAACTGACAGAAGCGGCAGGCAAGTCGATCGGAGTGCGGTGGATTTTACCCAGTTTACGACCAGAAATTTTCCTTTCGCAATGCGCCAACCGCCCAGCCAAAGCAATGCGCTGGGTCTGGTGAAGTTCATGTTCCCCAATAAGCACAACATCTATCTGCATGATACTCCACAGAAAAACCTGTTCTCGCGTGAGGTTCGGGCCTTTTCACATGGGTGTATCCGCTTGGCCCAGCCCTTTGAATTTGCTTACGCCTTGCTGGCCAAACAGGAGGAAGATCCAA
Source organism: Ruegeria sp. SAZD013 (assembly GCF_059612525.1). Lineage (NCBI taxonomy): Bacteria > Pseudomonadati > Pseudomonadota > Alphaproteobacteria > Rhodobacterales > Roseobacteraceae > Ruegeria > Ruegeria sp. SAZD013. Next base: position 427,878 of record NZ_JBXWQT010000020.1, on the reverse strand, counting down.
AGGCATTCTTCCATCGCGTTCTGAACACCGGAAAAGAAACCAAAGTCAATCTGGAGCAGAAAGTTCCGGTGCATCTGATTTATCGCACGGCCTATATCGGGCCCAAAGGCGAAGTGCAGTATCGCCGCGATGTTTATGGGCGGGACGGCAAGATTTGGGAAGCCTTGCAAAAGGCAGGGGTGGCCCTGCCGGACGTTCAGGGGTAAGCACAGGGCAAATCCTGCCAAAAGGAAGCCCGCCATGCAGTTTACCATACAACAGATCGCCGAGTCTCTGGGGGCAGAATGTCAGGGCGATGGCGGCCTGACGATCGTGCGCGCCGCCGAACCGGGCGACGCAGGTCCGACAGATTTGGCGATGGCTATGTCTCCGAAATATGCCGAGGCGCTTGCCAACGGAGCCGCACGTGCGGCTGTCCTTTGGGAAGGGGCCGACTGGCAGGCGATGGGACTGCGTGCCGCGATCTTTGTCAAACGTCCCCGCATGGCCATGGCTGGCATCACGGCCATGCTGGATCGGGGGCAGGGAGTTGAACCCGGGATTCACCCCTCGGCCGTGATCGACCCGACCGCTGAAATCGGTCGGGATGTGGCGATTGGTCCGTTGGTTGTTGTGGGCGCGCGCGCCCGGATCGGCGCAGGCTCTGTCATAGGGGCACAGTGCGTGGTGGGAATGGACGCCATATTGGGCGACCAGGCGGTGTTGCGCGAAATGGTCAGCATTGGCGCACGGGCGCGGATCGGAGATCGCTTTATCGCGCAACCCGGTGCCCGGATCGGAGGGGACGGGTTTAGCTTCGTAACACCCGAAGTCTCGGGCGTCGAAAATGTACGCAAGACAATGGGCGATCAGGGTGAGGCCAAAGCACAGAGCTGGCTGCGCATTCATTCGTTGGGTGCGGTGGAAATCGGTGATGACGTCGAAGTCGGCGCGAATTGTACAATCGATAATGGCACGATCCGAAACACTTGTATCGGCAACGGATCCAAGTTGGATAATCTGGTCCATGTCGGGCACAACACTCGCGTCGGTCAGGACTGCCTGCTGTGCGGTCAGACTGGTGTGTCGGGATCGGTTGAGATCGGAAACAACGTGGTTCTGGGCGGTCAGACCGGCGTTGTCGACAACATATTCATCGGGGACGGGGTTATTGCCGGAGGCGGCACCAAGATACTGTCCAATGTTCCCGCCGGCCGCGTGATCATGGGGTATCCGGGCGTCAAAATGGAAACGCATACGGATATCTACAAGGCGCAACGACGCTTGCCCCGCATGGCCCGCGACGTCGAGGCACTCAAAAAGGCTGTTTTCAAACAGACCCCGAGCGATTAAATCAACCTCAAACTGATAATCAGGGGATCGACATGAGCATCAGCGACCGCGTCATCGCGATCATTGCAGAGCAGGCCGTTCTGGAGCCATCGGATGTAACGCCCGAAAGCACGCTGGAAGATCTGGGTATCGACAGCCTTGGACTGGTCGAAAGCATATTTGCCATCGAGGAAGAGTTCGACATTTCGATTCCTTTCAATGCCAACGAACCCGAGGCCAGTGATTTTGATATCTCGAATGTAGCTGCGATCATCTCTGGGATCGAAAAGCTTGTGTCGGAAAAGGTCTGACAAACGCTCATGAAACGCGTTGTCATAACCGGAGCGGGTACGATCAATTCGCTGGGCCATTCGGTCCCTGACACGCTGGAAGCCATGCGCGAAGGTCGTTGTGGTATTTCCGATCTGGAATTTCGGGATGTCGACCGGTTGGCCATCAAGATCGGCGGACAGGTCCGGGGGTTCGAGGCAGAAGGGCGGTTCAACCGACAGCAGATGTCGCTGTACGACCGCTTCACCCAATTCACCCTGACGGCAGCCAAAGAGGCGATTGAGCAGTCGGGTATCGAGTTTCATGGCGAACTTGCAGCCAGATCAGGTGTTGTTCTGGGGACTGCGGGCGGTGGTGTTTCGACTTGGGATGACAATTACCGTTCGGTTTATGAGGATGGAAAAAACAGGGTACATCCCTTTGTCGTTCCAAAACTCATGAACAATGCTGCCGCAAGCCACGTTTCCATGGAACACAACCTGAAGGGCCCAAGTTTCACGGTCTCGACAGCATGTGCGTCGTCAAATCATGCGATGGCTCAGGCTTTTCAGATGGTGCGTAGTGGCGCGGCTCCGGTCATGGTAACGGGGGGCTCGGAATCCATGCTGTGTTTCGGCGGTGTCAAAGCCTGGGAAGGGTTGCGCGTGATGTCGAAAGACGCATGTCGCCCTTTCAGTGCCAACCGCAACGGAATGGTGCAGGGTGAAGGGGCAGGTGTCTTTGTTTTTGAAGAATACGAACACGCCCGGGCCCGAGGTGCCGAAATTCTGTGCGAAGTTGTCGGCTTTGCCATGTCATCGGATGCCTCGGACATTGTGATGCCCAGCAAACAAGGGGCCGCGCGTGCCATGGCTGGTGCTTTGGCCGATGCGAAGCTGAACGCAAAAGATGTGGGCTATATCAACGCTCATGGCACCGGAACGGCTGCAAATGACAAAACCGAATGCGCAGCTGTGGCCGACGTATTTGGCCCACACGCCGACGATCTGATGATCTCGTCCACGAAATCCATGCACGGTCATCTGATTGGCGGGACCGGCGCGGTTGAGCTGCTGGCCTGTATCATGGCGCTGCGGGACGGTGTCATTGCACCGACGATCGGATATGAGGAACCGGACCCGGAATGCGCGTTGGACGTCGTACCGAACGAAGCGCGCGAGGCAAAGGTCGACGTCGCTCTCAGCAACGCATTCGCCTTTGGTGGGTTAAATGCCGTACTGGCCCTGAAGCGGGTTTAGTGAAAAAGCCGCCGTTACTAATACGGCGGCTTCCACGGATGTTTTTTTCTTAGTTTGTGTTGACGTTCAGAGCGTCAAAGCCCGATGTGAAGCCGGAGAGCGACATGTCCATTTCAAGAACCTGATCCGGGAAACGGGCTGGAACCAGCGAAAACGTCGCTTTAGTGCCAGCTTTCATCGCATCGATATCCCCTTGGCTAAGACCTAATTGCGCGATGCAGCCCACGGGAACGCATTGGTGATAGTTGTACAATTTACGCGGAGCGCCATCGATTGACAGGGCCAGTTGCGCTTGCAGCAGTGTTTCCAGGGGTACGATGACGTTTGCCCAAGCAACGGCGGCACCACCTTCCGGCAGTTTCCCGATCGATACTTCTGCGATCGGATCACCATTGTTGCCTTCCAGAACCTGAACGATGGCACAAGGATCCTCGCCTTCCTGTGCCTTGATACAGGATACGTCCCAATCGCCGAATTCTTCCTTTACGAACTGTTCTCCGACCCGGGGTCCTTCCTGACCTAGGTCCAGACCAGCGTCTGGCGCGGTTGTGGTTGTGTCTTGTGCATACGCTGCTCCGGACAGCAGAACGGCGGCGACCGTGTTGAACGAAAGGATTTTCTTGAACATGAATGCCTCGGGTTGATGATTGATCTTTTTGCTTCGTTTAACACTCTTCTGAACCAGTGTCAGGCACTAACAGAACAGCCTTTGCGAAGGTGAACGGATTCTTGCCTGAGGGCTGGAACCGCACCTTCGGAGATTAGAAAAAGGGAGCTGTTCGACCAGCTCCCTTCCCCATAAGTTTCTCCCCGTCGGACTGGCCGACTTATTTATGCGCAAACCCTACGTAAGGGGCGCACACGGGTCAACAGCTATCCTCAATTTTTAATCTATGCGCCAGAATAATAATCCAGTGGCCGTACCAAAAGGGCCGTGCCAGCAGGCACGGCCAGTCGACAGGGAGGAAGTCTGCCCCGCAATGCAAGGCAAATAGACTATCGCAGTCAAAGGTTAACTTTGTATGCTGGCGGCGGATCGGTGAACAATAAGGCAATGTTAATGGGCACGAATATCTTTTTGGGCGGTGGCGGTGAAAACTATGGCCAGCCGCAGGAACTGGCGTTGAAATATGCGAACCGCCATGGGTTGATTGCCGGGGCAACTGGTACCGGCAAGACTGTGACATTGCAGATTCTTGCAGAAGGGTTTTCTCAGGCGGGTGTCCCAGTTTTCCTCTCGGATGTGAAAGGGGACCTGTCTGGGCTGGCCCTTCCGGGCAGCGAGACGCACAAACTGCATCAGGCGTTCCAAGACCGGGCTGGTCGGATCGGGTTCGATGATTTTGCCTATTCTGCCTGCCCAGTGACATTCTGGGATCTGTTTGGCCAACAGGGCCATCCCGTGCGCACGACAGTGACGGAAATGGGCCCGCTGTTACTATCGCGGTTACTGGAGTTGAGTGAGGCGCAGGAAGGTATCCTGAATATCGCATTCCGCGTGGCCGACGAAGAAGGGATGCCGTTGCTGGACCTTAAGGACCTACAGGCGCTGCTGGTCTGGATCGGAGAGAATCGGGCGCAACTGTCATTGCGATACGGCAATGTATCTACATCCTCGATCGGTGCGATTCAGCGACGTCTGCTGGTCCTCGAGAATCAGGGCGGTACAAAGCTGTTTGGAGAACCGGCGCTGGATCTGGCCGATCTGATGCGAACAGACGAAAACGGGCAGGGGATGGTGAACATTCTGGCGTCAGACCAACTGATGGCCGCCCCAAGACTTTATGCAACGTTTCTGTTATGGCTGTTGAGTGAACTGTTCGAAGAGCTGCCAGAGGTCGGAGACCCTGAAAAACCAAAGCTGGTGTTCTTTTTTGATGAGGCCCATCTGCTGTTTGACGATGCGCCAAAGGTACTGGTGGACAAGGTCGAACAGGTCGCCCGCCTGATCCGTTCAAAGGGGGTGGGGGTATACTTCATTACTCAGAGTCCCGCCGATATCCCGGAAGATATTCTTGGACAGCTGGGCAACCGTATTCAGCACGCATTAAGGGCATTCACGGCGCGGGACCGAAAGAACCTGAGGCTGGCCGCTGAAACCTATCGCGAGAATCCGACTTTTGACACGGAAACGGCAATTCGCGAAGTCGGCGTGGGGGAAGCCGTTACTTCCATGCTGCAAAAGAAAGGTGTTCCGGGCGTGGTCGAGCGCACGCTTATTCGCCCGCCGGGATCTCAGCTGGGGCCAATTTCAGATGCCGAACGCCGGGACATTCTAGCAGTTTCCCCAATGGCGGGGAAATACGACAAGAACATAGATCGAAAATCTGCCTTCGAGATTCTTCAGGCGCGGGCCCAAGCTGCGGCCAATGCCGCAGAACTGGCCGAATCCGACGAAGTTTTTGAAGCGCAATCGCCGATCGAACGCGAATACTCTTCGGCCCGCAGATATTCGGGCAGCCGGGTTGGCCGGTCCTCATCCCGGGTTGAGCGCAAGCAGGACACCTTTGCCACAGCGATGACCGAAGCGGTGATCAAAGAGCTTAAAGGCACTACCGGGCGCCGGATCGTGCGCGGTATCCTCGGCGGTTTGTTCCGCAACAGGTAAGAACGCAGCGCCCGTTGGGGGCGCTGTCGCGTTTACTTCAGTCGGCGTTGGCCTTCCTGACGGCAATAGGCGTCAGCCTCGGGGACAGACATCTTTGTGGCTGGGAAGTCGATTGCGCGGTCCCAGGTCACACGATCCTGACGATAGAGCTGGCAGGTCACAACACCTTTAGGAGTCTGTACCTTGACCGGCGTCGTCTCAAGATCTTCGGGGCTGGGAACGCATGCGGATACTACAACCGCAATAGCCGGAAACAGAATGAGTGATTTCAGATGTGGTGCTTTCATTTTCTACTCTTGTCTTCTCGTCTTGTTGATCGATTGAAACGGCATAGGCGAGGGTGAGTGCCAGCAACCTGCCGCAAATCAAAAACACTGTGGTGGGTTCGTTTATTCAGAAAAACCTTAAGAATCAAGAAACCGCGCCAGATTAGTGGCGCGGTTTTGTGTATTGGAACGTGGCGTCGGTCTATTTCTCGGGGATCAGACCCCTTGGGCTGAATCTGAGAACAATCAACAGGATCAGGCCCATCGTGAAAAGGCGCATATGTGCGGCACTATCAATAAGATGTGACTTCAGCGCGCTGCCATCCGGCAAGCCTGCGGTGATCACACTCATCAACCACAAGCCAATCGGCTCGACCTGAACCCACAAGAACCAAATCAGGAACGCGCCCAGAACGGCTCCGAAGTTGTTGCCCGAACCGCCAACGATCACCATGACCCAAACCAGGAAGGTAAAGCGCAACGGATTGTAGGTGCCCGGTGTCAGCTGTCCGTCCAGGGTGGTCATCATCGCGCCAGCGATGCCGCAAATGGCCGACCCTAATACGAAAATCTGCAAGTGGCGACGGGTGACGTCCTTGCCCATCGCTTCGGCTGCAACTTCATTGTCGCGGATTGCGCGCATCATGCGGCCCCACGGGCTTTTCAGCGCCATCTGCGCCATCCACAGCAGCGCCAGAAGAACCAGCATGAACAGCAGCGAATACCCAAGTTTCACCGAAAGGGTGGATGCAGTGACCGGATCCAGCCCCAGCCATTCGGCGCGGGCAAGAAAAGCCGGATCTTGCTGCAAGTCAACTTCATACCCGACAACCGGCGAGGGGCGCGGGATGCCATAGACGTTCTTCACGCCGCGGGCCAGCCAGTCCTCGTTCTTCATGACGGCGATGATAATCTCGGCGATACCCAGCGTGGCAATCGCCAGATAATCTGACCGCAGCCCAAGCGCGGTTTTGCCAATCAGCCATGCCGCCCCGGCAGCCAGCAGACCTCCGGCAGGCCAGGCCAGCAGAACGGGCAGGTTCAGTCCACCGATGTTACCGGCAATCGCCGGGTCAATGGCTTCAACTGCAGCAACATTGGGGTCGAACACGGCCCGGTAGAGGAAAAAGCCGACGATAAGGACAGTGATTATTGTCAGCGTCTGCACCCGGCCTTTGGGCATTCTCGTTGCCACCAGTACGGCTGCAACAACAGTGGCAGCCCCCAGTAGCAAAGACAGAACGATACCATAACCGCCTGCGCCCCAAGCACCCGGGGTAGGCGCTGTTGATACTAGCACCACGGCCAGACCGCCCAGCGCGACGAAGCCCATGACCCCCACGTTGAACAGGCCCGCAAAGCCCCATTGCAGGTTCACACCGATCGCCATGATGGCCGAGATCAGCCCCATGTTCAGAATCAGAACGGCGGTGTTCCAGCTTTGCGTGAAACCGGTCAGCAGAATGAGGCTGCCAACAGCTATGAAAAGCAGAGTGTTTTTGACAGATTCGGTCATACTGCTTTTCCCTTGAACAGGCCCGTGGGCTTAAACAGAAGCACGATCAGCAGGATGACAAAGCTGACAGCGAACTTGTAATCGGTGGACAGGAGCTGAACCAATCCGGACGGCTCCAGGTTTTCGGGGGCCACATAGGTCAGTACTTTTTTCCAGGCATAGGTGATCGTCACCTCGGAAAACGCGATGATGAACCCGCCGGCAATCGCGCCCAGCGGGTTGCCCAGCCCCCCCACGATAGCTGAAGCGAAAATCGGCAGCAGAAGCTGGAAATAGACGAAGGGTTTAAAGCTTTTGTCCAACCCGTAAAGAACACCCGCTGTGGTCGCCAAGGCGGCTACGATGATCCAGGTGATCATCACAACACGTTCAGGGTTGATGCCGGACAAAAGCGCCAGATCCTCGTTGTCGGAATAGGCGCGCATCGACTTTCCGGTTCGTGTTTTGTTGAGGAACCAGAACAGTAAGGCCACGGCAATAACGGCCACTATCAGGGTGATCCCTTGCGAGGTCTTGATGGCCAGACCCTCCTGAAGGCCCGTCATGGACTTGAAGTCCCGCGCGGATATCAAGAATCTTGCACCGTCCGAGAACTTTTGATCATCCGGCCCGATGATAAAGCGCACCAGACCGTTCATGATGAACATTACACCCATTGAAACGATCACAAGGATAACCGGCTTGGCCTTTTGTTCGCGGTAAAAGCGGTAGACCAGTCTGTCTGTAACCAACACCAGCATGATGCAGCCAAGGATAGCAAAGGGCAGGGCGAGCAGGGCAGTCGGCAACGGCCCAAAGCTGACACCAGCGGCCTGTAAGCCCCAGGTGACAAGCACAGCGATCATCGCGCCAAAGGCCATGGTGTCACCATGGGCAAAGTTCGAAAACCGCAGGATGCCGTAGATCAGGGTCACGCCAAGCGCCCCCAATGCCAACTGACTGCCATAGGCAATCGCAGGCACGATGACAAAGTTGGCAAGCGCAACAAGCGCGTTGAGTAAGTCCATTATTTCTTCTCACTGTCCGGGTGCGACCTTATGGCATAACGGTCTGCGCGGGCACAATGTTTTGCACGCGGTTTATCGTCATATTTTCCTGCTGGTAGCGAAAAAACCCTAGAAAAGCTTTCAAGAAGGACGGACTTTCCACATCAAGCCCGGCTCAGTCACGCACCGGTCAATTCCGGTGCGTGGTCGAGATGGTCGGAAGGGGCTCAGGCGTTTGTTTCAGTACAAGCGCCGCGATCAGTCCCCGCGTTGGGGCCTTTGACCGAAAGATCAAAGGTCATGTCGTCATAGTTCACAACAAAGGTCATGACCTCATCGCCCTGGATATAGACAAACGTCATGTTGCCAACGCCTTTGAAGACCATCGCGTCGCCAGAAACACTTGCGGTTTCGATGATGCCCTTGTCTCCTTCCGACGCCCGTTTGAGGCGCACTTCACTGCCGTCGCGGTCTGAGACGCAGACAAAGTGGCGCTCTTGCGCAATTGCAGCGTTCGTGCACAAAGTGGCGACGGCCACCCATATCAATTTTTTCATTTTTGGGTCCTGAATAGAGTTTTTCATTCAGAAGGTTCGCTTGATTTCTCGGAATCAGATTTGTTTGTCCGGGAAACCGTTTCCTTCACAGCGCCCGGCGCTAAACGCCCAATGTGACCGGATTGCAGCCGAGGCGTGGAAATCTTGGGATGGTTGTCGCGGTTGAAGACGGCCAGATACCGAGATCAACCAGCGTTTCCTTCTAAACTGGCGCCTTCGGTCGATTGCAGAAACAAGAAGGAAGTTCGAGGGTGTAAAAATGGCTTTGAAAAAGCCCACTAGTTCTGTTGCTCGCCTTGGCAAAAACCCTCAACGGCCTCTACTATCAACCTTTCGCGCCCAACAAGCGTCTCGCTTAGGATTGCAGTGCCAAGGTCGTAGCCGGGCTTATCAGCGTGGAAGATACCTTGGTAAATATCGAGCCTAGGGCTTCCGATGCCCACACCATAAGCAAATACTGACAAGATTGGGTCATGCGATATCCGAATATGTGTCCAATCACTGGCAGGGTAATCAGACCCATTTTCCTGCCAAACAATCCTGTCATCGAGCGCCGATAGGATGACCGTTCGTTGATTCTCGAACTCGCAACGGAAGATCACCCCATTTCTAGACTGCTTAGCTTGCGGTGCTAGGCTCTGAGCAAACACGATGCTGCCTAGCAGACATAAACAGAAAACGGCGAGTAGGCTGGTTTTCATAGGCCTCAACCACCCAAGAAACTCTTCCGCACTTCCGGATCGGCCAGCAATTCCTTGCCCGTACCGGTATAGGCGTTTCGCCCCTGAACCAGCACATATCCCTTATCGGCAATCTCCAGCGCCTGGCGGGCGTTTTGTTCAACCATCAGGATCGGCAGGCCGGTGCGTGCGACCTCGATGATGCGGTCAAAAAGCTCATCCATCACGATGGGTGAGACACCTGCGGTGGGCTCGTCCAGCATCAGGACCTTGGGTTGCGTCATCAGCGCGCGACCCACGGCAACCTGTTGGCGCTGACCGCCAGACAGTTCGCCGGCAGGTTGGTTGCGTTTGTCACGCAGAATTGGGAACAGGTCATAGACCTGCTCCATCGTGTCCGAGAAATCGTCGTGCCGGATAAAGGCACCCATTTCCAGATTTTCCTCGACAGTCATCGAGGTAAAAATGTTCGACGTCTGAGGAACAAAGCCCATACCGCGGATTACGCGGTCTTGCGGGGTGAGGCTGGTGATATCCTCGCCGTCCAGGCGTACAGAGCCGGCGCGCACATCCAGCATCCCAAACACGGCCTTCATCGCCGTTGACTTGCCCGCACCGTTGGGGCCGACAATGACTGCGATCTCCCCCTTGTCCACGGCAATGGTGCAGTCGTGCAGGATGTCCGGGCCTTTGCCATAACCACCGGTCATGGTATCGCCGATCAGAAACGGGCCGCCTTCAACGCGATGAGTCGTCCCGCTTTTCCGATGGGCAGGCGTCATTGTTCCGATACCTTGCGTGTTGGTAATCGATGCGTCCTTGTTGCCCTTGTCGTCCTGATAGGGGTTGTCGCTCATGCCAGCGGTCATGTCTGGGCCTCCAGCTTGTCTTTGTTTTTGAGGCCGGTGCCTAGATAGGCTTCGATCACGTGCTCGTTTGCCTTGATCTCATCCAGAGTACCCTCGGCCAAAACCTTACCCTCGGCCATGCAGATGACCGGGTCGCAGATCTTGCCGATGAAATCCATGTCGTGCTCGATGACAACAAACGTATAACCACGCTCTTTGTTCAGGCGCAGGATCGTATCAGCGATGGTCATCAGCAGGGTGCGGTTCACGCCTGCTCCGACCTCGTCCAGAAATACGATCTTGGCGTCCACCATCATGGTACGACCAAGTTCCAGCAGTTTCTTTTGACCGCCCGAAACCTGACCGGCCTTGTGATCGGCCAGATGTTCGATGGTCAGAAACTCCAGCACCTCGTCTGCCTTGGCTTTCAGCGCGCGTTCTTCATCAGCGATGCGCTTGCGTCCGAACCAGGTATTCCACAGCGCCTCACCCGATTGCGCACCGGGCACCATCATCAGGTTTTCGCGGCAGGTCATCGACGAAAACTCATGCGCGATCTGGAAGGTGCGCAGCAAACCCTTGTGAAACAGCTCATGCGGAGGCAGGCCAGTGATATCTTCACCATCCATGACCACCTTGCCGCTGGTCGGAGGCAAAACACCGGCGATCACATTGAACAGAGTGGTTTTTCCGGCCCCGTTGGGCCCGATCAGGCCGGTGATCGACCCTTTTTGGATTTCCAGCGACGCCCCGTCCACCGCGTGAAACCCGCCGAAATGCTTATGCACGTCCTCGACGACGATCATGGTATCCCCTTGCCTTGACCCCGTGAAACGAGGTGCAGCCTTTTGTCATTGAAACAGCCCGGACACAAGGCCCGGGCTGTCTGATTTTATAGCTTGATATGCGGGATCAACGGAAGTTGACGGTCTTGTTTTCGCCGTCGGTCACTTCGATCTCGCGGTACGACCCTGCGCTTTCGCCGGGGCCGATCAACTCGACACCGGACGCGCCGACATAGTCGATGTCCTGACCGGCGGCCAGCAGTTCCAGACCTTTGGCCAGTTCACCCGGATAAATCTTTTCACCCGGTGCGTTGGCGACGTCCATTACTTTGCCCGCGTAATCTGCCGGGTTGGTCGAACCGGCGGCTTGCATGGCGAACATGAACAGCGCTGCCGCGTCATAGGATTCGGGCGAATAGGGCGACGAGCCGTCAAACCCGGCTGCTTCGGCCAGTGCAAAGTACTTTTCTGCACCTTCACCACCGGACCCGGCGATCTGACCGAACGAGCCGTTCAGGTCGGGGCCGACATTTGCGGGCAGCGAGTCACCGATCATGCCGCCGGGCAGACCAAAGGTGTCAAACGCACCGCTGTCCAGCGACGACTGGATGATGCCCAGACCACCCTGGTCCAGATAACCTGCGACAACCAGAATGTCGCCACCGGCCGAGGCCAGCGCGCCAACTTCAGCCGAATAGTCGGCCTTGCCGTCTTCGTGCGCCGTAACGATGGTCACTTCGCCGCCAACCGCTTCGAAGGACGTCTGGATCGCATCGGCCAGACCTTTGCCATAGTCGTTGTTGGTATAGGTCAGCGCGATCGAGTTGATGCCGCGATCCTTAAGGATATCAGCCATAACTTGACCTTCGCGCGCATCCGACGGCGCGGTGCGGAAGAACAGGCCATTGTCCTCCATGGTTGACAGGCCGGGCGAGGTCGCCGAAGGCGAGATCATGACCATGCCGTTAGGAATGGCAACGTTTTGCAGAATCGCGCCGGTTACACCCGAACAGTCGCCGCCGATGATGCCTGCAACACCGTCAGCGATCATACGCTCGCCGTTCGAGGTGGACAGACCGTTGTCGATACAGCCGGTATCGGCACGTACGCCAGCCACGCTGGCACCGTTCATGAACTTTCCGGATTCGTTGACTTCGGCGATTGCCAGCTCGGCACCCGATCCCATGGCGGGGGCAAGCGATTCAATCGGGCCGGTAAAGCCGATCAAAATCCCCAGTTTGACATCTTCGGCCATGGCTGCGCCGGCCAGCAATGCAGTTGCTGCAGTTGCAGTAAGCAGCTTTTTCATATGGTTACTCCCAGTTGTAAACGTATTCGTTCTGGCGACGACCCTAGGCAAGCTGTTCGGAAAAGAAAAGTCCTAACGCAAATGTGTTTTTTTCGTTTGAAATTCTATCTGTTTTGTTGGGACTCACCCCTGATTGTCACCGAAAGGGACCAGAATGCTCAGAACGGCGATGATTCTCTCTTTCTCACTGTGCGCCTTGAGTGCCGCGGCCCAGACGCTGTTGGTTTCAGCCGGGATTGTCCAACTGGAAGAAATGGTTGGCGGGCTAGAGACCCCATGGGCGGTTGGCATTTTGCCTGATGAGAGTTTCCTCGTCACGGAACGGGATGGAAGATTGCTGTATGTGCGAAATGGACAGCCGGTAGCTGTTTCAGGCGTTCCAAAGGTCGCGACTTTGGGGCAGGGAGGATTGTTGGACGTCACGATCTCACGCGATTTCAATCAAAGTCGAGAGGTCTTTCTGACTTTTGCAAAACCGCAAGGCGACGGTGCAGGAACTGCTGTTGCGGTTGCGCGCCTGTCCGAGACTGGCAAAAACCTTCAGAACCTTCGAGTAATTTTCGAGGCATCGCCAGGTGGTACAGGTGGTCGCCATTTTGGCAGCCGTGTGGTCGAAACGCCGGACGGGACATTATTCGTGACCTTGGGCGAACGGGGACAGGCGGAGAATGCACAGGATCGGTCCAATCCCATGGGCTCGGTCATTCGCATCAATCGCGATGGGACAGTTCCGGCGGATAACCCCTTTGTCGTGCAATCGAATATCGAACCCGAAATATGGTCTTACGGCCATCGAAATCCGCAGGGCGCGGATTTGGACGCGTTTGGCCGACTTTGGATCTCGGAACACGGGGCGCGGGGTGGCGATGAAATCAACCAACCCCGTGCAGGGCGGAATTATGGTTGGCCGGTTATTTCATATGGCACGCATTATTCGGGTGAAAAAATCGGCGACGGTACAGCTAAAGAAGGGCTGGAACAGCCAGTTTACTACTGGGATCCTTCCATAGCGCCGTCCGGTCTGCTGGTTTATTCCGGCAAGCTATGGCCGCAATGGAAGGGTGATATCTTCGTAGGGTCGTTGAAATTTGACTATATCGCACGGCTTCACGGTCAGCCGATGCACGAGGCCGAACAGATCAGAAGCCCTGAAACCGAGCGCGTCCGCGATATCGTCGAAGCGCCAGATGGGTCGATCTGGTTTATCTCGGTTGGGCGGGGGGCAGTTTACAGAATGGCTCCGGCGGAGTGACCTTACACCGATAGCCGCCCGCTCTGCGCGCCACGCTCGCGATACGGCGTGGTGTTGTAATGTGCGCGGTAGCATTTCGAGAAATGGCTGGGCGAGGCAAAGCCGCATGCCAGGGCTACGTTGATGACGCTCATATCCGTTTGCATCAGCAGGTTCCGCGCTTTGTGCAAGCGAAGTTCCATATAGTACCGCTTGGGCGAGCGGCTGAGATAGCGCCGGAACAGACGCTCAAGCTGGCGAGTCGACATACCGACTTCCTTGGCCAGAATCGAAGGAGAGATCGGCTCTTCGATGTTCTTTTCCATCATGAGAATGACCTGACTCAGCTTGGGGTGCCGGACCCCAATCCGCGTCGGTGTCGACAGACGTTGCGTATCCTGATCTGTCCGGATTGACGAATAAATCATCTGGTCCGCCACCGCATTTGCCAAGTCTTCGCCAAAATCGTCTGCAATCAACTTGAGCATCAGATCGATAGACGAGGTCCCCCCAGCCGTTGTCATCCGACCGCCATCAATCTGAAAGACAGCTTTCGTCAACTCGACCTCATCGAATTCTTCGATGAAACTGTCTGAGTTTTCCCAATGTATCGTCGCCCGCTTGTTGTCCAGTAACCCGGCCTTGGCCAGGGTATAAGCAGCCGTGCACAAACCGCCGATGCGCAATCCGCGCCGTGCCTCGCGTCGTAACCAGTTCAGAATGCGTTTGGTGGTGGCTGCCTGTACGTCAACGCCTCCGCAAATCAGAACGACATCGTCGCGCTGCAACTCCTCAAGATCACGGTCCAGCTTGAATTCGGTCCCGGCCGAACATGAAATCGAGTTTCCGCCTTCACCGGAAAGTGTCCATGTATAAAGCTGTTTGTCCGCCATGCGATTTGCGATGCGCAGACTGTCGAGCGCTGACGCAAAAGACAGCAGCGAAAAATTGTCCAACAGGACAAAAACGAAATGGCGGGGCGTGGCCCCAGCATTTTCGACCGTGACTGCTTGGCGTTGCACTTGCATGACAAAATGTCCTTAATTCTGCGCAGGAAAACCTGGTATCCCGCAGCGTATTTGGCAGTCACCATGATCAAAGCTTGTTTGCGGCGTCAAGAGGCGCAAATGGGATATGGTCACTCTTCATTGCTTTTTGTATAGAGGCGACCTGAACACTTCAGCGGAGATCAAAGCTATGACCGAATGGCAAAAATCGAACTGGCGCAACAAGCCCCGGGTTCAGATGCCAGACTATACCGACGCGGCCGCATTGGCCAAGGTCGAGGCCCAGCTTTCGCAGTATCCCCCGCTAGTCTTCGCCGGTGAGGCGCGGCGCCTCAAGCAACATCTTGGTGCCGCCGGTCGCGGCGAGGCCTTCCTTCTGCAAGGCGGGGATTGCGCTGAAAGCTTTGAACAATTCAGCGCCGATGCGATCCGTGACACCTTCAAGGTGATGCTGCAAATGGCGATGGTTCTTACCTATGGTGCCAAGGTGCCGGTGGTTAAAGTCGGTCGTATGGCCGGCCAATTTGCAAAGCCACGCAGCGCCCCGACCGAGGTTGTGGATGGTGTCGAGCTACCCAGCTACCGCGGTGACATCATCAACGAACTGGCGTTCACGCCCGAAGCGCGGATTCCGAATCCCGAAAAGATGTTGCAGGCCTACACACAGGCGGCGGCCACGTTGAACCTGCTGCGTGCCTTCTCAACTGGTGGCTTCGCCGACATGAGCCGCGTCCATTCGTGGACTCTGGGCTTTACCGACGAACAGGATGTTCAGAAGTACTCTGAGGTGGCAGATCGCATTCAGGACACCATCGACTTCATGGAAGCGGCCGGTATCACGGCAGACACGACACACGAATTCTCGACTGTTGAATTCTACACCAGTCACGAAGGTCTGTTGCTGGAGTACGAAGAGGCGCTGACCCGTCTGGATTCGACCTCGGGCAACTGGCTGGCCGGGTCTGGTCACATGATCTGGATCGGCGACCGTACGCGACAGCCTGATGGTGCACATGTCGAGTTCTGTCGTGGCGTTCTGAACCCGATTGGGTTGAAATGTGGTCCGACGACGACGGCAGAAGACCTCAAGGTTCTCATGTCGAAGCTGAACCCCGAAAATGAAGAGGGCCGCCTGACTCTGATCGCGCGCTTTGGCGCGGGCAAGGCGGGTGAACACCTTCCGCGTCTGGTCAAGGCCGTGAAGGAAGAAGGCGCCAAGGTCACTTGGGTCTGCGACCCGATGCACGGCAACACCATCAAATCGGCCACGGGCTACAAAACCCGTCCGTTCGATTCTGTCCTGCGTGAGGTACGCGATTTCTTTGGCGTGCATCAGTCTGAGGGCACGATCCCCGGCGGTGTCCATTTCGAGATGACCGGTCTCGACGTTACCGAATGCACCGGTGGTGTGCGGGCCGTGACCGAAGAGGATCTGTCGGATCGCTACCACACCGCCTGCGACCCGCGCCTGAACGCGTCTCAGTCGCTGGAACTGGCGTTCCTTGTGGCGGAAGAACTGACCAACCTGCGCCGCAACGGATCAAAACGCGCCGCAAGTTAAGCGTTCTAATAGAAAGAAAACAGCGGGCCATCGGTCCGCTGTTTTTTGTTCCGGGTGTTCAGACTGGTTCAGTCATCGCGCGACACGACCAGACGAAGGTGTTTGGTCGCGCGTTTGAAATCCGTTTGGTCTTCGGCTAAACCGTCAACGGTTTTAGGCGCAGCAGGAACCGGTGCCTGAATTTCCGAAAACGATTTGATCCGCGTATCCGTAATCGAAAATCTGCGTGGGGTTTTACCAATCGCTCCATCCGCGACCATGACCCCCAGAACCCGGCTGACGTCGCCCAGATCACTTTTGAGCGGCAAAAGGATCATGCAGGCCTGCATCCGGGTACGCCCAAGTATCCCGCTCGAATCCAGACCCAGTTCGGCAACGGCGGGTGTTGCAAATACCTGCTCCAGAACATCCTTAATCCTGGCGCGGTCATCGGGCTGAAAAAAGGACGTCACAGGCATGCCACGAACCTCCATCCCCGCAAGCCCGTTCAGGTGACTTCCGGCAAGGCGAAACCGAGCCAGTCCAGGGGCGATCCGTTCAAGAATGAAAGTATATTCGAGTATGTTTTCCAGCCCGCGCGGGTCAACCTGGGACCGCATCGGAACACCGTCACCTCTCAGCAATGCAGTCCAATACGCTTCGGCCTGGCGGATCGGCGTAAGGCTGCGCCCACTGTCAAAGCGATCCATTGCGACGATCTTTCCAAAATCTGACCCGGAACCAGTCCCGAAAAAGGTTTTCATTTTTTCACCCTTACGTCAATTGGCCGCCATTTTCATAAAATGCAACACAACCGGAGCATTTGTGGCCTGCAAGCCATTACCAGGGGTAGTTTGACTCGGGTTTATTCAATTTTGGAGCAATTCTTTAACGAATGGTTAACTTACCCCAAACAAAGGCGGCCTCAGCCAACTCTTGCTCTGTACCGGTCAATCGCATTAGGTGCGGCAAACATCCAAAAGGGTGAGGCCACAGGAAAGGACAGTCATGATCAGATCCATGACCGGGTTTGCCTCGGGGAAGGGTGAATACGGACCGCATAGCTGGACGTGGGAGTTGCGCAGTGTCAACGGTAAAGGCCTTGATATGCGCCTGCGCGTCCCTGAATGGCTGACCGGGCTTGAGGTGGCCCTTCGGGCCACGCTGTCAAAATCCCTGAGCCGTGGGAATGTGACCCTTTCAATGCGTCTGAATCGTGAGGACTCTGCCTCGGAACTGGCATTGAACGAGGTCGCTATGGCCGCTGCTCTGAGTGCGTTGGAGCAAACACACAAGATGGCAGCTGCGCGCGGCATCGCTCTGGAACCGGCGCGCGCCTCGGACCTTTTGGCACTGAAAGGCATGTTGGATGCAACCGCAGATGCGGATGATCCCGCTCCGCTGGTGGCGCGCCTGACCGAAGATTTCAACGACCTGTTGGCCGCTTTTGTCGGAATGCGCCAGACCGAAGGCGAAGCGTTGGCGGCCGTGCTGAACACTCAGCTGGACCAAGTTGCGGCGCTGACAGCGCAGGCAGCCGATCTGGCCGTGCAACGCAAGGACAAGATGGCCGCGGCACTTCGGGACAATCTGGCGCACGTACTGGACAATGCGCAGGGCGCGGACCCGGATCGCGTCGCGCAGGAACTGGCTTTGATCGCGGTCAAAGCCGACATTACCGAAGAGATCGACCGCCTGTCTGCACATGTGGCCGCAGCGCGAGAGTTGCTTGGGCAGGAAGGGGCTGTCGGACGCAAGCTTGATTTCCTGATGCAAGAGTTCAACCGCGAAACCAACACGCTGTGTTCCAAGGCTCAGAGTACGGATCTGACGGCTGTCGGGCTGGAATTGAAGGCGGTGATCGATCAGATGCGCGAACAAGTGCAAAACGTGGAATAACGATGGGAACGACTGACATGGCGGATCGCCGAGGCCTTTTAATCATCCTGTCTTCCCCGTCCGGGGCAGGCAAATCCACCCTGGCAAAGCGGCTGATGGACTGGGACAAGGACCTTGAGTTTTCGGTCTCGGCCACAACCCGTGCCCCGCGTCCGGGGGAAGAACATGGGCGGGATTACTATTTTCTTTCTGAAGACGAGTTCAAGCAGAAGGTCGCCGATGGCCAGATGTTGGAACATGCGCATGTCTTCGGTAATTTCTATGGCTCACCCGCTGATCCGGTGCGTAGTTCGATCCACGCGGGTAAGGACGTGCTGTTCGACGTGGACTGGCAAGGCGAGGTTCAGATCCGCAACTCGGATCTGGGTAAGCATGCGTTGTCGATCTTCATCCTGCCGCCATCGATCCCTGAACTGCGCCGCCGTCTGGAATCGCGTGGACAAGATAGCGATGAAGTTATCGCAAGGCGGATGCTCAAAAGCTGGGATGAGATCAGCCACTGGGGCTATTACGATTATGTCCTGATCAATGACGATCTTGAGGCGACCGAAAAGAAGCTCAAGACCATCGTCAGCGCCGAACGGATGCGCCGTATTCAACAGCCAAATCTGCAACAACACGTGCGCAAACTTCAAAACGAATTCGAGGGGCTGTCATGACGATCTTCGCGTTAGGCGAGCACATGCCGGATATTCACGAGGACACATGGGTTGCGCCCGATGCCAACCTGATCGGCAAGGTTGTGCTGGAAAAGGGTGCCTCGGTTTGGTTCGGCTGCACGATACGCGCAGATCACGAGGAAATCCGCGTTGGTGCAGGTAGCAACGTTCAGGAAAACTGCGTCATGCACATCGATGCCGGGTATCCTTTGTGGATTGGTCCGAATTGCACCATCGGACACAAAGTGATGCTGCACGGATGTACGATCGGACAAAATACTCTGATCGGAATGGGCGCGATTGTTCTGAATGGTGCCCGGATCGGACGGAATTGCCTGATCGGGGCAGGGGCCTTGATCACGGAAGGCAAGGAGATTCCGGATAACTCCCTTGTGATGGGGGCTCCGGGCAAAGTGGTGCGCCAACTGGACGAGGCCGCAGCAAAACGGATTACCCTAAGCGCGCTGCACTATCAGGAAAACATGCGCAGGTTTCGGGACACCTTAAGACCTGTCCAGTAAGACGCGCGGATTGATCGGGGTTTGAAGCATGTCAGATAACCTTCTTGATGGATTTGTTCAGGCCATCCCTATGCCCGCGCTGATGGTGGATCAGACCGAACGGATCATTGCCGCCAATACGGATGCAAAAACCTTTCTGGGGCAGAATATTGTAGGGCGGCATTTTGCGACCATCCTGCGGCAGCCACTGGTTCTTGAAGCGATTGAGCAAAGCCTTCAGTCGAAGGAAACCAAGACGGCGCGTCATCTTTCCAGTGACGGCGCTCAGGACACAACATTTGATGTGCAATGCCGATATATGAACGGGGTCGGAGCCGTGTCGGGTGGCGCCATTCTGGCCACTTTTCAAGATGTCACGCACCTGGAACAGGCAAGTCAGATGCGCCGGGACTTTGTTGCCAATGTCAGTCACGAATTGCGGACACCGTTGACGGCACTGATGGGCTTCATTGAAACCTTGCGCGGCCCTGCACGCAACGATCCGGCTGCGCGTGACCGGTTCCTGCAAATCATGGCCGATGAAGCCAACAGGATGAACCGGCTGGTTGGCGATCTTTTGTCCCTGAACCGCGTGGAAAGCGAAGAAAGAGTTCGCCCAAAACAACAGCTGGAGCTGACAGGGCTGCTGCAATCCACCCTTAACTCGTTGCGCCCCCTAGCGGAAGAGGCGGGTGTGACGCTGACGCTTGACGCACAGGACGGCCCGCTTGCAGTAACCGGAGACAGCGATCAGTTACGGCAGGTATTCACCAACCTGATCGAAAACGGAATAAAATACGGTGCCAGCGGTGGCAGCGTCACAGTCAGCGTTTTGTCATCAGAGCGTGACGCGGCGATGCGTGGGCCTGGGGTGCGGGTGAAGATCATCGACAAGGGGCCAGGAATTGATTCTGTGCATCTGCCACGCCTGACCGAGCGCTTCTATCGCGCCGACAATCACAGGTCGCGGCAGTTGGGTGGAACGGGGCTGGGGCTGGCCATCGTCAAGCACATCGTCAATCGCCACCGCGGACGGTTGCGCGTGGAAAGTGAGTTGGGAAAAGGTTCCGTCTTTACAGTCATCTTACCACGGTAGCCCTTCCCGCATTATCACCCTTCAAAATCTGCCTCGTTACGTTTTTTTGACCTGAAATCTCCGGATAAACGAGGGTTGTCATAAAAGCGTTACACACTTGTCACAAAAGGCTTACGCACGGCACCTAGGGGTGCACGCAGGATCATCATGGGGGTGATCAATCATACCTTTTCAAGGAGACTGAAATGTCCTTTGTAAAACTGTCGGCTTCTGCGCTGGCAATCACCGCCGTCTCGGCAACCACCGCTGCTGCCCGTGACAACGTTCAGGTTGCCGGTTCGTCGACCGTTCTGCCATATGCGTCGATCGTCGCGGAACTGTTTGGTGAGAACACCGACTTCCCGACCCCGGTTGTTGAATCGGGCGGTTCGTCAGCTGGTCTGAAGCGTTTCTGTGAGGGTGTTGGTGAAAACACCATCGACATTGCAAACGCATCGCGCGCGATCCGTGAAAAAGAAATCAAGGCCTGCGCCGAAAACGGTGTGACTGACATCATGGAAGTCCGCATCGGTTATGATGGCATCGTCTTTGCAAGCCAGCAGAACGGTCCTGCCTTCACCGCTTTTGAACCTGCCGACATCTTTAACGCACTGGGCGCAAAAGTCCTGAAAGACGGTGAAGTGGTTGATAACCCTTACACCACCTGGGCCGAATTCAACCCGGAACTGCCTGATGTAGAAATCGCTGGCTTCATTCCAGGTACCAAACACGGCACCCGTGAAGTATTCGAAGAAAAAGTTCTGCTGATCGGTTGTGAAGCGACCGGTGCGATGGAAGCCATGATTGCTGGCGGCATGAGCGAAGACGACGCAGAAGATGCTTGTCTGGCTGTTCGTACCGACGGCAAGGCGGTCGACATCGATGGTGACTACACCGAAACGCTGGCGCGTATCGACACCAACCCCAATGGCATCGGCATTTTCGGCCTGGCGTTCTACGAGAACAACACCGACAAGCTGAAAGTGGCAACCATGTCGGGTATCGCTCCTTCGACCGAAAGCATCTCGACCGGTGAATATCCGGTTTCGCGCCCGCTGTTCTTCTACGTGAAGAAAGCCCATATCGGCGTGATTCCCGGCCTTAAAGAATACGCCCAGTTCTTTACCCACGACGAAATCGCAGGCGCTTCGGGTCCTCTGGCAAATTATGGTCTGGTTGCGGACCCAGAGCTGGCAAAGACTCAGGATGCAATCGCCAACGAAGTTACCATGGGTTCGGGCAGCTAATCCCGCCTTTGGTTCGAAATACCGGGGGGCGGCATTCCTGTCGCCCCCACATTTTTTAGCTTTCCCGGCCAAGACCAAATGGGGGTTTCATGCCGATAGTATGGCTTGTTCTGATCGTGCTAGCGATTGCTGCAGTCGGTTACCTGTTGGGGCGCACACGCGCCCTGCAAAGCGCCACAGGAGATATCCGGGCTTTGCACTCGCTTCCGTCGTATTATGGCGCAAATGTCGCCCTCAAGACGATCGTTCCTGCATTTGGCCTTATGATCCTCTGGTTGCTAGTACAACCGCTTTACGTGAACTCTCAGGTATCCGAAATGATCTCGGGTTCCGCCATCGAAGACGGCGCGTCCCTCAATCTGGTCATGGCCGAGGTCCGTCGCACCGCGTACGGCTTGGATAACGCAGTTGCCGCCGGGCAGATACCCGAGGAACTGGCGCGCAACGAGCGCGCGGATGTGATCGACATGACCCAGCGTCTGAAGGATGCCGGGCAGGTGGTGACGTCGGATATCACGCAACCTGTGCTGCGCGCGGCGCAAAGCTATCGGATCATGAATGCGACCGGCTATTCGATCATGACAGTCGCCGTCATACTGACGGCACTCGCCGGTGCTGCGGTCAGCTGGCTTCAAACCCACGCGGAATACCGCGCGCGCAATGTGGTCGAGCAGGGCGTGCGAATCCTGTTGCTGGCAGCCGCGTCCATCGCAATTCTGACTACTGTCGGGATCGTCCTGTCTCTGGTTTTCAACACTTGGGAATTCTTCAAACTCTACCCTGCTACCGATTTCTTTTTCGGCACGACTTGGGCCCCCAGTTTTTCGGGGCGCGGCGGGTCGTCTGAACTTGGCATTCTTCCCCTGCTGTGGGGGACATTCTATATCTCGCTCGTTGCCCTTCTGGTGGCTGTCCCGATCGGGCTGTTCGCCGCGATTTACCTCAGCGAATACGCGTCACCCCGTGTCCGCGCCGTAGCAAAACCGCTGCTCGAGATACTGGCAGGTATCCCGACCATCGTTTACGGCCTTTTTGCGCTGCTTACCGTTGGTCCGCTTTTGCTTGGACTGTTCGGGGATGACGGGCTTGGCTGGATGAAGGCTGGCACGGCAGTCATGACCGCTGGGTTGGTCATGGGCATCATGCTGATCCCGTTTGTGTCCTCGTTGTCGGATGACATCATCAACGCGGTGCCGCAGGCTCTGCGCGACGGTTCTTACGGATTGGGTGCAACGCAGTCCGAAACCATCCGTCAGGTTGTTCTGCCAGCGGCGCTTCCGGGTATCGTGGGGGCGATCCTGCTGGCCGCATCGCGCGCCATAGGTGAGACAATGATCGTGGTCCTTGGGGCAGGGGCCGCAGCGCGGCTGAGCCTGAACCCGTTTGAAGCCATGACGACCGTCACCGCAAAAATCGTGAGCCAGCTGACCGGAGACGCGGATTTCGCATCGCCCGAAGCGCTTGTAGCCTTTGCACTGGGCATGACCCTTTTCACCCTCACGCTTGGGCTGAACATCTTTGCCCTCTACATCGTGCGCAAGTATCGGGAGCAATACGAATGACCGACGCCAGCATGCAAAGCCCTGAAACAGGTCATCGCTCAGTCTCGCTGACTGTAGGGGATGCACATACCAAAAAACGTGCAAATGCAGAGAAACGATTTCGGGCATACGGGATTGTCGCTATTGCAACGGGCCTGTTCTTCCTGATCGTTCTGTTCGCCTCGATCCTGTCGCAAGGTATTCCGGCCTTTCAGCGCACTGTTGTCAGCGTGGATTTCACCTTGTCCGCTGCGCAGCGAGACGAGGCGGAAAGTACGTTGTTCAAGACCAAGGCCTATTCCAACCTGTTCATCGCTCAGCTGAGCAAGGAACTGGAGGACCAAGGGATCAGCGTTGATTTCGACGAAGCGGCCATCGAACGTCTTCTTGGTAAAATCGGCGGTACAATCCGAACTTACTATGCCGACAACCCCGGCAAGCTGGGTGATCCGGTCAAGTTTGATCTGGCCGCCTCTAGCCGGGTCGACGGGTATTTCAAAGGCCGCGTGTCTCGTGACACCTTGCAGGACAGCCGTTTTCTACAGCTAAGCGATCTGGATCTGGTTGATGCGCTGGAACAGGCGGGCATCATCAAGCAGGCCTTCAACTGGCCGTTCATCACCGGCGCGGATTCAGGCGTTGACAACCCGGGCGGTGCGGGCATCGGGGCCTCGGTCATTGGGTCGTTTTTCATGATGCTGGTGGTTTTGGGCCTGTCACTGCCTATTGGTGTGGCTGCGTCGATTTATCTTGAAGAGTTCGCCCCGCAGAACAGGTTCACCGACCTGATTGAAGTGAACATCTCGAACCTTGCAGCCGTGCCGTCGATTGTGTTCGGTATTCTGGGTCTGGCCGTGTTCATCCAGTTCATGCACCTGCCACAATCGGCGCCGCTGGTTGGTGGTCTGGTTCTGACCCTCATGACATTGCCGACGATCATCATCTCGACCCGCGCCTCGCTGAAAGCGGTTCCGCCATCGATCCGCGACGCGGCGCTGGGGGTAGGGGCCTCGAAAATGCAGGCGGTGTTCCACCACGTGCTGCCCTTGGCCGCGCCCGGCATTCTGACCGGTACCATCATCGGTCTGGCACAAGCCTTGGGTGAAACCGCACCGTTGTTGCTGATCGGCATGGTAGGCTTTGTGGCGCGGGGATATCCCGACGGGTTCCTTGCCGGCTTTACCGAGCCGAACTCAGCAATGCCCGCCCAGATTTACACTTGGGCCGCACGCGCTGATGTCGGGTTCTACGAAAAGGCCTGGGGCGGAATCATCATCCTTTTGATGTTCCTGCTGACCATGAATATCATCGCTATCATCCTGCGCCGCCGCTTTGAACGCCGCTGGTAATTGGGGGCAATAATGAACGACATGACACGAGTGGAGAGAACCGTGGACTCCAAAGACATCAAGATCAACGCGAAGAAGGTTCAGGTTTATTACGGTGATACCCACGCCATCAAGGACGTGAGTGTTGAGATCGAAGACAAGACCGTCACGGCCTTTATCGGCCCTTCGGGTTGTGGAAAATCGACCTTCCTGCGGTGTCTGAACCGGATGAACGACACCATCGATATCTGCCGTGTCGAAGGTGATATCCTTTTGGACGGCGAAGACATTTATGACAAGCGGGTCGACCCCGTACAGTTGCGCGCCAAAGTGGGTATGGTGTTTCAAAAACCGAACCCGTTCCCCAAGTCGATCTACGACAACGTGGCCTACGGTCCGCGCATCCACGGCTTGGCGAAGAATAAGGCGGAACTTGATGAAATCGTTGAGAAATCCCTGCGCCGAGGCGCGATCTGGGATGAAGTCAAGGACCGTCTGGATGCGCCTGGCACGGGCCTTTCAGGGGGGCAGCAGCAGCGTTTGTGTATCGCGCGAGCCGTGGCAACCGAACCGGAAGTCCTGTTGATGGACGAGCCGTGCTCGGCGCTGGACCCGATTGCAACCGCACAGGTCGAAGAGTTGATCGACGAATTGCGTTCCCGATATTCGGTTGTGATCGTCACCCATTCGATGCAGCAGGCCGCGCGCGTCAGCCAGAAAACGGCCTTCTTCCACCTGGGAAATCTGGTCGAATTCGGTGAAACCGGGCAGATTTTTACTAACCCGGTCGATCCGCGCACGGAAAGCTACATTACAGGCCGTATCGGCTAAACACAGGTATCAAACAATGAGCGAACAACATATTGCATCTGCTTTTGACCGCGACCTCGAAACAATCCAGGCGCATATCATGAAGATGGGCGGTCTGGTTGAGGCCGCTATCATGAGCGCGGCGCGCTCTCTAGAAAGCCGTGACGTTGAGCTGGCCCAGGATGTGCGGCAAGGTGACAAGGCCATCGACGCCTTGGAAGATCTGATTGATGAGGAAACCGCGCGTCTGATTGCCTTGCGCGCGCCCACGGCCAGTGACCTGCGTTTGGTTCTTTCGGTCCTGAAGGTATCCGGCAACCTCGAGCGGATTGGAGATTATGCGAAGAACATCGCCAAGCGTACGACCGTTCTTGCCAATGCGGGCGAGATCAGCGGCAGCGCCGCTGCCTTGCGCCGCATGGCGCGCGAGGTCGAACGTATGCTGCGCGACGCGCTGGACGCATATATTCAGCGCGACGCGGAATTGGCCACCGACGTCATCAACCGCGATGAAGAGGTCGACCAGATGTATAACGGCCTGTTCCGCGAACTCCTGACCTTCATGGCCGAGGATCCGCGCAATATTTCCGCCTGTATGCACCTGCATTTCATCGCCAAGAACATCGAACGTATGGGCGACCATGTAACCTCGATTGCCGAGCAGGTGGTGTATCTGGTCACAGGCGACCGCCCGACCGAGGCTCGGCCCAAGGCCGACATAACGTCGCAAACAGCGTAGGAGACGCTTCAGATGTCCGCAGATCAACCGACAGTATTGGTGGTCGAGGATGAGTTGGCCCAACGCGAGGTGCTGGCCTACAACCTTGAAGCCGAGGGTTTTCGCGTCTCAAAAGCGGCCAACGGTGACGAAGCTATGTTGCTGGTCAACGAAGACTGCCCGGATATCATCGTTCTGGACTGGATGATGCCCAATCTCAGCGGGATTGAGGTTTGCCGCCGACTCAAAAGCCGTCCGGACACACGTTCTATCCCGATAATCATGCTGTCGGCCAGATCAGAAGAGGTAGACAAGGTTCGCGGGCTTGAAACCGGTGCCGACGATTACGTGGTCAAGCCATATTCGATCGTCGAACTGATGGCGCGTGTTCGAACACAACTGCGCCGCGTTCGACCGGCAACTGTTGGCTTGCGACTGCAATATGACGACATCATTCTGGATTCGGAAACCCACAAGGTCAGCCGCGACAGCAAGCCCTTGAAACTGGGCCCAACCGAGTTCCGGCTTCTCAGCACGTTCATGGAAAAGCCGGGCAGGGTCTGGAGCCGTGAACAATTGCTGGATCGGGTCTGGGGACGCGACATCTATGTCGATACGCGTACGGTTGATGTTCATATTGGACGCTTGCGCAAAGCCTTGACGCAACATGGCGGGGTTGATCCTGTTCGCACAGTCCGCGGTGCTGGTTACGCATTGGGATAACACGCATCAGACTTGTTTTGGTCGAATTTGTTTGATCACTGATTGCGGTTGTATCTGAGTAATTCTCCGCCGTGTCATATAACGTATAATTGGTATTATGGTAAAATAGTAGGACTTGTAATACGGAACGCAAGCCAACACTTTGAAAACACTGTAACGAACCTGCCCGGAATACGCATGGAGCTTGAGAACAAAACTGTCGTTATCACCGGCGCTGCCCAAGGCATTGGTCGTGGTCTTGCAGAACGGTTTTCCCATGAAGGAGCACGTGTTGTTTGCTCGGATGTCGATATCGCTGGTGCTAAATTGGTTGCGGAACAAACCGGTGGTCAGGCGTATCCCTGCGACGTTTCCAGCGAAGCGCAGATCAAGAATCTCATTGATTTTGTAGAAGAAACTGTCGGTTCAATTGACCTGTTTTGCGCAAATGCCGGAATTCTGACGCTTGGTGGTATCGATGTTGCGGACGAAGATTGGGATCGGATCTGGAAGATCAATGTAATGTCCCATGTTTGGACTGCCCGCCATCTGGTTCCACGCATGGTTCGTCGCGGCGGCGGATATATTATGATAACTGCGTCTGCGGCAGGTTTGCTGAACCAACCTGGTGCAGCCCCGTATGGGGTTACTAAACACGCCGCTGTAGGATTTGCCGAATGGCTTTCGCTGACATATGGCGCTGAAGGATTGAAAGTCTCGGTCCTGTGTCCGCAGGCTGTGCGTTCAAGAATGACCGAAGGACATGAAATCTCAGTAGCTTCGATTGATGGAATGCTCGAGCCCAGCGATGTGGCTGACTCCTGCGTACAAGCTATTAGAAATCAACAATTTTTAGTTCTACCTCATCCACAAGTCGCTGACTATTTGCAGTTCAAGGCGGCTGACTATGACCGGTGGCTAAGTGGAATGCAGAAGTTAAATCAGAGATTTATAGACAACACTTAAGGTTGCGCGCGAACTCTGCGCATCAATCCTTCCTGTGCAACAGATGCAACAAGTGAACCGTCCTCGGAATAGATCGATCCACGGTTAAAGCTGCGTCCCTGCCCCGTCCACGGCGAATCCATCACGTACAGATGCCAGTTCTGAAAATTCACCGGCGCGTGAAACCATAGCGCGTGGTCCAGACTTGCGCCGTTGAACTCTCCGCTAAACCAGCTCAGACCGTGAGGCCGCAATCCAGAGGACATCAGGTTCATGTCAGACGCATAAGCCAGCAGTAAGTGCTGCGTTCTGGCATCGACCGAAGCGGCAGCGGGCATACGAAACCAGGTCTGGTTTCGATCATCAGAGACTTTCGGTGTGAATGGGTCCAGATGATCGACTTCCCGGACCTCGATCGGGCGTTCGCGCAGCAATTCGCCCCTCAACCTTTCGGGAACACGTTCAACGTATGTTTTACGCAATTCAGATCGGGACGGGTACGTTTTTGGTGCGTTCACGACGGGCATCGGATGCTGATGGTCCCAGCCTTCGTCCCGGACATGAAAGGACGCCGACATGTTCAGGATTTGTTTTCCATGCTGAATTGCAACCACGCGGCGGGTTGTGAAAGAACCTCCGTCTCGCGCTCGATCAACTTGATAAATAACGGGTTTCTCAGGATCGCCCGGGCGAATGAAATAGGCGTGCAGCGAATGACACAACCGTTCTTCTACAGTTCGATATGCCGCAGCCAGCGCTTGCGCAATGACCTGCCCGCCAAATATGCGTGTTGGCGTTTCACCGCCCGACCCCGTCCCGCGAAACAGATCGACCTCAAGCCGTTCAATATCCAGAAGATCCAGTAAGATACGTTCCGCTTCGGTCATCGTCTGCTCGCAAGTTGTGTCGTCCGGCACCGGGTATCAGTACAGAGGAAATCATTCAATCATGGCGGCATGGACCAGCGCCTTGAGTTCGGCACGGGATGGGTACGAACTTGACGGGGACAATTGGGTAAAGAAAATCGCCGTCAGGTCATTCTGCCAGTCAATCCAGAAATAGGTCGACGCCATTCCACCCCAACTGAAATCCCCGATAGAGCCGGGAACCCTTACCAGACCGGGATTCAGAACAACCGCACCGGCCAGCCCAAAGCCCATTCCTTCCATCGGTTGCTCTGCAAAACTCTGCGGACCCATTGATGCAATGTCGCCGGGAAGGTGATTGCGCATCATGAAATCAACTGTTTTCGGACCAAGTATGCGGCACCCGTTCCCGGCCCCCCGGTTTCGAAGCATGTCCGCGAATTTTGCATAATCATCAATCGTCGAGATCAGACCGCCACCGCCGGAAAAGGTCGTCGTGTTTTCGAACGGGGATTCTAGGTGGGAATCGAATAGTCTCAGGCTTTCGCTGCCGTGATCCGCGGAATTCAGCGCCATCGCGTCGCCAGCCAATGGGGTGTAGAGCGATGCGAAACGATCCCCTGCCCCAGCGGGTATGGAAAAACCTGTTTCTCGCATGTTGAGTGGTTCAAGGATTTCGGTTCGAAAGAACTGCTCCAATGACTGGCCCGAGACCACCTCGATCACACGACCCAGCACGTCAATACCGACCGAGTATTCCCAGCGTGCACCGGGTTGGAACGCCAGTGGCAGCCCTGCCAGATCGCGCACAAGGTGTTCCAGAAGTCCCTGATTGGGTTTGAAAATAAGGTCTCGTTCATCCATCGCATGGGGTAAAAGCCCGGGGTTGAACGGATAGCTTAACCCACTGGTATGCGTCAGTAACTGATGCAGAGTGGGAGACGGTGCAGCCTCGGTCTGATCCAGTCTCTCCGCCCCCGGTACCAGCGCGTGCATATCTTTGAATTCAGGTAGAAGTTCAGAAACAGGCGCGTTCAGGTGAACAAGTCCACGTTCGACCAGTGTCATCAACGCGACTGATGTGACCGGTTTGGTCATGGAATAAATGCGCACCAGCGTGTCGCGTTGGAATGGCCGGCCAGTCTCCAGACTGCTGACACCACTGGCATGAAAAAAGGCCTCATTCCCTTTGTGGCGCAGCAAAAAGGATGATCCGGCATATTTGCGCTGCTCAACATAGCTCTCCATCCAATGGCTAAGCCGATCCAGCCGGGTTTGATCAAACATGGATTGCCTGTGGGACATTTAGATATTTCCGTTCGGTGTTAAGCAGTGACTGTTTAAGCTTGTGACCTGAAATAACAGCAAAAAGTTGCGTGTTGCAGAGAAATTCGTGATCAGACTTCCTCAGCGTGCCTCACAATGAAATGTTAGACTGATTTCGACGCAGATTCGCCTGAAGTTCAATGAACAAGATTTCAAGGGACCGAAACGGAGGAACCCTATGACGCGGACCATAGATTTCATTTACGATTTTTGCAGCCCGAACGCGTTTCTCGCCCATAAAATGCTCCCCGATCTTGCCGAGCGCTATGACGTAAGCATTACTTATGTTCCCGTCCTGTTGCCTGCGGTGTTCAAAGCGACGCATAACCAAAGCCCGTTTCAGGCATATTCCGAAAACCGCCAGAAAACGGCCTATTTGACGCATGATCTGCATAGGTTTGCCCGCCGTCGTGGGCTGAGCTTTCATATGAGCCCGCATTTTCCGATCAATACCAAACTTGCCATGCGAGGTGCGTGTTTTGCCAATGGAAAACCTTGGGAAGTCAAATATATAAACGCGATTTTTGATGCTATTTGGGTACATGGTCAGAAGGCGGACGAGATCGGTGTCCTAACGGATATTCTGAACGAAAACGACTTGCCCGTTCGCAAAATTCGCGAAGCCATGACAAGTCCCGACGTTAAACTGAAACTGAAAGAGAAAACTAAATCGTCGGTTCGGCGTGGCGTGTTTGGGGTTCCCAGCATGTTCACCGGGGCCGAATTGTTTTTTGGAAAGAACAGTCTGCCAAACCTTGAAGTGGAACTTTCACGGCAAAATAGTGACCTAAAAACAGTTTGATAGGGCTTCACTCTAACGTGGACTCAAGCGCTTTCAGGCCGTGCTGGGCGAATATAGGAACATATGCGCCAAAAGCCTTTGCGCGGTCGGGGTCTGACGCATTCCCATCCAGCGCGCGTTTGTAGACACCCTGTAGAATGCCCGCCATACGAAAGAAATTGAAGCCCAGATAAAAGCCGAAATTGTCTATGCCATCCAGGCCTCGACGTTTGCAGTATTGGGCAATGAATGCCTCATCGCTGGGCAGGCCCAGGCTCTTTCGATCCACACCCGCCAGCCCCCGGCCCTGTTTTCCCGGCGGCAACTGCCATTGCATGATTACTGCGGCCAGATCCGCATAAGGGTGACCGATCGTCGACAGTTCCCAATCCAGCACTCCGATACATTCCGCCCGGTTCGGCGCAAACATCAGGTTGTCGATGCGGTAATCCCCATGCACCAGCGTGCACTGCCCGTCATCGGCCGGTACCGAGGTCTCTAGCGCTGAAGCCAGCGCATCCATATCCGCAATGGCCGAGGTCTCGGACGCTCGGTATTGCTTGGTCCAGCGAGCGATCTGACGCTCGTAATAGTTGCCAACCGGCCCATAGTCAGACAGGCCAACGGCATCGATATCCACCATATGCAGCTGGGCAAGAACCCTGTTCATCTCGTCAATGATGGCGGCGCGAGTTTCGTTGCTTTCTTTGGGCAGGGTTGGGTCGGGAAACACCCTGCCCTGCAAACGCTCCATCACATAAAAGGCCGAGCCGATGACGCTGTCATCTTCACACAGCAGATACATCTTGGGCACCGGAACCTCGCTTCCGGCAAGGGCGCTTTGAACCCGAAATTCGCGATCAACGGCATGTGCCGATTTCAGCAATTTTCCGGCGGGTTTTCGGCGCAGCACATAGGTTTTCTCTGGCGTGCGTAACTCAAACGTCGGGTTGGATTGCCCCACGTCAAATTTCCTGGCCTCCAATGGCCCGTTGTAGCCGGAAAGATGCGCTTTCAGATACGTATCTACGGCTGCCAGATCCAGATTAGTTTCGGTTTTCATTGGCTGTCTTCCCGTCACAGGGCCTCGGCAAAGATGTTTCCGGCGGTCACAACGTTGATCCCACCCGAAACCGGGATCACTGCGCCTGTCACATAGCTGCCGCCGCGACCGCACAGGAACAACATACAGCCTGCGATATCCTCGTCCCGTCCGACGCGACCCAGAGGTACAGACTTGCCAACCCGTTCTCTGGTATCCTCATCGGCTGTCGCAAAGGCCGTCATGCGCGACACAAACGGTCCCGGAGCGAGTGCGTTCACCGTGATGTGGTACGGTGAAAGTTCCTTGGCCAAAACCCTGGTCAGATGCAAAACCGCAGCCTTTGAGGCCGAATAGCTGTAGGCCCCATCGCCCATAGGGACTTCACCCATGACTGACCCCACATTGACAATGCGCGCCGGGTCTTCGGCGGTGCCTGATTTCATTAGCATTGGCAAAAGCCGCTGGGTTAGTTCGAATATCCCTGTCACGTTGACAGACATGACCTTTTCCCATGCATCGTAGGGAAACTGCCCCAAAGGGGCACCCCAGGACACCCCCGAGTTGTTCATCAGGATGTCCAGTTTGTCCGTACGCGCGTGAATGTCGGAGACCAGCTTGCATATACCGGCTGCGCTGCCAATGTCACCGGCAAAGCCTTCGGCGCTGCCCGGCGCGTCCAGCGCGTTCAGTTCTGCGGCGACCGTGGCACAGGCGTCTCCTTTTCTTGAGGCAATGAGCACGCGCGCGCCGGCCCGTACCAGCGCCTCGGCTGCCATGCGGCCAATACCTGTCGCTCCACCTGTTACCAAAGCGGTTTTGCCGTGAAGCGAAAAGAGGGTGTCGGGGGTCATTTTGTGCTCCTCAGTTTCTTTGGCACCAGTTCATCGTGATACATATTGCGTTCCTCTTGCCGTTGCGGCAGGCGTTGGACCGTAGCGTTGACAAAAAACCATGCTGCACCAAAACTTCCTCGACACAAAGTACAGGCAGATCAGAGGCGGTATGCAAGCATTACTCAGCGTCGCACCGGGTGGTCCCGAAACCCTGGAGCTTACGACCCTACCCGACCCGAAACCGGGCAAAGGTCAGCTTTTGATCGGTGTGAAAGCAGCGGGCGTGAATTTTCCGGACACGTTGATTATCCGCGATCTGTACCAGATGAAGCCGCCACGGCCCTTTGCTCCGGGCGGTGAAATTGCGGGTGAAGTTCTGGCTGTGGGCGAAGGCGTCAATGGATTTAAGCCAGGCGACCGTGTTTTGGCCCTAACCGGGCATGGTGGGTTTTCGACCCATGTCACACTCAAGGCGGACACTGCAATCCGAATTCCTGATGCGATGCCCTATGAAGATGCCGCCTGTTTCATTTTCACCTACGGCACGTCCTACCACGCGTTGAAGGATCGGGCGGAGATTCAACCCGGTGAAACCCTGTTGGTACTGGGTGCCGCCGGAGGTGTGGGGTCAGCCGCCATTGAACTGGGCAAAGCCATGGGTGCCAGGGTGATCGCAGCCGTTTCATCACCTGAAAAGGCCGAATTCTGTAGCCAGATTGGTGCCGATGACGTGGTGATTTACCCGCGCGACATGGACAGGGATGCACAAAGAGCCTTCTCAACCGAAGTTAAGAAACTCGCAGGTTCTGACGGCGTTGACGTCGTCTACGACGCCGTTGGGGGTGCGCTGGCCGAACCGTCCCTGCGCAGCATGGCTTGGAACGGTCGTTACCTTGTCGTCGGTTTCCCAGCGGGCATTCCGCGGATTCCCTTGAATCTGGCCCTTTTGAAAGGATGTCAGATCGTTGGTGTGTTTTGGGGCGCGTCAGTATTCCGCGACCCGATCGGCCATGCTGACAACGTCAAGAACCTGTTCGATCTGAACACAGCCGGGAAAATCAAACCGCGGATTAGCGCCCGGTTCCCGCTTGCCCGCGCGCACGAGGCGCTTGAACAATTGTCGCAACGATCCGTTCTGGGAAAAATCGTTGTCACCATGGAGGAAAATTGAGGCCGGGAACAAAATGGCGGCCCGATTCCCACACCGGTTTTTCGACTGTACTCGATCCGGCAAAGGCAGGTAGACAACCCAACCTCAAGGCGTCTATGTACCATTAATGGGGATCGTGAAGACATGCACAACGTTTTGGTATTGAATGGCCCAAACCTCAACCTGCTTGGCACACGGCAGCCCGAGGTTTACGGCAGCACCACTCTGAAGATGATCGAGGACGAGTGCCAGCGACATGGCGCGTCCATTGGCCTAGAAGTCTCGCATCTGCAATCCAACCATGAGGGTGTGTTAATTGATGCGATCCACGGCGCACGCGGTGTGCAGGATGGCCTTGTGATCAATGCGGGGGCGTTCACACACACGTCGGTTGCGCTGATGGATGCCATCGCGTCAGTTGAACTGCCGGTTGTCGAAGTTCACCTATCCAACATCCATGCAAGGGAAGCATTCCGTCACAAGTCCTATATCGCGCCTGTCGCTCTGGGGCAGATCTGTGGATTTGGCGCCCAAGGTTATGTTCTTGCACTGAACGCACTGGCCGCCCATCTGAAAGCAGGTGATACGGCATGACCCTCAGGGAATATCTGCGATTTGTCAGCTATGCCAAAACCCTGGAAGACCTGTGGGATGCGCATTGCCGACAAATGGCGGAATACGGGCTTGATCGTTTAATCTACGGCCATACGCAATACAGGACGGCAACCTCATTGGGCGATCCAGAGGATTTTGTCATCCTGACCAATCATAACCGCGCCTATGTGGACGGTTTCATCAAGGACGGTTTGTATTTTCACGCCCCCATGTTGAAATGGGCGCTGGACAATGAAGGCGCCGCCAGCTGGAGAATGTTGCTGGACATGCACTCTCGCGGGTCGATGACCGATAAAGAGCGCGAGGTTTTCGAGTTCAACAAGTCCATGGGTGTTGTTTCTGGTTACACCATCAGCTTCAACTCAGTCTCGGTGCGCTCCAAAGGGGCGATTTCCTTGTCCGCCAAGGAAGGGATGAGCCAGGAAGACATTGACGCAATCTGGCAGGAGCACGGCGAAGACATTCTTTTGATGAACAACGTTGCGCATCTGAAGATCCTGACGTTGCCTTTCAACCCTCCGAACCGGGCCCTGACAAAGCGTCAGCGCGAGGCTTTGCAATGGGTCGGTGACGGCAAAACCACGCAGGACATAGCCCTGCTGATGGGCCTGACAGCGGCAACTGTCGAAAAGCATCTTCGACTCGCCCGTGAGGCGTTGTCGGTCGAAACGACGGCTCAGGCTGTTTTAAAGGCATCTTTGCATAATCAGATGTTCATTATGGAAGTTTAGGAGTGTTTTTGTGATGCCATCCAGCGTCAGTTTACCCTAGGTAAGGAAATCACTACTTTTCAAATCTAACCTAAAAGTTGCAAAGTGAGAGTGTTCCGTGAGTGGTGGCTTTAGCCAGGGAACATTCGATTGGATCTTTGCGATTTCAAAGCTCTCCAATCACTCTGACAAGGGGGCGCCTATTCGTCCGCGTACCTGTGTCGGAATTTTGGGGGGCCTCGACCATCCCCATCATGCGGGGCCCTCCAATCCTTCACTTCTTTGCGAATTCTATGATGTGCCACTAACAAAAAAGGGCTACGCAATGCGTAACCCTTTCATTTTGTTCAGCAAGGCCCCAGTCGGAGCCGTTCTTTAGCCCTGAGCGGCTTTTGCGACTTCGGCAGCGAAGTCTTCTTTTTCCACAACGATGCCTTCGCCAACCTCCAAGCGAACGAAGCCGGTGATGGTTGCGCCTGCTTCTTTTGCAGCGGCTTCAACGGTCAGATCAGGGTTCACAACGAATTGCTGGCTCAGCAATGTCGATTCGGCGACGAATTTCTTCATGCGGCCTTCGATCATCTTCTCGATCACCTGCTCCGGCTTGCCGGATTCGCGGGCGATGTCCATCTGAACCTGCTTCTCCTTCTCGACAATTGCCGGGTCCATGTCGGCCTCAGATAGGGCAGCCGGGTTCACAGCGGCGATGTGCATCGCAACCTGCTTGCCGATAGCCTCATCACCACCCGACAGTGCAACCAGCACACCGATTTTGCCCATGCCGTTGGTCGCAGCGTTGTGCACATAAGACACAACAGTGTCGCCAGACAGTTTGGCCATTCGGCGCACCGACATGTTTTCGCCAATGGTGGCGATCTTGTCGGTCAGGGTATCGGCAACGCTTTTGCCGCCCAGATCAGCCGCCATCAGCGTGTCAATACCGTCCACGCCTTCAGCCGCGTTTGCGATCTTGCCGACCATTTCCTGAAACTCAGCGTTTTTCGCAACGAAGTCGGTTTCCGAATTCACTTCGACAGCAACG
Organism: Ruegeria sp. SAZD013; assembly: GCF_059612525.1. Classification (NCBI taxonomy): domain Bacteria; kingdom Pseudomonadati; phylum Pseudomonadota; class Alphaproteobacteria; order Rhodobacterales; family Roseobacteraceae; genus Ruegeria; species Ruegeria sp. SAZD013. The sequence continues at coordinate 391,913 of NZ_JBXWQT010000020.1, read as the reverse complement.
CCGTTGCCACCGCTGACGTGAACAGCAACCAAACCCTCTGCCGCGGTACGACCAGATTTTTTGGCTGCTTTGGCCAGGCCTTTGGTACGCAGCCAGTCAACGGCGTCGTCCATGTTGCCGCCGGTTTCGGTCAGCGCTTTTTTTGCGTCCATCATGCCTGCGCCGGTCGAGTCGCGCAGTTCTTTAACCATTGCTGCTGTGATTGCCATCTTTTGGCTCTCCTCAATTCAAACGGAATTGGGGCAGGTCATACCCTGCCCCATATGTCATTTACGTGACGGGCAGCTTACGCTTCGGCAGGGGCTTCTGCGGCTTCTTGCGCAAGAGCTTCTTCAACCGGAGCTTCTTCGAATGCGCCTAGGTCTACGCCTGCTGCGCCCATCTGTGCGGTCATGCCGTCCAGAGCGGCGCGTGCGACCAGATCGCAGTACAGAGCGATTGCGCGTGCTGCGTCGTCGTTGCCGGGGATGATGTAGTCAACGCCATCGGGCGAGCAGTTGGTGTCGACAACAGCCACAACCGGAATACCCAGTTTGTTGGCTTCTGCGATGGCCAATGCTTCTTTCTTGACGTCGATGACGAACAGCAGGTCCGGAACGCCGCCCATTTCGCGGATACCACCTAGCGACGCCTGAAGTTTGCCCTGGTCACGTTCCATGCCCAGACGCTCTTTCTTGGTCAGGCCTTCTGCGCCCGATTCCATGGCTTCGTCGATCTGGTTCAGACGGTTGATCGACTGGGAAACGGTTTTCCAGTTGGTCAGCGTGCCGCCCAGCCAACGGTGGTTCATGTAGTACTGAGCCGACTTTTCAGCCGCTTCAGCGATCGGGCCAGCGGCCTGACGCTTGGTACCAACAAACAGAATGCGGCCACCCTTTGCGACGGTGTCACGAACAGCCTGCAAAGCCTGATCCAGCATCGGAACGGTCTGGGTCAGGTCCATGATGTGGATACCATTGCGCGAGCCGTAGATGAACGGGCCCATGCGGGGGTTCCAACGCTGTGTCTGGTGACCAAAGTGAACGCCAGCTTCCAGCAGCTGACGCATGGTGAACTCGGGAAGAGCCATGCTATGTTTTCCTTTTCCGGTTTACGCCTGGGCGGGGGTGAAAGAAGCGAACGCTCCAACCGGCGGTCTTGATGAGGATGTCTCCCTCAAAAAGGCCAAACCCCGCCTGCGGGTTTGAATGGCGCGCGTATAAGGCAGGTTTGCGCGCTACGCAAGGCCCAATCGCCCTTATTTTTCAAGCTGCGCCAATGCGTGCGCATGCCTGACAGCGTCTTCACAATGGGCGGCCAGAGCCTTGCGGTTTTCAAAGTCGCTGACCCGCGCTGGCGCATGATAGATTAGTTCAACAGTTCCTTGCCGACGTGCGCCAAGGGTCTTCAGCAAATGCGGCCCGAACTCCATATCCCCCCACCAGCCATAAAAGCGTTTTGGCTGGCCTTTGGGCGCGTGAAACACCACGGAAACGGGTTGGATATACATGAAATCACGCAATTCATCCGCGAAGAACGCAGCGAAAAGCGTTGTTTTAAAAGGTAAAATTCGAAGTCCATCTGTTGAGGTGCCTTCGGGGAAGAACAACAGTTTGTGACCCACCTTCAGGCGGGTTTCAAAAAGTTTGGTTTGTTCCTTGGCTTTCTTGCGATCCCGTTCGATGAACAGGGTTCCGGTCGCACGGGCCAGCCAGCCGATACCGGGCCATTTGGCGACTTCTGCCTTGGAAACAAAATAGACCCTCTTGCGCGCGTTCAGAGCAAAAATATCCAGCCAGGATGTGTGGTTTGCCACCACTGCCCCCCTCTCTTTCATCAGCGCGCCTGATGTGCGAAACCCGATGCCAAGAATTCGAAACGCGTTGCGGCAGACAAACTGCGTGATGAACGGCGTGACAGGTCGCCGGACGCCGAAAAACGGATACTCTATCAAGCGAACAGTCAGAAGGATGATCAGGCCACCAAAGACAAGGGCCGCTAGCGGTACTCCACGCAGAATGGCCAGAACCCATCCAATAAAGCCCAGCTCGATCGGGTCGGGCGCGTCTTCACTATTCCAGAGCGGGTCGTTCACAGCGTCACGCCCCGCCATAAATTCGACGCTGCCGTTCATTCATGCGCGTCGTGTCGAGGATCAGGCAAACATCCGTTGTGTTGAAGGTGTGGTCGATAAAGGCACCCTCGCCCACGAAACCACCCAAGCGCAGGTAGGCTTTGATCAATGCTGGCACCTGAACCATGGCGGCGCGGCGGTCCAAAGCCTCTGGTTTCACAAGGTCCATCGACTGAAAAACATCGGGCTGCGCCCGTACGCGCAACTCTGGCGGAGCCAGATGGTTGTGGTGAAGCATCGACAAGGGTTGCGCCAATGTGGCCACGTTTGTTCCGTGAAAACTCGCAACGCCGAACAAGACTTCAATTTCACGTTCCGCTACATAAGCGGCCAAACCGTTCCACAGGTGGTACATTGCCGTACCCCCACGGTAGTCGGGATGCAGGCACGACCGTCCCAACTCCAACAGTTTGCGCCCACTGTTCTTGAGAACGGTCAGATCATATTCATCTTCGGAATAGAATTGCCCCAGTTCCGCAGCACGTTCGCCCGGTAACATCCTGTAGACGCCAATAATTTCGCCGGTGTGATCATCATACGCCAACATATGATCGAAATACGGGTCGAAACGGTCTTTCTCGAGGCCAGCATCGTGATCAACCATCTCTCCGCCGCCCCCCAACTCACGCACGAAGACGTCATAGCGCAGGCGTTGAGCTGCTTGCAGGTCGGCTTCGGTCTCGGCCAGTTTTACGGTGAAAGAAGGGCCAGTATCCGGCATATGGGGTGATCCGTGTTCTATTGGCTGCTGATACCGCAGTTATTCGGCCAAAGGCAACAAGCCCCGCTTCGGTCAGCGCTGTTAACATTTCCTAAACCACTTTCACGGATCAAAGACCGGCATCAGGGCGATGCGCGTACCGTCGATCACCACTTTCCCCTGCTCGCGAAAGTTCACGGTGATCTTGCCTGCAATGTTGGACTGAACCTGTCCGACGCCCCATTCGGGAAAATCCGGGTGGCGGACGAACATGCCCGGTGCAAGTATAGCATTCATGTCTGTCATAGGGGCCTCCGGGACGTGCGGCAGATACAGTCGGAGGTACGCATGGGCGAGAGCAACGTCAACCTGGCCGAATTGATCGGTTCGCGGATTTGCCATGATCTGATCAGCCCGATCGGGGCGATCACCAACGGGCTTGAGCTGTTGGATATGGTGGGCTCCGTACAGGGGCCCGAGATGGAGCTGATCTCGGGCAGCGTCGGAAGTGCCGGGGCACGTATTCGCTTTTTCCGTGTTGCCTTTGGCTCGAGCAGTGATCACCCGCTTGGTCGGGCCGAAGTAACCGAACTGCTGAAAGATATCGAGCGTGCGGGGCGGATACGGGTCAATTGGAACCTGACCGGGCCAGTGCCCCGTAATCAGGTCAAACTGGCCTTTCTGGCGCTTATGTGCTGTGAAAGCGCCATGCCGCTTGGCGGCGCGGTCGAGATCGTTAATCAGGGCAACAAGTGGATCGTGACCGGGGTTGCAGACAGGTTGAATGTCGATGGTGATCTTTGGAAGAACGTCGTGACAGGTCGTTTTCCCACCAAAATCACGCCCGCGCACGTTCAATTCGCGTTGCTGCCTGAAACGGCGGCTGCGATGGGTCGGCGGATTGCCGTTGAAACCTCGGCAACCCGCGTGTCACTTCGGTTTTAAGCCCGGATCGTTCCGTTCCCGCGTACGAGATATTTGAAACTGGTCAATTGCGCCGCCCCGACCGGCCCGCGCGCGTGCATCTTGCCCGTCGCGATTCCGATTTCTGCCCCCATGCCAAATTCACCGCCATCCGCAAACTGGGTCGAGGCATTATGCATCAGGATTGCGCTGTCGAGACGCTCAAAGAAACGGGCTGCTGCTGCGTCATCCTCGGTCATGATGCAATCAGTGTGGTTTGAGCCGTATTGCTGAATATGAGCAATCGCAGCGTCGATATCGGCAACGGGCTTCGCAGCGATCACGTTGTCGAGGAACTCTTTTCCCCAGTCATCCGCCGTAGCAGCAACTGTACTCTCTCCAGCGAGAACACCATCGGCGTGAACCTCGACACCTGACTGGACCAGTGCCGCAACGACGTCACGCCCCAGTGTGTCGGCGATATCCTGATGAACCAGCAAGCATTCAGCGGCTCCGCAAATACCAGTGCGGCGGGTCTTGGCATTCAGTACCACTTCCAGCGTTTTCTGCGGATCAGCAGCCTTGTCGACGTAAATGTGCACGATGCCTTCGAGATGAGCAAAGACCGGCACACGGGCCTTTCGTTGTACAAGGCCCACCAGTCCCTTGCCACCGCGTGGAACGATGACGTCGACATAGTCGGTCAGCGTCAGCAACTCCTGCACTGCAGCGCGGTCGCGTGTGGGCACCAGTTGGATGGCGTCTTCGGGCAGGTTCGCGGCCTTCAGCCCTTCGACCAGACAGGCATGGATCGCGGCTGAGGAATGAAAGCTCTCGGATCCGCCGCGCAGGATTACCGCATTGCCCGATTTCAGACACAGCGCCCCGGCATCCGCAGTCACGTTGGGTCGGCTTTCGTAGATCACGCCAATAACCCCTAACGGTGTCCGGACGCGTTGGATGTTAAGGCCCGTGGGCATATTCCATTCTGACAAAACCTCACCCACCGGGTCGGCCTGATCTGCGACGGTTCTCAGCCCGTCGACCATGCCCTGAATACGCGCCTCATCAAGCATCAGGCGATCCATCATTGCGGGGCTCAGACCCTTGTCGCGGCCGAATTCCAGATCTTTTTGATTGGCTGCGATGATCCGTGCCCGATTGGCCCAAACCGCATCTGCGGCTGCAATCAGCGCTGCGTGCTTTCGTTCAGCTGTTGCGAAAGCCAGTTCACGCGAAGCGGCTTTGGCACGTTTCCCAAGATCTTCCATCAGAGCAGGAATGCTGTCGAAGTCTTTCATATCGCGTGCCTTTCAGATCATCTTATTGAAAGTTAAAGGGCCAGGTCGTCCCGGTGGATGAGGGCTGCGCGGCCTGGATAGCCCAGCGTCGCTTCAATCTCAGAAGACTTACGCCCCTTGATCGCATCGGCTTCCTGCGCCGTATACCGGCTGATCCCCTGAGCCAGACGACGGGACTCCAGATCAAGGATGGCGACAGGATCGCCACGACCGAAATCTCCGGTCACTTCCACAATCCCGGCAGGTAGCAGGCTTTTGCCATTGGCCAGTGCCTTGGCCGCCCCCTCGTCCACTGTGATCTCACCCCGAGGTTTCATTGCCGAAATCCAGCGTTTGCGGGCTGCATGTGGATCCAATGTCGCAGTAAACCATGTGGAATTGGCACCGTTTTCGAGCATTTTCAAAGGGTTAAGAACCGACCCTTCAGTAATTGCCATGGCGCAACCACCAGCGGTTGCCATCTTGGCCGCCAACAGCTTTGTCTTCATCCCACCTTTGGATAGGCCCGATCCCGCATCACCAGCCATGGCTTCAATCTCGGGTGTGATCCTGTCGATTGTCTCGAAGCGCGTCGCGGAGGAATCTTCTTTTGGATTACCGGAATAGAAACCATCCACATCCGACAGCAGAATCAGTTGGTCGGCCCCTACTGTCACGGCGATTTGCGCGGCCAGGCGGTCATTGTCGCCATAACGGATTTCGTCCGTTGCAACCGTGTCGTTTTCATTGACGATCGGTACGACGCCTAACCCCAGCAGAGTTTCCAAGGTCGCGCGTGAGTTCAGATACCTGCGGCGATCTTCGCTGTCTTCAAGCGTCACCAGAACCTGCGCTGTAGTGATCCCATGGGGTGCCAACGCCTCTTCGTAGGCGCGTGCAAGCCGGATTTGCCCAACCGCAGCAGCAGCCTGCGACTGTTCCAAAGGCAGTGCCGCCATCGGCAGGCCCAATACTCCGCGGCCAAGTGCAATCGAACCGGATGAAACAAGGATCACATCTTTCCCCTGCCCCTTGAGCCAGGAAACATCTTGCGCCAACGACAGCAGCCAGTCAGACCGCAGCAGGCCAGTATCGCGATCAACCAGCAAAGCCGACCCGATTTTTACCACCAGACGGCGTGCCGAGGTCAGGGTAGCCAAGGCTGTGCCTCCTCAGCGGGTTTCTGACGCACACGGTTGTCGTCAATCTGGCTGCGCAGCGCCCGCAGAACTTCGGTTACACCCAGATGCGCCACACCGGACATCGTCATGACGGGGCCGCCCACGGCCTCCTCAAGCTCTGCGACGGCAAGGGCACGTTCTTCGTCATCCAGCGCGTCAATCTTGTTCAGAACAGTGATCCTGGGCTTTTCAGCCAGCTCGCCGCCATAGGCTTCCAACTCGTGAATGATCGTGCGGTAATCATCGGCGACCGTTGCAGAGGTGCCGTCGACCAGATGCAACAACACGGCACAGCGTTCCACGTGACCCAGAAAACGGTCACCAATGCCACGGCCTTCATGAGCACCTTCGATCAGGCCCGGGATATCGGCCACAACAAATTCGACGTTGTCCACGCCGACAACGCCAAGATTGGGGTGCAGCGTGGTAAACGGATAGTCGGCAATCTTGGGCCGCGCATTCGACGTGGCCGCCAGAAAGGTCGACTTGCCTGCATTCGGCATACCCAAAAGACCCACATCGGCGATCAGCTTGAGCCGCAGCCAGATTGTGCGGTCAATCCCCGCCTGCCCCGAATTGGCGCGGCGCGGGGCCTGATTTGTGGCAGATTTGAAATGCAGGTTGCCAAACCCGCCATTGCCGCCCTTGGCCAGCAGAACACGTTGCCCGACTTCGGTCAGGTCGCAGATGACGGTTTCTTCGTCTTCGTCCAGGATTTCAGTGCCAACCGGCACACGCAGAACGATATCGTCCCCATCCTTGCCGGTGCGTTGCTGCCCCCGGCCCGGTTGCCCGTTTTTGGCGAAGAAGTGCTGCTGATAGCGGAAGTCGATTAGGGTGTTTAGCCCATCCACAACTTCGGCCCAAACAGACCCGCCTTTGCCGCCGTCCCCGCCATCGGGGCCGCCGTATTCTATAAACTTTTCGCGTCTGAAGCTGACGCAGCCGCTACCGCCGGCCCCGGACCGGATGTAGACCTTTGCGAGATCGAGAAATTTCATGTGTGTCCCCTACTGCAAAGGCCCCATCGGCCACAAGTCAGAGTTTTTTACTGTAAGTCCAGGTGGGCACATTCGCATCGCGCGCCACCGAATAGCTTTCCGCATCGCCCAGATACTGGAACCCGCAATGGGTCAGGACCCGGGCCGAGGCCGGATTATCCTGAAACACACTGGCGAACATCGTCGCGTTCTCCAGCGGGTTGGCGTTAACAAGTGCTTCGACAGCCATCGAGGCAATGCCCGTGTTCCAATAGATCGGCGCGACCCAATAGCCGACTTCAGACTGATTCCGATCAAGCCGTTTCAGCGAAATCACACCGATCAGTTCCGGGCCACCGTCCTTGGTGGCATCCATGACCCAGACGTCCTCGTCCCGGTTGTCAGCCATCGAACGGGTTACAAAGGCTTCGATCGATCCGGGGGCCAGTGGATGTGCGATACTGGTGGTCATCCGCGCCACGCGCTCATCACCTGCATAATGCTCGATAAGGCCCATGTCCGACCGGCGCAGGGGGCGCAGATCGAACCGCTCGGTTTCAATGACCGGCTGATTAATTATTGTCTCAAGCTTCATTGGTGTGTTCCTCCTCCGAACAACACGAATAGTACGGACGCGACCGTAAGACCCGCCAACGTCCACATCAGATATTTTTCCGCCGGGCGACCTTCAACCGCATGCGCGATTCTATCCCCGGCAAAAGTCCAGATCGGGTGCAAAACGATCTGGCAGATCAACAAACTAAGAGCGATCGTGAGCGTTGCATCAAAGCTGGACGTCCCCGCCGCGACAAAGCCGGTAAAACCCGCAACAATCATGGCCCAGGCTTTTGGGTTCAGCGGATGCACGATCAACCCCGCCCAGAATCCCGGAACATCACCGACCGCATTTTCGCGCGACAATCGCAAATTCGCGATCTTCCACGCCAGCCAGCAAATATATGCAGCCGAAGCATATTTCAGCGCCGCGAAGACTGTCGGAACCTGTTCCGCCAGTTGCAGCAGGCCAAAGCCCACGGGCCAGATAATCAGCTGCTTGCCAAGCACGACACCGGCCACAAAAGGCAATGCGGCGCGAAACCCATAGCGCGCACCTGTTCCCAGCAGGACCATGTTGGCCGGCCCTGGCGTGCCGACCTGAGAGGCGGCAAATATCAGGAAACTGGTGGTTGCGACTGTCATTGGTTCTTTCGATCACGACTGCGTTAAAACGAGAAAGGGGACCGGCACTTTGTGCCGGTCCCCCATGAATTTTTCTTAAACCTTCTGGGTCTCGGCTTACTCTGCGGCCTCCGCCACTGGCAGGACCGAAATAAAGGTGCGGTTTTTAAGTCCCTTGTGGAACTTCACGGCGCCATCGACAGTTGCAAAGATGGTGTGATCTTTGCCAATGCCTACGCCTTCGCCCGGCCAGAACTTGGTGCCGCGCTGACGCACGATGATGTTGCCTGCGATAGCGGCCTGGCCACCATACAGTTTTACGCCAAGGCGACGACCAGCTGAGTCGCGACCGTTACGGGAGGAACCGCCAGCTTTTTTATGTGCCATTCTCTCTCTCCTTAGCCTTTAGCCAATTCTTTGGCTTGCTCAACCCATTCGGGTTTCACTTTGACCGTTTCGATAGCAGCAATCTGCTCATCCGACAAGGCGGCCAGAGCGGCAAAGCTCGCGATACCGGCCTCAACCAGCTTCTTGGCGGCGGCAGGGCCGACACCGTTCAGTTGGGTCAGATCGTCAGCAGCGGCAGCAGCGGGTGCTTCAGCCTTGGCTACTGCTTTCTTGGCAGGCTTTGCAGCAGGTACCGCTTCGCCAGCCGGAGCTGAACCGATTGCAGCTTTGATGCCCGATTTGTCAGCGCCCGACGCCAGAATGTCGGTGATTTTGACCAGTGTCAGTTTCTGACGGTGGCCAACGGTACGCTTCGAGCTGTGCTTACGACGGCGCTTGACGAACTTGATGACCTTGTCACCTTTGATCTGTTCGATCACTTCGGCCTGAACGCCTGCGCCTGCAACGAATGGTGCGCCAACAACCGGAGCGTCACCCCCCAGCATCAGAACATCGTTGAATTGAACTTTTTCACCTGCGTCGGCAGCCAGCTTTTCAACGCGGAGGATATCGCCCGCCTGAACCTTGTACTGCTTGCCGCCAGTCTTGAGGACCGCAAACATGCGTTTTTCCTTTTCTAACCCGCGTTCTGTGGTCCCCTTTGCGGGTGTTTTGGCCCCAAGAAACTTGAATGCCACCTCGAACAGCGCGCCCTTTTCGGGCTGTGTGAATGACCCCTGACAATGTCATGCAGGCCAAATAATAACGATACCCGGCGCGGAAAACCGGCCGGGATGCGCGCTTATCCATAGAATGCAGGTAAAAGTCAACACCAAAGCGGCGTTAAAGATCGGACGCCCTCAGCGCCTGTGCAACCGCCTGCCCCAGGCGATAGGAAATATCATTGAACATGCGGTCAAAGCCGTCAAACACGGCGTCATTCAGGGCCCGTCCCGTTTCGGTTCTGGAAAACGCGATATTTTCGCGCATCTGAGCCTCGTCCAACGGGCGGTAGGCCATAAGAAGAAACGAGAAAAGCCACTCTTCGGTGTCCTCGCTCCGACTGTCCTTCTGCAACAAAAGCTCGGCCAGCAGTTCCTGATCGTCGGTCCGCGCATCAACATCAAGACCCCGAAAGAAGCTGTAGTCTGACGTCAATGCCCCCTGAACATTCTTTTCAATCAGGTTATTTGCCTCGATATATTCCTTGACCAAAGCGAACTGAGCGGTGCTGCGTTCTGCGGATTTATAGGCTTCTCGGGCCATGTCTTCGATTGCCTGATCCGACATGGCGCGCCGGGCCGAATTTTCCAGCGTTACGATGGTCTGGCCAAGATCGCTTTCAAAAAACAAGATGGCCTGATCAAGCTGAACATCGGACATGCCCGCCACGAAGGCGTCCGTCAAATGTTTCCGCATCCAAAGGGGATCGTAGATACGATTGACCTGCGCCTCGAAATAAGCGCCGCCCTTGTTGTCCAAAAAGGTATCATCAAGAGTCTCGCGATGGCCCTGCCCCTCGTGAACAAGGATTTCCATCACCTGCGTCAGACGCATGGCTTTTGCCAGTCGGTCGACTTTTCCATCGGCATACAGCGGCAGTGCCCAACTCAGAGTGACCACAAATGCCAGAACTACGCGCTGCATCAAATGTCCTGTGCCGGGTGCAATTCGGCCATCCGTGCGGCAAGAACCTCGAACCTCATGGCCATGATCTCATATTGGATGGCGTTCAACAGCTCGTAGACTTCCTGCATCAGCGGCTGTTCCAGCGCGTCAACATATGTATCCAAATCAGCGTCGGAAAAACCTTGATAGGTGTAAGCCGCACCGGCCAGATTAGACAGTTGCAGCGACTGGCGCATTGCCGGTTCATTTTGCTTCATCAATTCGCGCAGTTCATCCCCGCCCAACTGCAGCTCGATGACCCCCGATGCGCTGGCCGCCAGAAGGAAACGCACCTGAATTTCCTGCAAGGCACGCAGTGCCGTGCCTGTGGAATCAATCGCGTTGTTCATGCGTTTAAAACTTTCGACCCGTTTCGAACCGCTCTTGATCAGGTCAGAGATAATCCTTTGACCTGCCAATTGCTTGACGTCATCGTCTTCTTGCATGTGTGAGGCATTCTCGGCCTCGACCAGACGTTGCCCCAGATCAGACGCGTAAAACTCGACAGCGTGTGCCAGGGCCTCGTCGCTTAGGGTCTGCTCCAGAATGGAAACAGCGGTGTCGTGCATTGCATCGACTTCAAAAACCTCGTCCGTCAAACGGGTCCAGTCCGAGCCGAACCCCTCTGGGTCAACACCCAACATCTGCGGTGCGGATCGTGAGCTCAGGGCGATGCTTTCAAGAGCCACGTCAAACCCGGTTGTGGTCAGAAAGGCCTCGATCCGATCTCGGTTCGCTGCGGAAAGCTCCAGAGGAACTAGAACAAGTGCCAGAAACGGGGCGAGAAACCAAATGGCGATGCGGTGTGCAAACTGTGTCATAGCAATCAGAGTAGGTGTTTTACGCTGGCAGGCAACGGAAAATCCCGGCATTCACGATTTCCGGAATTTTCTGCTTGCACCCCCGTTCGTTCCTGACTAAATCCCCCCCTCACAGACCCCCGCGGAGAGGTGCCGGAGTGGTCGAACGGGGCGGTCTCGAAAACCGTTGTGGGTGCAAGCCCACCCAGGGTTCGAATCCCTGTCTCTCCGCCACAATTCCAATATCGAAAGCCGTTAGAAAACGTCTTCCGGTCGGATCTGGGTTCTCAGCAAAATTGCAAGTGGTCCGTTGTCAGAAACTGTAGTGGCTTAGGTCACCCGGCGTGTTCTTGCCGTGAAATCGGGTGCAATCAGCGTAGCCCGGCTCAAACCTCTATTCTGCTGAGAATTCACAGGAATTCCCCTTTGTATATCCGCTACATTTAACGCATCCCGGCGACACATTTTCCAAAGGAGACACACATGTCGCGTATTCTCATCCTCCTCATCATCGCCGCTGTCGGTGTTGGTGGTTACTACTATCTCAACCAGTCCGAACAAACCCCGGCTGAACAAGTGCAATCCGCAACGCAGGAGGCGGGCGATGCAGTGGCTGATGCCGCGGCAACCGCTCAGGAAGCTGCGACTGACGCGCTTGAAGACGCAACAGAACAGGCCAGCGAGGCAGCTTCATCCTTGACCGAACAGGCTCAGGAAGCCGCGTCGTCGGTTGCCGATCAAGCCAGCGAGGCGGCTTCTTCTGTCGCGGAACAAGCATCCGAGGCAGCACAGCAAGCCGGTGATCAGGTGGCGGCGCTGGCGGGTCAGGGACAGGAATTGCTGAACTCCTGGATTCAGGAAGGCAAGCTGGATCCCACCAATTTCGACTATGAAGGCATCATGACCTCGATTCAGGACAGCACATTGGCCACGGATCTGAAAGAACAGGCGATCAAGATCGTAGATGACATTAAAGAGTCGCCTGAAACCATCGCCTTGAAGATTCAGGAACTGACCGCGCTGTTGACGCAGCAATAACAAAGAAGGGGCCGGTAGCCCGTTCCCGGCCCCTACCCCTCACGCCTATTTTTCGGGCGTGCCCTTACGTTATCGTTTCTCTGAATTGACCCAGTGTGCGGCATTTGATTGGCTGCTCCGACACGATATCCGCGCTCAATGTCACCAGTCGGCAGTTTCCTGTTTAGACAAGTGTGCGCTTTGAACACGCCATCTAGAGGATGATCCCATGACTGACCTGCCCAAAACAATGAAAGCTGCTATCCTGAAACACGGCGGGTACTCGGACACTTCGACCGGACCAGTCATCGAGGATGCGGCTGATTGGCTTGAAGCAGCGGAACTGCCCGTTCCCAATCCCGGCCCCGGTCAGGTATTGATCCGCCTGCGCGCGTCGTCGGTCAATCCGTCCGACCTCCACTTTATCAAGGGTGAATATGGCCAGCCGCGTGTCAAAGGTGCCGCGGCCGGATTCGAAGGCTGTGGCGACGTCGTTGCAACCGGAAAAGGTGCCGAGGCGCTGAAGGGGCTGCGTGTCGCTTTCGTGGCCGCTGGATCCGGTGCCTGGGCGGAATACATAGTGACGCAGATGCAAATGTGCATCCCCTTGCGTCCGGATATTTCAGATGATGACGGGGCCGCGCAAATCGTCAACCCGCTTACCGCGATGGCGATGGTGGACATGGCAAGGGAAGACGGCGATGCATTTGTGATATCCGCTGCGTCCAGCCAGTTGGGAAAACTGATGTGCAGCCTCGGGCGTGATCTGGGGTTGAAACCCATCGCGCTGGTGCGCCGGGCCGAGACAGTCGAAATGCTGAAAAGTCTTGGAGCAGCCGAAGTGCTTGTGACGTCCGATCCTGAAGTCGTCGAGAAGTTTGCCGCGATAAGCGCCACGCTGAAACCTCGGGTCTTCCTTGATGCGGTGACGGATCAACTGTCCGAGAAACTGTTCTGCACCATGCCAAACCGGGCGCGCTGGGTCAGCTACGGCAAACTTTCGACCCAAGCGCCAACGCTTTCTCAGACAGGTCAGCTGATCTTCATGGGCAAACGGATCGAAGGTTTCTGGCTGACGCAATGGATGATGTCGACGCCGCCCGCTGACCAGGTGCGGGTTGTGGCCGAAGTTCAGGCCCGCTTTGCCGATGGTCGCTGGAAAACGGATGTTTCCGAACACCTTACGCTTGAAAATCTTGTGCCGAATCTGGCTGACGCGCTGAAAAAGAGTGACGGAAAGGTGATTATCACCCCATAGTAGAACTCACCTGCGTTACCGGAGGATATACGCGGGCGGAACAAGACGCTGGAACACCGGTGGAGGGAGGACAGTGTGGATAACGCGCAGCTGCTGATTAGCGGGCTGGCGAACGGGTGTGTCTACGGCCTGATCGCGCTTGGCTTTGTTCTGATCTACAAGGCTTCCGAAGCGGTTAACTTTGCGCAGGGCGATTTCATGATGCTGGGCGCATTTGTGACCATCGGCCTGACAAATACCGAATATATGGGGTTGCCGTTCTGGCTCGCTCTGCCGGTATCATTGGGAATAATGGCCGCGCTCGGTTATCTTCTGGATCGCCTGATCATTCGCCGCCTGTTTGGTGAAAGCCAGACCGCCGTTGTCATACTGACCATTGCTTTGGGCTTTGTGATCCGTTTCATTGCCGGTTTGATCTGGGGGCACGAGCCGCAAACGCTGCAAAACCCGCTTGCGGGCAAAGAAGTGCGTATGGGCGGTCTTGTTCTGGGGATGGAAGATGTCGCGATAATCGTCGTCACGGTGCTGCTGACATGGGCACTCTATGTTTTCTTTAGCCGCACCAAAATGGGGCTGGCGATGCAGGGCGCCTCGCAAAACCAGCTGGCAGCATATTACATGGGCATTCCCGTCAGGCGTGTTCAGGGATGGGTCTGGGCTCTGGCCGGAAGTGTTGCGGGAATTGCCGGAATTCTCTTTGCTGCAAAAGGTGCTGTGGATCCGACAACCGGATTGCTGGGTATCAAGGCGTTTGCCGCCGCCGTTATCGGCGGGTTCGGCAGTTTGCCGGGTGCATTGGCCGGAGGGCTGATTGTCGGTGTTATCGAACCCTTCGCCAGCCGGTACATTGCGGCAGGTTATAGCCAGGTCGCGCCATACGCTTTGCTGCTTGCCGTCCTGATCTTCCGACCAAACGGGCTGTTCAGTCAGGTCCGGGTCAAGAAAGTCTGAGCCATGCGTATCGTTTTCAAAACCGACTACATGCAGGATATCCGCCCGTGGAAAGACGGGTTCCAGTTGCGCCTTTATCTGCTTCTTCTGTTTGTCGTCGCGGCTGCGCCTCTCGTGCTGGACGATTTCTATCTGGGTGAACTGACAAACGTTCTGATCTGGACCATTGCCGGTCTGGGTCTGATGATCCTGACTGGACATACAGGGCAAGTCAGTCTGGGCCATGCGGCCTTTCTGGCCTTCGGCTGTTACGCCAACGTGGCCCTGATTGAGGCAGGCGCGCCTTTTCTGGTCGCTTTTCCGCTGGCCGGAATTCTGACCGGGATCGCGGGCGTGACCGTCGCAGTCCCTGCCCTGAGGCTTCATGGTATCTACCTGGCGATCTTTACCATGGCGCTGTCCATCCTGATGGATGACATCATTGTTCTGTCCGAGCCGATCACTGGTGGTGTCGCGGGTAAATATATCGGCGGGGTCGAGGTCTTTGGCCTTACGGTTGACCGCTGGGGGACGCCTGATCTTTTTTTTTGGCTGGTTCTGTCTGTCACCATTCTGGTCACGTTGGGTTACGTAAACCTGCTGCGTGCCCCTTTGGGACGCAGCTTCATCGCCGTGCGCGACTCCGAGGTTTCGGCGCAGGCAATGGGTATCGATATCGCGCGAACAAAGATGATTTCGTTTGCCCTGTCCTGTGCGGTTACAGGTTGGGCCGGCGCGTTGATGGGGCTGTTTGCTGGTGCGTTTAACAATGAAACCTTCAGCGTCCTGATCTCGATCCAATTGCTGATGATGATCGTCATAGGCGGGCTGGGCTCGATTCATGGCGCGTTTCTGGGCGCGATTGTTATCGGATTTTTGCCGCAGTTTCTATCGATTTCAAAGGAATATGTCGGCGCGATCATCGGCGGAAACACCGTTGCCATTCCGGGGCTGGAGTTCGGCATCTTTGGCATGATCCTGATCGGTTTCATCCTTTTCGAACCCATGGGCATCTATGGCCGTTGGCTGAAAATCCGCACCTGGTTCGAACTGTTTCCCTTCTATCGCAAGGACATGTTCAAACGGCAGAAATCCTATCTCAAGACGGAGCGTCTGAGATGAACTTGCTGGAATTTGAAA
Organism: Ruegeria sp. SAZD013; assembly: GCF_059612525.1. Taxonomy (NCBI): domain Bacteria; kingdom Pseudomonadati; phylum Pseudomonadota; class Alphaproteobacteria; order Rhodobacterales; family Roseobacteraceae; genus Ruegeria; species Ruegeria sp. SAZD013. The sequence goes on along the minus strand of NZ_JBXWQT010000020.1, from coordinate 376,377 downwards.
ACGTTACCCTGAAATTTGGTGGTCTGACAGCCGTGGACAACTTGTCCTTCGAGGTTCAGCAGGGCGAAGTCTTTGCCATAGTCGGGCCGAATGGCGCGGGCAAATCGACGGTCTTCAATCTGATCTCGCGCTTTTACGAACCGTTTTCAGGGTCGATCCGGTTTGATGGTCACGATCTGCTTCAGGTCAAACCGTCTGGCGTGGCTGCCTTTGGGGTGGCGCGGACGTTCCAGAATATCGAGTTGTTCGAACACGCAACTGTCCTGCAAAATTTACTGGTCGGAAGACACAGGCATCGGACAACGAACCTGATTTCAGAACTTTTGTTCACCCCTGCGGTCCGACGGCAAGAGTTGGAGAGCCGGGAAAAAGTCGAACAGATCATCGATTTCCTCGACCTGCAGGCCTATCGCGACAAGATGATTTCAGGGCTGCCTTATGGCGTACGCAAAGTGGTCGAAGTAGCACGTGCCCTGGCGACCGATCCCAAGCTGCTGTTGATGGATGAACCAGCCTCGGGACTGTCGGTGGAAGAGACGACCGATATGCGCTGGTGGATCGACGATATCCGGCGCCAAATGGGAATTACCGTGCTGATGGTCGAACACGACATGGGATTGGTATCGGGCGTGTCCAACCGGGTCCTGGCCATGGCAGATGGGGCAAAGCTGGCCCTCGGGTCTCCGGCAGACGTGCAATCGCATCCAGCCGTGATCGAGGCATATCTGGGGAAAGCCTCATGAACGCCCCGATCTTGCAAGTCCGCAATATCGAAAGTTTTTATGGCCCAATCATGGCCATTCGGGGCGTTTCGCTGGATGTTCACGAAGGAAAAATCGTGTCGATCCTTGGCGCTAACGGCGCGGGCAAGACCACATTGATGAAAACCATCTCTGGCGTGATGGACCCGGAAAAGGGAACAATCACCTTTGATGGCGGCGACATTCAGGGCTGGGAACCGCACAAGGTTGTCCAGCGCGGGTTGGTTCACATCCCGGAAGGGCGCGAAGTTTTTCCACTGCTGACGGTTGATGAAAACCTAAGCCTCGGCGCCTACACCCGCAAAGACAAAGACCAGATCGAACAGGATCGTGAGCTGGTCTTCCGTTATTTTCCGGTTCTGAAAAACCGTCGGTCGCAAGAGGCCGGAACCCTTTCGGGCGGACAGCAACAGATGCTGGCCATAGGGCGCGGATTGATGGCCCGGCCTCGTATCATGTTGCTGGATGAGCCGTCTTTGGGCCTGTCCCCTCTGCTGGTGCAAGAGATCTTCGGCATTCTCAAGCGCTTGAACGAAGAGCAGAATATGACGATGTTGCTGGTTGAACAAAATGCCAATGCGGCGTTGGAACTGGCGCATCACGGCTATGTCATGGAGGTGGGTCGCATCGTCATGGACGGTGCCGCGGATGCGCTTTTGCGATCCGAGGATATTCAAAGCTTCTATCTTGGAAAACAAGAAGAAGGCGCGCGCGAAAGCCGCCGCTGGAAGCGGAAAAAGACGTGGAGGTAAAACGGATGGACGCCACGCCCCTCCCCCCTCAGGTCGTGATAAACGGCGTTCAGTTCAACGCAACGGCAGGACAGCGCCCGGTACGCGTTGATGGCTGCATCACAATTGCTGAGTTGTTCCAACGCCGATGTGCCGAACTGGGCAGCCGAACGGCGCATCGCGAAAAAGACCTGGGTATCTGGAAATCCTATTCCTGGGCCGATTACTGGCAGCATGCCAAATGGATCGGGCTGGCCTTGCGCAAGCTGGGACTGGAACGCGGCGACGTGGTCTCAATCCTGTCCGAGGACCGCAAGGAATGGGCATGGCTCGACATGGGCATTCAGGGCGTTGGCGGTATCGCTTCCGGCGTCTATACCACGGATTCCGCCAGTCAGTTGCAATACCTGGTCAACGACAGCGGCACCAGGTTTCTGATTGTCGAGGATGAAGAGCATCTGGACAAGTTTCTGGGAATTGAGGCCGAGGTTCCTGATCTGATCAAGGTGATCATCCTCGAGGACGAAGGGCTGCATGACCTGAACCATCCGCGCTGCATGATGATCGACGAGCTGTTCGCCTTGGGCCAAGAGGCGGAACTGGCCGAGCCCGGGCGCTTCGAAGCGGAAATCGCATTGGCCAAACCGCAGGACATTGCCTTGCTGGTCTATACGTCGGGTACAACCGGTCAGCCGAAAGGCGCAATGCTTAGCAATGAAAACATCCTGGCCGCCATCGAATCCGCTGCACGGGTGCTGCCAGCGCTGCCCAGCGATGAACAGCTGTGTTTCCTGCCTCTGTGTCACATTCTGGAACGTAATGTCTCGGTCTATTTCCCCTTGGCGGCCCGCTGCACTGTCAATTTTGCCGAAAGCCCTGAAACTGTTTTCGCAAACCTTCAGGAGGTTTCGCCCTCAACCTTCACAGCGGTGCCAAGGGTTTGGGAAAAGATCTACTCACACGTCCAGATCCTGACACAGGAAGCCACGCCTTTGGGGCGGCTGGCATTCGGCCTGGCATTAAAAACTGGTGCGCGCCGTGCCGGATATCTGAGCGCAGGCCAACCAGTTCCATCCGGCGTCGCCACCAGATTCTGGTTCTGGGATCAGCTGGTTTTGAAAAACCTGCGCCGAATGTTGGGTCTGGACAAACTGCGACGAGGCGGAACAGGCGCCGCGCCAATCTCGACCGATCTGCTAAAATGGTACTGGTCCATCGGCGTGCCGTTGGTGGAAGGGTTCGGGATGACCGAAACTTCGGGCCTCGCCACGCTCAACACCACAGACAGCAATAAGATCGGAACCATAGGCAAAGTTGTCGAAGGGTGCGACATTCGCATCTCGGACGATGGCGAAATCCAACTAAAGGGCCTGAACATTTTTCAGGGATACTGGCGCAACAACGCGAAGACAGCAGAAACCTTCACCGCCGATGGCTGGCTGCGTACCGGGGATATGGGGTCAATAGATAAGGATGGCTATGTCACCATCACGGGCCGCCTGAAGGATATCATCATCACCGCAGGTGGTAAGAACATCACCCCAGCCGAGATCGAAAGCCGCCTTAAGTTCAGTCATTATGTCGCGGACGCAATCATCATCGGGGACAGGCGCAAATTTCTGACGGCACTGATCATGATTGATCAGGAAAATGTCGAAAAATACGCGCAGGGCCATAAAATCCCCTTCTCGAATTTTGCCTCGCTATGCGCGGCACCGGAAATCAGGCAGTTGATCAGTTCGGAAATTGCCGCTGTTAATGCAGAATTTGCGCGGGTCGAACAGATCAAGGATTTCCGTCTGATCGACGTCCTGCTGACCGCTGAAGACGACGAACTGACTGCGACGATGAAGCTGAAACGCGGACTGGTTGAAAAGAAACACGGGCATCTGATCGAAGACATGTACACTTGACCAAAAGATTAACGGGAGGAAAGAGATGAAGAAATTACGCAACAGTCTGGCGGCTGCATCACTGCTGACAGCATCGGCAACACTTGGTTGGGCGCAAACACAGGGCGTGACCGATGATGAGATTGTAATTGGTTCTGTCAACGACCTGAGCGGGATATTCGCCGCAGTGGGTGTTCCGGCAACCAAAGGTGCAAATGTCGTCTTTGATCGGGTGAATGCAGCCGGTGGCGTGCACGGGCGAAAAATTCGTTACGTGGTCGAAGACAACGGCTATCAGATGCCACGTGCGATGCAGGGCTATAACAAACTGCTCAATCGCGACAAGGTATTTGCCATGCTGCAATCGCTTGGCACGCCGATGAACATGGCAGGGTTCAAGCTGTTGGATCCCAAAGGCATTCCCAACGTAGCGCCTCTTACAGCTGCGCGTCAGATGTTGCAGGAACCCATGCGGAACAAGTTCACCTCCTTCTCGACCTATTTCGATCAGGCGCGTGTCGGTGTGAACTATCTGGCTGGCGAGTTTGGCTCAAAGACGGTCTGCACCATGTACCTGCCGACAGATTTTGGTGAGGAAATTCTAGAAGGCAGCAAGGCCGGAGCCGAAGAAGCCGGGCTCACTTTTGGATCAGAAACCACCCATAAACCGGATGAGACAGATTTCGTCGGATCGCTGAGCAAGCTCAAGGAAGAGGGTTGTGATATCGTCACCATGGCGCTTGGGGTGCGGCAGGCGATCACTGTCGTGGGCACCGCTAAGAAAATGGGCCTGACCGATATGAAATTTCTCGGCACATCAGCCAGTTTCCTGACGGTCGTGGCGCAGGTTCCTGGTGGCGTGACCGATGGATTCTACGCGGCAGCCTCATGGCAGGACCTTTGGGCACGCGCGGATCAACCTGCCCCGGCCGCATTTATCGAGGAATACAAGGCAGCTACAGGCGAAGATCCGGTCGGATTTGCCATGCTGGGTTATTCGGCGGCTGAAATGATGGTTAAGGCGTTGGAGGCCGCAGGCCCTGATCTGACGCAGGACAGTTTCATCGCAGCGATGGAAACGCTGGATTATCAGGACGATCTGGTTGGCAACCACATAACCTATGGTCCTGAAGACCATCAGGGCGCGGATACTGTGTTCGTCAACGTTGTTGAAAACGGTGCGTGGAAACTCGTTTACGAAGAATGAATCCCTGACCCGCGCAAAGCAAAAGGGCTCGCAAGTGCGAGCCCTTTCTTTTGGGTATTCCCGGCGAATTAACGCTTCGAGAACTGGAACGAACGGCGGGCTTTGCGCTTACCGAATTTCTTACGTTCCACAACGCGGCTGTCGCGGGTCAGGAAGCCAGCGGCTTTCAGTGCGCCACGCAGGTTCGGATCATAGAGTTGCAGCGCTTTCGAGATGCCGTGCTTAACCGCACCGGCCTGACCGGTCAGGCCACCGCCTTTGACGGTTGCAACAACGTCGAATTCACCTTCTACGCCGGCAACCTGGAACGGCTGGCGCAGGATCAGCTGCAGAACGGGGCGTGCAAAATAGACGTCCTGATCTTTGCCGTTTACGGTGACTTTGCCGGAACCCGGCTTGATCCAAACGCGGGCAACAGCATCTTTACGCTTGCCAGTGGCATAGGAGCGGCCCAACTCGTCACGTACGGGTTCACGTACGATGACTTCTTCGGCCACGGTTTCAACGCCTGCGACGGCGCTCAGCTCTTCGAGAGTATTGATCTGATCAACCATCGGTCATTAGCTCCGGGTGTTTTTCTTGTTCATGGACTTGACGTCCAGAACTTCGGGGGCCTGGGCCTCGTGCGGGTGCTCGGCACCGGCATAGATACGCAGGTTGGTCATCTGCTGGCGCGACAGGCGGTTGCCTGGCAGCATACGCTTGACGGCCTGGAAGACAACACGCTCGGGGTGTGCGCCATCCAGGATCTGCTGTTTGGTGCGCGACTTGATGCCGCCCGGGTGGCCAGTGTGCCAGTAGAAGTTTTCTTCGCGCTTCTTGCCGGTCATCTGGATTTTGTCAGCGTTGATCACGATGACATTGTCGCCCATGTCCATGTTCGGAGTAAACGACGCTTTGTGCTTGCCACGCAGGCGCATGGCGACGATCGAAGCAAGACGGCCCAGAACAACGCCTTCAGCGTCGATCAGGATCCACTTCTTGTCGATGTCTGCAGGTGTTGCAGAAAAGGTTTTCATGGCAGGATAGTCCTGTTTGATGTGAAAGACCGCCCCAGCGGAGCGGCCCGAATTCGATGGACGGGTTTTATGAGGTGCCTGCACGCAGGTCAAGCGGCATTAGTCTTATTTATGCATGTAAAACCAAATACTTAGAAAATAGGTATTATAATACCCCATATTCAAACGCTGATTTGTTCAGGCGGATTGTCCAATAGAACACGCAGGCGCTGCATCGCGTCCTCGAACCGTTCCAGTGACACATGACCATTCATGGCAATACGTACCGCGTTCGGCGCGCGTCCATCGCGCAGCGCGAACTCGTCGGCGGATCGGAGTTGTATCCCTTCCCGCTCGGCCGCGCGACTGAATGCAGCCGACCGCCAGCCAGACGGAAGGCTCAGCCAGACAAAGGGAACGTCCGGGGCCCAGTTCAGATCAAACCCACCCAGGGTATTGACGGCAACGCGTAGATAATCCCCCATCCGCGTGCGCACATCCTTGGCGATCTGACGCGTACGCGGATCGGACAGCAGAAGGCGGGTCAATTCCGCCAAGGGCTGGGCCAATCCGAAATATCCGTATTCAGCGGACCGGCGCAGATCCACACTTTTTTCTCTGGGGGCGATAGCAAAACCCACACGCAATGCCGGTGTCAGAATCTTCGAGATTGATGACACATGCCATCCCCGTTCAGGCGCCAGTGCCCGAAAGCTGGGCTCTCGGGCATCGCCCATGCGATAGCAATCATCTTCAATGATCTGCAAATCAAAGCGACGGGCAATCTCAACGATCTCTTTCCTCCGCTCCAACGGTGTGTGTGCGCCCGTTGGGTTTTGAACTTCTGGCGACACGCAGACGGCCTGCGCTGTCGTGTGGCGCAGAACATGTTCTAACGCTGCCGGATCGACACCCCATCTGTCCATCTTCACACCGACCACTTCCGCGCGCATCAGTTCGCCTGCGCGACGGAACCCGGCATAAGACAGGTCCTCGACCAGTACGACAGGTTTGGGCCCGCGCAGGATCGTCTGAAACACAACGCAAAGCCCGTTCTGGCCGCCATGTGTCAACACAATATCATCATGGGTCAGTGCGCCCAGCGGAAGGTCTGACAACCAGTCCACAACCGCCTGTCGCACGGGCTGGTACGCGTCACGCGTCGGGTAATTCAGAAACAAACCCGGATCGGCTTGCGACACTTTTTTCAGACATTCACGGATCAGGGACACCTGCCCCATATCTGCCAACCTAGGGCTGAACAGACTTACATTGGCATTGTATTTGTCGTCCCGAAGATGCAGTTGCCGCGCCCAAACGTCGTCAAGAATGGGCGATTTTGGCGGCGCAACAAATGTACCACGCCCGACTTCGGCTTGTAACAACCCCTCATCTGTCAGGATTGTATAGGCGCGCGCGACTGTACCAGGCGTTATTTGCAGGCGATACGCCAGTTCGCGCACCGGAGGAAGTTTGACGCCCACTTCCAAAGATTTGTTATCTATGGCTTTTCGAATTGTGTCAGCAACCAGAGTGTATTTCGGTCCTTTGGATTTCGGTAGCGCCTCTGGCCAAATTGTATCCATTACAATTCTTCCTTTGCTTTTGACACAATTTCAAATGTATCAGTCACGTGTACCAAGTACAACTGATTTGTGTCAATACAATTGAAAGGAATTCCGAGATGACACGCACAATGCACACCCCCGCCCTTCTGCTGCTGACCGACAGCCCCCGGCTGCCTCTGGCCGCTGCACTGGCCGTGCGGTTTGCGGCAGCGGTCACTCAATGGGAGCGTCGTCGCCGTAGCCGCGTCAATCTTAGTTATCTGGATGACCGCTTGCTGAAAGACGTCGGTCTGACACGCCATGATGCGCGCCGCGAGGTAAAGCGCCATTTTTGGCAGATTTAACTGATCCCCAGTCCCATTATTGGGACCTCTTCCTGGGCCGGGGCTTGTCCCCGGTCTTTTTTATCCGAATTTCGCGGCCGCGGACCCTGCAGGTGGCAGGGAATAGGTCATCGTCGCTCTGGCAACAGGGTCTTCCGCGCCATCGGAATACATAAGTACGTCACCGACGGCCAAAGTCCGGCCCAGTTTCAGCAGGCGACATATAGCAATCATGTCCGTGTTGCCTGCTGGTTTGCTTAGAAAATCCAGGGAACTGTTCGTTGTGACCGCCAGGGATTGACGCCCTTTTCGCGCCAGAACCATCGCGTATACACAAACATCAGCCAGCCCAAACATGGATGGTCCCGAAACCGTACCGCCCGGCCGCAGATGCTGATCCTTCACAACAAGGCGCATGGTGATTGTATCTTCGGTCAGGTCCTCGACGACAAAGTCTTTATGCACCTGCGGGAAAACCTCCTTTAGGTATTGTGACAGTTCGTCCCGGTTCATTGCCAAAGCCATGCTTTCCCTCCTGCTCATACCGACCTAGAGTTGGCCCAACATGGGATCGGAGGGCAAGATGGCAATTCTGGAACGTAACGACACCGGCGCTGTTGCACGGCTTACAATGAACGCCCCAGAGCGGCTGAACGCGCTGAGTGACGAGATGCTGTCGGCGTTTCAGGCTGAACTGGACACGTTGCGTGAAGACACGTCGATCCGGGCTGTGATCCTGGCGGGTCAGGGTAAGGTTTTTTGCGCCGGGCACGACCTGAAACAGATGACGGCCGGACGCCAGTCCGAAGATGGTGGCAAAGCTTATTTCAATGACCTGTTTTCGCGCTGCGCGAAAGTGATGATGTCGATCCAGTCCCTACCCCAGCCCGTCATCGCACAGGTCCACGGCATTGCAACCGCCGCCGGGTGTCAGCTGGTAGCCACCTGTGACATGGCCGTCGCCGCGGAAGGCACAAGGTTTGGGGTGAACGGCGTCAATATCGGTTTGTTCTGCTCGACACCAATGGTGGCCCTCAGCCGCAATATCCCCAGAAAGCAGGCATTTGAAATGCTGACGACTGGTGAATTCATATCAGCCGAACGTGCTGCCGATTTGGGTTTGGTCAACCGCGTTGTCCCCGAGACGCGTCTTGAACACGAAACCAATGCGCTGGCAGAACTGGTTGCTTCCAAGCTGGGAGCCGCTGTCAAAATCGGTAAAGAGGCGTTTTATCAACAGCTTCTTATGCCGCTGGATCAGGCTTATGCCTATGCCGGTGACGTAATGGCGCAGAACATGCTGTACCGGGATACAGAAGAAGGCATTTCAGCCTTTATCGAAAAACGTCCCCCAAATTGGTCCCAATAATGCAATTGTTTTGCACATTTTTCGCCACTGTTTTGAATTTAGCACTTTCCAAAAGGGCGACACTGTGGCAAAGCTGGGTCGAGGCCAAGGCCTCAGGACACTTTTGGGTCGCCGTGGGCGGAAGGTCCCTCCAGCTGGTCTCTCTCACCAGCGCTGACAATCCCGCAGCGGCGACCCCAAGACCCCTTCCATAAAATTCGTGAAACCGCTTTGCCTCAGTTGCGCCCGATTGTGGTCTGCCCTATGTGGCATCGCATGACACAAGTTTTGCATATTGTAGGCGGCGGCATGGCCGGGTCAGAGGCGGCCTGGCAAGCTGCTGAAATGGGCGTGGATGTTGTGATTCACGAAATGCGTCCGATCATCGGCACCTTTGCACATCAGACCGGCAATCTGGCGGAAATGGTGTGCTCGAACTCGTTCCGCTCGGATGATGATGAGCAGAACGCAGTGGGTCTGCTGCATTGGGAAATGCGTGCCGCCAATGGGTTGATCATGACAACAGCCGATGAACACCGCCTGCCAGCCGGTGGCGCGCTGGCTGTGGACCGTGACCCGTTTGCAGAAAGTGTGACCACAAAACTTCGCGCCCACCCACGCGTGACGGTAACCGACGAAGAAGTGACGACCCTGCCCAGCGATGGCCAGTGGATCTTTGCGACCGGCCCCCTGACGTCGCCCGCGCTGGGTCAGTCCATCCAGGCCGAGACAGGGTCTGACGCACTTGCCTTTTTCGACGCCATCGCACCGATCGTCTATGCCGAAAGCATCGACATGAGCAAAGCGTGGATGCAATCACGCTACGACAAGGGCGAGACCGAAGAAGAGCGGACGGCCTATCTGAACTGCCCGATGGACCGGGATCAGTACGAGGCCTTCATAGACGCGCTTCTGGCAGCAGAAAAAACCGAATTTCACGAAGGCGAGGCAACAGGTTACTTCGACGGCTGTCTACCCATCGAGGTTATGGCCGAACGCGGTCGCGAAACGCTGCGCCATGGTCCGATGAAACCGGTCGGGCTGACCAACCCGCATGAGCCCGGCGTGAAACCACATGCAGTGGTGCAGTTGCGCCGCGATAACGCATTGGGCACCTTGTTTAACATCGTGGGTTTCCAGACAAAGATGAAATACGGCGCCCAGACCGACGTGTTCCGTATGATCCCTGGCTTGGAAAATGCCAGCTTTGCCCGGTTGGGCGGCATTCACCGCAATACGTTCATCAACTCTCCCACGCTTCTGGATTCGCAAATGCGGTTGAAATCCAAACCCAACATTCGGTTTGCTGGACAGATCACGGGTGTGGAAGGCTATGTAGAAAGCGCCGCGATGGGGTTGCTGGCTGGTCGGTTTGCCGCTGCTCAGATTTTGGGGCGTGACCTGCCCGCTGTTCCGCAAGACAGCGCAATGGGTGCTTTGATTCACCACATTACGGGTGGTGCCGAGGCTAAGACCTTTCAGCCGATGAACGTGAATTTCGGCCTGTTTCGCCCCGTGGATGGCCTGAAAGGCGGGCGTCGGGGTCGTAAAGACCGGTACAAGGCCTATACCGACCGGGCCAAAGCTGAATGGAGTACTTGGTTGGAACATTGCTGTCTGGACGCGTAATGCGGACTCGGCCTAGCATGCTGGAATGAACGACACGTTTCTGAACAGCACATACAACCTCGGCACGCCTGAAGCGACTGAAGCGCACTATCAGAACTGGGCTGCAACCTATGAAAAGGAAGTCGGTGAACACGGTTACGCCACGCCGGGCCGTGTAGCAGCGGCTTTGTGGTCTTTCGCACCGAAGCCGCAGACCCCAATTCTGGACTACGGCTGCGGCACCGGGTTGTCGGGGCTTGCCCTGCGCGCTGTTGGCTTTGAAGTCATCGATGGGATGGACCCAACAGAGAACATGCTTCAGGAAGCCGCCAGCAAGGGCGTTTATCGAACACTGACCGGATTCGATATCGCCAAGCCCGCGCCGTTGAAGCGTGGGGAGTACACGATGATTACTGCCATAGGAGTGATCGGAAAAGGTGCTGCCCCGCCCGAGACACTGGATTTGTTGATGCACGCGTTGCCCAAGGGTGGTTTGCTTGGCTTTTCGCTGAACGATCATGCGTTGGCGGACCATAAATTCACCTGCCGTCTGACGGATTGGGTCGACATGGGGGCCGCACGTTTGTTATTTCGTGAACACGGCCCCCACCTGCCCGGTATCAACCTTAACTCTGACGTGTATGTATTAGAAAAAGCGTGACTCTCGTAACGCGCTTTGCGCCATCCCCAACAGGCCCCCTTCACCTTGGGCACGCATATTCTGCGCTGGTTGCCAGCGATCGGGCTGCTTCTGAAAGCGGCCGGTTCCTGCTGCGAATTGAGGATATCGATCAATCCCGCTCGCGACAGCTATGGGAGGATCAGATTTACCACGACCTCAGATGGTTGGGGCTGACATGGCCGGAGCCCGTGATGCGCCAATCGGATCGTTTGGGCTTTTACCACAAGGCGCTGGATCAGCTATGGGCGCAGGGTCTTTTGTATCCATGCACGTGTAATCGCAAAGATATCGCCGCTGCAACCAGTGCGCCGCAGGAAGGCGCACCTATGCTTGGACCCGACGGGCTTGTTTACCCTGGGACTTGTGGAAAAAGGTTTGTTGGCAAAGATTTATCGGAACTTCCTCGTCCAACTCAGGACCCATTGCGATTGGACGTGGTCAAGGCGTGTCAGGCGGTCCGCAACCCCGACAGGTATCAGTTTCTTGAGCTGGGTTCGGGTCCGGGCGGCGAAACCGGCATTGTCACCTTTTCGCCTGATGAGTTGATTGCCACCATAGGTGATGTTGTTCTGTCCCGCCGTGACATGGGGACGTCGTATCATTTGTCCGTCGTACTTGACGACGCGGGTCAGGGTATAACACAGGTGGTACGGGGACGGGACTTGTTTGACGCGACCCGCATCCACGTTCTGTTGCAGGTGTTACTGAACCTGCCGACACCCGAGTATTTCCACCACGACCTGATCCGCGATGATGCAGGCAAACGGCTGGCCAAACGCGATGATGCCCGCGCGATCTCAAAATACCGGGCCGAAGGGGCTAGCCCGGGCGACATACGCCGAATGGTTGGGCTTTGACCCCTACTCCATTGGCGCCATCAGTTCAGCCTCGACCCCATCCCGAACGGCGGTAAAAAAACAGGTTCGTCGGTTGGTATGGCAGGCTGCACCGGTTTGACGGACCAGAACCAATAGACAATCCCGGTCGCAATCGATCCGGAAATCCACCAGTTCCTGCACATGGCCCGAGGTTTCGCCCTTGATCCAGAAGGCCTGCCGGGAGCGCGACCAATAGGTTACCCGCCCGGTTTCGAGGGTCTTTTCAACCGCCTGCACGTTCATCCAGGCCATCATCAGAACCTCGCCTGATGCTTCATCCTGCGCAATCGCCGGGATCAGACCCGCCTCATTAAATCTCAATTTGGAGGGGTCAAACACGACTGGGTCAGACATCTGAAAAACCTTTTGCATCCGGTGGGCTGGCCACTATGTATGGGTAACACACGACGAGGGAAAGCCATGAGCGGCGAGAACGACCTGATTAAGCTGTATTCCGGGCGCATTCTGGCGCTGGCTGCGGATATTCCGCATCTTGAACGACTGGAAGATCCCGATGCAACCGTCAAGAAACGCTCACCTTTATGCGGATCGACTGTAACTGTCGACATCAAGGTTCGCGACGGTCAGATCAGTGCCTTTGGTCAGGACGTCAAGGCCTGTGCTTTGGGGCAAGCGTCTGCCTCGGTCGTTGGGGATGTAATAATTGGAGCGTCGCGGGCGCAGGTCGAAGCTGCGCGCGATCAGTTGGCGGCCATGCTCAAGAATGGCGGTCCTGCACCCGATGCACCTTTTGACGGGCTTGAGGTGCTGATGCCCGCTCGGGATTATAAGAACCGCCATGCGTCGATCTTGCTGGTACTGGATGCCACGGCTGAGGCCATGGCGAAGGCTGAACAGGCAAACTGCGCCTGATTATAGCTATTTGGCGGAAACCCGTTTACCCTCTGCCAAGATTTCAGGAGGGATGGGTTTGAATAATTTGCTCGAGCATTTCGTGACGCTTTGGGTCGTTATCGACCCGATTGGAACAATTCCCGTGTTCATCGCCGTTACTGCGGGATTGGACGCGGCAGGCCGGCGGCGGACAGCGCTGTTAGCAGCCGTGATAAGTGCTGCCGTATTGCTGTTTTTCCTTGTATTTGGTCAGGTGCTGATCGAAGCGCTGGATATCGGGCTGAATTCGTTTCAGGTCGCTGGCGGCATTATCCTGTTTCTGTTTGCCCTGACGATGATCTTTGGTGAAAGCAAACAAGAGGTCGAACAACGGCAAGCCGAAGAAGATCGTGAAGACGCGTATCACCAGCAGAACCCGGCGATATTCCCGCTGGCCGTGCCTTCATTGGCATCCCCTGGCGCGATGCTGGCAATCGTTATCCTGACCGACAACCACCGTTACAGTATCGCTGATCAGGGTATCACAGCGCTTGTCATGCTTTCTGTATTGCTGGTTGCGTTTGTACTGATGCTATTGGCCGAGCCCATCATTCGGCTGATCGGCCATTCAGGCGCGGCGATCATCAGCCGTGTAATGGGGATGATTTTGGCCTCGGTTGCTGCCAACTCAGTCCTGTCCGCACTGTTGGAAATCTTCAAAACCGGCCAATTGTAAAAAAAGCCGCCGCGCTTTCCGGGCGAAAGGGCGGCGGCAGGTATTGCGTGTCTCGCGTGGGGTCCGGTGTACCGCGCGGGGCCGAGGCATGGCCCCTCAAGGGGTTTGGGACAGGCAGGTCACCCTTGACTGAAATGGGGATGACAGCGCGGATATTTCGGCACGAGATCGCAGGCAGAAAGGCTTAGAAACCAACTGGCAGGTGAAGGGCCACCATCAGCATCACGACCAAGGACAACACGCCAACGGCATCTTGCAGGATGGTCGATTGCGCGCGGCTGAAAGCGGTCTTGATCTGGGTCAGCATAGGGTCCCCTCCGGTCAGAGTTTTAATCCTTTGTTGACCTTTTGTTCTCATATTTCCAAGCGCAGGTAAAGAACTTTTAGAGAACAGTTGTGAACCTTAGAGAACATTACAGCTAACCCACTGAAATCAAACGGATCGCCTGATCCTGTTTCATCAACCACAACAGTACGCGTGCGGCCCGTCCCCTGTCCGAGGTCAGTTTGGGATCGGTCGTTAGCAGCGCCCGCGCATCGGATTGGGCGACGGCCATCAATCCTGCCTGACGTTCCAGGTCCGCGATATGGAATTTTGGCAACCCGGATTGCGCAGTCCCGATCAGATCGCCCGCGCCTCGCATGTCAAGGTCAGTTTCCGAGATTCGGAAGCCATCTTCTGTCTCGCGCAGAACCTCCAGCCGCTTGCGCCCTCCCTCGCTGAGCGGTGGTTGATACATCAGCAAACAAGTGGATTCCGCATCCCCGCGCCCGACGCGCCCCCGCAACTGGTGCAATTGCGCCAGCCCAAAGATCTCGGCCCGTTCAATGACCATGATCGTTGCGTTGGGTACGTTCACGCCGACCTCGATCACCGTCGTGGCAACAAGGACCTTTGTTTGCCCGTTCTGAAACGCGCTCATCGCGGCGTCTTTGTCGGCGGGTGGCATCTGTCCGTGAACCAGTCCCACCACTCCCTCGCCTAAAATGGCCCGCAAACGTTTGAAGCGTTCCTCGGCCGCCGTCAGGTCCGAAACTTCGGATTCGTCGACCAGAGGGCACACCCAGTAACACTGTCGCCCTTCATCAATCGCTCGCCGCAGGTGGGCGATGACTTCGTCCATGCGCTGTGTGTTGACAATCGCCGTTTTGATCGGTTTTCGCCCCGGAGGCTTTTCATCCAGCACCGAAACATCCATGTCGCCATATTGCGCCAGCGCAAGACTACGTGGGATCGGAGTGGCGGTCATTACCAGAACATCGGCCCCCTTGCCTTTTTCCGACAATTCCATTCTCTGCCGCACGCCAAACCGGTGCTGTTCGTCGACGATGGCCAATCTCAGCGCCTTGAATTCAACATCACTTTGAAACACTGCATGTGTGCCAACCAGAATGTGAATATCGCCTTGTTTAAGTGCCTCAAGCTTGGCACGCCGCTCCGCGCCCTTATCACGTCCGGTAAGCAGTTCCAGAACCACTCCGGCCTGCTCGGCCAGTGGGCGCAACCCTTCCAGATGCTGGCGTGCCAGAATTTCGGTCGGGGCCATCATCACGCCCTGCCCGCCTGCCTCAACGGCGATCAGAAGCGCCATGATGGCCACCAGCGTCTTACCGGCGCCGACGTCGCCCTGTAACAGTCGGTTCATTCGGGCGTCAGACGCCATATCAGCCGAAATCTCATCAATAGCGCGCGTTTGTGCATCAGTCGGGCGATAGGGAAGGCTTGCCAGCACTTTAGATTGCAGTGCCCCGGTTCCCACGCTGACTATCCCCCGCGACTTGCGCTCTCGCTGCCGGGCCAGAGCGAGCGTCAGCTGATGCGCAAACAATTCGTCATACGCCAATCTCTGACGCGCAGGGGCAAACGGCGCGACATCATCAGCGCCGCGCGGATTGTGACCGGCGTGAATGGCCGCACACCAGCTCGGCCAGTTTTGCTGTGACACCTGCGCCGGATCGATCCATTCCTCTAGCTTGGGTGCGCGTGCCAATGCGCTGCGGCTGGCCTTGAACGCTGTTTTCTGGGTCAGCCCTTGCGTCAGGTGGTAGACCGGTTCGAATTCCGGGATATCGCCGGCTTGTTCAACGGGCAGCATGTGGTCAGGGTGCACCATCTGCGCCATGCCGTCGAACAGTTCCAACTTGCCGGAAACCACGCGGCGAGATCCTTGCGGCAAAACTTTTTTCAGATATTCACCACGTGCGTGGAAAAAGACCAGCTGGAAATCGGCCTGACTGTCTTCGACATGAACGCGATAAGCCCCTCCCTTGTTGTGAGGCGGCCTGTGCGGGCCGACTGTCACTTCCACGGTCAGAGTGGCTGGCAGGTCCACCCCCTGAATTGTATCCCGCCTGCGCCGGTCCACCACGGCATAAGGCAGGCTGAACAGAACATCGCGCGGGGATTCCACCCCGGTCTGCGCCATGGCCTGTGCCGTCTTGGGACCGACGCCATCCAACGTTTCCAGCCCTGCAAATAGCGGGAAAAGCTGTTCGGGGCGTCCGCTCATGCGCCTTCTATCAGCTGAAGCCAGCCATCCTCGTCCAAAGTTTCGATCCCAAGTTCCGCCGCCTTTTTCGCCTTTGACCCGGCCCCGGGACCCGCGACCAGAATATCGGTTTTCTTGCTGACAGATCCGGAAACCCTCGCGCCCAACGCCTCGGCTCGCGCTTTGGCTTCGGCGCGGGTCATCTTTTCCAGCGTTCCGGTGAACACTACGGTTTTACCCGCCACCGGACTGTCCGAGGCTGGCGCGTCGGGGGCGATAACCGTCAATTCGCTGCGCAGCGTGTCGAAAGCCCGTCGTTCCTCTACATTGGCAAATGCGTCCGACAGTGAAAGGCCAAGCGTTGCGCCAATTCCGTCGATCCCGATCAGCTCTGCCCAGGCGGCATTGGCATCGGCTGCGACATTGGCCTCCGCGATGGCTGCGTCCCGCACTTCTTTCACGCGCGCTCGACGCCCTTCAAGCTGCGCTGCCGCACGCTCTGCATCTTCCACCTCATCGGCCTGCCGTTGGGCCAGCGCGGCCGGGCGCGCAGTGTCCAACGCGAGTGCCATCGCATCCCAGTCGCGGTAAAAAAGCGCCAGATCGCGCGCACCCACTTCGCCAACATGCCGAATGCCCAGTGCGAACAACAAGCGCGCAAAGGGAATTTTCCGCTTTTCATCAATGGCTTCGAACAGGTTCCTGGCGGATGTTTCGCCCCACCCGTCCCGGTTTTTTAACCGCGTCAGACTGGCTGCGTCCCGTTGTTCCAGCGTGAAGATATCAGCTGGCGCATTGATCGGAAGGGTTGGATCCCCATAGAATATTTCAATCTGTTTTGCACCCAGCCCTTCTATATCAAAGGCTTTGCGCGACACGAAATGTTTTAGTTTTTCAACGGCCTGCGCGGGACAGATCAGGCCGCCGGTGCATCGTCGAACCGCGTCGCCTTCTTCGCGGATCGCATCACTCCCGCATTCGGGGCAATGTGTCGGAAAGGCAAAGCGGCGTGCATCGGCGGGGCGTTTGGACAAGTCGACATCCGACAGTTTGGGGATCACATCGCCAGCGCGATAAACCTGAACCCAATCGCCCACTCGGATATCTTTTCCTTCACGAATCGCGCCGCCCTTGGCATCGCGCCCTGCGATGTAATCTTCGTTGTGCAATGTGGCATTGGAGACGACCACTCCGCCAACCGTTACAGGATGCAACCGTGCCACGGGGCTAAGCGCCCCTGTTCGACCAACCTGAATGTCGATCGCCTCCAATCTGGTCCAGGCCAGTTCGGCTGGGAACTTATGCGCAATTGCCCATCTTGGCGTCGTTGAGCGGAAACCCAGACGTGCCTGCAAAGACAGATCGTTTACCTTGTAGACGACCCCATCGATGTCATACCCCAAGGTCGCACGCTGCGCTTCGATATCCCGGTAATGAGCGATCATGTCCTCAGTCGTGGCACATAGGCGCGTCAAGGAATTCGTGGGAAAGCCAAGGGTCGCAAGACGCTCAATTGCTCCAATCTGAGTATCTGCCAAAGGTTCTGACAGTTCACCCCATGCATAGGCGAAGAAGCGCAATGGGCGGGAACGGGTAATTTCCGAATCCAGCTGGCGCAGTGACCCTGCCGCTGCATTGCGCGGGTTGGCAAAGGGTTTGCCCCCCCGTTCAGCCTGCCGCTCATTCAACGCTTCAAAATCGGAATGAGACATGTAAATCTCGCCCCGGACCTCAAGAATTTGGGGCGCGTTCTCGATCAGCTGTGGAATATCAGAGACTGTGCAGGCGTTGGCCGTCACGTTCTCGCCAACTTCACCGTCACCCCGCGTCGCGGCCTGAACCAGCTGTCCGTTCTCATATCGCAAGGACAAAGACAGGCCGTCAATCTTGGGTTCAGCTGTGAAAGCCAGTGGCGCGCCTGCATCAAAGCCCAGATATTTTCGAATCGAGATGTCGAAATCGGCAATGTCCCCATCGTCGAACGCATTTCCCAGTGACATCATTCGGACGGCATGAGTAACTTTTGAAAACCCGTCCGCCGGTTTGGCCCCGACTTGCTCTGTCGGGCTGTCAGCACGTTTCAGGTGGGGGAAACGCGCCTCGATCTCGGCGTTTCTGCGTTTGAGGGCATCATAATCCGCATCCGACAACTCGGGCGCATCTTCTGCGTGATACAGAGTGTTGGCTCGCGACAGGATGTCCGCCAACCGCGCCAGTTCGGCACGCGCCTCATCATCCGTCAGGTCTGATATGGGAATGGAATTGCTCATGGCCTCGCCCTGTCACGCGTTCTTGGACCTCAGTGATAGGGCGAGGCCATGGCCAGGTCCAGATGTGCTGAGCCGTGAGTGCAAAGTGCCGCCCTGGACTACCAGCGACACAAACGGTTCAAATCAGAGGCCGACCGCCATTCGCGTCTCGTCCAATGTGTTGCTTTGCGGGTCGCGCAACACGTAGCCCCGCCCCCAAACGGTTTCGATATAATTCTCACCACCAGTTGCGTTGCTGAGCTTTTTGCGCAGTTTGCAGATGAAGACGTCGATGATCTTCAGCTCGGGTTCGTCCATGCCGCCATATAGGTGGTTCAGAAACATTTCCTTGGTCAGAGTCGTACCCTTGCGCAAGCTGAGCAATTCCAGCATCTGGTACTCTTTTCCTGTCAGGTGCACGGTTTTTCCGTCCACCTCGACGGTTTTGGCGTCCAGGTTAACGGCCACGCGACCTGTGTGGATGATGGACTGCGAATGCCCTTTCGACCGGCGGATGATGGCATGGATACGGGCCACCAGTTCTTCACGGTGGAAGGGCTTGGTCAGGTAGTCATCCGCGCCAAACCCGAAGCCTTTGATCTTGCTGTCCGTATCATCTGCACCCGATAGAATCAGGATCGGTGTTTCCACCCTGGCAATCCGCAACTGGCGCAACACTTCATGCCCGTTCATGTCCGGCAGATTTAGGTCCAGCAAGATCAGGTCGTAATCGTAGAGCTTTGCCAGATCGATACCTTCTTCGCCAAGATCCGTTGCATAGACGTTAAGGTTCGCATGCGTCAGCATCAGTTCGATGCTTTTGGACGTGGTCGGATCATCCTCGACAAGAAGTATACGCATTTTCACTGCTCCAATTCGGGTCAATAATTCCAATTAAAATTAAACCTGACCAAGAATGGTTAATCTGACGTTACCGTTGAATCATTTATTCTCGCTCTCCTATAGGTTGTCGATACTTTTTTAAGGCCGTGGCTTTCAAAGCCTCGACACCGTGTTCCGCGACCAGGGAAACCCAGCCGTTGAATTCTTCGTCGCTGATCCCGTATTTCTGTTTTGCCTCAGACAGGCTGATCAGCCCGTAAAGTACCCCACGCACGACCAGAATCTTGCGCGAGGCCACCCACCGCCGTGTGCTTGTCGGCGGCAGATCGGCGCGTGTCAGTATGGACCCATCCGGCAGAGAAACAGACCTTGGCCCTTCCACTTTGTGCAAATACATCGCTTTACCCTCTTTGCTGCATCAAAGCTGGCACCAGCCTACTTAAGGTCGTATGAAACCGCCCCTTGAGAGTGTGTAGAATTTTCCTATATTCTGCCGGTCTTTCTTAACCCGGACAGGAACCGCCAATGGCCCTCGACACCGAGACCCCGCTGAACTCGCTTGGCTTTGCCAAACCGCCCTCGGAAACGCGGGTGGTTGTGGCCATGTCGGGGGGCGTCGATAGCTCTGTTGTCGCAGCCTATCTGGCCGATCAGGGCTATGACGTGGTCGGTGTGACACTGCAACTCTATGATCATGGAGCGGCTCTGGCCAAGAAAGGGGCGTGCTGTGCCGGGATCGATATCCACGATGCGCGCCGCGTGGCAGAAGAGCGTGGGTTTCCCCACTATGTTCTGGACTACGAAAACATCTTCAAGGACGCGGTGATCGATGAGTTTGCAGAAAGCTATCTGGCAGGCGCAACACCCGTACCCTGCATTCGCTGCAACGAGCGGGTAAAATTCAAGGACCTGCTGGAAACCGCCAAGGATCTTGAGGCCGACTGTATGGCCACCGGACACTATATCCAGCGCAAGATGGGGCCAAACGGCCCGGAACTGCACAGCGCCGAAGATGCCAACCGGGATCAATCCTATTTCCTGTTCTCGACAACGCCGGAACAGCTTGATTTCCTGCGCTTCCCGCTTGGCCACCTGCCCTCAAAAGACGCGACCCGCGAAATGGCGGCTCAATATGGGTTGTCTGTGGCGGACAAGCCTGACAGTCAGGACATCTGCTTTGTGCCCAACGGCAATTATGCCAGCGTCATTGAAAAGCTGCGCCCCGGTGCTGCGGAGCCGGGCGAGATTGTTCATGCCGATGGCCGCGTTCTGGCACAGCATAACGGGGTGATACATTACACGATCGGCCAAAGGCGCGGCTTGGGCATCGGCGGTCTGAGCGAACCGCTTTATGTGGTCAAGCTGGACGTGGACAAGAAACAGGTCGTTGTCGGCCCCAAAGAGATGCTGGCAACGCGTGTCGTCCCCGTGCGTGAGATCAACTGGCTGGGCGATGAACCCTTCACTTCTCGCGAAGAATGGCACCTGTCAGTCAAGGTCCGTTCGACCCGCCCCCAGCGTGAAGCCATTATTCGACCGCTGTCCGACACCACTGCCGAGGTTGAATTGCTGACACCCGAAGAAGGCATCTCGCCCGGTCAGGCCTGCGTCTTCTATGCCTCAGAAGGCAGCCGCATCTTTGGCGGCGGTTGGATCTGGCGCGGGTACTAGGCTGAAACCGGTTCAACCTCCGGTTCGATCTGGATCTGAAGCGCATCGTTGAACCGGTTGAATGCACCGCACAAAGCGATGCGCCAGGTTAACTCGACAATCTGGGCATCGCTGAACCAATCCCGCAAGTTGGAAACCTCGGCGTCGCGCATGCGGCCTGATCGTGTCGTTACCGCCTCGGCGTATCGCACGACGGCCTTGTCGCACGCGTCCAGCTCGGGGTGGTTGTCAACATCTGGCAAACGCGCCGCGCCTTCGGGGCTGAGACCAGCAACTGTCAACAGCGGAGTATGATGCGAGACGCAGTAGTCACAGGCGTTCAGTTTGGAAACCGTCACCATGGCCAGTTCCAGCGCACGACGCGGCAAGGTCTGCTGTTCCCGTAACGCTGTTAGCATCCCTGCGACATGTTCCAGAACCGGTGGACAATGTGCGGCGACCCGGGCCCAATTGTCGAACGGACCATAAGCGCCCAAAGCCGCATGAGACGCGCGTGTCTCGTCTGCCATCTCGGCGTCTGACAAAGGGGGAATGCGGGTCATGATGAAAGCTCCTTTTTTAGAGAGGATACTTTAAGTCCGCACCGCTGCAACAGATGGTCGCGGATCACAAACCCGAGACGGAACGCCGGAACAAATTTCTTACAGGGCGTCCGTAGGCGAATTGAAGAGGATATAGAGCCCAACGCAGACCATGATATATGGGGCGACCCTATCCATTCGGGCGACGCGTGGCCCCAGGCTTTTGGCCCGAGGGGCGCCCCAGGCGGCGGTAAGGACCAGCACGGAAGCGGCCAGTGCTGCGCCAATCAAGGCGGCAACGCGGTATGAGGGGGTAGAATCCGCCAATAACGGTGTCATGACCGCGAAACTGTCAATCGACAGGCTCAGGAACAGGGTAACCACCGAGGTCACGGCCCCTTTTGCCTCGGTTCCTTCAGAATTGGCCCCGAAAAGCTGCCTCCAGATACCGCGCAGACCAAAGGCCAGTGGCACAAGACCCAGAAACCCGATCCAAAACGGCGCGCCGCTCTGGTCAACGCCCAAAGCGACGGTCATGGCCAATGTCAGAACAATTGTTTGCGCGACGGCAAAGCCAATGATGGCGCGGCGCTGCTCGATCACCAGTATCAAACCCAGCAAGACGGCCAGATTGTCCAGATTGGTGGAAATCATGGCAATCCCGGCTGAAGCGGCGAACAGCGTGTGATCAAGCATGCTCAATCTGCATTCTGTCCAGCACAGCTCGTGCCGCCCGCAATCCCGGAGCTTCTCCTCCGCGCCCCAACCTTTCCATTGTCAGGTTCATCGCAAGTTGCTGAGCGTCGGGGGCATTGGTCACATCATGCAGGGCCTTGGCGATCTTTTCTGGCTGGCAATCGTTCAGCAGGCATTCAGGCACGGCGCGTGTTTCAGATACCAGGTTGACCAATGTAACAGTGTCCAGCTTGACCATGCGTTCAGCCATTTTCTGGGTCAGCCAATTGAGCTTGTAGGCGATCACCATGGGTGTATTCTGCGCGGCCAGTTCCAAAGAAACCGTACCCGAAGCGGCCAGCGCAATACGTGCTGTGCCAAAGGCCGCGCGTTTTTCGATGGTGGCTTGCCCGGCCCCGATTTGGCGCGGGTCGAGCACTATTGGTGCGCCCGGCCAGTTTTGCGTCATATCGTTGACCAGATCAGTTGTTGCACCTACGGTTGGAACCACGACGCGATAACTGGGATGATCCGTCAAAAACAGCCGCAATGCCTCACCAAACGTGTCTGCCAGACGCTCGATCTCACCCCGGCGCGATCCGGGCAGAGCCAGCAGGACTGGTGCATCCCCTAGGTCGTACCTGCTCCGGATTGCTGCAATCTCAGCCTGTGTTGCCGTCGGTTCGCTGGCAACTGGATGGCCAACAAAGTCACACTCCATCCCTGCCCGCTCCATGTATGGCGGCTCGAACGGAAGCAGTGCCAGCACATGGTCGATGACCTTTGCCATTTTATCCGCTCGCCCCGGACGCCAGGCCCAGACACTGGGCGCGACGTAATGCACGGTGCGGATATCACTGGCGGCTTTGACGATTTTGGCGACACGCAGGCTGAAATCGGGGCTGTCGATGGTTATCAGAACGTCCGGCCGCGTGTCCAACACTGCTTGCGCGGTCTCCGAGATTCGACGCTTGAGGTGGAAAAACTTCGGCAGAACCTCGATCAAACCCATCACCGAAAGTTCCGACATCGGAAACCGGCTGGTCAGCCCCTGAACCGCCATCAAAGGTCCGCCCACCCCGTCGAATTCAATATCGGGGATCAGGGTCTTCAGCCCCTCCATCAACGCGGCGCCCAGCCGGTCGCCCGAAGGTTCACCGGCGACCAGAAAAACACGCATCAGACCGCTCGCTCGCGAATATACAGGAACAGCCCAAGACGGTTACATTCGGCGATGACCTGTTCTTTTTCCAAAACCAGCACACCGCCCTTTTCCAGAACGATGCCAGACAAACCTGCCGCGACCGCATCCGTGATGGTATCCGGTCCTATGACGGGCAGGTCGGCACGACGGTCCTGATCGGGTTTTGGACCTTTGAACAGTATGCCGCCCCCCGCATCCGGGCGTTGTGTCAGGGACTGAAGCATCCAGGCGGTTCCAAAGATGCCTTCGATTGCCAACACCTGCCCTTTTAAAACGGCACAGGCCTGACCTATATCCGCAGTTCCCATGGCCCGTAGAATTCCGGCAGCGCGGTCTGCATCTGCCATATCACTCTCGGATGGGTGCACATCAGTCAGACAGCCCAAAGGCGGCAACAGGCCAGGGGCGATTTCATGCGCGGCAGACACCCGCAATCCTGCGCCTTCCAACAGGCCAATGACAGCCCGCAATGCTCCGTCATCACCCGACAGCATGGCCTGCTGGATCACCGGAACCAATGGCATCGTTGCCGCGTCAATACGTTTAGGATCAACCTTCGGGCGCCGAACTGCGCCGGCCATGCAGATCTCGGTCACGCCCTTCGCCTGAAGCCCGGCGATAAAACTGCCAAGCTGTTCAAGCGGAAACACGATATCTGCGACCAGATCATCCGGCAGGAAACCTTCCATCGCGCAGATCAGCGGACGTTCCGCCAATTGGGCAACCAATTCGGTCGGCAGCGCCCCGGTTCCCGCAATCAACGCAAGCATGTTCCTATTTCCTCGGTGTCAGGAACGACCGATCGCTGTGTCCGGTGACAAAATCAACGATCCGCTGCACATAGTCGCTGTCGTTACCCTGACCAAGACGGTTGGCGCGATCCATGAACGTTCCTTCGCCTTCAGACAACTCCTTGAACGCGGCACGCAATGCCGAGATGTCTTCGCGCGAAACACCTTTACGCTTGAGACCCACGAGGTTCAGACCTTCAAGCTCACCCCTGGATGCTTGTACCAGTCCGTAGGGAATGACGTCTTTGGGCACCATGGTGAGCGCACCGATGATCGCCCCACGTCCAACGCGCACCCACTGGTGCAGGCCCGAAATGCCACCGATGATTACTTCATCCTCGACGATACAGTGACCGGCTGCGCCCGCGTGGTTCACCATGATTACCCGGTTGCCGATCTGCACGTCATGGGCCACATGAACACCTGCCATCAGCAGGCAATCATCCCCGATCCGGGTTACGCCACCGCCGCCTTCGGTTCCGGTGTTGATCGTTACATGCTCGCGAATGCGGTTGCGCTGACCGATTTCAAGGCGCGTATTTTCACCGCCGAATTTCAGGTCCTGAGGAATCTCACCGATCACCGAAAAATTAAAGATCACGGTGTCTTCGCCAATCGATGTATCACCGGTCACAACGACATGAGACTTCAACTCGACCCGATCAGCCAGTTTTACATTGGCGCCCACATAGCTGAAAGGACCGATGATGCAATCCTGCCCGATCTGCGCCCCATCTTCGATAATCGCGCTGGGATGGATACCGCTCATGTTGTTTTTTCCATATCCCAATCGACATAGGCCGAGAATTCTGCCTCGGCGGCTACTTCACCATCAACAGTTGCGCGGCCGTTGAATTTGAAAAGCTTCCCACCCTTCTTGCCGCGAACCGTTTCGACATGCATTTCTAGCACGTCGCCAGGAACAACTTTCCGGCGGAATTTACACTTGTCGATGCTCATGAAATAGATCAGCAACTCGGTGTCGATGACATCCATACCCACGCCCAGCATCACGCCTGCGGTCTGCGCCATCGCCTCAACGATGGTAACACCTGGCATGATCGGAGTTCCCGGAAAATGCCCCTGGAAATGCGGCTCGTTCATGGTGACGTTCTTGATACCGCGGGCCGATTGATAGCCAGAGATGTCAACCACCTTATCGACCAGCAAAAACGGATAACGATGCGGCAGGATCCTTTGGATCAACTGAATATCGGCGCTTTTGGGTTCCGTTGTCATGATGCAGGTATCCCGTTCTGAATGTTTCTTTTTCAGCGTGGTTAGCAATACAGCCTCGTAAGGGCAAGCGAACCTATTCGCTCTTGTCTTTTTGCAGCCCGCTGCCATCGCCAATTGCCGTGTTTACACGGGTTATCGCAGCTTCTGTGATATCTGACGTGCTTACAACGACATTGGAACGTTCGATGATCACGCTGGCCCCAAATTCGCGCAGCAAATCAACAAGGATCGGTCGAACTATTTCAAAGAACGTCTGTTGCGCCTCTTCGCTGCGACGCGCCAACGCGTCAAGCTTTGCTCTTTGCCCGTCACGGTGGGACTGCACCTTGACATCGAACGCTTCGGCCAGAGGTCGAAACTCTTCGGCTGGCATGGTTGCACGCTTTTCAGTCAGGTCTTTTTCCTCGCGGCTGAGTTCCGCGACGATCCGCTCATTTTCTTCCGCAAGCATCGCGCTTTCTTTTTCGATCTCGCGCAGCACGCGCTGCCCGAATGCCGAGTTCTTGAACAGCTGCTCGCCGGACAATGTGACCACGCTGGCTTGCGGAACACCCAGTTGCTGTGCTTCAGCCGAAGGGGCCTGAAACAGCATCAGAAATGCACACAGGGCCCAAAGCGGGCCCTGTATCAAGGTAAAGAACCTGTTCGTCATCGCAGATCAGAACCGAGCCTGAATGGTCAGGTCAAAGTTCTGTTCCTTGTCGAACGTTTCCTTTTTCAGAGCCTTCGAGAAGTTGAACTGCAAAGGTCCAAACGGTGTTTCCCATAGGACCGAGATGCCGATTACGTGACGAATGGACCCGTCTGCACCAACGATATTTGCCCCTGCGGTGTTCACATCGTTGATGTTGTATAGGTTTCCAACATCATAGAACAGACCGCCCCGCAGGCCCAGCTCCTCGGGCAGACCCAAGGGGAAATCGGTTTCAAAACGCGCGACCCAGTAATAGTTGCCACCGATGGCATCATCCTGGCCATTGGACAAATCACGCGGGCCAATACCGGCCGGTTCAAACCCGCGGAAGGTACGAGGCCCCAAAACAAAGCGGTCAACAGCGCGGCTGAAACCATCGCCAGTCCAATTAAACGCACCCAGTTCCAGTGTTGCACGCAGAACGACTTCTTCGTTCCAGACCCGTGTTTGGGCGATCCCGCGAGCGGTGGTTTTGAAGTATTTGTTATCGCCACCAAGACCCGCCGCGTCGACGCCAACCTCGAACAGAACGCCTGAATTCGGGTCCAGACCACCGATCCGGCTGTCATAGATGTATGACAGTCCCAGCGAGCTGGATGTCCGTTTCCCCTGCGCAATCTCAGACGCAATCACCGCACCGTTGACCTGATCGCTCTGCTGGGTCATCTCGCTGCGGTCCCAGTCATAGCGCAACCGAAGAGCAGAAAGTTCGCCGATTGCATAGGTCAGTTGAGGTGTGAAAAACAACGAGCTCGTGTCGTAACTTGCAAAGCCGGAATTGGTTGCCGACAGACCCAGTCCAAGGTCGAAACGCAGCTTTCGGCCCAGCAAATAGGGCTCGGTAAAGTTAATCGTGTACTGTTCTGAATCCTGTGCTGTCGAGATGGACACACCAAGATTCTGACCGCGTCCCAGGAAGTTCGCCTCGTTCAGGCCGATTGCAATCCCGAAGCCGTCTGTGACCGAGTAGCTGCCGCCAAGGCTCAGAGAGCCTGTAGGCTGTTCTTCGACATCAACATCCAGAATGACCTGGCTGGGTGACGACCCTTCCCGAGGCTCAACTTCCGCAACCGCAAAGAACCCAAGCGCATTGATGCGTTCCGCGGCCTGACGGATTTCACGCGGGTTGAACGGGTCACCTTCGACGGTGTCGAACTGACGGCGGATCACACGGTCCAGCGTGGTGGTGTTGCCTTCGATATCGATCCGCTCAACAAAAATACGCGGACCCTTCGTCAGAACAAATTCGACGTCCAGGGTAAGATCTCGGTCATTGCGCGTCACACGCGGTTCAACACGCAGGAAATCAACGCCCTGCTTCAACCCAAGGCGCTCTTGCCGCGCGATCGAGTTTTCCACCAGCGTCGGCGTATAGGTCACGCCAGGTTTGATTTTCAGCGCATCCTGATACGGCGCCGCATCGACCCCGGGGATTTCGCTAACCGTCGTTATCTTTCCAAACGAGAACTTTTGGCCTTCGGTGACGTTCATCACCAGAAAGAAGGCATCCCGTTCGCGGGTAAATTCGACGTTGGCGCTGTTCACACGGAAATCGATATAGCCCCGCGACAGGTAGAAATCACGAATGACTTGTTTGTCGAATTCGATGCGGTCGCCGATAAACGTGTCGTTGCGGAAGAATGTCCGCAGAAACGTTGCCTGTTTGGTTTCCAGTACCCGGCGCAGCCTCCGGTCCGAAAAGGCGCGGTTGCCGACAAAGCTGACGCGCTCGACCTCAATGGTCGTGCCTTCTGCCACTTCAAAGACCAGATCGACCCGGTTGTCGCTGCGACGGATGATGCGAGGAATGACAGTTGCCGCGACACGACCCTGGGCCGAATACACTTCGGCGATCGTGTCAGCATCCGCTTCGGCCGCCTGAGGCGTAAAAACCCGGCGTGGTTGCGACGAGATCACGTCCAGAAGAACGTCGTCTTTGACGCGAGCATTCCCTTCAATGCTGATCTGGTTGATCGTTGGGTATTCCTGAACCTGAATGACCAGAGTCGTGCCGCGCGGTGTCAGTTCGACTGTTTCAAATACACCACTGTCAAGCAAACGCTGATAGGCATCGTTAAGCTGTCCGGCCGTTACGGTCTGGCCCGGTTCTATTCCGGTACGAGCGATGATTGTCCCGGTTTCGATCCGGCGATTCCCCTCAACATCAAACGAGTTGATCGTGTAGCTTTGCGCCGATGCCGCATGTGGAAACGCCAGTAAGCTTACCGCAACAAAAAGGAAAAAAACCGTTAGCGCCTGCCACAAAATATTGTTTATCGGCTTATGCCCCCCGCAGGATGTGCCTGCGTCTCGCCTGTCAGTCATTTTATGCTCTACCCAGAATTTTGAGACTTTAATGCTGAGTAACGGGATTGAATGAGCTTGTCAAAAGGCGATATCGAAGCAGTCAGGCAGACAGCCACGGGACAACAGACCTACGATTTAGCCGAGAATCACATTCCCGCCAGATAGGCGGCCCCAGCCATTGCCAACGCTGTAACGGCAAAGCTCAGCATAACGTCCCAATTCAACATGAACAGGAAGCTAAAGCTTTGATACGATTTTTTCAGCGTTTTGGACATGACTGTTCCCTTTTGACGGAAATACTCTAGCGCTGAAATATGGCGGGAATGCGGCTGGAATTTGCTCCAGCCGCCACATTCAGCAGAACAGGTCGTTGCTGACCGAAAACAGCATCAGCGTCAGAATGATCGCAATTCCAATGCCCATGAGTATGCGCAACGCCCGGTCGCTGGGTGGTTTCCCGGCAATGGCCTCGTAGGCGTAGAAAATCAGATGCCCGCCATCCAGCGCCGGAATGGGAAACAGGTTCAACAAGCCTACGGCCGTCGAAAGGACAGCAATGAAGAAGATAAAGTTCTGCGCCCCCTGGCTGGCCATCGCCCCCGAGGTTTCGGCAATTCCGATTGGCCCCGAGATGTTGCAGGTGCTGATTGCGCCCGTCACCATGTGCCACATGCCGGACAAGGACCCTTCGATGACGCGGCCTGTCTGGATGACACCGCCCTTTAGGGAATCGAAAAGACCAGCCGGTACCGTAGCAGGCTCCAGCATCATGCCACCGACGATTCCGATGCGCCAATGGGTGACAAAACCACCATCAGGCTGCGGTTCATCCGTGCGCCGGGGCGCTAGGGCAAATTCCAACTCGGACCCATCCCGCCAGACTTCAAGCAGCAAGACGCGGCCGTCCGATCCTTCGACATGATCCTTTAGCTGTTCGAAGGCAAAGATCGGTTCACCATTGACCGAGGTGATGACATCCCCTTGCTTCAGTTGGATATCCATAGCCGCGCTACGCGGAGCAACCTGACGGATCAGCGGCGGAAGCATCCAGGGGGCCTGAACCTCAAGGGGGTGGCCATCGCGGATCACGGAATAATCCAGAACCGGTTGAACAGGCAGTTGGTCGATGAATTCCTTCCATGCGACTTCTTCGTCATAGTCCGGTGTCGGACGACCGGCGATAGCCGTAATCACATCTCCCTCGCGCAATTCCTGCACGGTGCCTGGCAAAGGCTGCAACGCGCCAACGGTCAGGGGTTCACGCGAAACGCCCTGTGACCAGAAGATCAGGCCAAAAACCAGAATGGACATGGCGAAATTAAAGACCGGGCCAGCCGCGACAGTTGCTGCCCGTGCCCATAGCGGGGCGCCGTGCATGGTGCGGCGCAACTCCTCAGGATTTTGGGTCGCGATGTCTTCCATCGCCTCTTCATCCTTGCCCGAGGCCGCATTGGCATCGCCCAGAAACTTTACATATCCACCAAAAGGCAATGCTGCGATCTGCCACTTGGTTCCGCGCTTATCCTTGCGGCTCCAGAGCACCGGCCCGAACCCGAGCGAGAAGACTTCGGCATGGATACCCGACCACCTGCCCACAATGTAGTGGCCATATTCATGAACGGCCACAATGACCGACAGCGCAATAACAAAGGCAACAATCGTCCACAGCAGATTGCCGAATTGCGGGATCAGGGAAAGTACGTCCAAAATTCTATCCTGCTCGTTCCATCACAGTGTTATCGACCCACTGACGTGCCAGATGGTCGGTTTGCTGTACGTTATCAAGTGTCATCGGGGCATCAATAAGGCCACCCGTTGCGTCAAACCTGTCCAATACGGCAGAAACGGTGTCCGCCATATCAAGAAAGCCGATCCGGCGCGCAATGAAGTGATCCAGCGCGCGTTCCTTGGCGGCATTGAATACCGCGCCGGCCAGCCCACCGCGCTCCATAACGTCCCAAGCAAGTTTTAGGGCTGGATAGCGTGTGAGATCCGGTTCGTTAAAGCGCAGCTGAGCCAGCTTTGCCAGGTCCAGCCGCTGAACCGGCAGCTTCTGCCTTTCCGGCCAGTGCAACGCATACCCTATGGCATGGCGCATATCGGGGGCGCCCATATGTGCCATCATTGCGCCATCTCGAAACCCGACCATTGCATGGACAATGGATTCGGGATGAACCAAAACTTCGATTTGATCCGGAGATACTCCGAAATATTCTTTTGTTTCTATTACTTCCAACGCCTTGTTGAACATCGAGGCACTGTCGATTGTGATCCGCTGTCCCATATCCCAATTCGGATGGCTGGACGCTTGTTCGACGGTGGCGTTTGCCAGATCCTTCAGCGGCCAGTCGCGGAACGCTCCGCCACTTGCGGTGATAATCACGCGTTCGACCGTTTTGATATCTTCGCCAACCAGCGCCTGAAACACGGCAGAATGCTCACTGTCGACCGGAAGCAAACGCGCGTCATGGTTTTTTGCAGTTTCCAGAACCAGTGATCCGGCGCAGACCAGTGTTTCCTTGTTGGCCAAGGCCAGTGTCGTCCCTTGTTTCAGGGCTTCGATCCCAGGCGCAAGGCCCGCTGCCCCGACGATTGCTGACATGACCCAATCCGCCGGACGCGCGGCAGCCTCGGCAATTGCGTGCGGCCCGGCCGCCACTTCGACCCCACTGCCTGCCAAGGCGACGCGCAGGTCCTCCAACCTGTCTTCGTGTGCCGTGACAGCCAGATCGGCGCGCAACCGACGAGCGTCATCGGCAAGTTGTTGAATATTCGCACCGCCGGTAAGCGCCACCACATCATAGCCTTCGGGATTACGCGAAATCAGATCAAGCGTGTTTTGCCCGATCGAACCCGTGGCGCCAAGAACGGAAATCCGTCGCATTACATCTCACCCGGCGTGTACAGAAGCCCTGCGATCAGAACAAACACCGCAGCCCCCATCATGCCGTCGAACCGATCCAGAAAGCCGCCATGGCCGGGGATCAGGTTCGAACTGTCCTTGACCCCGAACTTACGTTTGATCGCGCTTTCGATTATGTCACCCGCCTGGCTGGCCATTGATGCGAAAACGGAAACAACAACAAAGGCAAATCCGAAACCCGCGTGGCTTGCGAAGGCGATACCGACACAGGCCGCGGCAGCCCATCCGCCTGCCGTTCCAGACCATGTTTTCTTGGGGCTGACCTTTGGCCAGAACTTGGGCCCTCCGACCATTTTGCCCACAAAATAGCCCGCCACATCCGTGGCCACCACCACCGCTATCAGCCAGACCATCCAGCCAAATCCCGAGTTTTCGCGAATGGAAATGAATCCCAGACCAGCCGCAACAATCCAGACCGCGAACAAGCCGTATAAGGTTTTCGAACGACCGATCTGTCCCATACCCACCAAAGCTGGCGCAAGCACGACAGGGAGCGTGTATAGCGCCGGCAGGTGGTAGCTGAGGATAACGGCAAACGCAGTCAGAACGCCCAACTGCACGGCCACACCCTGGCTTTCAGGGTCAATCATCCGGACCAGTTCCCAGGTCATCAGGCCACAAGCAGCTGCAATGAAGACCTCGAACCAGAGACCGCCAAGCCAGACTTCGATCGCCCCTATCGCAACCAGAACGGCGGCAGAAAGGACCCGGCTCGTCAGATCAGACCACCGGCCATCACTCATGCCAGAACCGCCCCGTACCGGCGCTCTCTGGCCCCATAGTTGCGACATAGCCTTTCGAGTTCTGCTGCGGTGAAATCCGGCCACAACGTATCTATAAATTCATACTCGGAATAGGCGGACTGCCACAGCAGAAAATTTGAAATCCGTGCTTCGCCACTGGTTCGAATGACAAGGTCGGGATCCGGAAGAACGCGTGTATCCAGATACTTAGGCAACGTTTCTTCATCCACATCCTCGGGTTTAAGCCGCCCGTCGGCCACATCCCGCGCGAGACGTTTGGTGGCGCGCGCTACCTCGTCCCGACCGCCATAATTCAGGGCGACCGTCAGATGAACAAGGTCGTTGTCCTTGGTTTCTTCTTCCAGTGAATCCATCAATTCGATCAGTTTTGAATCCAACCTTACCCGATCACCTATGAACCGAACCCGGATGCCATTATCCGCCAGGGTCCGTGTCTCCTTGATGATGTAGCGCCGAAACAGGCTCATCAACCCGGCCACCTCAACCTGCGTTCGCTTCCAGTTCTCAGTCGAGAATGCAAACACAGTCAGATACTTGATCCCCAGATGTGGGCAGGCCTCAACAACCTCGCGAACACGGCGCGCACCGGCATGGTGCCCAAACAGCCTGGGGCGACCACGCGCCTGTGCCCAGCGGCCATTGCCATCCATGATGATAGCGACATGGCGCGGGCCGCAGACCGGATCGGTTTGGGGATCTTTCGGCATCAGACCAGATCAGACCTGCATGATTTCAGTTTGCTTGGTTTCAAGCGCCGCATCTACAGCCTTGATCATCGCATCCGTCAGATCCTGCACTTCGCTTTCCCACAGCTTCTGGTCGTCTTCAGACATACCGTCCGCTTTTGCCTTCTTGATCTGATCCATGCCGTCCCGGCGCACATTGCGGATCGCGATCCGGGCGCTTTCCGCATATTGGCCAGCGACCTTGCCCAGTTCACGGCGACGCTCTTCGTTCAACTCGGGAATCGGCAGCATTATGATTGTGCCGTTCAGCTGCGGGTTGATGCCCAGTCCGCTTTCGCGAATGGCCTTTTCAACCTTTCCTACCAATGACTTATCCCACACATTTATAGTGACCATGCGCGGCTCTGGGACGTTGACGGTGCCCACCTGGTTGATCGGTGTCGTCGAGCCGTAAGCGTCTACCATAATAGGCTCAAGCATCGAAGCCGATGCGCGCCCGGTTCTCAGCGAGGCAAATTCGGTTCTCAGATTGGCCATTGCGCCATCCATGCGGCGTTTCAGGTCATCGGTGTCCAGTTCGAAGTCGTCAGACATGCTGCTCACTCCCCGTATTCAGGTACTCTTTGGATGGGTCTTACGCCATCACATTTGGGATGTATAGCAATCATGAGGCGGTTTTGTACCAATGGCCAGAGGTGTTGCGATCAATTTGTACCAAACGCACCTTCGCAAAACCCGACACGGCATCGTATCGGGTTTAGGCTGTCATCTGCGCTCAGGCATTCAAATCGACAACAACGCGCCCTTTGACCTGCCCTTTCAGGATATCGGCACCCAGTTGCGGAAGATCAGACAAGGCCGCCGGTTGAACCATCGACTCGAGCTTGTCCATGGGCAGGTCGGTTGCGATCCTTTGCCAGGCACGAACCCGGTTTTCATAGGGTTGCATGACACTGTCGATGCCAAGAAGGTTCACACCGCGCAGCAGGAAAGGAATCACCGTTGCAGGCAACGCCGCACCGCCCGCCAGACCCACGGCCGCGACCGAGCAGCCGTATTTCATTTGCCCAAGCACACGCGCCAGCATCGCACCGCCCACGGCATCCACGCAACCCGCCCAGGTTTCACTTTCCAACGGGCGCTTGGTAGTCTCATTCAGCTCATCGCGGGGCACTATTGTCGTTGCACCCAGCGATTTCAGATAATCTCCGGTTTCGGGTCGCCCGGTCACGGCAGCCACCTGATAGCCGAGATGACCCAGAATGGCAGTGGCCACCGACCCGACACCACCGGCCGCCCCGGTTACCAGAACCGGGCCGCGATCGGGGGTCAGCCCGTGATCCTCCAACGCCATCACGGCCAGCATCGCGGTAAACCCGGCGGTACCAACAGCCATCGCCTGCCGGGTATCAAGCCCATCCGGCAGAGGAACCAGCCAGTCCGCCTTGGCACTGGCTTTCTGCGAATAACCACCCCAATGCGCCTCGCCTACCCGCCACCCGGTCAGAACAACCTTGTCACCCGGCTTGTAACGCGCATCGGTCGATGCCTCGACAGTACCGGCATAATCAATTCCGGGGACATGCGGATACGCCCGCACCAAACCGCCCCCCTTGGGGGACAGACACAGACCGTCCTTGTAGTTCACTGTGGAATATTCAACCGCGACCGTGACGTCGCCATGCGGCAGATCATCCAGCGTGAGTTGCCTGACCGACGCGCTCGCCAAACCGCTTTCTTCGTCCTTGTCCATCACAAGTGCATTGAACATCTCTCAATTCCTTTCGTGTTTCTGTAACCGGCCCGTTGTTTCACCTGGCCCCAAATATCCCGGGGGAGTCGCGCAGCGACGGGGGCAGCGCCCCCAAAACCCCCCTTTAAATCCAGAAATGCGGCTGCACGGTCGCGCGGCGCATTCCATCTGGTGTTTCTACGTCCAGCTCCGTTCCCGCATCCCAATGGCTCAGGCGTACCATGCCAATGGCGACGTTGGTGTTGAAATCGGGTGACCACGCGGCCGAGGTCACCTGCCCCACACGCTTGCCGTCCGCGTAAAGGCCCCATGGGCGGTCGCAGCCCGGTACAGGATCGCCGGCAATGGCGACGGGGCGGATTTGCTGAACAGGCCCTTCCTTGGCCACACGCAGCAACGCGTCCCGACCGATACAGCCAATCGCAGTATGTGTGTTGCAGAACTTGCCCAAACCGCACTCATGCGGGGTGTTGTCGTCGGTCATGTCATTGCCATAAGACAGCAGACCACCTTCAATCCGTTCGATCAAGTTCGGGCATCCGGCGCGCACCTGCAAATCTTCCCCTGCTGCAAACAGGGCGTTCCACAGGGGCATGCCGATATCGCTGCCTTCCACATAAATCTCGAACCCGCCCTGTTTGGAATAACCGGATCGCGCCACAGCCAGATCGCGACCTTCAAACTGGAACATATCGAATTTGAAGAACCGGATGTCGCGCACCCGGTCGCCAAAGACACGCGCCATCAGGTCGTCGGCTTTGGGACCCTGAACAGCAAGAGGTGACACATCCGGTTCGTCCACCAGCACATCCAGACGATATCCAACGGCGATTCCCTTGACCCACAACAACAGGTCGCTGTCAGCGATTGAAATCCACCAGCGGTCTTCGGACAGTTTTACCGCAACCGGGTCATTCAGCATGCCTCCGGTTTCGTCCACGATGGGGACATAGAAACATTGCCCCGGCAACATCCCCCGTAAATCGCGCGGGGTCAGCATCTGCATCAGACGCGCGGCGTCCGGTCCGCGTAGCTCGATCTGCCGCTCGCATGCGACATCCCAGACCTGCACGTGGGATTTCAGGTGCCGGTAATCGGCTTCGACGCTGTCGAAGACCGTGGGCAACAGCATACGGTTATAAACCGTGTATCCCTTGACCCCTGCGGCCTCGACCCCTTCTGAAAACGGTGTGCGCCGCAAGCGGCGAGAGGCGGAAATCTGCGGCATTCAAACCTCCTTGGGCATAAAGACGATGTCGCTGACGGGCGTTTGCGAACCAACTTCGGTCAGCATTTTGTGCAATTGATCCCGGTGGTGGGTCTGATGGTTGAAGAAATGGATGACACAGTTTTCGTAAGACATTGTGATGTCGACCTCTTTTACGACTAAGCACCTTTTGATTGGCCCAAGCAACAGACAGTTTCTGATGCGACAACTATTGCAGAAACTCGGCCAACTGCGAGTTTTGCCAGTGATTTTACCGCGCCATCTCTTGCGCAAGTGCGCCTGAGATCATCACTTGGGCCCGTGCCAATCAATCGGACAGATTTCAGCGGACTTGCCGCCAAAATCCCAAACGCGCCCGTAGTCGCGCACTTTCGACTTGGTGCCGCGGGCCACGATGATGTCAGGACCCATCCAGTATTTTGAGTTTGAAACCATCACGGGATGTTCGGGGTCTTTGCCCGCCAGCATCTCGATCTCACCCTGAATCTTGCGGCCGATCATGATGCGGCGCTTGGTGCCGTCACGCTCGATCTGAACCGGCGCCCGTTCGGCCCCGATGATTTCGCTGACGAGCATGGTGAACAGACCGGTGGTACCGCCCGCCTGCCCGCTGAAGATTTGCAGCAGCCCGTTATAGGCTTTGCCGCTGGCGCGCTCATCTACGTAAGCCGCCACTTTCCACTGGCCTTCGCCCATCCGGCCGGGAATATCGACCAGCAGGCCGACATTCAGACCCGACAGGTCCTCGCCCTCGTAATGGCCCTCATCAACGACAATACCCATCCAGGCATGACAATGCCCTTCGGTCGGAGGGTGCGCGCCCAGTGAAACGACGCAGGGACAGAACACATCGCACGAGCAGTTCAGGATCAACTCCCCCTTGATGGCCCAGTCCGTCGGGCTCATCTCGCGACGTTTGGGATTGGGCATCCGGCTGTCGATACGCTGGCTGACGGGCAACCGGTCGGCATCCGGTTTTCTGTTCTTTGCCATTGGCTTATCCTCCGTAGTTAATAGGGTAAACGAGCAGGACAAGACCGCCCGCAATCAATACAAATCCCACCGGTCGGGTTACAGCATGACCGATCTGGGGAAGTTTCTCCAAAACCATGAATAGGGTCGCAAGACCCATCCACAAAAGGCTCATGACACCGCCCACAAAACCAAGCGCCATGAAACCCCAGCAGCATCCGACGCAGAAGGCACCAAGGTCCAGCCCCATGCGGACGCCGCCCGCAAATCCAGTTCTCCAATGGCCCAGGAAATAGGCCATAGGGGCGTGGCACACACCATGGCAGACCTCTTTGACGCGCGAGAACTGAAACGCGCCAACTACGATCATCAACCCGCCCGCAACCCAGCCGGACCTGGCAATGCCCAGCATATCAATCACGCCACCAAACAGCAGGGCCCGCTGCGTTCCCGCGATCACAGCCGCAAACCCGACCCAAACCAACGAATACCCTGCAAGTACACCCAGCCAACCGGCACGGGTGCCATTGGCACCGCGGATCAGGTCGTCATAGCTGCGCAGGGTTGGCACAAGTGTCGGCAGCATCATGGCCGCCATCATGATCGCCCACATCCAGAACAGCGTGCCAAACTCGGCCATCGGCATGTACATATCCATGCGCGGGTCCATCGCAGCCATCGCCTGCCCCATGGGCCCCGGACGACCAATCAGGTCAAGGTCCATGTCGCGGCCCATCGCGAACATGACCCACCACGCCCACAGGATCAGGACATAAAAGCCCAGCCACATTCCGCTGCGCAGCCAAGTACGACTCACTTCGGCCTCCCGACTCAACTCTCTTGCTTTTCAAATGTCAGACTTTTAAATGTCAGACAAATAAAAATTTGCTCAGGGTCTTCTGAACATGAAAACCGCACCTCGGAAAACCGCCGACCTGTCTGCCCAGATTGCGCAAGCCTTCCGGGACGCGATTGTTTCAGGCGAGTTGATCGTGGATGCGCGCCTGCCCTCGGAAGCGGAACTTTCCGAGCAATTTCAGGTCTCGCGCCCAACGGTGCGTGAGGCTTTGAAACGACTGGCGGCGCAGTCCCTGATCCGCACGCAGCGTGGCGCTACCGGAGGTGCGTTCGTGAACCGCCTGAGTTTCGAAGATGCCTATTCGCAGCAGATCACAACCTCGACCCTGCTGCTGTCGATGAACGCGGTCAGCTTTGATACGGCCTGCGAGGCCCGCTATGCGCTGGAGCGCGCCTGTGCCCCCCTGTCTGCCCAAAGACGAACGGCGGATCAGCTTGCCACGATGCGGGCGGAAATTTTTCGCCAGTCCCAGCCCGGCCTGACGGATGAGGCATTTTGTGCCTCAGACGTCACGTTCCACAGGGCCCTGGTGGACGGGGCCGACAACCCGGTCCTGTCCTATCAACTGGCTGGCGCGGTCGAGGCGATGCAGCCTTTGATGAACATGATTACCTTCACGGCACGTTCGCGCGAAGAAATCATCGCATTGCACACCAGAATTGCAGACGCGCTTGAGGCCAGAGACGCAGATACCGTCGACGCCGCGCTGGTCGATCTGGAACATTACACACAGCAACTGGCCCACGATGTGGCCGAACGCAAACGGAAACCGGCCTGAGGGCTTAAACGGAAACAAACTTTCAAAGGCAAAGGTACGAGCAGGCAGAATGTCATCCGGCGTCAAGACCGGAACTCTCAATATGAATTGAATGACAATGACTTACGGGAGGACGTTATGAACAAAAGACCGGACCCAACCTTTTATCCGTCAGCCAAGCTGGCAATGGAAGGCCCTGCTGAAACGCTTGCTTTCACGCTGATGCTCAGCCCCGATTTTTCGCAACCTGACGGGCTGGCAGTTGTGAATGTCGATCCAACCTCGGCCGATTTCGGGAAGATCGTGCATCAGGTGATCATGCCCGAAAAAGGCGACGAGTTTCACCATTTCGGCTGGAATGCCTGTTCCTCATCGCTGTCACCGCTCAGCGGTCATGCGTTTCTGGAACGTCGCTATCTGATCATCCCCGGTATCCGTTCTAGCCGGATATACATCATCGATGTAAAGAACCCGCTTGAGGCGAAGATTCACAAGATCATCGAACCCGAGGAAGTCTTTGATAAAACCGGGTATTCACGACCGCACACGATCCATTGCGGGCCGGAAGGCATCTATGTCAGCACGCTGGGCGGCGGCGGCGAGGACGGCACGGATGGTCCTCCGGGTATTTTCATCATGGATTGTGAAAGCTTCGAGATCATCGGGCGCTATGAGATCGAGCGCGGCGTGCAGGACAAGCATTATGATTTCTGGTGGAATCTGCCGCGCGATTACATGGTCAGTTCCGAATGGGGCCTTCCCCCACAATTTGAAAACGGGCTGGTGGCAGAGGATCTGCTTTCGAACAAATACGGTCATCGCATCCATTTCTGGAACCTGCGCAACCGGACCAATATTCAGACCATCGATCTGGGCGAAAACCACCAGATGGCGTTGGAAATCCGGCCCGCGCATGACCCGGTCAAACAACACGGGTTCTGCGGCGTTGTCGTTGATACCACCAACCTTCAAGGCGCAATCTTTACGTGGTGGCGCAATGACGACGGCACGTTCGAAGCCAAGAAAACGATCACCATCGACCCGCAACCCGCTGATCCAGATGATCTTCCTGATCTTCTCAAGGGGTTTGCCGCCGTACCACCACTGGTCACCGATATCGACCTGAGTCTGGATGACAAATACCTATATGTCGCCTGCTGGGGCACCGGCGAGATGCATCAATATGATGTGTCCGATCCGATGAACCCGACCCTTGCCGGGAAGGTCGAAATCGGAGGGATTGTCAAAAAGACCAAACATCCGAACGGTCAGACTTTTGGCTATGGGCCGCAAATGGTCGAGATCAGCCGCGATGGTAAACGCGTCTATTGGACCAATTCGCTTTATTCCACGTGGGACGATCAGTTCTATCCCGAAGAAGGCGGCGCGGCCATGGTCAAGGCGGATGTGGGCGAGAATGGCGGGCTGGTTTTGGACCCGAAATTCTGGGTCGATTTCCCCAAAGGATATCGCAGCCACCAAATCCGGCTGGAGGGCGGAGATTGTTCAACCGACAGTTTCTGTTACCCCTCGGTCTGAATTGGAAACCCTGATGACATCAACGGCTGGCCTTTGGCTGGCCGTTGTTCTGAGCGGCGCGTATCACGGGCTGAACCCCGGGATGGGCTGGCCGCTGGCGGTTTCCTCTGCCCTGATGGAGCAGCGCCAATCCGCCCTGTGGCGCGCACTGGCGGCCTTGGCCGGTGGGCATTTCGTTGCCATGCTGGGTGTCCTTCTGCCCTTTGCGCTGATGGCCGTTCTGGTCGATTATCAAAAGGAAATCCGCATCTGGGCTGCGTTGATTGTCATCGCGATGGGGCTTTACATTGCAATCACCCGCCGCCATCCCCGTTTTCTGTCGCGTATACCACCCAGCAAACTGGCTCTGTGGTCGTTTCTCGTGGCTCTTGCGCACGGGGCCGCCCTTATGCTGGTTCCGATCTATCTGGGCCTGTGCCAGCTGGATGAACTGGATGCCGGTCATCAGGCGATTTCCAAAATCATGACAACAAACGGTCTGCTGGTTCTGGGAGTTGCGGCCTTGCATACCGCCGCCATGGTTCTGGGCGGAGGGTTTCTGGCCTTCGCCGTTTATCGTTGGCTGGGGCTGCGTTTCCTGTCCCGCAGCTGGTTCAACCTTGAACTCATCTGGGCGCTGAGCCTTGTTTTGGTTGGTCTTTTGGGGCTGTGGTCGGCGGTTTGATCGCTTTCCTTTGAGCCGGAACACACTGTCCTTGGGCGTAATCAATGCCGGTGCCGCGCTAGACCAGTTCCTGCCATTGGCGCTGGATAACCCGCCTTTCTTGAAGGCAGCTACTTTCGGTGGAATCGAACGGGTGCTGGTGATATGGTTGATCGCTGGAAACTTCAATAGGGTCGCGTAACGCTCTGTAATTAAAGACAACAAAGATGTGCAATCCGGGTTTGCATCCGCCGCTCACCTCACCTATATATGAGATGTCCTTCGGGACTATGGACATAAACGCGCTCGTAATAAGCGGATCGGACCCGGGGGCGGTACCCGGCGGCTCCACCAAAATCCTTCGTTTGAGGATCATGGGGCCGAAACAGGATCGACGAACGTCTAAAGGGGTAAGCTTTGTCTCGGCTGTCTGCCACCGTTACCGGCGAAAACAGTACAATTGCAAACGACAATCGTGCTCCGGTTGCAGTTGCTGCGTAAGCAGTAACAAGACCGAAACTTAAGTCCTTGCGCCTAGCCGCGTAAGGCGGGGTTCGCAGGTACCTGGCAACAGAAACCTGCACTTCCCCCCAATATGTCTGATATTTATGCCGCCTTTGCGCAGATTCAGAGTTTGTTCATTCCTTTTTGCCATCGTGTTCGCAGTTGGACAGGAGCGTTGGGATGACGAATTCAGAGATACTCAGATCCTGGTATTCTGAGGTTTGGGAAAACGGAAACACCGAGGCGATCGATCAGTTCTTTGCACCCGAAACCATGGCCGAGGGGCTGATCCCCGAAATGCAGGTGGGTGCGGACGATTTTCGGGACCTCGTCACGGCGTTTCGTCATGTCTTAGGGGATATCAAGGTGGATTTGCCCAAGATCATCGAGAATGGCGATTGGGTATCCGCAATCCTGCATGTGCAGACGTGCCGGGCCGATAACGGTGCCCCTTTGGAGGTGACCGGTCAGGTCATGGCCCGGTTCAAAGACAATAAGATGGTCGAAGCGTATAATCATTTCGATTTCATCTCGTTTTTTGAAGAGATGGGTCAGTTTCCCGCCGATACCCTTCCCGTGTGCATGACCGGTCAGCGGCTCGACTGGTCCTGACGGTTCAAACCGCAATCTTGACCCCCTATGTTCTTGCGCGGTAGCACTGACTCAGGGGGTCAGCTTGCGAACACCCCGTGAGGCGTCAGCCCAAGCTTCGCATGGATCCGAATGACTAAAGGAGACATGCTATGG
This sequence comes from Ruegeria sp. SAZD013, assembly GCF_059612525.1. Taxonomy (NCBI): domain Bacteria; kingdom Pseudomonadati; phylum Pseudomonadota; class Alphaproteobacteria; order Rhodobacterales; family Roseobacteraceae; genus Ruegeria; species Ruegeria sp. SAZD013. The sequence continues at coordinate 334,753 of NZ_JBXWQT010000020.1, read as the reverse complement.
CTGCTCTTAACGCCATTACACCGACCCAATTGAGCCGGTTAATCGGAACGCCTCAGGCGCCTGTTCTGATCGATATACGCACTGATGCGGATTTCAGTAAGGATCCGCGGCTGATTCCGGGATCAATTCGCTGTCCGCACACGGAAATCGACGCGATGAGTCGTCTGATTGGTAACGACCCTTGTGTAATAATCTGCCACAAGGGCAAAAAGCTCAGTCAGGGGGTAGCGTCCTGGCTACGAGGGGCGGGCAAAAACGCCGAACATCTGGAAGGTGGGTTTGAAGGGTGGCACGAACAGCGTGAGGCGCCGTTGATCCCCCAGTCGGTATTACCGGCGCGCGTTAATGGCAGCACATTGTGGGTTACGCGCCAAAGACCCAAAATTGACCGCATCGCCTGCCCCTGGCTGATCCGCCGGTTTGTTGACCGCAAGGCACGGTTCCTTTTCGTCGCGTCGGAAGAAGTTCAGGGAGTCGTTGATCATTTTGATGCCACCCCCTTTGACGTTCCGAGTACATTTTGGACGCATCAGGACAGCGGCTGCACATTTGACACGATGATCCGGGCATTTGACCTGCGAACCGAGGCGCTTGAGCGTATGGCCCGGATCATTCGCGCTGCGGATACCGACCAGCATGATCTGGCCCCGGAAGCCGCTGGGTTGCTGGCGTTCTCGGTAGGTTTGTCCCGCCAGTATCGCGATGACCATGCTCAACTTGAAGCCGGATTGCACCTTTATGATGCTCTGTTCCGCTGGGCACGCGACGGGTTTGATGAAAAGCATGACTGGCCATCGGGTCATGGCGCATGAGACCTTCGGCACTGGACCTTTTCAAGGTATTCGGACGGATCGGCCTGTTGTCATTTGGCGGCCCCGCCGCCCAGATCTCGCTGATGCATCAAGAACTGGTCGAGCGCAGGCCCTGGCTGGATGAACAGACCTATCTGCGCGCGCTTTCCTTGTGCATGTTGCTGCCCGGTCCAGAGGCAATGCAATTGGCAACCTATGCTGGCTGGCGCTTGCGCGGTGTCGTGGGCGGGCTGATTGCGGGCAGCCTGTTCGTTTTGCCAGGGGCGTTTGTGATTGCTGTTCTAGTCGCGCTTTATTCAGCATTTGGCGACGTTCCACTGGTGCAATCCGCATTTACCGGCATCAAGGCGACCGTCATCGTGATCGTCCTGCAAGCCCTGCGCAAGCTGTCAGGTAAGGCGCTGACGGATATGGAACATCGTGTCATCGCGGGCCTGTCGTTTCTGTCGATCTTTCTGTTCAACCTGCCCTTCCCGCTGATCATTCTGATCGCGGCCCTGTGGGGGTATTTGCGTCATCAAGGACCCGCTGAGGCAGCCACGGCTCAGGACACGCCGCACCTTGCCCGCTCGGCCCGGACGATAGCGATCTGGTTGCCGCTTTGGCTGGGGCCGCTTGTTGCGTTGACACTCAGCGGGCATCAATTGCTCAGCGATTTGGGGTGGTTCTTTGCCCGTCTGGCCGTTGTGACCTTTGGTGGTGCCTATGCCGTTCTGGCCTATATGTCGCAAACCGTTGTGGATCGGTACCACTGGATCAGTGCAGACCAGATGATCGACGGATTGGGGCTGGCGGAAACCACCCCCGGACCATTGATACTGGTTACGCAGTTCGTCGCCATGCTGGCGGGGCAGATCAACGGTGGATTCTCACTGGCGCTTGCTGCGGGCGCTGTCGCACTATGGGCAACGTTCGTGCCCTGCTTTTTGTGGATTTTCCTGACGGCCCCCTATCTTGACCGTCTGGCCACGCGTCCGCGCCTGTCTGCCGCCCTTCACGGCATCACCGCCGCTGTTGTCGGAGTGATTCTCAACCTTTCCGTGTGGTTTGCCCTGAATGTTCTTTTCGAATCGGTGCCAGATATGAATTTGGGTCCGGCGGCAATACCCGTGCCCCGACTGTCCTCGCTCGATATCCCGGCGCTTGCGTTAACCTTTATTGCTGGAATATTGATATTTAGACTAAAATTGGGGATCGGTACGGTGCTGGTTCTGATGTCAATGGCAGGGCTGGCTGCGCATAATATCTGATCAATCCGATCATACCTGCCCTTTCGTTTCCGAACAAAACCCCTATGCTGAGCTTAACCACTTTTGAGGATGACACATGTCGCAAGGCATCGACTATGGCAACCTGATGCACACCGCCATGCGCGGGCTTATCAAGACTGTGCTGACGGATGTATCGAAATCCGGTCTGCCCGGAGCGCATCACTTTTTCATTACCTTCGACACACGCGAAGATGGCGTGGACATCGCGGATTGGCTGCGCGACCGGTATCCGGAAGAAATGACAATCGTCATGCAGCACTGGTTTGAAAACCTCGAAGTCGGAGAGAACGGGTTCGCCATTACTCTCAATTTCGGGGACGCGCCGGAACCGCTCTATATTCCTTATGGCGCGATCAAGACCTTTGTCGATCCATCGGTGGAATTTGGACTGCGGTTCGAAAGCCCGGACGACGAAGATGATGACGATTATGTTGCAGATGACTTGATCGAGGTCGAAGAGGAAGAAGAGGCACATCACGACGCCGATGTCGTGTCGCTGGACAGCTTCCGCAAATAAGCCTTTGAGCCCCGCCCGGCGCGGGGTTCAGCGTTTCATCAGAAATGTTTCGACTGATCGGGATTTCTGGCCGTCTATGAAGCGTGAAAATGACAGGTTCAGCCCGTCTTCGGCTAGTGTTCGGTCGAACTGCTGCAATTCATATCCGCCGTCCACGTCGATGAACAACGAAAACACGGTCAGTGTGTCGCCAACGATACGTCCCCATACGAAGGGTTCACCTTTCATCGGGTCCAGCGGAACCTCATGACCGAACACATTGCGTTTCATCGCGGCCGAGAACACATCCGGGCGGTCCGAGGGCACGAAGTCAATCGAGAACTGCTGTTCTTTTACCCGCCCGTCTAGCTTGTAGGTGGTGGTTTGCCAGCTGACGTTGAACCCGTTTTTGGTCTCGAAAATTGAAACGCTCATATCCCTTGGAGTTGAGGTTCCGTCCGCATCCACGACATTTGCCGAGCCCACATAATCCCCCAGGAACGGGGTAATGTCCGCGGCGCGCGCAGATGCGCCCAAAACGGACAGCCACAAAGCACAGACAGCAAATAACACGATCGCTTTTTCAAGCGTAATGCGATGGAAATTCGACATCTTGTCCTCCAAGGCGGCTACTAACCTATTGTAGCTGAGAGGGGGCCGCGCACAATGGCACATTCCCCGACGATAACAATAAAAGTGACGCACCCCGCGCCTATACCTTTGACGCCCTTGGGTTTAAGGTGCGCGCAACTGGCCGATTGCGTCACGGCTTAGCTGCGGCTAAACGGCATACAACAGCATACCAGACGGAGTGACAGATGTCTCAGACCCGCACCGAATCCGACAGCTTTGGCCCGCTCGAGGTTCCTGCCGACAAGTATTGGGGCGCGCAAACGCAGCGTTCGATCATGAACTTTCCGATCGGTTGGGAAAAACAACCCATTGCCATTGTGCGTGCGCTGGGCGTGATCAAGCAAGCCTGCGCGATGGAGAACAAGGCAACCGGCAAGCTGGATGCCAGAATTGCCGATGCCATCATTCAGGCTGCGGGTGAGGTGATCGACGGCCAGTTTGACGACAACTTTCCGCTGGTCGTCTGGCAGACGGGTTCCGGCACCCAGTCGAACATGAACTCGAACGAGGTCATCGCGAACCGCGCCATCGAAATTCTGGGCGGTGTCATCGGTTCAAAAGACCCCGTGCATCCGAACGATCACTGCAACATGGGTCAGTCGTCGAATGACACCTTTCCAACTGCGATGCACATTGCCACGGCGATGAGTGTTCGTGACGTCCTTCTGCCCGGGCTTGAAAAGCTGGCCTCTGGTCTTGAGCAGAAGGCTGATGAGTTCAAGGACATCATCAAGATTGGCCGGACCCATACACAGGATGCAACGCCTCTGACACTGGGGCAGGAATTCAGCGGTTATGCCCACCAGATCCGTCAGGGGATTGCACGCGTTCACGCAGCGCTTCCCGGCATCTATGAGCTGGCGCAGGGCGGCACTGCCGTAGGCACCGGCCTGAACACCCAAAACGGTTGGAGCGAAGCTGTGGCGGGCCATATGGCGCAGATCACCGGCTTGCCCTTTGTGACCGCGCCAAACAAGTTCGAAGCGCTGGCTGCTCATGACGCCATGGTCTTTATGTCCGGGGCTTTGGCGACCATCGCGGGCAGCTGCTATAAGATCGCCAACGACATCCGTTTCCTGGGCTCTGGCCCGCGTTCGGGGCTTGGCGAACTGATCCTGCCCGAGAACGAGCCCGGCTCGTCCATCATGCCCGGCAAGGTGAACCCGACCCAGGCCGAGGCGCTGACACAGGTTGCTGCGCATGTAATGGGCAACAACGCCGCGATGAATTTTGCAGGCAGTCAGGGCCATTTCGAGCTGAACGTCTATAACCCGATGATGTCCTACAACCTGTTGCAATCGATCCAGCTGCTGGGCGACGCCGCCGACAGCTTTACCGAGCGGATGTTGCTGGGCATCAAGGCCAATGAGCCGCGCATCGACAAGCTGATGAAGGAATCGCTGATGCTGGTGACGGCGCTGGCCCCGACCATCGGCTATGACAATGCCACCACGGTCGCCAAGACCGCGCATAAGAACGGCACAACCCTCAAGGAAGAAGCCATTGCGCTGGGATTTGTGGACGAGGCAACCTTTGATGCCGTTGTACGCCCCGAACAGATGATCGGCCCGAAAGACTAATGGGCAAGCCGGTCAACCTGAACCGGTATCGAAAAGAAAAGGCGCGGGCCGAGAAGAAGGCCCGCGCAGATGAGAATGCCGTCGCCTTTGGGCGCACCAAGTCCGAGAAAGCAATCGTCAGGCTTCAGCAGGACAAGCAGAAGCGTGAACTCGACAATCACGAGCTGGATGAATGAGCGGTCGCCCGGTAAAACGTTCATTGACCCTCAAGGGCCACCGGACATCTGTCTCGCTTGAAGATGAATTCTGGCGCGCATTTCGCGACATTGCGAAAGAAAAAGATCAGCCAATCAATGCACTGGCCGCGCAAATTGATGTTGACCGCGACCCGGAAACCGGATTGGCCTCGGCTATTCGCGTGTTTATTCTGAACTGGTACCGAGACAAGGTTTAACACTTGTCAGATCTTGGTCGTTGGGTGTAACGTCCCCGAGGAACAAAAGGGGTACATTCATGAGCAACACAGTATTGGGGCCAGACGGTCAACCTCGGTGTTCCTGGTGCCAGGCCGCGCCGGAATTCTTTGACTATCATGACAACGAATGGGGCTTTCCGGTCTCGGATGATCAGCGGTTATTCGAGAAACTGTGCCTGGAAAGTTTTCAGTCGGGTCTTAGCTGGCGCACGATCCTGAACAAGCGCGAGAATTTCCGAGAAGCGTTTTACGGTTTTGATTTCAACAAGATGGCCGAATTCTCTGAAGTTGATGTTGAACGTCTGCAGCAAAATGATGGGATCATTCGCCACCGAGGCAAGATCGAGGCGGTGATCAATAACGCCCGCCGCGCGCAGGAACTGGTGGCGTCGGAAGGATCGCTGGCAGCTTATGTCTGGCGGTATGAGGCGGAAACCCCGCCGCCCCCGCAATCGGCATCCACATCGCCCGAGTCGGTGGCGATGTCGAAGGACCTCAAGAAACGGGGCTGGAAATTTGTTGGCCCCACGACGGTGTTTGCGTTCATGCAGGCCATGGGACTGGTCAATGACCATGCCGAGGGCTGTATCAGCAGAAAAAAAGCGGCACAGTTGCGCCGCTCTTTCACGAAACCCGTCTGAGGATCAGACAGAGGCTTTGAAAATCTTGTCGATATTGCCGCCCAAAGCGGCGTTGAATTCGGCGTCCGATTGCTGTTTCGAGAGACCTTCGGTTAGTGCGCGAGAGAAAGACGCGATCATTTTGCCGTTTTGAATCAGCAGGTTACAGGCCTCTTCGGTCGAATACCCGCCTGACAGCGCGACAACGCGCAGAACGCGCGGATGGTCGGCCAGTTCGTCATACAGGTTTGCCTGTGTCGGGATCGTCAGCTTCAGCATGACCTCCTGCCCTTCGACCAGCTGGTCGAGGTTCTTCAGGATTTCAGCTTTCAGAATCTCCTCGGCCTCGGCCTTAGTTTCTGAATGAATGTTGACCTCCGGTTCGACGATTGGAACCATCCCGGCGTCAGTCACTTCACGGGCTACGTCGAATTGCTGGGCGACCACGGCCGCGATGCCTTCGGCATTAGCCTCGTGGATGACCGAACGTTCCTTGGTGCCGAATACGCCTTCTGCCTTTGCCAGCGTGTCGGCCAGACCGGGGATCGGCTTCATCAGCTGAACGCCGTTGGCCTGATCCTCGAGGCCCTTGTCGATTTTCAGAAAAGGCACGATGCCTTTGACCGACCAAAGGTAATCTGCGACCTTGCGGCCCTCGATCTCTTCCCCGAGGGTGCGTTCGAACAGGATCGCACCGATGACTTTGTCCTTGGTGAAGTCATTTGCCAGAATGATCCGCGCGCGCATCTTTTGTATTTCACCGAACATCTCAGCGTCCGAACTGTAGGTCGACGCGTCAACGCCGTACAACGCCAAAGCTTTCGGGGTCGAGCCGCCGCTTTGATCCAATGCCGCGATAAAGCCTGCTCCGTTGATCATCTGCGCGCGCTGTTCTGCTTTGGCCATAGTGTTTTCCCGTTCAATGATGATTCCGATGTCTCCCCCCGCATACATCACAGTCAGGACCGATGGTAGTTTGTTAGCGCTCAATCAGCCGCAACCATATGCCATCCCTGGATCGAACGGTCAGGTGGGCCACCGGAACCGGCGTTTTGCCGCTGATTGTTTCGAATTTGAAATTTCGCACCAGCATCGACAGGATCAGCGGCCCTTCGACCATGGCAAACCCGGCCCCGGTACAAACGCGGGGACCTGCGGAGAAAGGGATATATGCTTCGCGCTGGCATGTCTTGCCGTTTTCACTGTTCCAGCGATTCGGGTCAAAGCCGTCGGGATTGTCCCATAACCGTTCGTGACGGTGCAGGTGCCAAGGGCTGATGACGATTTGTGACCCGTTGGGAACGTCCCTGTTTCGGAAACGGTGTGGGCCCGTGGCCTCTCGCACCATCATGGGAACCGGTGGGTAAAGGCGCAGTGCCTCGCGAAACACGTCGCGGCTGATCTTGAGTTTGGAAACCGAGGCAAATGTCGGATCGTCCAGAGTGGCAGCTTCGTCAGCAATCCTTTCCTGCCATTCGGGATAAATTGCCAGCAGATAAACTGTCCACGCCAGAGCCGATGCGCTGGTCTCATGGCCTGCCAGAAAGAAGATCGCAACCTGATCAACCATCTCCTCGGGCCCGAAAAACTGGCCGGTTTCAGGATCAGCGGTCGTCATGATCTTGGTTGCCAGATCATCGGGGGCGGTTCCGGCCTTGATCGCCTCAGCCCGCTCATGGGTCAGGTCAGTGATCAGGTTACGAATGTCTTCGGCGTTTTTCCGTGTCGTCCGGGAGTGAAACCGAGGCATCCATTTGGGCAGCGGAACGAAGGCTGCAAGGTTCAGCAGAGGTTGTTCGCGCTGGTAGTTGCGGAACTTTTCAAACACCTTGCTGGCTATGGCGTGGTCAATTGGCACCGAAAACAAGGTGCGAAAAATCACATCCGCTGCGGCGTGGCTTGTTTGTTCTTCGACTTCGATCTGTTTGCCGACATGGGGCCGCAACCGCTCAACACATGCGTCTGCCGCGGCCAGCATGGCGGGAAACGTGTCTTTCAGCCGCCCGCCCTCAAATGCCGGGTCAATGATGCGCCGCTGACGTTTCCACGTCTCTCCATTGGTTAGAAACACCGAATTTCCAAGCAAGGGGCGCAGGCCTTCGCTGATCCGGCCCGATTTAGGGAAATCTTCGGGGCGTTTCCTGAGGACGGTGTCAATCAGGTCCGGTTGATTGATCAGGAAAGATCGAAAGAAGGGTGTCCTGAATTCGGCCATCCACGCGCGATAAAGGCGCGCTGGCTGCGCAGACAGCAGATCCTGACGAAACAGTTTCAGATAGCGCAGTAGGGAAACCTTGTCTGCGCGTGGCTGGGGCTTGGGCGGGGTCATGGGCGCACCGACGTGTATTTGGACACTGGCGTCTCAATCCGGCTGCGCGAAGGTGTGCGCCCAAGGAACCGCTGCTTTAGCGTCAAAGGGCCTGCCGTTATCCGAAAATAGTCGTACAGACCCGGCTTATCGAAGGCGCAAAGGTACTGAAAATGCAGCCGGAAAAACCGCCAGCGCAAGGCTTTCCAACGTTCAGGTAACAGGGTTTGGGTAAAGGCCGCCGACAGGACAAGCGGCCAGCGTTTCTCTGGTCCGGCCACCCCTGTAACGGCCACCGGATCACACAGCGCAAATGCACAGCCATCCCCGGGGGCCGAGACATCGACCCACGTGATGTCTGAACTGGAGGACAGGAATTGAAGGTCGGACCGAAGGCCATGCGCATTTGGCAGAAAGGATACCATAGGCATCACCTGCCCCAGGCTTAGGAACGACAACTCTGCCCCCTGTTTCGGCACAGCCCTGTCGCGGATCAGGTCGGCCAGAACAGACACCCCCATATGCGCGCCCGAACTGTGGCCCACGACCAGTACCTCATCCACACCGGATATCAGAGCGGCTTCAATCGCCTTGCGGAATACGGCCAGTCTGTCCTTCAGTTTAAGCGGAGTTTCCCCCTTCAGCTGCGCGGAATAGGCGTAATCATGCATCAGGTAATAGGCAAACAGCCGGTTGTCGATCTTGCGGAACCACAGCATCAGCGCAACCGCAACGGCGATACCCGGAAACAGACCCCACCAGCCAGCCATCGCCACACATGCCCACACGACTGCAAACGCAACCAGCAGCTGAGACACCAACATCGCCACCGGATAGAGCGCCGCAATCACCGGGCCCTTGCGCAACCGCATCAGGCGCCACAAAGCGCCGGTCGAAATGTATATCCACGCCGTGTGGGCCAACTGCGCGTAGGTTGCAGGGATCGACGCGGACATGCTGTCGCGCACGATGTCTGACCAGACCAGAACTTCGATTTCTGTCTCAACAGACGCACCGTCCTGCAATGATGTCACGGACCAGCCGAACAGACCTTTTGCGGACTTGGGGGCCATGGCGATCTCATATCCCGAGATCCGGGCCTGCGCCTGCGACTCGGTTCGGTAAAGCTCGCGATATCGTCGCGGCGGCATCGGGTCATAACCGGGGATGTAGAACACCCGGCGTTTGCGAACCTGTGACTGATTTCTCTGACTGCTCATGCCTTTACCTTCTGCCGCGCAGGTTAACGCAGGCTTTAGGTCAAGGTAAGGGGGGCAGACGCTCAGCCGAAATTCGCAAGCGCCGGGAAGGTTTCAAGCAACCACCAGCTGAAGCGGGTGAACAGGCCTGTGATCAGCATGATGCCCACGAACAGCAGCAGCCCTCCCATGACCTTTTCGATCACGCCCATATAGGGCTTGATCCGGTTCATCACGGTCATAGAGCGGTTGAGAAACATGGCTGCCAGCAGAAACGGAATACCCAATCCGGCTGCATAAACACCCAGCAACAGCGTGCCGCGCGCCACCGAGGCCTCGGTTGCCGCAAGGGACAGGATCGCGCCCAGCTGGGGGCCGATACAGGGCGTCCAGCCGAAAGCAAAGGCCAACCCAAGAATATAAGCACCAAAGACCGAGCCACCGGAATCGCCGGTTTCGATCCGCGCTTCGCGGTCCAGAAAGGGGATGCGGAAGACATTCAGGAAATGCAGACCAAAGACAATGACAACGGCACCGGACAGTTTGGCAAAAAGAACCTGATTTTGCAGCACGAACACTCCAAAGGCAGATGCGGTAAATCCCAACAGCAGAAAAACCGTCGACAGGCCCAGCACAAAGAACAGCGCTGACATGGTTGCCTTGCGCCGGGCGCGGGCCTCATCCTGCATTTCGTTGATCGTGACGCCGCTCATATATGCCAGATAGGGCGGCACGATGGGCAGCACACAAGGCGACAGAAAGCTAATCAGGCCACCCAGCAGGGCAACAAACATGGCGGGCAGCAGCCCCGCGTCTATGATTTCTATTCCGAACATGTCTAAGCACATAAGTGATGAATGGCGGTCCGTCACGGGGCCAATGAGTCACATCCTCGTGCTTGGAATCTGGACAATATTACAACTTCGCCCTATCCCGAAAATCATGTCAGAGATTACAGATACGCTGGATGCGCTGGGCCTTCTTTGCCCCCTGCCCGTCCTCAAGGCCCGCAAACGGCTGAAATCCATGCCGCAAGGTTCTGTGTTGCGTGTACTGGCTGATGACCCGGCAGCCATCATCGATGTCCCGCATTTTTGCGCCGAAGCTGGCCACACATTGCTGTCTCAGGATTTGGATGGCGAACATCAGGTCTATCTGATCCGAAAAACCGACTGACTTTGTGATATAAAAAAGGCGGGCAAATCTGCCCGCCCATTCATCAGTTGCCCAGCGACCACCATCCGCGCCGTTTGGGCCTGTCGGATTCTGGCTCAGGTTCATCTGCCACAGTTTCAAGCACCGGTTCAGGTTCTGCTGCCATGGGTGTTTCTTCCACCGGTGCGTCTTCGACCGGCTCATCGGCAGATTGAACTTCAGGTTCTTCCATCGCAACGACCGCTTCTGCTTGTGCGACTTCGTCAGTCTGCTCGGCTACGTCTTTTGCTTCCGGCGCAGCGTCAGCAGTCTCATCGGCTTCGCTTTGCTCGGCGACAGCCGCCTCGGCAGGTTCGGCTTCTGCGTCTGAGGCCGCCTCTTCAACCGCCGGTGCATCGGCCCCGGCATCGGTGTCCGGTGCTTCCGACTGTTCCGCACCCTCTTCTGCTACCGCATCTTTCTTACGACGACGCGGAGCGCGCTTACGCTTGGGCTTGGCGGGTTTTTCCTCTTCCGTTGCTTCGGCTTCGGTTGTCTCGACAGCGGTTTCCGTTTCAGCGGATTCGCCTACGGCATCCTCCTGCTCTGACCCTTCGCCGTCATCCGCGCCCTGTTCCGCCGCGTCACCGTTGCCCGCGCCTTTCTTGCGACGACGACGGCGGCGCTTGCGCTTGGGTTTGGTATCATCTTCAATCGACGCGATATCCTCTTCGGCTTCCTCCTCTTCCGAAGAATCCACCAGATCCATCAGCGAGGCATCGACCGACACGACAGGAGCTGTCGCTTCGGGAACAATGCGGCTGGCGGTCTTGAATTTCTCCATCGAGAAATCCGGGCTGACCAGATGCACATCGCCTTCGATCCGTACAGACAGACCATAGCGCGATTCGATCTGGGCAATATGCTCGCGCTTCTGGTTCATCAGGAAGTTCGCGATACTGACCGGGCAGCGCACCAGAACCTCGCGCGAGCGGCGGCGCGTGCCTTCTTCTTCGATCTGACGCAGGATCGACAGCGCCATGTTGTCGTCCGAACGGATCAGGCCGGTGCCATGGCATGCCGGGCATGGCTGCGTGGTCGCCTCGATCATACCCGGGCGCAGCCTCTGACGGCTCATCTCGAGCAGGCCAAAACCCGAAATCCGGCCGACCTGAATGCGGGCACGGTCGGTTTTCAGCTTGTCCTTAAGACGCTTTTCAACCGACGCATTGTTCTTGCGCTCGTCCATGTCGATGAAATCGATGACAATCAGACCGGCAAGGTCACGCAGACGCAACTGACGCGCCACTTCTTCCGCGGCTTCCAGATTGGTTTTCAGCGCCGTTTCCTCGATCGAGCCTTCTTTCGTGGCCCGGCCCGAGTTCACGTCGATTGCCACCAGCGCTTCGGTCACGCCGATCACGATATACCCGCCAGATTTCAGCTGAACGGTCGGGTTGAACATCCCCGCCAGATAGCTTTCCACCTGATAGCGCGCAAACAGCGGCAGCGCGTCCTCGTACCGTTTCACATTCTTGGCATGGGACGGCATGATCATCTTCATGAAGTCCTTGGCGATGCGGTATCCGCCCTCGCCCTCGACCAGAACCTCGTCGATATCGCGGTTATAAAGGTCCCGGATCGACCGTTTGATCAGATCGCCTTCTTCATAGATCTTCGCAGGTGCAATGGATTCCAGGGTCAATGCCCGGATCTGCTCCCACAGGCGTTGCAGGTATTCATAGTCGCGCTTGATTTCCGATTTTGTGCGCTTGGCGCCTGCAGTCCGGATAATCAAACCCGCCCCTGTCGGAACATCAATATCCGCGGCGATCTCTTTCAGCTTTTTGCGGTCAACTGCGTTGGTGATCTTGCGGCTGATCCCACCGCCACGCGCGGTGTTCGGCATCAAAACACAATAGCGACCTGCCAGCGACAGATAGGTCGTCAGGGCTGCCCCCTTGTTGCCGCGTTCTTCCTTGACGACCTGCACCAGCAGCACCTGGCGCACTTTGATCACTTCCTGAATCTTATACCGGCGTGGGCGTGGCTTGCGCTGAGGGCGGATGTCCTCGCTGTCGTCTTCCTCGGCTACGGTTTCAATCGTGTCATCTTTCGCGGCTGCGTCAGCGTGTTCCTCATCCGCATCGCCATCATCTGCGTCCGGGTCATCCTCAGACAATTCAGACGCTTCATCGCCATCGTCAGCGATTGAAGCATCCGCCGAGTCATCAGAATCCCCTGCTGCATCGTCTTGTGAAGACACAACCGTTTCAGCCTGAGCCTCGTCTTCCGAAGCCGTTTCCTCAGCAGTGTCATCTGACACAGCTTCCGGCGCTTCGTTGTCCGCAGGCTCCTCAACAGGTGTTTCACCGACGATTTCCATAGGCGATGTCCCCTCGGGCACCTCCATGTCGGCATCGTCAAGGTCGATGGTTTCCATACCGGTCGGCTCGGTCGAAACTTCCATCGTTTCGACCAGATCGTCCGATTTAAGATCCGCGGCCTTTGATCGGGCGCGCGAACGCCGCTTTTTCGGCTTGCCCTCGTCGGCCTCATCCCGCGCCTTCATGGCCTCGGCATAGGCGCGATCTTCCTCCATCAGCGCCTCGCGGTCGGCGATGGGGATCTGGTAATAGTCCGGGTGAATTTCCGAAAACGCCAGGAAGCCGTGCCGGTTCCCGCCATAATCCACAAAGGCCGCCTGGAGCGACGGCTCAACCCGTGTTACTTTTGCAAGATAGATGTTGCCAGCAAGCTGGCGCTTGTTTTCGGATTCAAAATCGAACTCCTCGACCTTGTTTCCGTCGACCACCACGACGCGGGTTTCCTCCGCGTGGGTGGCATCGATAAGCATTTTCTTAGCCATGAGTCCTTGGTGCACCGCGCCAAACGCGTTGTCCTGACCCGTCCAGGTGGACAGGCACATTTGGGGAGGTGTCTTGTCAGGGCGATATCGGACGGCGCGCGGCAGGGTCTGGCGCTGTGGCCCCCTGCCCGGTCACTCAATCGTTGCGCGCGCGTCATCGCGGTTCTTCTCCGACAGGCGCGTTAGCCGCAGCCTGCCCATTTATTCCTTTCGCCCAGACGTTCCGGGCTCAGGTACTACATTGCCCCGAAAGGGGCACAATCGGTCTGCTTTGCGGCGAATAATATGTCATCACCTTCAGCAAAGCAGCGAAACTCAATGATTCGGGGCTTATGGACACAAAACTGGCCCGGCCCGTCCGGACACAATAAAAGCAGTCCTGTGGAAAAGACAATGGGCAAACTGCACCGCCCCCAACCGTGGCATGCGGGATCGCCTTCATCTGGCCAAAAATATCCCGGGGGAGTCGCCAAAGGCGACGGGGGCAGAGCCCCCGTCACAAAGTTTACAGATAGTCCGACCGCTGGAGGCCGTATTTGGCCATCTTTTCATTCAGCGTTCGGCGCGGCAGGCACAGTTCATCCATCACAGACGCGATAGATCCTTTGTGCCGCCGCATCGTGTTGTCGATCAGCATCCGTTCAAAGGCTTCGACATATTCCTTCAGCGGCTTGCCTTCGGTGGTCATGACCGGCTGCATTTCCTCGTGATCCGACATCAACAGCGAGGCGATCGTTCCGGACCCACGGCGCGATTGCAGTACCGCGCGTTCGGCAATGTTGATCAACTGGCGCACGTTCCCCGGCCAGGGCGCCTGCAACAGCTGCGCGGCTTCCTGAGCGCTTACCTGAGGCGCATCACAACCGTATTCTTCGGCGAACTGCTCGCTCAGACGGGTAAACAGGGTCAGGATGTCCTCGCCCCTCTGGCGCAGGGGCGGCATGGTGATGCGCAAGGCGGCCAATCGATAGAACAGATCAGGCCGCAAGACATCTTCGGAGGTTTTTCCGGCCTCTTGCAGGTTCGAGATCGCTACGATGCGTGTCTCGGCCGGCGTGCCCTGCTCGTTCATCACGCTGAGCAGCTTGGCTTGCAGGGAATCGCTGAGCGCTTCGACATCTTCCAAAACCAGCGTTCCGCCCCGCGCCTCTTCGATGGCGGGCAATTGGGCGTCTTCAGGCATCATCGGCCCAAACAGACGTTTGGCCAACGCGTCTTCCTCGTGCGCCGCGCAGGACACCAGCACGAATTTCTTGCCGGCACGGCTTCCAACCGCGTGCAGGGCGTGTGCGACAAGCGTCTTTCCGGTCCCTGTCTCTCCGTCGATCAGCACATGGCCATCCGCCTGACCTAGATCGAGGATATCCTCGCGCAGGCGTTCCATAACCGGGCTGGCACCGATCAGTTTGTTCATGATCTGGGTGCCGCCGGACAATTCCCGGCGCAGCGCGCGGTTGTCCAATGTCAGACGCCGCGCATTGCTGGCCCGTTTGGCCAGTTCAGACATGCGGTCGGGGTTGAAGGGTTTTTCAAGGAAATCGAATGCACCGACACGCATCGCCTCGACAGCCATCGGAACATCGCCGTGACCGGTGATCATGATCACGGGCAAGGTGCTGTCAGCGCCCATCAGCTTTTTGAGAAGCTGAATGCCGTCCATTCCGGGCATCTTGATGTCCGAAATCACTATCCCCGGATAATCCGGACCCAACACCTTGAGCGCATCTTCCGCGCTGGCGAAGGTTTCCGTGTCATAGCCGGACAAAGCGAGCCACTGGCTGATCGATTGGCGCATGTCCTGTTCATCGTCAACAATGGCAATTTTCATGGCTTGTGCCATAGTCATTCCTCGTTATTCCGCGGCTTCAAGGCCGTCGCTTCCCAGTGCAGGCAACTGCATTTCAAACACCGCACCGCCATATTGGCCGTTGCGTGCAGTCAGCCGTCCCCCATGGTCGTTCACGATCCCCGACGAGATGGCAAGCCCCAGACCAACACCGTCTCCGGGCTGTTTGGTTGTGTAGAACGGCTCGAACAGGTTTTCGATATCCTCGATTCCGTGCCCGTTGTCGCGTACGGTCAGCACAGCCGTGTCACCAGCTGCCAGGATGATTTCCACATCCGGCTCCGCCACTGATTTGGTGGCGTCCAGCGCGTTTCGCAAGAGGTTGACCATGACCTGTTCGATGCGCATTCGGTCCCCCATCACGATCACGGGTTCCTCTGGTACGATCTGTGTGATCTTCACGTGTCGCTGACGCAATTGCGGCTCCATCATCGACAGGGACGAGGCCAGCGCTTCACCAAGATTTACTGGTGAAAACGCATCCGCACCCTTGCGCGCATAAGACTTGAGCTGCCGGGTAATTGCCCCCATCCGTTCGATCAGACCATCGATGCGGCCAAAGCTGGCAAGGGCCTCTTCCGGGCGGTTGCGGCGCAGCAACAGGCGGGCCCCGGCCAGATAGGTTTTCATTGCCGCCAGAGGCTGGTTCAACTCGTGACTGACCGCTGCCGACATCTCGCCCAGGGCAGCCAGTTTCGAGCTTTGCGCAAGAGTCTGTTCTGCCAAATCCAGCGTCTTTTCAACCCGTTCACGTTCAGCGATTTCCCGCTGCAGCCGCGCGTTCAATGCGCGAAGCTCTGCCGACTCGCGCTGGAACAGGGTCATGCGCAACGTGGCACGGCGGCTCAACGCATAGAACGCGAGCGCCAGAAGAATCGCAAACCCCATGATTTCCAGCGCCAGAACGCTGTTCACCTTTTCCCGGATCGAGGCATAGGTCGTGAACGAGGTCATCTGCCAGCCGCGGAACGGAATGCGCGTCTCGATCCGCATCACCGCTTCGCCCTGAAGATAGGCATCAGGCGGCAGCGCGGTCCAATCGGTTGTTGCCCGGATGGCGCGCTGGATCGCCCCTTGTGGCGGTTGGCGCAGCATCGCCGTGTTCTCATCCAGCCCGCGCCAGCGGGGTTCCGTGGACAAAATGATGTTGCCGGTGCTGTCGGTAACCATCACCGCATCCGAGATACCTGCCCAAGCGCGTTCGAACTTTTGCAGGTCAACCTCGACGACGATTACGCCCAGGAACTCGGCCCCGTTCTCCAACCGGCGCGAATACACAAAGCTGTACCCGCCTGCGTCCTTGGGAATAACAGAGAAGATCGTCGCGTTCGAGCGGATCGCATCCACAAAATATGGCGTGTTCCGATGTCCTTCGCCCAACCTGTTTCGGTCGGTCGCGGCAACTGTGCGCCCGTCGCTGTCCAGCAAAACCAGTGAGGCCGCGCCGATCTCTTCCACGAATGAAATAAGGCGTTGGGTAGACAGGGTGTAATCGCCTGACTGCAATGCCGAAATCAACGTCGGGTCGCGGGCCAGCAATTGCGGAACAATCGAGTTGCGGCGCAATTCACTCAGCAAGTTGCCCGAATACAGCGTCAGTCGCAGCTCTGCCCGGTTGCGCGTGGATTCGGTGAACCTGTCAGTCAACAGCCGGTTCGTCACCCAGACCGTTGCAATTGTCGCGACCAGCAGAACAAGAACCGCCAGCCGCAACCGCCAGCCCAGCGGCGCACCACGAAACGGTTTCAACATATTTGACCAGCCAGATCGAACTTCTGTGTTCATGGCAAAAGGTTACGCCCCGGCGGGCGAGACCTCAAGTCACGCCGCTTCAAACACACCTGACAATGCGCGGAACAACGCCACCCCGTCTGTGCCGCCATGACCCTGATCGGCTGCGCGTTCGGGGTGCGGCATCATTCCAAGAACGCGGCGGTTTTCCGACAGGATTCCGGCGATATCCCCGATCGAGCCGTTCGGGTTTTCGGCATAGGTAAAAGCGATCCGGTCCTGATCTTTCAGCGCGGCCAGCGTCGCGTCATCCGCAAAATAGTTGCCATCGTGGTGCGCAATCGGAATACCGATCACATCGCCTGCGTTGTAGCCGCTGGTAAACGCGCAGTCGCTGGTCTCAACCCTTAGGCCAACGGTCTTGCAGATGTATTTCAGCCCAGCATTGCGCAGCAATGCGCCCGGCAAAATGCCGGTTTCGGTCAGAACCTGAAAACCGTTGCAAATGCCTACGGCATAACCGCCGCGCTGCGTGTGTTCGACGACGGCCTTGCAAATCGGCGATTGGGCCGCGATTGCGCCGCAACGCAGGTAATCTCCATAAGAGAACCCGCCCGGCACGCCCACGATATCAATACCTTCGGGCAAAGCCGCGTCTTTGTGCCAGACCATATCGACCTGAAAACCGGCCTGCTCAAAGGCGACGGCAAGATCTCGGTCACAGTTGGATCCGGGGAAAACGATTACGGCTGCACGCATGGCGGGCCCTCCTACGAGACAAAATCTGTGACAACCGCAACACCCGGAGGCGTTGGATGGTCAAAAGCGGCAAGCTCGGCGCTTACCTGGTTTAGGGTTATTTTCCGGGTCACCAGCGGGCTCAGGTCGACCCCTTGACCCGCGATCAGCGACAACAGCGACGGATAGCGCCAGCTTGGCATCCCACGGGTGCCAAATACGGAGAGCTGACCAGAATAGAGCACATCCATCGGCAACGACATCTGTGCATGGTCCCCCGTGGGCATTCCGATTTGCACCATGCGCCCCATTTTGCGCAGGGATCGCATGGCGGAAACGGTCGTGGCTTCGACGCCAAGCGCCTCGATCGCAACATCGGCGCCGCCACCGGTGATGTCTTTCACCGCCTGTGGGGCATCACATGTCGCGGCATTGACCACCGCGTCGGCGCCCAGAGTTTTGGCATAGGCCAGCTTGTCCTCGGTGATATCGACAACGATTACACGCGTGCCGAGCGCCTTGCCAAGAAGAAGCGTTGATATTCCGACACCGCCGCCGCCAAATACAGCGATCCACTCGCCACCCTGCACCTGCGCCCGGCCAACAAGCGCCTGCCATGCTGTGGTTACGCGGCACCCCAATGCGGCGGCGATTTCAGGCGCGATACTGTCGGGCAAAGATGTCAGGTTGGCATCGGCATGAGCCACGACAACATATTCAGCAAAAGCCCCGTCACAGGTAAAGCCGGGCACGACCTGGTTCGGACAGATTGTCTGATGACCCTTTGCGCAGTCCGGGCAATGCCCACAGGCAAGGATAAAGGGCGCAATCACCCGGTCCCCAACACGCCACCGTTTAACGCGCGCACCGACCGAGACCACCTCGCCGCAAAACTCGTGACCGGGTGTCATGGGCAGGACAACGTCCGGGTCTGAGCCCGACCACGCGTGCCAGTCGGACCGGCACACACCGCAGGCCAGCACTCGCACCACAACACCGTCTTCGGCGGGAACCGGATCGGGGATCGTCGACACCTCAAGCGGTTGACGATAGGTGATCAGACGCGCGGCCCGCATCAATCAGACCAGTTCGATCTCATAGCGTTCGATGACGGTGTTGGCCAAAAGCTTTTCGCACATCTCGGTCACGTCTGCCTCGGTTGCGCCATCGGCAAGCTCAAGATCGATGACTTTGCCCTGACGTACGCCTTCGACCTGATCAAAGCCCATTGCACCCAATGCGTGCCGTACTGCTTCGCCCTGCGGGTCCAGCACCCCGTTCTTGAGCATCACATGAACCCGTGCTTTCATTTTGGCAACTCCACCTGAGGGCCGCATACAAGGCCCATTTCGTTGCGCGGGGGATAGCGCGCCTGATGGGTTTCGACAACCCTGTTTCAAACGCAGTTTGCCGCAGGTAGGTGACGATCCTGCGCCGTCAGTTGGACCCGAGTAGTTTTGCCGGCACAGCAGCTGGAAGCTTCGGAATGGTCATCTGATCAAACGGCCCGGCCACACGCAAACACCCTGCTCTACCAACAACTTGGCAAAGACAAAACGCCGCCCTGAGGGGGCGGCGCTGCTAAGGCGTGGTATTTAGTTGATCAGCGTCGGCTTGGTGACGTTGCTGGCAGGCAGCACACCCAGTCTTCGGGCGACCTCGGAATAGGCATCTGTCAGGCTGCCCAGATCGCGGCGGAATACATCCTTGTCCAGTTTCTGACCGGTCTTGATATCCCACAGGCGGCAGCTGTCCGGGCTGATTTCATCCGCAACGACCAGCCGCTGATAGTCGCCTTCAAACACGCGCCCGATTTCGATCTTGAAGTCAACCAGACGAATACCCACCGCCAGCATCACGCCGCTCAGGAAATCGTTCACGCGCAGTGCAAGGCTGAGGATGTCGTCCATGTCCTGCTGGCTGGCCCAGCCAAACGCGGCGATGTGTTCCTCGGTGACAAGAGGATCGCCCAAAGCATCATCCTTGAAGCAATATTCAACGATCGGACGTGGCAATTGCGTCCCTTCTGCGATGCCAAGACGTTTCGACATCGAACCGGCCGCGTAATTGCGCACGATCACTTCCAGTGGAATGATCTCGCAATTGCGCACCAGCTGTTCGCGCATATTCAGGCGCCGGATGAAGTGGTTCGGAATGCCAATCTGGGTCAGCCCGGTCATGAAGAACTCGGACAAACGGTTGTTCAGCACGCCTTTGCCGTCAATCACGTCTTTCTTCTCGGCATTGAACGCGGTGGCGTCATCCTTGAAATACTGTACGATGGTGCCCGGCTCTGGGCCTTCATACAGAATTTTGGCCTTGCCTTCGTAGATTTTCTTGCGACGCGCCATAAGCGACCTTTCCAGACTGGCGAAAGGGAATGAGTCCCTTCACGTTGGCGTCCTCATAGTGCAAGCCCTGCGTTCCCGCAAGTTCGCTGCCCCGAGGGCCTTTGACGCAGCGCAAATACCTTGCACCCAGAGTGTCCTATTGTCATATCATCAGTGAGAAACGGTAATCCAAGGGGTCCCCAACCAATGACCACATTCGACGAACGTGAAGCCGCGTTTGAAAGCAAATTCGCCCATGACGAAAAGATGCAGTTCATCGCTCGGATGCGCCGCAACCGCTTTATGGCTGTCTGGGCGTCTGCGCTGAAGGGCGAAACTGTTGAACAGGCACGGAAATACGGCCAGGAACTGGTTCATACCGACCTACAGCATGTCGGCGAAGACGATGTTGTCGAGGCGGTCAAAACCTACTTGGGTGATCTTGCGGATGAAGCCACGATCCGTTCGAAAATGGCCGAGCTTCTGGTTGAAGCCAAAGAACAGGTGATGGTGGAAGGCGAGCACTGATTGCCTGAAATGCAAAATTCATGATCTTCATGAGTTTTATGAAATTGATTTGACGCCCTGGTCATGAGACACGGGGCGTCTCTGTTTTTTTGCAGCGTTTATACGCTTTTTCTGGAATAACCCTATGACAAACGCGCTGAGCAAACTTCTGGACACCAAAGACGCCATCCTTGCGGACGGTGCAACGGGGACCAATTTATTTAACATGGGTCTGCAATCAGGTGACGCGCCTGAGCTGTGGAATGTGGATGCTCCGGACAAGATCAGGGCGCTTTACCAGGGTTCCGTCGACGCGGGCAGCGACCTGTTTCTGACCAACACGTTTGGAGGCACTGCGGCGCGTCTGAAACTGCATGATGCGCAGAACCGCGTGGGCGAGCTAAACCGTATCGGCGCAGAACTTGGACGTGAAATCGCGGACAAAGCCGGGCGGCCTATTGTCGTGGCCGGATCGGTTGGACCCACCGGCGAGATTATGGAACCGGTCGGCAGCCTATCGCATTCCGACGCGGTTGAAATGTTCCATGAACAGGCCGAGGCTTTGAAAGCGGGCGGAGTTGACGTTCTTTGGGTGGAAACCATCAGCGCGCCAGAGGAATTCCGCGCGGCAGCCGAGGCCTTTGCGCTGGCCGACATGCCCTGGTGCGGCACGATGAGCTTTGACACGGCCGGGCGCACGATGATGGGTGTCACCTCGGCCGATCTTGCGCTTTTGGTTGAAACCTTGCCAAACCCACCGATCGCTTTTGGGGCCAATTGTGGCACCGGTGCGTCTGATATCCTGCGCACGGTTCTGGGTTTTGCAGCGCAAGGCACCGAGCGTCCGCTGATCTCAAAGGGCAATGCGGGCATTCCGAAATACGTGGATGGCCATATCCATTATGACGGGACACCCGAACTGATGGGTCGGTATGCTGCCATGGCACGGGATTCGGGCGCAACAATCATCGGCGGGTGCTGCGGGACCATGCCTGATCATCTGCGCAAAATGCGCGAAGCGCTGGATACCACTTCGCGCGGCGAGCGCCCGACACTGGATCAGATCACCGAGGCACTGGGGCCGTTCTCGTCGGCTTCGGACGGAACCGAGGACGACGCAGGCCCCGAACGCCGCACGCGTCGCCGTCGCCGCGCCTAACGCTTATCAACGCCCTTCGAATTTCGGAGGGCGTTTTTCCATGAACGCCACCACACCTTCTGCAAAATCCCGCGACCGGCCACATTCACCTTGAAGATGCGCCTCGGTTGCAAGCTGCTGCTGCAATGTGTTTTCGTAGGTCCCGCGGATGGCACGCTTGATCGCGCCATAGGCGGCGGTTGGACCTTTGGCCAGATATTCTGCCCTTTTGTGCCAATGTGCGGCAAACGCATCATCGGGGACAGCTTCCCAGATCATGCCCCATTCTTCGGCCTGCCGGGCGCTGATCTTGTCAGCAAACAAGGCGGCCCCCATTGCTTTGGCCAAGCCCATCTGACGCGGCATGAACCAAGTGCCCCCGGCATCGGGCAGCAAGCCGATACGTGCAAAAGCCTGCAGGAAATACGCACTCTCCGTTGCAATAACCACGTCCGCACACAGCGCAAGGTTGGCCCCTGCCCCCGCAGCAGGTCCGTTTACAGCCGCGATCGTCGGAACAGGACAGCTGTGGATGGCTTCCAGCATCGGCTCGTACTCGTCGCGCAATGATCGTTCCAGATCGATCTTGCCGGTCGATGATGCATCTCCCAGATCCTGCCCGGAACAAAACGCCGGCCCCGCGCCGGTGATAACGATACAGCGCGCTTTAACCGCGGCATCTTTCATCGCGTGGGTAATCTCTGCCCGCATCCGAGTGGTCAGCGCGTTCATCTTGTCCGGTCTGTTCAGGGTCAGAACCGCCAGACCATCCGATATGTCCAATAGAACCGTTTCGTAATTCATGAAAACTTTTCCCTCGCGCCACGTGTTTCAGCACACTTACTTGTCCGGGCAGGATGGGAAAAGCAGAACCAAACGTCAGTCTTCAAGAATTTGGCGAAGGCGTTCCTGTTCTTCCGCACTTAGAGCTTCGGTTTCACCCGAAACCTGCGCCCTTGCGCGTGTGCGAAGAAAGTTCAGCCCGACTGCGGCAGCGATCAGCAGCATGATCGGCCCGGCAAGCCACAACAGCAGGTTCGAACCACTGGTGGTGGGCTTGAGCAGGACATATTCGCCGTAGCGGTCAACGATAAACGAGATGGCCTCTTCGTCGCTGTCACCCGCAACCAAACGTTCGCGCAAAAGCAGACGCAGATCGCGCGCCAGATCGGCGTTGCTTTCGTCAATGCTTTCATTGCGACACACCAGGCACCGCAATCCAACACTCAGGTCGCGCGCCCGCTGCTCCAGAACCGGGTCGTCCAGAACTTCATCAGGTTGTACCGCAAACACGGGTGCTGCAAGCAGCAGCAGGATCAGAACAAGGCGCTTCATTCTGCGGGTACTCCGCCAGCGGGGGATTTACGCGCGCCTGCGGCGACGCGGAAGCGCCTGTCGCTCAGGCTGAGGACACCGCCGAGCGCCATCAGGATACATCCACCCCAGATCCAGTTCGCCAGCGGTTTGATATAGGTTCTCATGACCCAGCCACCGTCTGCCTGCTGATCCCCGATGACGACGTAAAGGTCACCAAGAAAACGATAGTCAATCGCGGCCTCGGTCGTCGGCATGCGTGCGACGGGATAATCCCGTTTCTCGGGATGCAGCGTTCCGATGGCGCGACCGCCCTTTTCCACCAAAACATCAGCCGTGGTTGAAAAATAGTTCGGCCCCTGTACCCGTCGCACGTCCTGCAACGTCAGTGTAAACTGACCTACTTCGAACGGCTGGTTCAGCTGCGCCACACGGATATCTTCTGCCTCCCACGCGGTCAGACCGGCAATCGCAAAGATCGTCACGCCAAGGCCGGTATGGGCAACTGCCTTACCCCAATCGGCGCCCGGAAGTCGGATCAGACGTTTGAAGCTGCCATTGCGGCCTGTCCGGCTCCACAAATCAATGGCGGCACCGAAAGTGATCCATGCCCCCAGAAACAGGCCTACGGGCCCTAGCGCGCTGCGACCGGTCTGCATTGCCCAAACCAACAACGCAATCGCCAGCGCCAGACCAAAGGCATAGCGCAGGGACCAGGCCGTTTTGCCCAACCGACCGCGTTTCCACGGCAGCATGGCCCCGATCGGCAGGATCAGACCCAGCAAAACCATGAACGGTGAAAAGGCCGCGTTGAAAAACGGCGCCCCGACCGAGAGTTTGCGGTCGAACATCATCTCGGCCACCATCGGCCACATCGTCCCGACAAAGACAACGAAACAACTGACCGCAAGAAGGACATTGTTCACGATCAGCGCGCTTTCGCGGCTGACCATGCCAAAAACGCCCTTGGCCTCCATCGCCTGCGCCCGCGCGGCAAACAAGGTAAGCGCGCCACCGATGAAGAAGACCAGAATGATCAGGATGAACACACCGCGTTCAGGATCATTGGCAAAAGCATGTACCGAGGTCAGCAGACCTGAACGCACGATAAACGTGCCGATCAGGGAAAATCCAAACGCAATAATTGCCAGCAGAATGGTCCAGCTTTTCAATGCTTCGCGCTTTTCCACGACAATTGCCGAGTGCAACAGCGCCGCCGCTAGCAGCCAGGGCATGAAGGATGCGTTTTCCACCGGGTCCCAGAACCAGAAACCGCCCCAGCCCAGTTCGTAATAAGCCCACCAGGATCCCAACGCGATTCCGATAGTCAGGAAAACCCATGCCGCCAGCGTCCAGGGGCGCACCCACCGGCCCCATGCTGCATCGATACGCCCTTCGATCAGGGCAGCAATCGCAAAGCTGAATGCCATGCTCAGCCCGACATAGCCGAGGTACAAAAACGGCGGGTGGAAGGCCAGCCCAGGATCTTGCAGCAGTGGGTTCAGGTCACGCCCGTCAAACGGAGCGATGGCAAGCCTGTCAAACGGGTTCGACGTGAACAGGATGAAACCGAAAAACGCCACGGCAATGGCCGACTGAACGGCCAGAACACGGGCCTTGAGTGTCGGTGGCAAGCCGCCACCAAAGAAAGCCGCCATCGCTCCAAACAGGGTGACGATCAGCACCCACAGCAGCATGGATCCTTCGTGGTTGCCCCATGTTCCGCTGATCTTGTACAGCATCGGCTTTGCCGTGTGGCTGTTCTCGACCACAATCCTGAGGGAAAAGTCAGACGTTACAAACGCCCAGATCAAAGCACCAAATGCAAACGCCGTCAGCAGGAACTGGACGATCGCGGCGGGCTCTGCAAAGGCCATCCAGCCGGTCCAGCGTTTTGAGGCGCCGATAAGTGGAACAACGCTTTGCACTATGGCGACAAAGAACGCGAGGATCAGGGTGAAGTGGCCAAGTTCTGTAATCATGCCCCGGAATATACGCCGGTGCGGAACCGGGGGCCATGACCTTTAGCTAGTTCTGCACGCACAAAGTGTCGCGGGTCAGATACCGCGAAGCTTTCGCCAATCGTTCAGAGCCTGGTTTTCTTCGGGAAGTACGACATCGCGGGTCAGTACAGCATCCGGACCGGGATCGGCAGCACCGGGGCTGTCGCTCTGCATGGTGCGCAAGGCCTGGATATTGCTCATGACCGTTGGCAGTTGCGTCATGGTTGAGCGGATATCCCGCTGAAAATCCTGAATTTTACTCTGGTGACGCGCGCCAAAGTAAAACGACACGATCACGCCCAGCAACCACCACAGCGGCTCTGGTACCAAGGCTATGCCCTGCATCCGTGCGGCAAACCATATTGGGTCGACCATGGCGGCAACGAACAAGCCAAGCGTACCCAATGCCAGCGCCGGGCGCGGCAACCTGTTCACGCCGTCCATGACACGGTCAAACAGAACCTTCTGAGGCGCCTGAAATTCGGAACCAAACTGTAACATGGCCTGAGTTTGAACCTCATTTGCGCGCACCGCGCTTGCTTCTGTGTTTTCACGATAGAGTTCTGCGGTTTCCTGCAAGACGTTGCGGCCGTTTCCAAACAGCAGCGCCAGCACACCTGAAATCAGCCCCATGCCGCGATCCTTTTGTTAAAATCGCTGTCCGAAAGGTGATAACGCGGCGAAAGAAACTCTTCGGCCCGTATTATCCAGCCGCCTTTGCCGCCTGATCGGCTACGCGCGTATTTTCTGGATGCAGCCCGCCGATCAGCAAGGCGAAAATAGTAGTTTCGCCGCGCTATTCCGTAAGCGTCGCGCAGAACATCGGGCTCTGGCTGCGCCGCGCTTTCGCAGGCCGCCACGGTTTGCGGGCCGATTATGCCATCGGCAGTGACGTTAAACCCCATTTCCTTTAGCAGCCGCTGAAGAATCTTCACCGCCTGCGCACCGGCATTCACATACATGTCGAAAACAGAGGCATGCAGGGTTTCGGGCAGCTCACCAATGCGCGGCTTGTCGAAATAATGCTGCACAAAGATGTCGACCGCTTGCCGAGGGGACAAAGCGCGCACATCCGCCTCGTCAATCCGGCCGTCGCCGGTCAGATCCAAGCCCAGCCTGCGCAGGGTGTGAATCGTGACCCCGAACTTGGTTGCTCCGCCCGGATCGTCGGGGTCATAAACAAAGCCCCCTTCACGGGCCACAATATCTTTGGCAATTTGGTGTACCGTTTGCATACCACCCTCGTAACGTTAGGTGGCCACACCGTTTCCGACAGACATTAACGATTCAAAACGAAACGGAGCGCTGCATGCACCATGCACGCAACGTTCCGAAGCAGGTTCAGAGTTTTTTTAGCTTTCTTCCGCGCCTTTATAGACACCTTGCTCTTTCAGAGCGTCCATGACCTCTTTCGGCATGTAGGTTTCATCATGTTTGGCAAGAATTTCCGTCGCTTCAAAGACGCCGTTCACGTAACTGCCTGTGCCGATCATTCCCTGATTTTCCGAGAAAAGGTCAGGCAGAACACCTGTGAATGAGACAGGAACGCTTTCGCCGCCATCCGTTACAACAAAACGAATGGTTTCGCCCTGTCCGCGGATGATCGAACCTTCTTCGACCAAGCCGCCAATCCGGAACACCTCGGTTGGTTTCGGCGGCTCAGCAATCACCTCACTGGGTGAGCGGAAAAAGTTGATCCCGTCCTGCAATGCCCAGCCAATCAACGCTGTTGCCGCCACCAAGGCAACAACTGCCACCAGAATGACTTGTACGCGCCGACGTTTCTTGAGCGTTTTCATACCATCCTCACGGGAAAAGCGGGGCCATCATCAGGCCCAGAGTTTCATCTTCACCTAACATCAGGTTCGCGTTCTGCAAGGCTTGCCCACTGCTACCTTTTGTCAGGTTATCCAGCGCCGCAATCACAATTGAGCGCCGCTCAATCCTATCCGCCACAACACCGATATGACAGAAATTCGACCCCCGCACATGGTGGGTTGAAGGAGTCTCACCTATCGGCAGCATCTGGATGAACGGCTCGTCCGCGTAGGCTTTGGCAAGCGTTTCGTAGATGCTGTGCGGGTCGCCCTTCACATAGGTTGTGGCCAGAATACCCCTGTTTGCAGGGATAAGGTGGGGCGTGAACTGCACATGCACAGCCCGACCGGCAAGTTTCGAAAACTCCTGATCAAACTCGCCAAGATGTCTGTGCGTCCCTCCAACGGAATAGGCGTTGCTGCCTTCGCTCAGTTCAGCGTGCAGCAGGTTTTCCTTCAATGACCGCCCTGCCCCTGACACGGCGCATTTCAGGTCCAGAACGATATCGTCCAGATCAATGACCCCGGCAGATATCAGCGGCCGCAGAACATATTGCCCGGTCGCCGCATTGCACCCGGTGCCCGCAACAAGCCGTGCCCCCTTGATGTCTTCGCGGTAGAACTCGGTCAGACCATAGATCGCCTCTTCCTGCTGTTTTAGCGCGGTATGCGGATTGCCGTACCATTTTTCGTACTCGTCAGGGTCGGCCAGCCGGAAGTCGGCAGACAGGTCAATGATTTTCAGATCTTTCGGCAAGTCCCGGATCACTTCCTGACTGGTTTTGTGCGGCAAAGCGCAAAAACACAGGTCAACCTGCGAAAAGTCGATCTCGGAGATTTTGCACAGATCAGGCAGATCCATGTGGCGCAGATGCGGGAAAACCTGCGCCATGGTCATGCCAGCCTTACGTTCGGCGGCCAGCGCGACGATATCCATGTTCGGGTGCTCGGCGATCAGCCGCACCAGTTCAGCGCCGGTATAGCCCGAAGCGCCCAGAATTGCGATTTTATGGGTCATGTCAGACCTCTTTCACTTGAGTGTCACATGTTTCGACCGACGATGTGACGGCCTTGAAATAAGGGAAGCAAAGTGGCTGCGTCCTTGACCTAAGTCAGGCAGCCTGGAACGTGATTTGTCGTCGGAGGAACTGCGTCGCCCGGTCGCTGACTACATTGGGTTTGCCAGTTGTCAGAAAACCACTCGGGCCCTCGCCCAACATGTTGGGGTGACGTTGCAGGTAATCTGCCAGACTGTCAGCAACAAGCGCACCCTGGCTGTAAACCTGCACATCATCACCCAACGCCGCCTGGAATGCTTCGGCCATCAACGGGTAATGCGTGCAGCCCAGAATAGCAGCCTGAGGTTCTGGCATTTTGCGTTTCAGCGCATCCACATGGCTGCGCACCAAGGCTTCGGCCAGGATCATGTCACCGTCTTCTATGGCATCCACAACGCCGCCACAGGCCTGTGCCTCGACATCTACTCCGATGGCCCGAAATGCCAGTTCCCGCTGAAAGGCCCTGCTGGACACGGTGGCAGGCGTTGCAAACAACGCCACATGTTTGACGGCCACTTCGCGCGGCGGGGAATTGTCGCCCCATTGCCGTTCGGTCAGTGCTTCGATCAACGGGACAAAAACGCCAAGAACGCGTTTGCCGCTGGGCACGCCTTCTTCCTGCATCCGCCGCAACGCTGCGGCGCTGGCGGTGTTGCAGGCCAGAATCACCAGATTGCAGCCACGCGACCACAGATCCTGAACCGCCTTGCGGGTCAGCTGATAGATATCCTCGGCATCACGCACACCGTATGGCGCGTGTGCACTGTCTGCAAAATACAGGAAATCAACGTCCGGCAGACGTTGCTGTGCGGCACTCAGGACGGTCAGACCGCCCAAACCGGAATCAAAGATACCTACTGCCATTAGATCATTCAGGCGCGATGCCGTTCCTCAAACTCATAGCCGTAATCATAGGACTTCAACGGCGTTGGAGACAGCTCATACGTGGCTTTGCGCAGGAAATCCATCATCTTGCGCGTATCCTTGCTGAGCGGGTCCAGAATGTCGCGCCTGATCGGCTCTCCGACTACGGCCTTCACCGGTGTATCAACGCGTTTCTTGAACTCTTTGATCAGCAGGCCCATCCGCAAAGTACTGTGCAGATGGCTGGCGATCTGAAACAGACGAGACGTGTGGCCATCAAAGAAAACCGGAACAACTGTGGCATTAGATTTCGCCACCATCCGCGCGGTAAACCCGCGCCAACCCGGATCCATGGGGTGGGAAAACGGCTTAACCCCGGTGCTGACCGTCCCGCCGGGAAAAATGCCGATCGCCCCGCCTTCGCCCAGATATGTGAGTGCGGTTTTGCGGGTCTCAAGGTTCAGCTGCATCGCCTCTTTCGTTTCATCAAACGAAATTGGCAGAATGATGCGATTCAGGTCTTCGGCCTTGCGAAACACCCGATGGGCCAGAATGCGGAAATCACCCCGCGTCTCGGACAGGATATGTCCCATCATCAGGCCATCCAGAATTCCGTAGGGATGATTGGCAATCAGGATCAGAGGACCGTCTTTCGGGATATTCGAAAGCGATCCCCCCGCCACGTCCAGTGTAAGCCCATAGCGTTCGACCATCACAGCCCAAAAGTCGCGCCCATTGGCAACGTCTTTCTCGTACCCGTCCGCGCGTTTGATCAGGCGCATACGGCCCGTCGTGTTCTCCATCAGCTTGATGACCATCCGCCCACCTTTGGTTTCGGCGGAATGCGCATAGGAAATGTCGCGAACGGCATGACGACGGGAAGGCATATGGGTCTCCGGTTTGCTGCCTGCAAAATAAGTGCAAGTAACGATTTTGCCTAGCTATCGTGACACGCTTGTGACGTTTTATTCCGCCGCAGCCTGCAACCCTGTCCCTCCGCCGCGAATGACGGTCAGCAACTCCTCGCGCCGTTTGGCTGCTTTGGCCTCGTTCTCGCGCAATACGGGGCCAAACCCACGGATATCCAGCGGCAAACGAGCCAGGGCGGCAATCGCATCGCGTGTTATCTGCGATACAAGCGGCAGAACCTCGCGCATGTCCTTTTCATATTGACGGATCAACGCACGTTCCATCCTGCGTTCCGACGAATAGCCGAAGATATCCAGTGGCGTACCGCGCAGTGCCTTCAACCGGGTCAAAAGCTTCAGTGGGCCAAGGATGGCTTCGCCAAACGCACGTTTGCGGGGTCTGCCGTTGTTGCCCGATCCCCCCAAAAAAGGTGGGGCCAGATGGAACGTCATCTTGAAATCGCCATCGAACTCGGCAGCGGCTTTGTCACGGCTTGTCAGAAGAAGGCGCGCGACTTCGTATTCATCCTTGTAGGACAAAAGCTTGTGATAGCCTTTTGCCACCGCCTCGCGGATATCCGCATCCTCAACACTGTCGACCAGCTTGCGATACCGTTTGGCCAGCCGCGCACTTTGGTAATCGGTCAGATGGCTTGCGCGGAATTCGATCTTCTGATCCAGCGATCTGGGCATCTCGGTCACGGTCGGGGACAGAATGGACTGCACTTCAGCGGGATGCAGAACCGCCCAACGCCCGATATCGAACGCACGCTTGTTCCGTTCAATCGTAGTTCCGTTCAATTCGATGGCATCAAAGATCGCCTGATGGCGGACGGGCAACAACCCCCGCTGCCACGCCGCGCCAAAGATCATCATGTTGGAATAGATCGAGTCGCCCATCACGGCGCGTGCCAACTCGGTCGCGTCAAACAGCGAGACACCTTCTTTTAACCGTGCCTGGAGGGCCAGTTCCAGCTGATCGACAGGAATGCGGAACTCGGTATTGCGCGTAAAGTCGCCTGTTACCGTCTCATGGCTGTTCACAACGGCGCCTGTACGGCCTGTGCGCGTCAGGCCCAAAGTTTTGGCTCCAGCGGACACCACCAGATCACCGCCGATCAGCGCATGGGCTTCGCCGGTTGCGACACGGATGGCGCTGATGTCTTCGGGTGCGTTGGCCAGACGGCAATGGATGTGAACCGCGCCGCCCTTCTGCGCCAAGCCCGCCATTTCCATCATGCCCGCGCCTTTGCCGTCAATCTGGGCAGCCTGCGCAAGAATCGCGCCCAGCGTGACAACACCGGTTCCCCCGACACCCGTGATCACCACGTTATGGGTGCCGCTGATCTTGGGCAACACCGGCATCGGCAGGTCCGGCAAGTCGATTTCGGTCGTTGCCTCTTTACGGATCTTCGCCCCCTCAAGCGTGACAAAGGATGGGCAAAAGCCGTTCAGGCAGGAATAGTCCTTGTTGCAGCTTGACTGATCGATGGCGCGCTTACGCCCAAGTTCTGTTTCCTTGGGCACAATCGACACACAGTTCGACTGCACCCCGCAATCGCCGCAGCCTTCGCACACATCGGTATTGATAAACACACGCTTGTCAGGGTCCGGGAACGTGCCGCGTTTGCGGCGACGGCGTTTTTCGGCCGCACAGGTCTGAACATAAACGATGACCGAGACGCCCTCGATCTCGCGAAATTTCTCCTGCACCTGCATCAGTTCCGCACGCTCGAACGTCTGAACACTCGACGGCAAAGCCTTGAAGTTCACGTCTTCCTTTTCGTCATAGACCAGAGCAACCTCACAGACACCCATGGCCTTGACCTCGGCAACGATCCGTTCTGCGGTCAGATCGCCTTCATTCTCCTGCCCGCCCGTCATGGCGACGGCATCGTTGAACAGGATCTTGAAGGTGATGTTCGTGCCCGCTGACAACGCTGCGCGGATCGCCTGAACGCCCGAGTGGTTATAGGTGCCATCGCCAAGGTTCTGGAACACGTGTTTGGTGGTCGAAAACGGTGCCTCACCGATCCAGTTCGCGCCTTCACCGCCCATCTGGGTAAAGCCGGTGGTGTTCCGGTCCATCCACTGAACCATGTAATGACAACCGATCCCTGCATAGGCACGGCTGCCATCGGGGACTTTGGTCGAACTGTTATGCGGGCAGCCCGAGCAGAAATACGGAAGCCGCGTTGCAATTTCCTGTGCGTTGTCAGCCCGGCGTGCTTCGGATAATGAGGCCAGACCCGCACGAATACCATCGGTTTCGCGCCCTTCTTCGATCAGGATCTCACCCAGCTTTTCGGCAATCATGATCGGGTCCAGCGCGCCGCGGGTCGGGAACAGTTCATCGCGATGCAACGTACCGGCGCCGCCCTTGTACCACCCATAAACCCGGCGGCCGCGACGGTCGTCAAAGATAGCTTCTTTGACCTGAACTTCGATCAGCTTGCGCTTTTCCTCGACGATCACGATCAGGTCCAGTCCTTCGGCCCAGTCGTGGAACCCGACCATGTCCAGCGGGAAGGTTTGTCCCACCTTGTAGGTCGTGATCCCCAGCCGCTCGGCTTCGGACTCGTCGATGTTCAAAAGCGAGAGCGCATGGGTCAGGTCCAGCCAGTTCTTACCGGCCGCAACAAACCCGATCTTTGCACCCGGTTTGCCCCATATCCGCTTGTCCAGCTTGTTGGCATGTGAAAACGTCTCGGCTGCAAACCTCTTGTAATCGATGACGCGCGTTTCTTGCAGGTGCGGCGTGTCCCCAAGGCGGATATTCAAACCGCCTTCCGGCATATCGAAATCAGGTACGACAACCTGCATTCGGTCGGGGCGACCATCCACAACCGAAGTAACCTCGATTGTGTCCTTCATGGTCTTTAGCCCAACCCAAACCCCGGCAAAACGGCTGAGGGCATAGCCGTAAATTCCGTAGTCGAGGATTTCCTGCACGCCCGCCGGGCTGACGACAGGCATATACATATCCACCAGTGACCATTCGGACTGATGCAACACGGTCGAGCTTTCGCCAGTATGGTCATCACCCATCGCCATAAGCACACCGCCATGCTTGGCGGTACCGGCCATATTCGCGTGGCGCATGACGTCACCGGACCGATCTACGCCCGGCCCCTTGCCGTACCAAAGACCGAAAACCCCATCGAACTTACCGTCGCCGCGCAAGCCGGCCTGTTGGCTGCCCCACAGCGCTGTTGCCGCCAGATCTTCGTTCAATCCAAACTGAAACGTAACATCGCTTTCGGACAACGGCTTTTGCGCCCGCATCATCTGCTGATCAACAGCGCCCAGTGGCGAGCCACGATATCCAGTCACCAGCCCCGCAGTGTTCAGTCCCGCCTGCCGGTCTCTGGCCTTTTGCATCAGCATCAACCGGACAAGCGCCTGTGTTCCGTTCAGAAGAA
Organism: Ruegeria sp. SAZD013; assembly: GCF_059612525.1. NCBI lineage: Bacteria > Pseudomonadati > Pseudomonadota > Alphaproteobacteria > Rhodobacterales > Roseobacteraceae > Ruegeria > Ruegeria sp. SAZD013. The sequence continues at coordinate 301,740 of NZ_JBXWQT010000020.1, read as the reverse complement.
CGGGGCTTTTCTCAAGATCGAACCGGTCGTTTAACGTAATCTGTGGCTGACTCATCAGACGTCTCCCCTCGCCAGATCAGTGTGCATGTACTCAGCGCATTTTAGGTCATAATTTCTGACCTGTATAGGTTTTATGCACTGAACCGTAACGATTTCGGCCTTTGATTGTAGAACTTGTTACCTGTTTCATATAGGCGTTCGAAAAGATAACGAAAGTTGCGGCGATGGATTGGGACAAGCTTAGAATATTTCACGCGGTGGCCGATGCGGGCAGCCTCACACATGCCGGGGACAAGCTCAATTTGTCTCAATCCGCCGTGAGCAGACAGATCCGCGCGCTGGAAGAGTCATTGGATGCCACCCTTTTTCACCGTCACGCCCGGGGGTTGATTCTCACCGAGCAGGGTGAACTGTTGTTCGACGCCACATCCGCCATGTCAAAACGGCTGGACGCAGCAGCCGCGCGCATTCGCGACAGCGAGGAAGAGGTTTTTGGCGTTCTTCGGGTCACGACGACCTTTGGATTTGGCACGCTTTGGCTCGCCCCGCGCCTGCCCAAGCTTTATGAACAATTCCCTGATCTCAACATCGACCTGATGCTGGAAGAACGTGTTCTGGACCTCCCCATGCGAGAAGCGGATGTCGCCATTCGCATGAAGGAACCCAGTCAGGCAGATCTGGTGCGCAAACGCCTGATGACGGTTCAGATGGCGCTTTACGCTACGCAAAACTATATCGAAGCCCATGGTGGAATGCTGAAATCACTGGAGGATATCCAAAATCACCGGCTGATCTGTCAGACACCCGCGGCACCCCAAGTAGGTGCCAGTGCGGCCATGGTACGCCATCTTATGACCTACAATCCTGCTTCGCTGTTGACGGTGAACAACTACTTTGGCGTTCTTCAGGGTGTGTTGCACAATCTCGGGATTGGGGTTCTACCAGATTACGTCACACAGGATTTCCCGCATCTTGTGCCGGTTCTGTCGGATATCGAAACCGCTGACGTGCCGGTGTATCTGGCCTATCCCGAAGAACTTCGACATTCAAAACGTGTCGGGGCGTTCCGTGACTTTGTGCAGGACGAGATTATCGCACAGCGCAAACAGCTGAAAAAGATGGGGAAACTATAGCTATGCACACAAAGCATAGCGGGCATGAGGTCATTTCAGGGTTAATTTCCTTGAACGTTCACAAACTGACCCCTAAATGAGCACTCGAAGACGGTGATGCTGAAACGCTCATCATCTTCATACCTCCCTGTTGGACTATGGCCGAGCTTATTGCTCGGCCTTTTTTTTGCTCAAGGTGTTGTATCAAGTCAGCGAAAGCTCTGGGAAAAATACACGCATAGGCATATGATCCCAAAAAAAACGAAACAATTTCGTGTTCGAGGGAAAATCCATGTTCCACCTATTCCGCCTTGTGTTGGCGATTGTCTCCGCTTTATTTTTGGCGGTTCCGCTATATGCGCAAGACACCGGCTCAACATCCACAGTGACCATTCCAGACGATTTAACGCCTGAACAGGTCGACGGTCTTGTTGCCCGCATGTCAGATGATCAGGTGCGCGCAATTCTTTTGGAACGCCTAGATGCGGTTGCCGAAAAACAGGCTGCCGAGAAGGCGAACGTGGAAGACCCGCTAACCGAAATAAGCGAAATATGGGCCGAGATGGTGTCGTCCTGGACACACGTTCTGACCACGCTTCCAAATATCGTCACAGCACAGATAACTGCGTTTGGCAATTTCAGCGACACGTTTGGAACGAACGGTGTCTTTACCCTGTTTGGGCTTATTCTTTCTGTGTTGATTGCTGGTTTAATAGCCGAGAAGCTGTTCATTTTCCTGACCCGTCGCTGGCATGAAGCGACCGAAGTTGGGGAGGAGGCTGATCTCAAGGGAGCTGTCAGTTATCTGTTCCGCAGGTTCTGTCGCGAAATTGCCGGGCTGATCGTGTTCTATGTCGTCATTCGCGCGATTGGTCGCGGGATTCTGACACCCGAACAGATCACCTATGCCGGTCCGTTTGTGTTCTATCTGATCTGGATCCCGCGCCTGGGGGCTGCGGCCTCACGTTTTGTTCTGGCACCGGAGAAGCCCAAATATCGGTTGGTGAGTATTGACGATCATTGGGCAAAGTATCTGCATCGCAATCTGATCGGGTTGTTGATCCTGATCGGGTTCACGCTGTTTGTTGTGCGCTTCAACGCTCTTAATGGCGTGACAGGCGACGATACACGCATCGGCTTCTGGCTGAACGCGGCAACCCATGTCTACATCGCTATCATCGCATGGACCGCGCGCGAAGGGCTGTCTCAGATGATGCTGGGAACAGATCCGGATCACACGAAATTCGATGAAGAAGTTGCGCATTATTATCCCTACTTCGCCATTGGCGTTTCGGTGACAATCTGGCTGCTGGTCGAATTCCTGGTCGCGCAACGCGATCCATCGACGCTGAGATTGTTGGGTCGTGGTGCGCATTTCACAACCATGTTCTGGTTGCTGATTGCCCCTGCTCTCGACACGTTGATCCGCGGGCTGGTACGCCATTTGCAGCCGCCGATGTCTGGCGAAGGCCCGCTGGCCGAACGCGCTCATCGCGCGGCCAAGCGCAGCTACATCCGGATTGGGCGGGTCATTGCCGGGCTGATCATTGTCTTCATGATCGCCCGCACCTGGCATCTTGACCTACGCAATGTCGCCTCGGCCGGTGTCAGTGCCGAAGTTGGCGGTGCTGTCATTGAATTCCTTCTGATCATCGCAGTCGGCTACATCCTGAACGAGGTCGTCTCACTATGGATCAACCGCAGGCTGGCCAAAGAGCAGACCGCGGCTGAAGCGGTCGACGAGGAAGCAAGCGGTGAAGGCGGCGGTGCCGGGGGCTCTCGTCTGGCGACGGTTCTGCCGCTGATGCGGATTACGGCCCAGATCACCATCTCGGTTATCTTCGGTCTGCTGGCACTGGGTGCGCTGGGTATCAACATCACACCGCTTCTGGCCGGTGCCGGTGTTCTGGGTCTGGCCATCGGCTTTGGTGCTCAGAAACTGGTGGCGGATATCGTCGGTGGTGTTTTCTTCCTGATCGATGATGCCTTCCGCGTCGGCGAATATGTCGATGTGGGCGGAACCACAGGAACGGTCGAAAAAATCTCGATCCGTTCGATGCAACTGCGCCATCACAGGGGGCCTGTGCACACAATCCCTTATGGTGAAATCCAGAAGCTGACGAATTACAGCCGTGACTGGGTGATCATGAAGCTGAAATTCACCGTGCCCTTTGATACCGATCCCAACAAGGTCAAGAAAATCTTCAAAAAGATCGGGGCCGAGATGATGGAGGACGAAACCCACAAAGAAGGCTTTCTGCAACCGTTCAAATCGCAGGGCGTGTTCGACTTCGACGATGTCGGCATGATCATTCGCGGTAAGTTCATGGCAAAGCCCGGCAAGCAGTTCACCTTGCGCAAGGAGATCTTCAACAAGGTCAAGGCCGAGTTCAAGGCCAACGGCATTGACTTTGCCCGCCGCGAGGTGCGCGTTGCAATTCCCGGGCTGGAAGAGGTCGAGCATCTGACGCCCGAACAGAAGACTGCTGTCGGCGCCGCAGCTGCTGCCGAGGTCAACAAAGACCAGGGATCGGCGTAATCTTCAGGGTTTACGTCGGCGATTTGCAGCAGGACTGCTGTGCGGTTTAACGGAACCGGCCGTGATGCCGGTTCCGTTTTTCTTTGAAAGACGCGACCTGCGCCGTCTTGACCCTTTCCACACGCGCGCGCTTGCCCTACAAGGCGCGCAATCTCGGCCCACTTGGACACAGGACAGAAGATGCAAGAGCCCGCTATCACACCCGATCTGATTGCAGCACATGGGCTCAAGCCCGAGGAATATGACATGATCCTCGAGATCATCGGGCGTGAACCGACCTTTACCGAGCTTGGTATTTTCTCGGCGATGTGGAACGAACATTGTTCTTACAAGTCGTCGAAGAAATGGTTGCGCACTCTTCCAACCTCGGGGCCTCAAGTCATTTGCGGCCCGGGCGAGAATGCCGGTGTCGTGGATATCGGGGACGGTCAGGCCGTGGTTTTCAAGATGGAAAGCCACAATCACCCGTCCTACATCGAACCCTACCAAGGTGCGGCAACGGGTGTCGGCGGCATCCTTCGGGACGTGTTCACAATGGGCGCGCGCCCGATCGCTTCGATGAATGCGCTGTCCTTCGGTGAACCCGGCCACCACAAAACCCGCCAGCTGGTCAACGGCGTGGTCGAAGGTATTGGCGGCTATGGCAACTGTTTCGGTGTTCCCTGCGTTGGGGGCGAGGTCCGCTTTCACCCGGCTTACAACGGCAACTGCCTTGTGAACGCCTTTGCCGCCGGTTTGGCCGACAGTGACAAGATCTTCTACTCTGCCGCGTCGGGCGTGGGCATGCCGGTGGTCTATCTTGGTGCAAAAACTGGTCGCGACGGTGTTGGTGGCGCAACGATGGCCTCGGCCGAATTTGACGACACCATCGAGGAAAAACGCCCCACTGTTCAGGTGGGTGATCCCTTCACCGAAAAGCGCCTGATGGAAGCAACACTGGAGCTGATGCAGACCGGCGCCGTGATCTCGATTCAAGACATGGGTGCTGCGGGCCTGACCTGTTCCGCCGTTGAGATGGGCGACAAGGGTGGTCTGGGCGTGCGCCTGGATCTGGAAAACGTCCCCCAGCGCGAAGAGAATATGACAGCCTATGAGATGATGCTGTCCGAATCTCAGGAACGCATGCTGATGGTTCTCAAGCCCGAGCTTGAGGCCGAAGCCCGCGCCGTGTTCGAGAAATGGGACCTGGACTTTGCCATCGTCGGTGAAACGATTGCCGAGGATCGCTTCCTGATCATGCATAACGGTGAGGTCAAGGCCGATCTCGTCCTGTCCAAACTGTCTTCGACCGCGCCCGAATATGATCGCCCTTGGGTGCCGACGCCCGAAGCCGAAGACCTTGCCGAAGTGCCTCAGATCGACCCGATTGACGGCCTGCGTGCCCTGCTGTCGTCGCCCAATTACGCGGGCAAGCAGTGGGTTTATGAGCAGTACGACACGATGGTGATGGCGGATACAAACCGGACACCGGGCCTGGGTGCGGGTATGGTGCGTGTTCACGGCACCGACAAGGTGCTGGCGTTCACCTCTGACGTGACCCCGCGCTACGTCCGCGCCAACCCGGTTGAAGGCGGCAAACAGGCGGTGGCCGAAGCCTACCGTAACCTGACGGCTGTTGGGGCCAAACCGCTGGCCACAACAGACAACCTGAACTTCGGCAACCCGGAAAAGCCCGAAATCATGGGTCAGTTTGTCGGCGCCGTTCAGGGCATCGGCGCCGCAGTCGGCGCGCTGGACATGCCGATCGTATCCGGCAACGTGTCGCTGTATAATGAAACCGACGGTCAGGCGATCCTGCCAACGCCCACAATCGGCGCTGTCGGGCTGCTGAATCACAGCGATGAAATCATCGGCAACGAGGTGCGCGAGGGCCACGTGGCTTTGGTGATCGGCGAAACCAAAGGTCATCTGGGCCAGTCCGCCCTTCTGGCCGAGGTCTTCAACCGAGAAGATGGCGACGCGCCGCATGTGAATCTGGACGCTGAAAAACGCAACGGCGATTTCATTCGCGCCAATCGTGGAATGATCAAGGCCTGCACAGACCTGAGTGATGGGGGCCTTGCGCTTGCGGCCTTCGAACTGGCCGAGGCCGCCGGGGTTGGCGTGTGTCTGGATGATGCACCGACGGAATTTCTGTTCGGGGAAGATCAGGCACGGTATCTGGTCGCTTGCAACTTTGATCAGGCCGAGGCGTTGATGATCGCGGCGGGTCAGGCAGGTGTACCGCTGGTCTCGGTAGGTCGGTTTACTGGCGATACCGTCAGGATCGGCGGCTCGGAGGCCTCGTTAGAAGACCTGACGGCCGTTTTCCGCAACAGCTTTGCCGACGCCGTCGCCTGATCAGGCTGTTTAAATATCGCTCGAAACCTGCGCCCTGAATAAGCGCAGGTTTCGTCGTTTTGGCACATTCATGTGCCCTTGCGCGCCAGGTTCAAGCGCTCTACATCTTTGGAAAGACCTTCAGGAGTTACCTACATGCCGATGAGCGCCCATCAAATAGAACACCTGCTGCGAGAAGCCTTTCCTGATGCGGTCATTCAGGTTGGCGGCAACGACGGTGTTCATATGTCCGCCATGGTGGTGGACGAAAGCTTTCGCGGCAAAAACCGAGTTCAACAACAGCGCGCCGTCTATGCGGCCCTGAAGGGCAAGATGGATGGCCCGGATGGAGAGCTGCACGCACTGGCATTGACCACGAAAGTGCCTGAATAGTGGACGAACCGATAGGATGGGCTCTACTGAGACTAACCTTTCTGTTCTTAGACGTTATCAGCTCCTTGGCGATCCTGTTTTGTGATCTACCGAAGCTACTGAAACATGGGCCCAGATATTGGCGCGTCACAAGGAATATGAGACGGCGAAAACTCACACAGCGCGAAGGTTGAGAGTGCCCAATTATGAATGGCTTGTTGTTCTGGATAGGTTTATTTGCAGCATTGATAGTTGCCGCCGCGCTGATCGAAGCCTATGTCAAACGCAACCGAAAAAGAAAACTGTCCGATATGCGTCCGGATCCGGGTGAACTCAGCAAAATGGGCGGCCTTGAGAGATATGGGCTTGATCCGGTGAAAATGGCGCAGGCTGAACACCGGCAGCTTGAAACGGAAGGATGGGCACCCAGTTTGCCCAGTGATGGAACAATCCCCGCAGATGCGGATGAAAAGGGAAAACAAGATGACCGACGTTAAGACCCGGATCGACGAAACCGTCAAAGAAAACGATGTGGTGCTGTATATGAAAGGCACCAAGGAAATGCCGCAATGCGGGTTCTCCTCGCGCGTGGCTGGCGTGCTGAACTATATGGGCGTCGAGTACACGGATGTGAATGTTCTGGCCGACGAAGAAGTGCGTCAGGGGATCAAGGATTATTCCGACTGGCCAACTGTGCCCCAGCTTTATGTCAAAGGCGAGTTTGTTGGCGGTTGCGATATCATCACCGAGATGACCCTGTCGGGTGAACTGGATGCGTTGTTCGACGAAAATAATGTCGGCTACAACAAGGAAGCAGCCGACAAAATCCGCGAAGCAAACGCGTAATCCGGCCTACCGGCTGGAACAACCCCGATAGATCTCCTGCTCATTGGCGGCGCCCGCCGCCAAATAGCTAACCGACGCGTCCCACCCTTTCGAGCGCAGGATGTAGGTTCCACCTTCACCAAAGGACTCGTAGCGGATACCTGATCCGCTTTCGACCTGACGCATCACAACCAGAGAATTGTCTACCAAGGTTGCCGCTGCCCCTGTACTATCCGGTGCGTTGAAATAGGTGACAGGCAGCGGTATTCCGTTTTCGCAGGTGAAGGTGACAGACAGAATATCGATTTCGGCCAGTGCCGTTGTTGCGGGCATGACCAGCGCCGCAACACAGATGAATTTGCGCAGGACCTTCATCGTGCCTTTTTCTCCTCAACTACCGCGGCCAGCGCTTCGGCTCGTGCGGCCAGTTCGGCCAGCGTATCTGTAACAGATGGCGGAACCACAGCCACTTCGATGCGCTCAGGTTCGGGCGCCGGGGCGCTTCGCAGCGCCTGAAGCTCGGCTTCGGCTTCGGCCAGTTTCCCTTCGAGCGATTTGACCTTGTCCTCTGTTGCCGCAGTCTTGTCGGCCAGCATCAAGCCGGCCATCAGCAACATGCGGGATTCCGGCATACGACCGATCTGATCGGACAGCACCTGTGCCTCGTCGTCCAACACTTTGGCGGCAGCGTGCAGAAAGGGCTCTTCCCCGTCCCGGCAGGATACCTCAAAACCGCGCCCGCCGATATGAATGGTCACTTCGGGCATCACTCTACCTCACCTTCAACAAGTTTCGCCTGCGACAGCAGAGGTTCCAACCTTGCAAGAACTGCCTGCGCTTCGGCGGCGTCTGACGCCTGTGCTGCGCGCGTTGCTTCCAGTTCCGCGACGGTGGCCCGGTTCAGCAGCTCGGCATCTGCGACACCTTCGGCGGCGGCGGCGCGCAATTCCTCTATCGCAGTGCGCAACTGCTCGTTTGCCTTGCGCATCCGTTGCAGATCGTCGTCCAGTCGCGACATTGCAGCGCCGTGACTGGTCCGTTCAGCGCGCAGCATCTCAAGCTCGGCGCTCAGGTCGTCGACGCGGACTGTATCTGACAGTTCGTCCTTTAGACGGCTGTTTTCCGCTTTCAGCGCCTCCAGCTCGGTGCTGTTGTCCAATGCGGCCTTGGCTTCGGCCAATTCAGCGCGCGCGGCTTCGACCGTCGCGATTTTCGCACGGGCTTCTTCCAGCTCGGATCGCAGAGCGTCTGTTTCGGCTGTATTGGTCGGAGCGCTTCGCAACTCCTCAAGATCGGCTCTCAGCCCGTCCACTTCCTGTTCGTGCTGTTCCTTTAGGGTTCTCAGACGTTCCTGAAGCTGCGCGTTCGCAACTTTTTCATCTTCAAGCGCTGCCTGGAGGCCGTCATCCGGCCGGGCATCTACGGACGCGCCGCCCAATGCGTCGACGCCCGCTCCGATACGGTCCATCGCCGCAATAATGCGGTGCTGTAATTCCTCAAGTTGGCTCATGCCCCTGTCACCTCTTTATCAAGGTTCATTCTGTTGCGAAGCGATCCGAATCAAAATCGAATCCCGCCTGCCGCTAGTCTAACGGAATGCGACAGAAAATACCCACTGTTTGCTTTCAACTACTTGGACCACGCAGTTCACGCAATCCAAGCGGATAAACCCTGGTTCTGCTTGCACTTTGAGTGCTGAGTGGTATTGAGCCCGCAATCTGCTTTTTATCCAAAGGAACAACGCCCGTGGACCTGACTGCGCTGCGCAATGCCAACCCCGAACACTGGGACAAAGCTGCGGCCATCCGCACATTGACCCTTGATGCCGTCGCCGCTGCAAACTCCGGACATTCTGGTATGCCCATGGGCATGGCGGATGTCGCGACCGTCCTGTTCGAAAAGCATCTGAAGTTTGACGCCTCGGCCCCGAACTGGCCGGATCGTGACCGCTTCATCCTGTCCGCAGGCCATGGTTCGATGCTGGTCTATTCGTTGCTGTACCTTACGGGATATGAAGATGTAACGCTGGAGGAGATCAAGAATTTCCGCCAGCTGGGCGCAAAAACCGCAGGCCACCCAGAAAACTTTCTGGTCGCTGGTGTTGAAACCACGACCGGACCGCTGGGTCAGGGTATCTCGAACGCCGTGGGCTTTGCGATGGCCGAGGAAATCCAGCGCGCGCATTATGGCAAGAAGGTTGTAGACCACTATACCTATGTCATCGCGGGCGACGGCTGCCTTATGGAAGGCGTAAGCCAGGAGGCAATCACCCTGGCCGGTCGTCACGAGCTGAGCAAGCTGATCGTCTTCTGGGACAACAACAACATCACCATCGACGGCACCGTCGACATCGCCGACCGCACCGATCAGGTTCGTCGCTTTGCGGCCTCGGGCTGGCATGTGATCGAAATCGACGGTCATGACCCCAAGGCCATCGACGCGGCCATCGTTCAGGCGAAGAAGTCGAAAAAGCCGACCATGATCGCGTGTAAAACCCACATTGCTCTGGGCCACGCGGCGCAGGACACGTCAAAAGGGCACGGCGCGCTTACCGATGCGGATCAGCTGAAGGCCGCCAAGAAGGCTTATGGCTGGGTGCATGACGCGTTTGACGTGCCTGCCAATGTCAAATCCGCATGGGAAGCTATCGGTGCGCGTGGCGCTGCCGAGCGTTCGGAATGGGAAGCGCGTTTCGCACAACTGTCCGAGCGTAAGCAGGCTGAGTTCACCCGCGCCTATGCGTTCGAGGCCCCCAAGCGTCTGGCCGGAGCCATTCGCGCCTTCAAAAAGCAGATGTCCGAAGACCAGCCGAAACTGGCCACCCGTTCGTCGTCGGAGAAGGTCCTGAACGTTGTAAACCCGATCATGACCGAAACCGTTGGCGGTTCGGCGGACCTGACCGGGTCAAATAACACAAAATCGGCCGATATGGGCGTGTTCCTTCCGGAAAACCGCAAGGGTCGCTATATCCATTATGGTATCCGTGAACACGGCATGGCGGCGGCGATGAACGGCATGGCGCTGCATGGTGGTATCCGCCCCTATGGCGGTACATTCATGGCCTTCACCGATTATGCCCGCCCGTCCATGCGTCTGGCGGCGCTGATGAAGATCCCTTCGGTTTTCGTGATGACCCATGACTCGATCGGTCTGGGCGAAGACGGCCCGACCCACCAGCCTGTCGAGCATCTGGCGATCTCGCGTGCAACCCCCAACACTTTTGTCTTCCGCCCGGCTGACACCATTGAAACGGCCGAGGCATGGGAACTGGCGCTGACCTTCAAGGACAGCCCCTCTGTCCTGTCGCTGACCCGTCAGGGTGTTCCAACGGTACGTACCGAGCACAAGACCAAGAACCTGACCGCACAAGGTGCTTACGTTCTGGCCGAAGCAGAAGGTAAGCGTCAGGCAATCCTGATCGCCACAGGTTCCGAAGTGTCGCTGGCCATGGAAGCCAAAGCGATGCTCGAGGCCGAGGGCATCGGCACCCGCGTCGTCTCGATGCCGTGCATGGAGCTGTTCGCACAGCAGGATGAAGCCTACCGCAAGCGCGTCCTTCCGGCGGGTCCGGTCCGCGTTGGTATCGAAGCCGCGGTTCGCGCTGGTGGCTGGGATCGTTGGTTGCTGGGTGAACGTGGCCGCGAAGCCAAAGCCGGATTCATCGGCATGTCCAGCTTTGGTGCCTCGGCCCCTGCGGGAGAACTGTACAAGCATTTCGGCATCACCGCCGAAGCAACCGTTGCAAAGGTCAAGGAATTGTTGGGGCTGTAAATCAGTCCCACCTGATCGAGCAAAGGGCGGCCTTGGCCGCCCTTTTCATTTGGGTTCAGCCTTAACCCGAAGTGCAAGTTCTTCATAGGCTTTCAGAGCGTAATCCAATCGCAACTCATACCGTCCTTGCACCACCACTTTCTCAGGTTCTTGCAGGCCGAGACAATACAACGCTTGGCGAAGATGGGTTCCAGACAGCGGAACATAAGTAGCCGATTGACCCACTAAAGCGTTGTAAAAGCGTCCCCCGAACCAACGGCTACGCTCCTGCGCCCTGAAAGCGGTATCAACACGAAAATGCAAGAAACTGTACAGCTCGGATTCATCGAATGGGACTTCGTCGGCCGCAACACTCAAAGCCGATAGAATTGAGGATCTGCCGTTTAATCCGCGCGTGCCCACTTTTCGAATAAGCGGGCCATCGATCGTCGTGCCTAGACGGTAACGGGTCAATTCAGTGTTTCGCATTCTTACTTAACATTGGTGCTATGATCCGGGTTGCAACAGGGATCAAAACCAACCCCCAAGCTAAACCAAATACGCCATCCATCGTGGCCTTGGACACCCACTCAACCACACCAACCCATTGATCAGAGACAGAATGCCCAATGGTATAGGCCCACTCATGGATATGATGGCCCAACCATCCAAAGCCCAACACCTCCATCCCGTGGATGACGATCGAGCCCCCCACCCACAGCATCGCCGCTGTTCCGACAATGGACAGTGTTTTCATCACCCCGGGCATTGCCTTGACCAACCCTCGGCCCAGACCGCGACCGATAGGTGTCGGCGCGTTCTGCGCCAGATAAAGCCCAACATCATCCATTTTCACGATCAGAGCCACCGACCCATAGACGGCCACCGTCACGCCGATCCCCACAACGGCCAGCGTCGCGGCCTGCATCCATAGGTTCGGGGCTTCGATCGCCGCCAGTGCAATGGTCATAATCTCGGCAGACAGAATAAAATCGGTCTTGATTGCGCCCTTGACCTTCTGCTCTTCCAGATGGCCCGGGTCCCGGTTTTTCATATCCTCTTCAATTACATGGCTACCATGAGGAAACAGGACGTGAAAAATCTTCTCGGCGCCTTCAAAACACAAATATGATCCACCCAGCATCAACAGTGGGGTGATCAGCCACGGGGCGAAATTGGCCAGCAACAAGGCCACCGGCAACAGGAGTATGATTTTGTTGAAAACCGAACCGCGCGCGATACGCCAGATGATCGGCAATTCGCGCGCCGGGGCAAAGCCCTGAACGTATTTTGGTGTTACCGCAGCGTCGTCAATGATTACGCCTGCAGTCTTGGCCCCTGCCTTGCCTGCCGCTGCCACGACATCATCCACCGATGTCGCCGCGACCTTGGCGATCCCGGCCACATCGTCCAACAAGGCCAAAAGACCACTCATCGCGTTTCCTTTCCCGTTCGCTGCCGCATCCGGACCCTACCTGATCCAACGGCTAGCGCAAGCGTTAGCGCAACCGTCGCAGGTTTGCGCTAACACCTTAAAAATATGCCGTTTTTGCCCTTTTGAGATTCCCATTTCGCCGCTATATGGCCCTCAACGCAAGCGCATCAGGAGACGTCACATGACCATCAAGGTCGGTATCAATGGTTTTGGCCGTATTGGCCGCTGCACCCTGTCGCACATCGCCGCGTCGGGGCGTAACGACATCGAAGTGATCAAAGTCAACGCAACCGGCCCATTGGAAACCTCTGCGCATCTGCTGAAATATGACAGCGTTCATGGGCGTTTCCCGCGCGAAGTTTCAATCGAAGGCAACACGATGGATCTGGGTCGTGGCCCAATGCAGATGTTTTCGACCTACGATATGAACGAACTGGACTGGGACGGCTGTGACGTCGTTCTGGAGTGCACCGGTAAATTCAATGATGGCACCAAGGCCAAAACACATCTGGATCGCGGTGCGGGCAAGGTGCTGCTGTCCGCCCCCGGCAAAAATGTGAACAAGACCATCGTTTTTGGTGTGAACCACAACACCCTGACCGCAAATGACAACATGGTGTCGAACGGCTCTTGCACAACAAACTGCCTGGCCCCGCTGGCCAAGGTGCTGGACGAGGGTGTCGGCATTGAACATGGCATCATGACCACCATTCACGCCTATACCGGAGACCAGCCCACGCTGGACCGTCGCCACAGCGACCTCTATCGCGCCCGCGCTGCCGCAATGTCGATGATCCCGACCTCAACCGGTGCTGCCAAAGCTTTGGGTGAAGTTCTGCCAAACCTGAAAGGCCGTCTGGACGGGTCTGCCATCCGGGTTCCTACCCCGAATGTTTCTGCAGTTGACCTGACCTTCCGCGCGTCGCGTGACACCTCGGTGACCGAAATCAACGCTATCGTCGAAGAAGCAGCCAAAGGCCCGATGCAGCGTGTTCTGGGATATGAGCCCGCGCCTCTGGTATCAACCGATTTCAACCACACCGAAGAAAGCTCGATCTTCGCACCCGACCAGACCCGCGTCGTCAATGATCGCTTGGTGCGCGTGCTGGCCTGGTATGACAACGAGTGGGGCTTTTCGGTTCGCATGGCAGACGTAGCCGTCGCCATGGGCCGCCTTAACTGACCCTTCGGACTTCGCTTGTACGTTGGTGCCCGCTCAGGTTATCTGAGCGGGCATTTTCATTCGGAACCGACATGAACAATCAAATTGCTATGTGGCTTGGCGTCCTATTGCTTGGGGGCATGATGCTGGACGTGGCCTTGTATGGTACCGAGCACATGTTGTTCCTCGGTAAGAAGCTTTACGACTTTCTGGACTGGCTCGCTTTTTGGCGATGACAGAGGTTTTTCTTGACATTTCTCTTGATCTGTAATTGTTAGCGCTAACTCATATAACTGAGATATTTGTACGGAGCGAACCATGACCCTGAAACTAGCGATCAACGGATTTGGACGGATCGGGCGCGGGGTTCTGCGCGCGGTGATGGAAAGCGGACGTACAGACGTTGAGATCGTCGCGATCAACGACTTGGGCAAACCCAACATGAACGCGCATCTATTCGAGTTTGACAGTGTTCATGGCCGTTATCCCAACCCTGTCACGCTTACAGACGCCGGCATGGATGTGGGGCGCGGCCCGATCCGCCTGAGTAGTGAGCGTAATCCCGAAGACCTGCCTTGGTCTGATATCGACGTTGTTCTGGAATGCACCGGGGTTTTCCGCACCCGCGAAGCAGCGGAACGTCACTTCAAGAACGGATCGCGGAAAGTCCTGATCTCAGCCCCTGCACGGGGTGACGGCGGTGTGAAAACCATCGTCTTTGGTGTCAACGATAACGAACTGACCGCCGACGATCTGATCGTATCGAACGCATCCTGCACCACGAATTGTCTTTCTCCGGTTGCCGCAGCTTTGGACGCTGGTCTTGGCATCAAACATGGCAACATGACCACCGTTCACGCCTATACCGCCAGCCAGCCGGTGCATGACACAGTTGGAAAAGACCCCTACCTGTCGCGCGCCGCAGCCCTGTCGATGATCCCCACCACAACCGGTGCAGCCGCCGCTGTGGGGCTGGTACTGCCGCAACTCAAGGGCAAATTGACCGGTCAGGCCATCCGGGTACCCACCCCGAACGTTTCGGTCGTTGATCTGGTTGCCGAGGTTTCGCGCCCAACGACCGAAGATGAGGTCAATCAACTTTTCATTGACGCCGCAGCAAAGATCCCTGGTGTTCTGGCGGCGGAAAGCCGTCCTCTGGTCTCGGTCGATTTCAACCACGACTCGCACAGCTCGACGGTGTCACTGGCAGAAACCAAAGTCACCGACGGCACGCTGGTTCGCGTGCTGGCCTGGTATGACAACGAATGGGGCTTTTCGAACCGGATGCTGGATACGGCCGCCTCGATGGGTGCCCTAGCCTAACCGCTCGCGCAGTGCGGCATTGACACGGGGCGTGACAAACTTTGACACGTCCCCGTTCAAGCGGGCAATTTCTTTCACCAGTTTTGAAGCAATCGCCTGATGGCGTGCTTCGGCCATCAAAAAAACAGTCTCGATCGAGTCGTCCAGTGCGCGGTTCATACCAACCATCTGGAACTCATACTCGAAATCCGCGACAGCGCGCAAACCGCGCACAATGATCTGTGCACCTACATCCCTCGCACAATCGATCAATAGATTTTCGAAGGGATGAGCGATGATTTCCGTGCCGGTTTGTTCGGTCAGTTCGGCACATTCGGCCTCGATCATGGCGACGCGCTCTTCCAGCGAGAACAACGGGCCTTTGTCCCGGTTGATGGCGACGCCAATGACCAGTTTATCCACCAATGCCGCCGCCCGGCGAATGATATCGATGTGCCCTATGGTGATAGGGTCAAAGGTTCCCGGATACAAACCAACCCGCATCGCGCCCTCCTGCGCAACAAAATTTCTGCGCAAGCAAACACAACTTTGCTGCAGGTGCAAGTGATTGCTTTGGCACCCCTTGCTGTTAGTGCCCCATTATCATGCCTTCCAGAGCGTCTTTTTCCATCGCCAGTTCGGCCAGTTGGGCCTTTACCACGTCACCAAGTGTGACGATGCCGATCAGTTTACCGTCTTCGACAACCGGCATATGGCGAAAGCGCCCTTCTGTCATGCGGGCCATGATATCCTGAACCGAGGCCTGACGCGTCGTCGTGATCAGGTCCTGCGTCATGTAGGATTTTACAGGCTGGTCGAGACAGCCACTACCGCTGGCGGCAAGCTCGCGGACGATGTCGCGTTCAGACAGAATTCCAATCGCGGTTTTTCCGCCATCGTCAGAAACAACAACCGTCCCGATCCGCTTTTCCGCAAGAATCTTCGAGGCTTCTGAAACTGTCGCCATTGGCGCCACCGTTACAACGCCGTCTGTCGCTTTGGACGTCAGGATAGCCTGTACCAACATGAAGAATTCCTCCGGAATAATAACACTTATTCCAAAGCGTTGCGCGATTGTGGCGACCTGTCAAGCACCGGCATCTGCTTCCAATCGAAGCACTTCCTCGCGAATGCCGCGCGTCAGGGCATCGGCAAAGCGGTTCAACCGTTCGTTGCGCTGATCTCCTTCATGCCGAACCAGATAGAAACTGCGCGTCAGACTCACTTGATCCGTCAGGATTTTCCGAAGCCCCGGATGGAACGGCAACGTAAAGTCATGCGCCACGCAAACGCCAGTTCCCAAACTGACCTGCCGCAATTGCACCGAGACCGAGTTCGATGCAAGCGCGACACGGTCAACCCCAATATCGTTCAGGTAATCCAGTTCGCGGTCAAAGATCATGTCGGGAATGTAACCGATCAACCGGTGCCCCTTGAGGTCAGCGACCGAGTGGATTGGTTCGTGACGTTTCAAATATTCATCGGTCGCGACCATATGCAGTTTGTAATCACTGACTTTCTTGACCAAAAGCTGCCCTGCGGTTGGCGCGCTGACAGTCACGGCCATATCGGCCTCGCGACGGGACAGGTTGATCACCCTCGGCAGAGCCAGAATCTGAATATCCAGTTCCGGGTTTGAATCACTGATCTTGGCGCAGACCTGGGGCAATAGGTAATTTGCGCTGCCATCTGGCGCGCCGATCCGGATTTGCCCGCTGAGTGATTTCGTGGATCCCGCCACGGCTCCGGCCGCTGCGCGCATCGCCTCTTCTGCATGCAACCCATGCTCCAACAGGCGCTGCCCTGCCGGTGTCAGGACATATCCCTGCTGCGACTTTGTGAACAACGCAGAATCCAGCGTCGTTTCCAATCGCGCAACACGTCGCCCCACGGTGGCGGGATCGATTTTCAGGATACGACCAGCGGAGGAAAGACTTTCCTCGCGCGCCACGGCCAGAAAGATCCGCATATCGTCCCAGTTTGGAGTCACACCGTTTCCTTTTGCATTTTTGCAAAACTCTTTTGAGACATTGCCTCTGTTCGCGGGATTTCTGCAAGCCTATTGTGTGCACAAATCTATCGGAGGAGTTATTGATGCAAGATCTGACCCATTTCCTGAACGGCGAAATGGTCGCCGGTACATCCGGTCGTTTCGACAACGTCTACAACCCGGCTACGGGCGAGGTTCAATACAAGTGTCCGATGGCAAGTGCTGCGGAAACCACGGCGGCGATTGAGGCCGCAGCCGCTGCCCAGCCGGAATGGGGCGCAACCAACCCTCAGAAACGTGCACGTGTCATGATGGCAATGGTCGGCCTGATGAACCGCGACATGGACAAACTGGCCGAGGCACTAAGCCGCGAGCACGGCAAAACCATCCCCGATGCCAAGGGCGACTTGCAGCGTGGTCTGGAAGTGATCGAATACTGCATCGGTGCACCGCAGATGCTGAAGGGTGAGTTTACAGACAGCGCAGGCCCCGGCATCGACATGTATTCCATGCGCCAACCGCTAGGTGTCGTAGGGTCGATCATGCCCTTCAACTTCCCTGCGATGATGCCTCTGTGGCATGTCGGTCCTGCACTGGCCTGCGGTAACGCCGTTGTTCTGAAACCGTCCGAGCGTGACCCCTCGGTTCCGCTGATGCTGGCCGAACTATTTGTCGAAGCCGGTCTGCCCAAAGGCGTGTTCCAGGTCGTGAATGGCGACAAAGAGGCCGTTGATACGATCCTCGACAGCGAGATCATTCAGGGCGTCAGCTTTGTGGGGTCTACCCCAATCGCGCAGTATATCTATAGCCGCGCCACAGCAAACGGCAAACGCGCCCAGTGTTTTGGTGGTGCCAAGAACCACATGATCGTCATGCCGGACGCCGATCTGGATCAGGCCGCCGACGCGCTGGTCGGTGCCGGGTTTGGCGCAGCTGGCGAACGCTGCATGGCAATCTCTGTTGCGGTTCCCGTTGGTGAAGAAACCGCGGACAAGCTGATCGAAAAGCTGATCCCACGCGTCGAAAAGCTGAAAGTAGGCCCCTACACCGCTGGTGACGATGTCGACATGGGCCCTGTTGTAACCGCCGCCGCGAAAGAACGTATCCTTGGCCTGATCAATTCGGGTGTCGAGCAAGGCGCAAAGCTGGTTGTCGATAACCGCGACTTCAGCCTGCAAGGTTATGAGGACGGTTTCTTTGTCGGCCCGCACCTGTTTGACCATGTCACTCCGGACATGGACATCTACAAACAAGAGATCTTTGGCCCGGTTCTGTCGACCGTCCGTGCTGGTTCCTACGAAGAGGCGATTGGCCTGGCGATGGACCACGAATACGGCAACGGCACAGCGATCTTTACCCGCGACGGTGACACAGCGCGCGACTTTGCAAGCCGGATCAATATCGGCATGGTGGGCATCAACGTTCCGATCCCCGTTCCGCTGGCTTATCACACTTTTGGTGGTTGGAAAAAATCCATGTTTGGTGATCTGAACCAGCATGGCCCGGACAGCTTCAAGTTCTACACCCGCACTAAAACAGTGACCGCACGTTGGCCGTCCGGCATCAAGGAAGGTGGCGAGTTCAACTTCAAAGCCATGGACTGATTTCAGCCTGCACGACCATGGAACCCGGCCCCATTCAGGGCCGGGTTTTCGCATCTTTCCGCCGACCAGCGTTCAAATTCCCCACGCTCACAAGAAATTCAGGTGCGTCGCTCTGGAAAATTGCGTCCAATGGAAATATCTTGCCGCCAAATACACAGCGAGCAGTGAACTTACCGGAGGCAACCTTGTCCCAATCCCGAATAACCCGTCGTTCCGCCCTACTGGGCGTTGCATCTCTGATGGCGACCCCCGCCCTTGTTCGGGCACAAAGCACTGATGCTTTCCCGCAAACCGAAGACGCGATCAGCACACAGTTGCCGGTACGGCGCAATGTGTCGTCCTTCTCGCAGCAAAACTGGCAGGACCATTTTGATGAGCTGGGCGTAGGCTGCCTGTTGGCCGACATTACCAGCCGCGCGGTTCACTATTGGGCGCCGGATGGCACCTATAAGCTGTACCCCAGCTCTGTGCCCATGAGCGAAGAGCTTACAAAACGCGGCTACACAAAAGTTGTGCGCAAGACCGAGTTTCCAAGCTGGACACCGACTGCCTCGATGCGCGAGCGTGACCCCAGCCTGCCTATTCGGATCGATGGCGGTGATCCCGGAAACCCGCTGGGCACCCGTGCAATGTATTTGGACTGGCCCGCTTACCTGGTTCATGGCACGCATGACACCCGCAAGATCGGCCGGCAGAGTTCGTCTGGCTGTATCGGCCTTTACAACCAGCATGTCGAAGAACTGTATCCGCTGGTTAAGGTCGGCACACAGGTTCGTTTGATCTAATCTACCAGCTCAGAAAAGCAAAAGCCCCGGTCATACGCCGGGGCTTTGATCTCTTTAGGAACAGAGCGTCATTCCGGCAGGATAACAGCGTCGACCACGTGGATCACGCCATTGCTGGCTTCAATATCTGCCTGTATGACCTTGGCGTCATTCACTTTGACGCCGTTTTTGGCATTCACGCTAAGCCGATCACCCTGAACAGTCAGAACCTTGGCGCGCTTGCCAGCAATGTCGCCGGACATCACTTTGGCTGGTACTACATGGTATGTCAGGATCGATACGAGTTGATCCTTGTTCTCCGGCAACAACAACGTTTCCACCGTGCCTTCGGGTAGTGCGGCAAAGGCTTCGTCTGTTGGGGCAAAGACGGTGAATGGACCTTTTCCTTTCAAGGTATCTACCAAACCTGCGGCTTGAACTGCGGCCACCAACGTGTTGAACGATCCGGCTGCTACAGCGGTATCAACGATATCTGCAGCCTGCGCTTTGAGCGGCATGGCAAATGCAAATGCGGCGGCGGCACCCATAAAAGTACGACGAAACATGGCTGTCTTCTCCTCTCCAGCTTGTTATGGAAAGGGATACGGGGCTTTCGTCACGCCGGATCAGTCTGAGATCATTTTTCTTTTAGCTGCACCCACATGCTTTGCGTGCGACCTTCAGCCAAAAAGGGCAAATCGGCGACGGCATCGGGTCGATCCTGTTGCAAGTAATATCCCGGCCAAAGCATTGAATACGCGCCAGATTGCAGCAAAGCGTGCAGCATGTACTGCTCACCCCAACCCGGGCAATCATAGAAGAACCGCTTGGGGTATTCGTAGGGCAGAAAAACATCGTGCACATGGATCACCACTCCGGGCTTCAGTGTTGGAATGATGCGGCAAAAAAGATGAGCTACGTCGTTGCTCATCCGCACGACGTGGCTGGAATCAATAAACAGGATGTCGCCGGCTTCCAGCTCTGAAAACAGCGCCGGGTCGGCCTCCTCCAGCCGTTTTTGTTCGAACCGATCAACAACATGGGCAATGTCAGCGCGGGGATACGGATCGATTGCCGTAATTGTGGTGTTAAACCCGCCATCGATGACCGCCTGCCGGGTTACTCGGGTCGAGTTACCGCATCCAACCTCGATCACCCGCCGGGGCTGAAAGCGGCGGATCATCAGATACAAGGCATCCGCGTCCGGGCTGTCGTAATAGCCGTTTCCGGTACGATAGCCAGTCTGATTGCGCTCTGGATCCTTCAGCGCCTCTAGCGCATTCTTGTGCATGGCGTATTCACTGGCCAGCTGCGAAATATCAAACCCATCCATCCCCGGGGACAAAGCATAGACGGGGCGCGTCAGACCTCCGGCAGCCTCAAAAGCTTCCAACCGTGTGCGCTCATCCTGTTCGGTGACCTTGTCGACCAGTTTCACACCCAGCTCATCCAGGGCGGCGTTGATCTGCGGGAATTTTCTGGGTTTCAAGTCGCTGGCTCCGTAGTCTTTGCTGCGATGTTCCTTACCTTTGCTAGTCGTTCCTCTGCAAGGACAAGCCGGGCAAACTCTTGGCAAAAAGAAAATTTCCGTATTCACTGATCGAAATAACTACCGCGAGGGCCGCCATGCAGCAGGAATTCACGATCGGGATCGAAGAAGAATACCTTCTTGTAGACCGCGACAGCCTCCAATTGTCCGAAGCCCCCGAAGCGCTGATGGAAGCCTGTCAGAATGATTTCGAAGGTCAGGTCAGCCCCGAATTCCTGCAATGCCAGATTGAAGTCGGCACCCGCCCGCATGCAACCGTTGCTTCGGCGCGCGAGGACCTGAAACGCCTGCGGTCCTGTGTATCAGAACGGGCAGCGGATTATAATCTGTCGCCAATTGCCGTGTCGTGCCACCCTTTCGCAAACTGGAAGGATCAGCATCACACCCGCAAAGAACGCTATGATGCGCTGCAACATGCGCTGGGGGGCGTGGCCCGCCGGATGCTGATCTGCGGAATGCATGTTCATGTCGGGGTTGAAAGCCAAGCATTGCGTTCTGATCTGATGCCGCAATTGTCTTACTTCCTGCCGCATCTTCTGGCGTTGTCCACGTCCTCGCCTTTCTGGAATGGCGAGGATACGGGCCTGTCTTCGTACCGCCTGACTGTCTTTGACAATTTGCCGCGCACTGGTCTGCCGCCGGTCTTTGCAAGCTGGGGCGAATATGAACGCACGACAGGTATTTTGATTGAACTGGGGGTCATTGAAGATACCACTAAGATCTGGTGGGACCTGCGCCCCTCGCATCGCTTTCCAACGCTTGAAACGCGGATTATGGATGTCCAGCCAAGGTTGGAGCACACGCTTTCACTTGCCGCCCTTATTCAGGCGTTGACCAGAATGTTGTGCCGCTTGAAAGATCGCAACTTGCGCTGGCGGCAATATGATCGCTTTCTTATAGGTGAAAACCGCTGGCGCGCACAGCGATATGGTGTGGGCGAAGGATTGATCGACTTCGGCGATCGCTCGATCAAACCCATGTCCGATTTGATCGGTGATCTGATGGGATTGCTGGCCGAAGATGCCGAGGCACTGGGCACAATGTCGGAACTGGCCCGCCTGCGGCAGATTGCCGAAAACGGCACCTCGGCCACACGCCAGCGCCGCGTTCACGCCGAGGCTGCCGCACGAGGAGAAGATCCCGGCAAGGCCGTCGTACGCCACCTGATCGAAGAGTTCCATGCGGATCTTTAGGCACTAACGACAACAGCCCCGTGCCCAGAGCCATTGTTGAACCTGCAAAATTTCTGTAAGAATTCAGAAATAAACAACTGTTCAATTCATTGCCGATGGGAGGGAGCGCCATGGATTTCGCACTCAGCGAGGAACAAACAGCCATTTTCGATATGGCACATGCCTTTGGGCAGGAACATATCGCCCCTTTTGCCCGGCAATGGGAGGCTGATGGAACGATCCCCAAAACCTTGTGGCCCCAAATCGGAGAGCTTGGCTTCGGTGCCCTTTACGTGTCAGAGGCTAGCGGTGGGTCAAACCTGACCCGTCTGGATGCAACCCTGGTTTTTGAGGCCTTATCGATGGCCTGCCCGTCGGTCGCAGCCTTCCTGTCGATCCATAACATGTGCGCCAAGATGCTCGACAATTTTGCCGACGATGACCTCAAGGCGCGCATTATGCCCGATGTTCTGAGCTTGAAAACTGTGCTGAGTTATTGCTTGACCGAGCCCGGCTCTGGATCGGATGCGGCGGCGCTGAAAACACGTGCCGAACGAACCAATGAAGGCTATACGCTGAACGGAACAAAAGCCTTCATTTCAGGCGGCGGATATTCCGACGCTTACGTCTGCATGGTGCGTACCGGTCAGGATGGACCCAAAGGGATATCGACCGTTTACGTTGAAGACGGCACGCCCGGACTCAGCTTCGGCGCGCTCGAGCAGAAGATGGGCTGGAAAAGCCAACCCACCGCGCAAGTTCAGTTCGACGATTGCAAGATACCGGCCGGAAACCTTGTGGGCACGGAAGGAGACGGGTTCAAATATGCGATGATGGGGCTGGATGGCGGGCGGCTTAACATTTCGGCCTGTTCCCTTGGGGCCGCTCAGGCGGGGCTGGACATGACGCTGCAATACATGTCTGAACGTAAGGCTTTTGGCCAATCCATCGACCAGTTTCAGGCCCTTCAGTTCCGTCTGGCGGATATGGAGATCGAATTGCAGGCCGCGCGTACGTTCCTTCGGCAGGCAGCCTGGAAGCTGGATCAGGGCGCATCCGATGCCACGAAGTTCTGCGCTATGGCCAAGAAATTCGTCACTGAGACCGGATCGAAAGTGGTGGATCAGTGCCTGCAATTGCATGGTGGTTATGGCTACCTTGCTGATTACGGCATCGAAAAGCTTGTGCGTGATCTTCGTGTGCACCAGATATTGGAAGGCACGAATGAGATCATGCGTGTGATCGTATCGCGCCAGTTGCTTGCCAATCGCTGAGGCATCCATGTCAGATATCGATATCCGCACCACAGGCCGTGCCGGGCGTATCACCCTGACCCGTCCTCATGCGCTGAACGCGATGACCTATGACATGTGCATGGCCATCGACACAGCGCTGCGCAACTGGCGCGAGGACGATGAGATTGACCTGATCATCCTGGACGCCGAAGGGGAAAAAGCCTTCTGCTCGGGCGGTGATATTGCTGAACTTTATGAAACCGGCACCAAGGGCGATTTCTCTTACGGTCAGAAATTCTGGCGTGACGAATACCGTCTGAATGCCCTGATCTTCGAATATCCAAAGCCGGTCATCAGCTTTCTTCAGGGGTTCGCGATGGGCGGCGGTGTTGGCATCGGATGCCATGGCAGCCATCGCGTTGTAGGTGAAAGTGCAAAGATAGCCATGCCAGAATGCTCCATCGGACTGGTGCCGGATGTCGGCGGCTCTTTGATGCTGGCCCTTGCACCCGGACGCACGGGTGAGTTTCTGGGGACAACGGGCTATCGGATGGGGCCTGCGGATGCGATCTATGCAGGGTTTGCCGATCTTTTCATCCCACAATCACAATGGTCCGATCTGATCGAGCTGCTCGAAGCCTCTGGAAACGCTGAACTATTGGCTGACCATGCTGATACACCGCCTGTTGGTGAATTGGCGAACTTGCAGGCCCAGATCGATCAGCATTTTTCCGGTGAAACCCTTGGCGACGTTCTGAACAGTCTGCACAGCGACGACAGTGAGTTTTCGGAAAAAACTCTGGGCATACTGAGGAAGAACGCGCCGCTTTCCGTGGCCTGCACGATCGAGATTCTTCACCGCCTGCGCACCCCTTCTCTGACCATACGCCGAGCTCTGGAGATGGAGTATCGTTTCACCTACCGCGCGATGGAGCATGGAGATTTTCTGGAAGGTATCCGCGCGCAGATCATCGACAAGGATCGCAATCCGAACTGGCAGTTTCCTGACATGAACGTCCCTCTGGTTGCCGTGTCGAAAATGCTTCAGCCCCTGGGTGCGGACGCCCTGACTTTCGAAGAGGATTAAGAGATGCAAATCGGTTTCATCGGACTGGGAAACATGGGCGCGCCAATGGCGGCCAATCTGGCAAAAGCCGGTCATAAGGTACTTGGCTTTGACACAGCGGGCGTGACGGTTGACGGAGTTACTCCGGCCGAAACCGCTTCGGAAGCCGTCGCAGCGGCCGATGCTGTCATCACGATGCTGCCAAACGGTGCGATTCTGAGGGCCGTTGCCGATCAAATCATTCCCGCAATGGCACAAGGTGCCGTGTTAATCGATTGCTCGACGGTTGATGTGGAAAGCGCGCGGGCAGTTGCGGATCAGGCCATCAACGCCGGACTGTTGTCCGTAGACGCGCCGGTTTCAGGCGGCATCGGTGGTGCTGCGGCTGGCACGCTGACCTTCATGGCTGGCGGATCAGAGGCCGCGTTTGCCAAGGCATCTCCCCTGTTCGACATCATGGGGCAGAAAGCTGTTCACTGTGGTGAGGCCGGTGCCGGCCAGGCCGCCAAAATCTGCAATAACATGATCCTTGGTGTCACCATGATCGCAACCTGTGAAGCCTTCGCCCTAGCCGACAAGCTTGGTCTGGACCGGCAGAAGATGTTTGACGTGGTAAGTACGTCGTCCGGATACAGTTGGACGATGAACGCCTATTGCCCTGCCCCCGGTGTCGGTCCGCAAAGCCCGGCGGACAATGGGTACGCCCCCGGTTTCGCGGCCGAGCTTATGTTGAAGGA
The DNA here is from genome assembly GCF_059612525.1 of Ruegeria sp. SAZD013. Taxonomy (NCBI): domain Bacteria; kingdom Pseudomonadati; phylum Pseudomonadota; class Alphaproteobacteria; order Rhodobacterales; family Roseobacteraceae; genus Ruegeria; species Ruegeria sp. SAZD013. The sequence goes on along the minus strand of NZ_JBXWQT010000020.1, from coordinate 276,807 downwards.
CCTGCGCCTGAGCCAGCAGGCGGCAGAGAGTGCAGATGCAGATACACCGATGGGTCAGGTTGCCACCGCGCTTTATGAGCAATTTGTCGAGAATGAAGATGGCAAGGGACGCGATTTCAGTGCCATGCTGCCACGGTTCGAAAAGCGCGGGCGTGAATAAGACAACTGGCGGCATCTTGCCCAACGATTTGACAGATGTTGGGCAAGCGACCATCTAGGCAGTCATGAACAAAAGGCCCGGCTGGCCAAATCGCAAAGGACGGCGACATGACGAGATTTTTGGTGACGACGGCAACTCTGGCGGCTTTGGCCCTTTCCCCGGTTGCCGCGATTGCAAAGAATAAGGCCGGTCATTGCCCTCCGGGTCTGGCCAAGAAATCCGTTCCCTGCGTGCCGCCTGGTCAGGCAAAGAAAATCTATCGCGATGGTGACTTCATTACCAACGACTACCGTTGGATCAATGACCCCTATCGCTATGGGTTGAACCGAAACTACTCATATGTCCGTGCGGGTGATTACGTGTACCGGGTCGACCCCGAGACACGCAAAGTCCTGAACCTGATCGGCGCGATCGCAGATATCCTGAACTGAGGCCGCGTCTAGGCACTTATTCTGCCGCGACGCGCGCCCCTTTCAGCATCGGCTTCAGGTATCGCCCGGTGTGGCTGCGTTCAACATCGGCTATGTCTTCTGGTGTTCCGGTGGCGACGATTTCGCCACCGCCATCACCACCTTCAGGTCCAATGTCGATGATATGATCCGCAGTTTTGACCACATCCAGATTATGTTCAATCACCACCACAGTATTGCCCTGATCGACAAGTTCGTGCAGCACTTCCAACAGCTTGCGCACATCTTCGAAATGCAGACCTGTTGTCGGTTCGTCGAGAATATAGAGCGTTCGCCCGGTTGAACGCTTCGACAGTTCCTTAGACAGCTTTACCCGCTGCGCCTCGCCACCTGACAACGTTGTGGCTTGTTGACCCACCTTGATATAGCCAAGACCCACACGAGCAAGGGCGTCCATCCTGTCCCGGATTGACGGCACGGCCTTGAAGAACTCCTGCGCATCTTCCACTGTCATATCAAGCACATCCGCGATGGATTTGCCCTTGAACTTGATCTCAAGCGTCTCGCGGTTATACCGCGCGCCTTTGCAGGTTTCGCAAGTCACGTAGACATCCGGCAGAAAGTGCATCTCGATCTTGATGACACCGTCACCCTGACATGCCTCGCACCGCCCGCCTTTGACGTTAAAGCTGAAGCGACCCGGTTTGTATCCGCGTGCCTTAGCCTCGGGCAGACCGGCAAACCAATCTCGGATCGGGGTGAAGGCGCCAGTATAAGTCGCCGGGTTTGAACGCGGCGTTCGCCCAATGGGTCGCTGGTCGATGTCGATGACCTTATCGAGGTGTTCCAGCCCCTTGATGGTTTCACAGGGTGCTGGTGTCTGACGTGCTCCGTTCAGCCGCATTGACGCGGTTTTGAACAATGTCTCGATGGTGAGGGTGGATTTACCCCCGCCAGACACTCCGGTGACACAAACGAATTTGCCCAAGGGGAATTCGGCTGTGACATTCTTCAGGTTGTTGCCTGTGGCCTTGACCACCGTGACTTTCTGCTTCTTGCCTTTACGGCGCTGTACCGGAACTGCGATTTCACGCGTTCCTGCAAGGTACTGCCCGGTAATGGAGGCCGCATCCGCCGCGATTTGCGCAGGCGTTCCATGACTGACCACCTGCCCGCCATGTACACCTGCTCCCGGACCGATATCGAAAACATAGTCAGCTTCACGGATGGCTTCCTCGTCATGTTCTACAACGATCACCGTATTGCCCTGATCCCTCAGGTTCTTGAGCGTACCCAGAAGCCGGTCATTGTCTCGCTGATGCAGCCCGATCGAAGGCTCATCCAAAACATAGAGAACCCCGGTCAGCCCCGAGCCGATCTGACTGGCCAGACGAATACGCTGGCTCTCGCCACCTGACAGTGTTCCGCTTGAACGGGACAGCGTAAGATATTCCAAACCAACGTTATTCAGGAAACCGAGTCGCTCGCGAATCTCCTTGAGAATGGCGCGGGCAATTTCGTTTTTCTGGGCGCTCAGGTGGTTGGGCGCGTCTTCGATCCACGCCAAAGCCTCACGGATCGACATCTGCACCACCTGCCCCACATGCAGCCCGGCGATCTTTACCGCCAGCGCTTCGGCCCGAAGCCTGTAACCTTCGCAGGCGCCGCAGGGACGATTGTTTTGATATCGTTCAAATTCCTCACGAATCCATGCGCTGTCGGTTTCGCGGTACCGGCGTTCCATATTCGGGATCACGCCTTCAAAACTGCGGGTCACCTGATAGACGCGCCCACCTTCATCGTACCGGAACTGAATTTCATCATCCCCGGACCCACGCAGAAAGACCTCCTGCACATTATAAGGCAGGTCTTTCCAGGGCGTGTTCTTGTCAAACTCGTAATGGCGCGCAATGGCCTCGATTGTTTGTAGGAAATAAGGGGATTTACCCTTGCGCCACGGTGCCAAAGCACCATCGTAGAGTTTCAGCGTCTGGTCCGGCACCACCAGGCGTTCATCGAAAAACAACTCAACTCCAAGACCGTCACAATCCGGGCAGGCACCGAAGGGCGCGTTGAACGAAAACAGGCGTGGTTCGATTTCGGGAATGGTGAAACCGCTGACCGGGCAGGCAAAATTCTCGCTGAATGTGATGCGTTCCTGATCACCTTCACGCGGGGCAGTTTCCAAAATGGCAATCCCGTCCGCTAAGTCCAGAGCGGTGCGCAGGCTGTCGGCCAGGCGCGTTTCCATTCCTTCCCGCACAACCAGTCTATCAACAACCACGTCGATATCGTGACGGAATTTCTTATCCAATACAGGCGGTTGATCCAGTTCGTAGAACTCTCCGTCCACCTTGACGCGTTGGAAACCCTGTTTGCGCAGCTCCAGGAATTCTTTTTTGTACTCACCCTTCCGGTCGCGCACGATGGGGGCCAGAAGATAACCGCGCGTACCGTCTTCCATTGTCATGATCCGGTCGACCATGTCCTGCACCTGCTGCGCCTCAATCGGTTGCCCGGTGGCTGGGCTGTAGGGCGTTCCGGCGCGGGCAAACAGCAGACGCAGATAGTCATAGATCTCGGTCACCGTGCCCACAGTTGAACGCGGATTCTTGGACGTCGTCTTTTGTTCAATCGAAATTGCCGGAGACAGGCCGCTGATATGATCGACATCCGGCTTTTCCATCATATCCAGGAATTGCCGGGCATAGGCCGAAAGGCTTTCGACATACCGGCGCTGGCCTTCTGCATAGATGGTGTCAAACGCCAATGAGGACTTCCCCGAACCCGACAGTCCAGTTATGACCACCAACTGATCCCGAGGGATATCAACGTCTATACCTTTGAGGTTATGTTCGCGCGCGCCGCGCACCTCGATATTCTTCAGCTCAGCCATATGCGGCCCCCAACAAACAAGTGGTTAAGAGATAGGCGAGCCAGACCAAGACTCCAACAGAAAAGTTAGAACATTTAGTGAACAGTCGAATTTTCGCCGATCAAAACCTGCAATGAACACAGGATTGACTAAAGGTGCCTAAAAAGGCGCAACCCTTGATCTGTTAGAGGAGGAAAATGGCGCGGTTGACGGGGCTCGAACCCGCGACCCCCGGCGTGACAGGCCGGTACTCTAACCAACTGAGCTACAACCGCGCATCTATTTTCGTGGCCTTTAACCTGGACCAAGGATGGCAGCGATGGCGCGGTTGACGGGGCTCGAACCCGCGACCCCCGGCGTGACAGGCCGGTACTCTAACCAACTGAGCTACAACCGCCCGCTGCAAGTTCATTGCTGAACGTTTGGGTGTATTATGGCTACGCTCGGGCAGCGTCAAGCGGCGTTTTCAAGTTTTTTGTCAAATTCCAGGTTTTTGTATACGGCGCGATTTTTTGCGGATGCCGCGGGTTCTATTTCCCTTGCAGCCAACCTTCGGGAAAGATATCACCCCGTCCCATGGGTGATTAGCTCAGTGGTAGAGCGCTTCGTTCACATCGAAGATGTCAGCGGTTCAAATCCGTTATCACCCACCATTTTCAAAGCTCGCCGATGCCCAAAATGATACACTGGTTTCATCCAGCGTTTTGGCGCTGCATGTTGCAGTTTTCACTACATCCCTCGACAAATAAAGGCGAAGCTATTGCTTCGCCTTTATTTGATTTTCCAAAGACTTAATGCGCGGTTGCGGAAGGTCCGGTATTACCGGTTGACGCGGCCGCCGCTGCTGCGGCCTCTTCCGCGGCTTCATCCCACTCGATCGGTTCAGGTTTGCGCACCAATGCGTGTTCCAGAACTTCCGAGACATGTTTGACCGGGATGATCTTCAGCCCTTCTTTGACGTTGTCCGGGATATCCGCGAGATCCTTTTCATTCTCTTCCGGGATCAGAACGGTCTTTATCCCACCACGCAGCGCGGCCAGTAGTTTTTCTTTCAATCCACCAATCGGCATCGCATTCCCGCGCAGTGAGACTTCGCCGGTCATCGCGATGTCTTTCCGAACCGGAATACCGGTCAGAACCGAGACAATCGACGTGACCATGGCCAGACCTGCCGATGGGCCATCCTTGGGTGTCGCGCCATCCGGCACGTGAACGTGAATGTCGATCTTGTCAAACTGCGGCGGCTTTACCCCGATCTGAGGTGAAATCGAACGCACATAGGACGAAGCGGCGTCGATGGATTCCTTCATCACATCGCCCAGCTTACCGGTCGTCTTCATCCGCCCTTTGCCGGGCAGTTTCAACGCTTCGATATGCAGCAGGTCGCCACCCACTGACGTCCAGGCAAGACCGGTGACAACACCAACCTGATCGTCCTGCTCGGCCAGACCGTAACGGAATTTCGGCACGCCCAGGAAATCTTGCAGGTTTTCGGGTGTAACCTTAACGGTTTCTGCATCCTTCTTGATGATCTTGGTCAGCGACTTGCGCGCGACCTTGGCGATTTCACGTTCAAGGTTCCGTACACCCGCCTCGCGGGTATAGGTGCGGATGATCTTTTGCAGCGCCTCATCGGTCAGTTCGAATTCCTTGGCTTTCAAACCATGGTTCTTGACCTGTTTGCTGATCAGGTGCTGCTTGGCGATCTCACGCTTTTCGTCCTCTGTGTAACCGGCCAACGGGATGATCTCCATCCGGTCAAGCAAAGGCCCGGGCATGTTGTAGCTGTTCGATGTGGTCAGGAACATCACGTTGGACAGGTCATATTCAACCTCAAGATAATGGTCCATGAACGTGTTGTTCTGTTCCGGGTCCAGCACCTCAAGCATCGCGGATGCTGGGTCGCCCCGGAAATCCTGTCCCATCTTGTCGATTTCATCCAACAAAATCAGCGGGTTCGTGGTCTTCGCCTTTTTCAACGCCTGAATGATTTTGCCGGGCATGGAGCCGATATAGGTCCGACGATGGCCCCGGATCTCGGATTCGTCTCGAACACCACCCAGTGAGATGCGAATGAACTCACGCCCGGTAGCTTTGGCAACCGACTTACCCAGCGAGGTCTTGCCCACGCCCGGAGGGCCGACAAGGCAAAGAATCGGCCCTTTCAGCTTTTTCGAGCGCTGCTGAACCGCGAGGTATTCAACGATCCGTTCCTTGACCTTCTCAAGCCCATAGTGGTCCGCGTCCAGAATCTCCTGCGCGCGGCCCAGATCCTTTTTGACACGGGATTTAGTGCCCCAAGGCAGAGCAAGAATCCAATCCAGATAGTTGCGCACAACTGTGGCTTCGGCCGACATAGGTGACATGTTCTTGAGCTTCTTAAGCTCACCCTCGGCCTTTTCCCGCGCTTCTTTCGACAGCTTGGTTTCGGCGATTTTGGCTTCCAGTTCAGCAACTTCGTTGCTGCCGTCCTCGCCATCGCCAAGTTCCCTCTGAATGGCCTTCATCTGCTCATTCAGATAATACTCACGCTGCGTCTTCTCCATCTGGGATTTGACACGGGTCTTGATCTTCTTCTCGACCTGCAGAACAGACATCTCGCCCTGCATCAGGCCATAGACCTTCTCAAGCCGCTCGCTGACGCTGAGGGTTTCCAGAAGCTCCTGCTTTTGTTCGACTTCTATGCCCAGATGCCCGGACACAAGGTCGGCCAGCTTCGCAGGCTCGGTGGTATCGCCTACTGCGGTCAGTGCCTCTTCGGGGATGTTCTTGCGCACTTTGGCGTAACGCTCGAACTCGTCCGCGACAGTGCGCAACAGCGCTTCGGTCGTGGTGACGTCGCCGGGAATTTCGGTCAGGTATTCCGCGCGGGCTTCGAAGAACTCTTCGTTCTCCAGAAACTCGGTGATCTGAACGCGCGCCTGCCCCTCGACCAGCACTTTCACCGTGCCATCGGGCAGCTTCAGAAGTTGCAGCACATTGGCCAAAACGCCGGTGCGGTAGATGCCTTCTTCATCCGGATCGTCAACGCCGGGATCGATCTGGCTGGACAACAGAATTTGCTTGTCATCCTGCATCACCTCTTCCAGCGCGCGGACCGATTTGTCACGGCCTACGAAAAGCGGCACGATCATATGTGGGAACACCACAATATCGCGCAGCGGCAGGACGGGGTAGGAGGAATTCAGAGGCTCTTGCATGCTCTATCCTTATCGTTGGCAAGACGGAACTTGTCCCTCATCGAGGCAACATTTGTCCGTCTCCTGTCTTGGACGATAAAGGTGGGGCCTCATCGCCCATTTTCAACCTTACCGCCATGTATCACCAATCAGAATGAACCGAGGTTTGGCGGACTGCAAGGCGTGCCGGGAACATATCCACCAAAATAGTAGAATACGCCCCGGTCTTGCGCGATCAGTCGCCAGAAAACAGCCCGGCTGCGCAGAACTGCCAGTTTTAGCCTCGGAGGGGGCGAAACATCACAGCGGTTCGTTATCCCCCTGCGCGCGTAGCGCGTGGAAATCAGCCTGCCAGGCTTCGAACGCACCATCCGCAATCGCGTCGCGCATTCCGGCCATGATCTCCTGAAAATAATGCAGATTATGCCATGTCAGCAACATGCCGGAAATCATCTCATTCGCGCGGAACACGTGGTGCAGGTAGGCGCGGGAATAATTCGAACAAGCCGGGCAAGTGCAGTGTTCGTCCAGCGGCCGCGGATCGTCTGCGTGACGGGCATTCTTGATGTTCACCACGCCGTAGCGGGTGAAAACCTGCCCTGTACGCCCAGACCGCGAGGGCAACACGCAGTCCATCATGTCGATCCCGCGGGCAACAGCACCGACGATATCGTCGGGCTTGCCGACGCCCATCAGATAGCGCGGCTTGTCCGATGGTAGGAAATCGGGGGCATAATCGAGGCAAGAAAACATGGCCTCCTGCCCTTCGCCTACCGCCAAACCCCCAACTGCATAGCCCTCGAAACCGATAGATTTCAACGCCTCGGCGCTTTCTTCGCGCAGGTCTTTTTCCAGCCCACCTTGCATGATGCCAAAAAGCGCATGCCCCGGACGATCGCCAAACGCATCGCGCGACCGTTCGGCCCATCGCATCGACAGGCGCATTGACTCGGCAATGCGGTCACGATCCGCTGGCAGCGCAGGGCATTCATCGAAACACATGACAATGTCCGAGCCCAACAGGCGCTGGATCTCCATCGACCGTTCCGGCGTCAATTCGTGCTTTGATCCGTCGATATGAGATTTGAAGGTCACGCCCTTTTCAGTCAGCTTGCGCAAACCGGCCAGCGACATGACCTGAAATCCGCCGGAATCTGTCAGAATGGGCCGATCCCAGTTCATGAACTTATGCAGTCCACCCAGTCGATCAATACGCTCAGCGGTCGGGCGCAGCATCAGGTGATAGGTGTTCCCCAGCAGGATGTCTGCCCCCGTCGCGCGAACGCTTTCCGGCATCATCGCCTTGACCGTTGCCGCAGTGCCAACCGGCATAAAGGCAGGCGTTCGCACGTCGCCGCGCGGTGTGCTGATCACTCCGGTCCTGGCTTTGCCGTCTGTTGCCTTCAGATCAAAAGAAAACTGTTGGGTCATGTCATCCCTCGGGTCGCCGAACCGGGCAGGCTTTGCCCGATCCGTTTGGTCTTTGCAACCCGTCAGGGTAGCAAGGCAACACGGTCTGTAAACAGTTGAACAACCCCTGCCCCGTCGACGTCGCGGCAGACCCGAACTGAGGGACGTTCCGGATCAGGTCGCGTCGCCCCCTTCTGGTCGCCTTCGGTGACAACCCGCAGACCCGTTTCGACCATGTCAAACATGGCACCATGAGAACAAGCGATCACAGCCGTCGAATCGTGCAGGCCGCAGCCTTCCAGACCCCCGACATCCTTGTAGAACTTCAGGTAAAAGCGAGAGATATCGCGCAGAAAGGACCCCATGTCAGGTGATCGCATTGCCAGGCTTTCGAAATCCGCAGTCTCGTAGAGCGTTTTCAGCGTGACATCCAAGCCGACAAGTACCGTATCCGGCGGTGTGGCAAAGACCTCTTCAGCCGCAATAGCATCATGGTAGATGTTTGCCTCGGCATGGTTGGTTATATTGCCCGGGCAGTACACAGCGCCGCCCATGATAACCAAACGCCCCAGATTGTCGGCGAATTCCGGATCCAGACGAATGGCGTTGGCGACGTTGGTTAGAGGGCCCACGGCGCAAACCACCAGTTCTTTCTTATGGGTTCGTGCCATGTCGACCAGAAATTCAGCAGCTGGCAGGGCGTGGTTACTTCCAATCTCGGGAATGTCAGTCAGGTCACCGAATCCTTCGGGACCATGCACATGTTCGGATGGCGAATGCGCATCGGCACCCAATGCAACGGCAGCCCCTTCAGCGACAGGCAGATCCAGACCCAGTTTATCAAGCAGGAACCGGGCATTGCGGCTGGATTGATGTACATGCGTGTTTCCAAACACCGTGGTCAGGCCGATCAGCTCGATCTCGGGTGCTGCAGCGGCATAGGCGATTGCCATGGCATCATCGATGCCAGGATCTGTATCGATTATCAGTTTCATCCCCGCCCGATACCGCAAACAATTAGGGATGCAAAGCGGTCACAGCACGATTTTTCGATACTGCGTTTCATTATCGAGGCATTTGCATGGGACTGCTTTCCCCTCATACCAGAGTTGAAATCGAGCGACTCAATCGCCACATGTATACTATAGTACACAAAAACAAGAGGACAGTATGACCGAAGACCAAATCATCGGATTGCTTTCGTCAAACATCATTTACCTGCTGGCCGCGGTGCTGGTAATTGTTATCATTTTCAAGGGCATCAAGATTGTGCCTCAGTCCGAAAAATATGTGGTTGAACGGTTTGGGCGCCTGCATTCCGTGCTTGGCCCCGGCATCAACTTTATCGTTCCGCTGCTGGACATTGCGCGCCACAAGATCTCGATCCTGGAACGCCAACTGCCAAACGCGACGCAGGACGCAATCACCAAGGACAACGTTTTGGTGCAGATCGATACATCGGTCTTCTACCGTATTCTCGAACCTGAAAAGACGGTCTACCGAATCCGCGACGTTGATGGCGCGATTGCTACCACTGTCGCCGGGATCGTTCGCGCCGAGATTGGTAAAATGGATTTGGATGAGGTCCAGTCGAACCGGTCCCAACTGATCACGCGTATTCAGGAAAGCGTTGAAACCGCTGTCGATGACTGGGGCATCGAAGTCACCCGCGCCGAGATTCTGGACGTAAATCTGGATCAGGCCACCCGTGACGCCATGCTGCAACAGCTGAACGCCGAACGCGCCCGTCGTGCGCAGGTGACAGAAGCCGAGGGCAAAAAGCGCGCAGTCGAGCTGCATGCCGACGCCGAGCTTTATGCGGCGGAACAAACCGCCAAGGCGCGGCGCATTCAGGCCGAAGCCGAAGCTTATGCCACAGGTGTGGTCGCCAAGGCCATTCAGGATAACGGCATTGAAGCGGCCCAGTATCAGGTTGCCTTGAAGCAGGTTGAAGCCCTGAATGCGCTTGGAAACGGTACTGGCAAGCAAACTATTGTTGTGCCTGCCAACGCACTGGAAGCCTTTGGTGATGCATTCAAAATGCTAAAAGGAGGAAAATGATGGCAGACCCCTTCTGGTTGACCTGGTGGATCTGGCTCGCCGCCGCATTGGCGCTGGGTATCCTTGAGATTGTCCTGCCAGGGTTCATTTTTCTGGGCTTTGCAATCGGGGCCGCAGTCACGGGCCTTATCCTTGCCGTATCCGGAATGGCTCTGTCTTTGAATGTGTTGGCGTTGATCTTCGCAGTGATGTCACTGACTGCGTGGCTTGTTTTGCGGAAACTGTTTGCATTGCCGCAAGGTCAGGTCAAAACCTTCAACCACGACATCAACGACTAAATTGCCGCGGCGCCCCTATCGGCGCCGCCGCCCTACTGGACGCTGTTGCGGCTATTCCCTATATAATCACTCAGGCAACAGACCCGAGGCAAAGATGACCCACCCGAGCGAACAGTTTGAAGGCACACCGCTGATTGCGCCGTCAACCATTGAGCACCCCCTGTACGAGCCCGTGGTTGAGGCGTGCCGCACGGTCTATGACCCGGAAATCCCCGTGAATATCTATGACCTCGGCCTGATCTACACGATCGACATTTCCACGGACAACGCGGTGAAGGTGATCATGACGCTGACAGCCCCCGGATGCCCGGTTGCCGGCGACATGCCCGGATGGATCATGGAAGCGATCGAGCCTGTTGCAGGCGTCAAAGAGGTCGACGTGGAACTGACCTGGGAGCCACCCTGGGGTATGGAGATGATGTCAGACGAAGCACGTCTGGAACTGGGATTTATGTAGGCACCGACCACAGTTTCCCGGCTATTTGTCACAAAACATTGGTGTTTTTGTTACCTGTTCGTGCTGTCCCTGTCACAATGATACGGGAAAAGACCTGCGGACGGCACCAATCGGTATCGTACCTCGGGCCAGACATGATTTGACCGCCCCCCGAATTCCGGCCCAGAAACACGGACCGTTCTTGCCCGAGAACGGTCCTTTTCATATCCAGATCACCTAACGACGGGTGATCAGTTCAAATTGCAGGTCTTTTTGATTTCCGCAGATCTGGCATCCAGTTGATTGATGTAGTCCCCCGATAGCATTTGCAGCCTTTTGTGTTCCGTTCCTGTGACCAGCCCCAAAAGTGCCCCGGCAGGAGTAATGGCGGCAACACTTTCCAACTGTTGGTCCTGCGCGTGCTTTTTCTCAGTCGCGATGGCGCGCAGATCGCCCTCGGCGGTCGCGCAGTTTACCGGATGCCTCTCTCCATCATTGGCGGCCACCGCATCATCCGGAACAAACAAAAGAACTGCAATGGTAAGTACCGCTCCCAACAAGACTGGATTAAAAATTGCATTTAATCTCTTCACAATATTATCCTTTCCGATGATTTCACAATGCGAACCGTTTTGGCGATCAACCAGCTTAAACCTATTCAGCTCCACGGTTTAACGGTCGGGTGTTTTCAGCGAACCCATACTGTATGCCGGGTTGTTTCATCCTGATAAAACTCTTTATAACACACCGTCTTGAGCCTTGGCCCCCTGAGCCCTAGATTAAATGCAACGCGCGACAACGGAGACTTACATGTTCGGCATTCCCGGCAAACAGGCTGTGACCATGACGCCCAAAGCCGCAGAGCAAATTACCCGCCTGATGAACTCGGGTGGCCACGTCGGCTTGCGCATTGGCGTAAAGAAAGGCGGCTGTGCGGGCATGGAATATACCATGGAATATGTCGATCAGGCCGATCCACACGACGAAGTCGTTGAACAGGATGGTGCACGCGTCATGATCGCACCAATGGCGCAGATGTTTCTGTTCGGGACTGAAATCGATTACGAGGTGTCGTTGCTGGAATCAGGTTTCAAGTTCAGGAACCCGAATGTCGTCGACGCTTGCGGTTGCGGTGAATCCATCAAATTCGATGAGAGCATCGTGCAGAAATCCTAGTTTGCGCCGGGTAATCCTGTGACTCGGGCCCGACCGAACGCCGTGCGTCGATCAAAGCGCGCGAACCCACCCGATCAGTGGAATTGTAAGATCGTGCCGACAATGCTATCCGCATCTTAAATCATCGAATGATCAGGGAGATACGGGTATGCGGCGCAAGCTTGCGGCAGGAAACTGGAAAATGAACGGAACCGGTGCTGCGCTGAGCGAGCTTGAAGCACTGTGCAAGTCCCACCCAGACGCTTCTGTCGATATCCTGATCTGCCCTCCGGCAACATTGCTCAGCCGCGCGGCAGACACCGTACGCGGGTCAGCAGTTACTGTTGGCGGGCAGGATTGCCACGCGGCAAGCGCAGGCGCGTATACAGGCGATATCAGCGCTGAGATGCTGCTGGACGCGGGCGCGACATCAGTCATCCTGGGTCATTCCGAACGGCGCGTGGACCATGAAGAGCATGACGAGGATATACGCGCCAAGGCCCGTGCAGCGATGGACGCGGGGTTAAAAGCGATCATTTGCGTAGGCGAAAGTCTGGAGCAACGAGAGGCGGCCAATACACTCGACATTATCGGCGGTCAGATGTCGGGGTCGATCCCGGATCAGGCAACCGGCGAGAACCTGATCATTGCATATGAACCGATCTGGGCCATCGGCACTGGCAAGGTTCCAACGCTTGATGAGATCGGAGAGGTTCACGACTTCATCCGCGCCCGGTTAGAGCGTCGTTTTGGCGAAGGTGTGGGTCGCTCTGTCCGTTTGCTTTATGGCGGGTCGGTAAAACCCTCCAACGCGGCGGAGATCTTTGCGGTTTCAAATGTCGATGGTGCGCTTGTGGGCGGCGCCAGCCTGAAGGCCGGGGATTTCACGGGCATTATTCAGGCGCTGGAGAGCGTCTAGGTTTCGCCTTTACTCGGCAATATCTTCCGCCCAAAGCTCTGGCTTTTCTTCGATGAACCGCTGCATCAGTGCGATGCAGTCGGGATCGTTGGCTATCACCACCTCGACGCCGCGGTCGCGCAGGAAGTCTTCGTTGCCACCAAAGTTCTGGGTATCGCCGACCACCACGCGCGGGATACCAAACTGAACGATAGTGCCGGAACACATCATGCAAGGTGACAAAGACGTGTAAAGAACCGTGTCGCGATAGGTTTTCTGACGCCCGGCTTTGCGCAAAGCATCCATTTCCCCATGTGCGATCGGATCCCCGCCCTGTACACGTTGATTGCGCCCTTGTGAAACAATTTCGCCACCCCGCGCCAGAACTGATCCGATAGGGCATCCACCTTCATCAAACCCGGCTTTTGCCTCGTCATAAGCCACGCGCAGCAGGCGCTTGTCGGTCTCGGTCAGCATTCCAGTCTCCAATTCCCGTGTTTTCCGAACCCTGCCCAAGCAAAATGGCTTGGTCAATAAAACGCTCACGCCAGCTTCATCAGGATGAGACCTGACACGATCAGAAGAGCCGCCAGAATCCGCGCAGGGCTAAGGGCTTCGCCCAGAAACAGGATACCTACACAGAACGCCCCCACAGCCCCGATACCGGTCCAGATGGTATAAGCCGTGCCCAACGGCAGGTCGCGCATCGCCAGCGCCAGAAGACCGAAAGACCCGATCATCGAAAGCCCCATCAAGGCCGTAGGCAACAATCGGGTGAAACCAGCCGATTGCTTCATCGCTACGGCCCAGACGATTTCCAACAGGCCAGCAAATAGAAGGAATACCCAGGGCATAAGACAACCTCGTATCCGTTCGGGTCGTCCCGAATAATGTCCCGATATGGGGAGGTCGTCCTCTGGACCCGAGATATGAACCCGGTGCGCGGTTTCAAGATACGAAAAAGCCGGGCGGTCGAAACCGCCCGGCTACGTACATCGTCAAACAACCTAATTGGTTATGATTTCCGGCCCCATGAAGGTGTTGGGCAGGAAGGTCGAGATCCACGGAATATACGTCACCATAATCAGGAAGACGAACAGGACAGCAAGGAACGGCAGCGCCGCCCTCACAACGCTCATCATCGGCATACCCGCAACACCCGAGGTTACGAACAGGTTCAAACCGACCGGGGGCGTGATCATCCCGATCTCCATGTTCACCACCATGATGATGCCCAGATGGATCGGATCGATACCCAACTCGATGGCAATCGGGAACACCAGCGGTGCAACGATCACCAGCAGGCCCGACGGCTCCATAAACTGACCACCGATCAGCAGGATTACGTTGACCACGATCAGGAAGGTTACCGGTCCAAGACCCGCTGAAAGCATGGCGCTAGCAATGTGCTGCGGCACCTGTTCGTCCGTTAGAACATGTTTGAGGATCAGCGCGTTGGCGATCACGAACAACAGCGTCACCGTCAGCTTTCCTGCCTCGAACAGAGTATGCTTGGTGTCGGGGTGAAAGAACGCTGTGACCAAAGCGTAGGGTTTTTTCAGCAGTGGCAGGTTCTGTGCGTCCCCTTCCGTACTCAGCGGACCCATGTCCTTGTAGACGAAACTGGCTATGAAGAAGGCATAGACGGCAGCAACCGCGGCAGCCTCGGTCGGGGTAAAGATACCCCCATAAATGCCACCCAGAATGATAACGATCAGGAACAGGCCCCAACCGGCCTCGCGGGCCGAGGTAAAGACCTCACCCCACCCCTTCCATTCACCCTTGGGCAGGTTCTTGACCTTTGCCATGACATAGATGGTGATCATCAGCATGAAGCCAGCCATCAGACCGGGAATAACGCCAGCCAGGAACATGCGCCCAACTGAAACTTCGACGGCGGCGGCATACACAACCATCACGATGGACGGTGGGATCAGGATGCCCAGCGTACCCGCGTTACAGATCACACCGGCGGCAAACTCTTTGGAATACCCAACCTGGCGCATACCTGCGATGACGATCGAACCGATAGCTACAACCGTGGCCGGGGACGATCCTGAAAGCGCGGCAAACAGCATACAAGCAAACACACCCGCAATCGCCAGACCGCCGGGCAGATGCCCCACGCAAGCAATCGAGAATCGGATGATCCGACGCGCTACGCCGCCTGTCGTCATGAAGGACGAGGCGAGAATAAAGAACGGGATCGCCAAAAGGGTGAAATGCCCCTCGAACGCCTCGAACAGCGTGCCTGCGACAGAAGCCAGCGAACTGTCGGAATAGATCAGCAGGAACAGGGTCGAGCTGAGGCCAAGTGCAACCGCAATCGGAACCCCGATCAGCAGCAGGCCGATGACCATCGAGAAAAGAAGGATAACGTCCATCAGTCATGCACCCCTTGTTGTGCGCGGACTTCCTCAATCTCGTCCTCGACTTCGTGGCTGGCGACAAGGCGATCGGTCTCACCACGCCAGATTTGAACGGCGACCTGCGTAAACCGGATCACCAGCAGCAGCATGGATACAGGCAGAACCAGGTAAGGTACGACCTTGGGCAGTTTTTCATACCCCTCGCCATAGTTGATCAGGTCTTCCAGAAAGCGCAGCGGCGCAACCATGGGGATGTCGTCCACCTCGTAGAAACTCTGGCTGCGTGCGCCGAAATCAAACCCAGTCGGGAACCAGCGGCCCGATGTTGGCGGCAGATCTGCAAAGACGGCCCAATAATCATATGCCCCCTTGAGCATCAGCAGCGAAAACACCAGACAGCATCCGACCGAGACTAACGCCATTAGACGCCTCGGTGCTGGCGCTAGCATGTTTAGGATTGCATCCACGCCCAGATGAGCATGTTTCTTGACCGCGTAAGACGCGCCCAGCAGCACCAGCCAGCCAAACGTGAACACTGTCAACTCAAGCGCCCATAGGATATTGGAATTAAAGACAAACCGCGCGATCACGTTGGCAAATGTAACGACCGTCATAAGGCCCAAAAGCAACGCGATCAGGGTTTCTTCGATATGGTCGATCAGCCCGCCCTGGCCGGAGTTCGCACCAGACATCTTTCAGTCCCCGCATTTTATTGAAGAGAGAGTTGAGAATGGGGCGGGCCATTTCAGCCCGCCCGGCCTGCGCGTCGAATACTCCCCAGTCCCCGGACGCGCGGTCTTTGACCGGATCAGAAGCCGGCGTTGATGGCCTGTGCCGCGTCGATCTTGTCCTGACCCACGTCACCGGCGAATTTGTCCCAAACCGGTTTCATCGCGTCGACCCAGGCCTGACGCTGTTCAGGGGTCAGTTCACGGATGACGCCGCCCGCATCGATGATCGACGCTTTGGCCGCTTCGTTCACAGCAAAGGCTTCTTTGTTCCGGGTCTCGGTAACTTCGGCCAGAATGGTCAGGAACTGATCCCGCACCGCCGGATCAAGACTGTCCAGCCAATCCACCGATGTCACGACCAGATAGTCGATGATGCCGTGGTTGGTTTCGGTGATACCGTCCTGCACCTCAAAGAACTTCTTGCCGTAGATGTTCGACCAGGTGTTCTCCTGCCCGTCCACCACGCCCTGTTGCAGCGCGCCATACACTTCCGAGAACGCCATTTTTTGCGGGCTGCCACCAATGGCCTCCATCTGAGCCACCAGCACATCTGACGACTGCACGCGGAATTTCAAACCGTTTGCATCCGACGGATCAACCAAAGCCTTGTTGGCCGACATCTGCTTCATGCCGTTGTGCCAGAACGCCAGCCCTTGCAGGCCGCGGCGCTGCATGCTGTCTTTCATCGCCTGCCCCTCGGCCGAGGCCTGGAACGCGTCTACAGCGTCGACGTTCTTGAACATGAACGGCAGGTCAAACAGGCGGAACTGTTTGGTGAACTTCTCGAACTTCGACAGCGAGGGCGCTGCCAGTTGCACGTCGCCCTGCAACATCGCTTCGAGAACTTTGTCGTCGTTGTAGAGCGTCGAGTTCGGGTAGACCTCGACACACATCGTGCCGTTCATTTCGTCGTTGACCCGCTGCTCCAGCAGCGATGCCGCGATGCCCTTGGGGTGTTTGTCGGTGTTCGTCACATGCGCGAACTTAACGACGATTTCACCTTCGTCGCATGCAGCCATACCAGCCGTTGCGGTTACAGTCAGAGCAAGCGCAGTTGCTGCCGTTGTCAGAAGCTTCATCTGATATCCTCCCAGAGTTCCTTGAAACTTGCAGTCGACGCCGGGTAAGCGCCGTATGTCGTGCAGTGAAGCGACTCAGGGTAAAGCACACAACTTTTGACTGCGATTGCGGAAAGTGTCTGATTACATGTTTAATACCAAAGTGTTACAGCTTTGTTGGTTCGGGTTCTGCGCTTCACAGTCCCGAGCCGTGCGAAAACTCGCACATCCTCAGTGCGGCTTGTGCGGAATTCCGCACATATTCCGAATCACTTCATTCGAATCAGAAGTGCCAATCCAGTTCCCGCTCATCTGCGGTAATCCTCGGGACGAATCTGATAGCGCGCCAGCTTGTCGTAAAAGGTCTTGCGCGGCAGCTTCAGCGCCTTGGCCGCATCTGACGCTTTTCCATTGTGGCGGCCCAAAGCTGCAATCAACAAAGATCGTTCCACACGCGCCATCTGTTCGCTCAACCCCAGATCCGTTGCTTGTGTAACCTCCTCGGGCATTCCAAGAACAAACCGCATTGCTGCCGACATCAGCGAACGGGCGTTGCCCGGCCAGTCGCTGGCCATCAAGGCGGCCAGATGTTCGGACGAAATCTCGGGAATTGCGATGCCTGCCTGTTCGGCCGCTTGCGCCACATAGTGGCGAAAAATCACCGGAATGTCGTCGGGGCGTTCCGCCAATGATGGAACACGCACCCGCATCACATCCAAACGATAGAACAGATCTGCGTTAAACCGCCCTTCCGAACATAAAGCGGACAGATCAGCGGTTGTCCCTGCAATAATACGCCCCCCCGGACCGCGCTCGATGATCTCCAACGCCGCAAACTGCGTGGCTTGGGGCATGGCGGACACTTCGTCCAGAAACAGGGATCCACCCACTGCATCGCCGCAGCTTTGGGCAAGATCATCGGGGCTTAGGCTTGAAGCCGGACGTTTGACAAAAGGCCCCTGACCAGCGGGCGACATCAGGTGAACCACTTCGGCAACTTTGGATATGCCGCTGCCCGGCGGGCCGGTAACAAGAACTTCGGCCCCAGTCGGTGCAACAGTTCGCACACGATCCCGCAGTGCCTCGGCTTGCGGCGACAGACCAAACAGCAAACGTGCGGCCGGATCCCCCCTTTCAAGTTCAGATTTCAGGGCGCGCTGTTCCAAAACCTGAGTGCGGGCCGCGAATGCGCGTTCAAGAACGTCCATCAGGTCAGACGCAGCGCATGGTTTCTCCAGAAAATCGAACGCGCCTTTTCCCATGGCTTCCACGGCCATTGGGATATCGCCTTCTCCGGTCAAAAGGATCACCGGAAGCTCGGGGTCGATATCCCGAGCATAGGTCAGCAGATGGAAACCATCCCGCCCGGGCATTCGGATGTCCGAAATAATCACACCGGGGAAATCCCGCCGAATATGATCCTTGGCCGCCACAAAAGATCCGGCTGTTGTCGGTGCATAGTCCGCCAGTTCAATGGTTTGCGCCAGTGCCTCGCGAACAGCTGCGTCATCATCGACCAACAGAACCCTGCGCATCATGCTGCCTCTTCTTTTCCATAGGGTTCCAGTTCGACGGTAAACACTGCGCCATCAGTCGTGTTTGCCCCACGGATTTCACCCCCAAAGCTTTGAACCAGACCATATGATATTGAAAGGCCGAGCCCCAGACCTTCAGAGGATCCTACGCTTTTTGTCGAATAAAACGGCTCGAACACACGGTCGGGGTCTTCAATCCCCGGGCCGGTATCCCGCACAGAAACGCGCAACCGGTCTTCTTCGTGCATCACAATCGAAATGTGCCGTTTGGGTCGCCCCAGCATCGCATCCGCCGCGTTATTAATCAGATTAACAAAGACCTGCACCAATCGGACTTCACCCCCCCAAACATAAACCGCAGACTGTCCCGGCTCCCATTCCAGCGTCACATCATCGTCACGCAAACGGGTTTCGGTCAACTCGACGGCGGTTTTCAGAACCTGCACCAGATCGACCCGGCCCATTGGTTCGCTTTCGTTGCGGGCAAACGCGCGCAGATTCTTGATGATCCGGGCCATGCGGGCGGCCATTTCCGAAATACGCCCAAGGTTTTCGCTGGCCCTGTCGCCTTTGCCGCGTTCAAGAAAGGCCGTGCCATTGTCGGCGAATTGCTGGATTGCCATCAAGGGTTGGTTGAGTTCGTGGCTGATCCCCGCCGACATTTGCCCCAATGCGCTGAGTTTACCTGCCTGCACCAGTTCGGCCTGCGCTTTTTTCAGGGCTGCTTCGGCCTCCTGACGTTCTGCAACTTCGCGGCGTAACGCAGTGTTCGCTTGGGTCAATGCACGGGTACGCTGCGCCACCCGGCTTTCCAGAACCATGTTGGCATTAGCCAGCGTCCGTCGTCGCTCCATGGCAAGATACAGCATGGCACCAAACGCCAGACAGATCGCTGCGACCGCCGCCGCCTGCAACCCCGCAAGTCGCCGGGCCGGAGCCACGTCCACCAAAACCTCGGCGGTCATATCGATCACAGGCAGTTCAAGCGTTAGGTGCAACGCGTCGCGTGGCAAATACCGCCCCCAGTTCAGCCGCCACAATTCATGCTGGCCGACCCGCGTCGCTGCAAAATCCACCGACGCACCTTCTGGCGGTGTCAGCCCGGACTGGCCAGCCTCGCGGCTCCAGAACAGCAAGTCTGATCGGTTCGAGATGAAGACGACACCGTCAGAATCAACAAAGAACACGGCTTCGGTACTGCCCCGCCAGGTTTGTTCAATGTCCTGGACGTCGGCAACCACCATCACTGCACCTTCGACTTGCCCAGACGGAGCAAAAGTCGGAGCGGCATAGGAATATATCCGGTCGCCACTCTCTGGAACCACCTCATGCGCGGTACCCACCGCACCCTGCATGGCGCGCCTGAACGCTGGATGTGCGGACATGTCTCGCTGTGCCACTGGCTGTGCGGTGACCAGAACCCGACCGCTGCGATCCAGATACATCATGTTGACGGCCGCTGTCTTGTCGGCGACGTCCAGCAACATCGCTTGCGCGTCATGTACGTGTGTTGGTGTATCCAACGCGTGCAAAGCGGGATGTGTCGCCATCAGAACCGCCAGTTCCTGATAGACCTGCATCTGGGTGCTGAGCCGATCCGCCGCCAGTTCAAGGTCTGCTTCGGCCTTGTCGCTTAGCTGAGACAGCGCCTGACGATAACCATAAGACCAAACAAAACCTGACAGCAGCCCGACAGCGGACAAAAAACCGACAATGATCCAAACTCTCTGCATAGACAGGGTCTTGCATTCAACGCGGCTCGTGGCAAGTGTGCGTCGCATGAAGTCATTCTCGCAATCCCCGACAGACCCGTGTTTCGTTCAGAACCCCTACCCTTTCTATGATCATGCCCGCACTGCTGGAGATCTATTCTATTGGCGCGACTACAATATGGTTGCTGCAACGTCTTGTCAGGCGGTGCGGACACTTCTTCGCGACCGCCGGTTTGGGCGGGAAGTTCCGCCTGAATGCGCGACACAGGGCCCTGCCCATCTGGCCCCCTGGCTGGCTATCGAAGCCCACTCGCTGCTTGAAGCTGAACCCCCGCGACATACCCGCCTGAGAGCGCTTGTCATGCGCGCTTTCACGTCGCGGGAAATTTCTGCATTGCAGCCTTCCATTGAATCGCTATGCCACAGTCTTATCGAGACGTTTCCGAATACACCTTTCGACCTGTTGAGTGCCTATTGCACGCAGGTCCCGGTGATAACCATCTGCCGACTGCTGGGCGTTCCCGAAGACATGGCACCCAACCTGTTGCAGTGGTCGCATGACATGGTCGCCATGTATCAGGCCAACCGGACGCAGGCGACCGAGGATAAGGCGGCCAAGTCGTCTCAGGAGTTCACGGATTTCCTGTTGGGATACATTAACCAGCGACGCAATGATCCCCGTGACGATTTGATCACTCGGCTTATCAGCGCCGAGGAAGAAGGTGAAAAGCTGACCATCGACGAGTTGGTCGCAACATGCATCTTGCTGCTGAATGCAGGTCACGAAGCAACTGTGCATTCGCTGGCAAACGGTGTGAAAACCCTGTTGCAAACCCATACCAGCCCCGGCGTTCTGGCACCGGACCAGATCGACGCAACGATTGAAGAAATTCTGCGCTATGACCCGCCTTTGCACATGTTCACACGTTATGCGTATGAAGACGTTGACATATTTGGGCATTCGTTCAGGCGCGGTGATCAGGTCGCACTATTGCTTGGCGCTGCAAACCGCGACCCTGCTGTCTGGGATGAACCCGAAAGGTTTATTCCGACGCGCTCGATTGAGGTCAACACAAGTTTTGGCGGAGGCATCCACTTCTGCGTCGGCGCCCCTTTGGCAAGGTTGGAAATGCGCATAGCCCTGCCCATTCTGTTCAATAGCTGCCCGAACCTGCGGCTCGCTACAGAGCCAACCTATTCAGACAGCTATCACTTCCATGGTTTGGAACGGTTAATGGTTCAGGTCTGACCTGTATAAGGCGCGGCTCGATTCGGCGTTGGAAGCACCTGCCTTTTACGCCCCTTCAACCAATGCGTTGAGGGGAAGCATCGTTGTGGACTTGATTTCTTCCATCGACAAAAGCGCGGTCACGTTGTGCACCCGTACCTCCGAAATCAGCGACTGGTAGAATTGATCATAGGCGCGCGCGTTCTTGACCCGAACCTTGAGTATATAATCAATGTCACCTGCCAGCCGATGCGCCTCTTGCACCTCGGGGTGATCACGCAACGCCTTAAGGAACTTGCGCTGCCACTCAGCCTCGTGTTCCGATGTGCGGATCAAAACAAAGAAAGTCGCTTCAAACCCGAGCGCTTCGGCATCCAGCAAAACCGTTTGCTGACCTATTATTCCTGCACTCTTGAGCTTGCGTATACGATTCCAGACAGGCGTCTTTGAACTGCCGACCCGAGCCGCTATTTCGTCCAGTGACTGCCCTGCATCGCGTTGCAGCTCGGCCAGAATTTTCCGATCCGTATCATCTATCCGCACCGACATTCCAATTTCCCTTCCACATCGAAGCTTTCGTTCCATGTTTTCGCAGAGATGGAACGTTTATCCTTATTTGAGCGCCCATATGGCGCTTTGGTGGGAATATTTCCTATATTGAGGGTCAAGTCAAACCACACCCGAGATGATCCGATGCAGGACGTTCGCACAACAGGCCCCAAAGGACATGTCGACTTTGTCGGCGCAGGTCCGGGCGACCCCGAGTTGCTGACGCTCAAGGCGCTGACCGCGTTTGAGCGGGCTGATGTTGTGCTGCATGACCGCCTTATCAGTGAACCCGTTCTGGACATAGCCGGTCAAAGCGCCGCCTTGGTTGATGTCGGCAAAGCCGGGTTCGGCCCATCCTGGAAGCAAAGTGATATTGACGCGCTTTTGGTCGAATATGCCCTGAATGGTAACCGCGTGGTCCGCCTGAAGTCCGGTGATCCCACTGTCTTTGGCCGTCTGGATGAAGAGATCGAGGCCGTCGAGGCGGCTGGCATTTCGTGGCAGATCGTTCCTGGTATCACAGCGGCCTCTGCCGCGGTGGCTGGCATTGGCCAAAGCCTGACTCAACGCGGTCGAAATTCCTCGGTGCGGTTCCTGACTGGGCACGACATGAAAGGTTTTGCCGATCATGACTGGAATGCCCTGGCACGGGCTGGTTCGGTTGCTGCGATTTATATGGGCAAGAAATCTGCCCGCTTTATCCAGGGTCGCCTGATCATGCATGGCGCCGATCGCGTCACCCCTGTCACGCTGGTCGAAAACGCCTCGCGCCCGAACCAACGGATACTGTCCACCACACTGGATCAACTGCCCGCCGACCTGGCCGCCGCCGAATTGGACGGACCGGCCCTGACATTCTATGGCCTTGCCCCGCGCGAAGCGGCGCAGGCCGTAACCGAATTCAATAAGGAGCTTGCCTGATGGCCCGCGCTTTTACCCCCAAAGTCGTCACCGCAAATGATTTGCTGGTAGGTGACGTCATTTACCAGACCGAAGATGACAGTTGGACGCGTGATCTGTCCCAAGCGGAACTGATCACTGACGAAGCACATGCACAGGTGCGTCTGCTGGATGCGGCGCGTCAGGCAAATAAAGTCGTTGGCGCCTATCTGGCCGATGCCGTTGCTGGCAAGAACGGCCCCGAGCCCACCCATTTTCGGGAAGATTTCCGCCGGACTGGTCCGTCCAACTATGCCCACGGCAAACAGGAAACTTCCCCGCAGCCCCGGGCCTGACCTCTGGCCATATCTCTCCCCTTCAAGGCCCCTAGGTTCGGGGCTGCAAACAAGGACAGCTAGACATGTATCGCTACTCCGAGTTCGACACAGCATTTTTGGCAGAACGTAACGCGCAGTTCCGCGCCCAGGTCGAACGTCGCATTGACGGCTCGTTGACCGAAGACGAATTCAAGCCGCTGCGCCTGATGAATGGGCTGTACCTGCAACTGCACGCCTACATGCTGCGTGTCGCCATTCCCTATGGCACGCTGAACAGTGCGCAAATGCGTCAACTGGCGCTGCTGGCCGAGAAGTGGGACAAAGGCTATGGCCATTTCACCACGCGTCAGAACATCCAGTACAACTGGCCAAAGCTGAGCGACGTGCCGGATATGCTGGACGCGCTGGCCGAGGTTGGCATGCACGCCATACAGACCTCGGGCAACACTATTCGCAACGTGACCGCCGACCACTTTGCTGGCGCCGCAGCGGATGAGGTCGCTGATCCCCGCCCTTACGCCGAATTGCTGCGCCAGTGGTCGACCGACCACCCGGAATTCCAGTTTATGCCGCGCAAATTCAAGATCGCCATCACTGGTAGTGAAAACGACCGCGCCGTGATCAAGGCACATGACATCGGCCTGCAACTGGTTGAGCGTGACGGCGTTCTTGGCGCGCGCGTCATTGTTGGCGGTGGCCTTGGCCGTACGCCCATGATCGGCAAGGAATTGTCCGAATTCGTCGCCTTTGATGACCTGCTGGCCTATCTGGAAGCCACCGTTTCCGTATGGAACCAGATTGGTCGCCGCGACAACAAGTACAAAGCACGTATTAAGATCACCGTGCACGAGCATGGCATCGACGCTATCCGCGCCAAGGTTAACGAACGCTTCCTGAAGGTCCGCCCGCAGTTCAAAGGCGCGGACATGAACCTGCTGGAAGAGATCAAGGGCCACTTTGCACCGCCTGCCTTCCGCCAAGCTTCGGTCGCGTCGTTTGAAAGCTCCTATACCAACGATCCGGTTTTCCGCTCGTGGGTCGATACCAACATCGCGCCGCACAAGGACGCGGACCATGCGATTGTCACGATCTCGATCAAGAAGCATGGGGCAACGCCGGGCGATGCAACTGCCGAGCAAATGCGCGTGATGGCCGATCTGGCCGAAGAGTTCGCCTATGACGAGCTGCGCATCAGCCACGAGCAGAACGTGATCCTGCCGCATGTCCATAAATCGGACCTGCCCGCGATCCACGCCAAGCTGAAGGAATACGAACTGGCAACCGCCAATATCGGTCTGATCAGCGATATCATCGCCTGCCCCGGCATGGATTATTGCGCGCTGGCGACGGCGCGTTCGATCCCGGTTGCTCAGGAAATTGCGACGCGGTTCGAGGACCTGAAGCTCGAGCATGACATCGGCCACCTGAAGATCAAGATCTCAGGCTGCATCAACGCCTGCGGTCACCACCATGTCGGCCATATCGGCATTCTGGGTCTGGACCGCGCAGGCGTGGAAAACTACCAGATCACTTTGGGTGGCGATGCGACCGAAACTGCGGCAATTGGTGATCGCACCGGTCCGGGCTTTGCCTATGACGAAATCGTTCCTGCCGTTGAGCGCATTGTCGACACCTATCTGAACCAGCGTGCAGGCGCAGAGGAGACATTCCTGGAAACATATCGCCGGGTGGGCATGGCGCCGTTCAAAGACGCCCTCTACCCCGAGGCCCGAGCAAATGCCGCTTGACCTGATCCAGACGGAACTGGGCCGGGACAGACGCGAACTGACTGAACGTGTCGAAGACCTGAATGCCCGGTTCCGGCACCACAGCGCTCATGATGTCATGCATGGGGCGATTGATGAGATCGATGAGCTTGCTCTGGTCTCGAGCTTTGGTGCGGAATCCGTCGTGCTGTTGCATATGGCGGCGGTGGTGAACAAGGCAACGCCCGTTCTTTTCGTGGACACGCAAATGCTGTTCACCGAAACGCTGGAGTACCAGCAGGAGGTGAGCGAGCGTCTGGGGCTTACCAACATTCGCATCATCCGGGCCGAGGATGCAGAAGTTGAGCGCGAAGACCCATACGGTGCGTTGCGCCTGCGCGACACGGACGCGTGCTGCAACCTGCGCAAGACGTTCCCGCTGCAAAAAGCACTGGTGGGGTTCGATGGCTGGATAACCGGACGCAAGCGATTTCAGGCCGGCACGCGCGCCGCGCTGGAATTCTTCGAGGTCGAAGATGGTACAGGCCGGATCAAGGTCAACCCGCTCGCCCATTGGGCGCCCGAGGATGTGCGGGCCTATATGGAAGAAAACAACCTGCCCCGGCACCCGCTGGTGGCCAAAGGATACCCTTCGATCGGCTGTGCGCCCTGCACCTCGCCGGTCAAAGAGGGCGAAGACCCCCGCGCCGGACGCTGGCGCGACCAAAACAAGGAAGAATGCGGCATCCATTTTGTCGATGGCAAGATGATGCGCGTCGGAGAGAAAACATGAACGTAATCGTAACGGATGAAGGTTTTTCGCCTGATGACTGGACCGACGGCTTTGTCACTCTGGATGACGCCGCCAATGACGTGGTCGCGCTGGACGTCAGCTCCGAGACAGACCCGGACGAACTGTTTGACCGGCTGGGCGGCACCAGGCTGGTTCGGGTAGACTTCCCCTCCTTCGCAGATGGTCGCGGCTTTACCATCGCCCGCACATTGCGCCTGAAGGGCTACAAAGGCCGGTTGCGCGCCAAAGGGCATGTGCTTGCCGATCAATACGCCATGGCGCGCCGCAGCGGCTTTGACGAGGTCGAGATCGACGGAGAATTGGCAGATCGCCAACCCGAGGATCAGTGGCTGGCCCGCGCGAACTGGAAAGAGAATAACTATCAGGCCCGCCTGCGCGGCTAATCCCGCACTTGCCAGCTTGTGACGCAAAGGGGGCAATCTGTCCCCTTTTCCTGACTTGGATCAAAGATTAAACGGAGATGTCGGTTTAGCAGACCGGCAGGTAAACGATGACAGAGATGAAGCCCGTGAGCGAAGCAACCGCAGTAAAAGTCCCCGTCCTTCCGGACGCGCAAACCGTAACCGACGTCAAACACTGGACCGACAGCCTGTTTTCTTTCAAGGTGTCGCGCCCGGCCTCGTTGCGGTTCCGCTCGGGCGAATTTGTGATGATTGGTCTGCTGGGTGACAACGGCAAGCCGTTGCTGCGCGCCTATTCCATCGCCTCGCCCTCGTGGGATGAAGAGCTGGAGTTTTATTCGATCAAAGTTCAGAACGGCCCGCTGACGTCGAAATTGCAACATATCAAACCGGGTGATCAGATCATCTTGCGTCCCAAACCGGTTGGCACATTGGTGCATGACGCCCTGCTGCCCGGCAAACGCCTGTGGTTTTTTGCAACCGGCACCGGCTTTGCACCTTTTGCCTCGCTGCTGCGTGAACCACAGACCTATGAGGATTATGACGAGGTCATCATCACCCACACCTGCCGCGAAGTGGCAGAGCTGGAATATGGCCGTCAGCTGATCGACAGCATCCGCCAGGACGAACTGTTGGCCGAACTGATCGGTGAAGGATTTGCCGACAAGATCCGCTATTACCCGACCACCACACGGGAAGAGAGCCCCAAGATGGGCCGCATCACCACCCTTCTTCAGGATGGCACCGTATTTTCCGATCTGGGTATTGATGGCGGCATCAAGCCTGAAACCGACCGTGCAATGGTCTGCGGTTCGCTGGCTTTCAACCTGGATATCAAGGAAATTCTCGAGGGGTTTGGTTTGCGTGAAGGCGCTAACTCGGAACCCAAGGAGTTCGTGATCGAAAAAGCCTTTGTCGGCTAAAGCAACCCTGCGTTCAGGGCTTTGCCGCCTTGAACGCGAAAAACACCGGCAGAAAACAAGTTTTTTCGCATTACCCTGTATTTATGCCGCTTGAAGTGCGGTCTCGCCCGGTTTAAATTCCGGGCTCGAAATTCTGCAATCATCAAAGGAATGAACCCATAGCTCGCAGACCTCACAACGCGCCGCCTCAACGTGAAACCGGCCCGCGCGTAAATGAAAGAATCCGTGCCCCCGAAATTCGGCTGATTGGTGCCGAAGGTGAAAACGTCGGGGTGGTTCATCCCGCCAAAGCCATGCAGATGGCCGCAGATGCAGGTCTTGATCTAGTCGAAATCTCGCCTAATGCGAACCCACCGGTCTGCAAGATCATGGATTTCGGCAAGTACAAGTACGAAACGCAAAAACGCGAAAACGAAGCGCGCAAAAAACAAAAAGTCATCGAAGTGAAAGAGGTCAAATTCCGACCCAACACCGATACGCATGACTATGACGTCAAAATGAAGAACGTCTTTAAGTTTCTGGAAAAGGGCGACAAAGTCAAAGTCACCCTGCGCTTTCGTGGCCGTGAAATGGCACACCAGAACCTGGGTCGCGAATTGCTGGAGCGTGTGGCCGAAGACATCAAAGAGGTCGGCAAGATCGAGAACATGCCGAAGATGGAAGGCCGTCAGATGGTCATGATGATCGGTCCGCTTCCGCATAAGTAATCTGCTTCAAAGACCAAAACGATCAAAGCCCCTTCGCTGCCGAAGGGGCTTTTTTTGTTCAGGTCGCGCGTCTGCTTCGTAACCAGTTGACCGCATCCCTGAAATCGAAAAGCAGGGAAATTACGTCAACGATCAGAAGCACCCAAAGAAACTTGGCAAAAGCAGCGCTCAGGGTCGCATCGGAGAACAATAATAGCGCGACAATGACAACTAGTGGAACCCAGCACAGAATGTGCGGCAAGGCCATCGCGCCACTCATCCCACGCGCAACCGCCATGATGGGTATGTTCAGCGCCATACCGGTAATCGCCAGAACAGCGATGAGCATCCCTTGTGGCTGATCCAGGAAAGCAAGCGGAACCAGATTAACCGGCACCAATATTACGGCCACCCAGATCTGCACCCAAAGGGGAAGCGCGCGGAAACTGCGCCAAATATCCAGCACCATTGATTTCGCCTTTTCAGATACTTCTCCCGTGACACTAACAAATAAGCTGCGGGCGAACAGTGCGCTCACGGTAATGTCAAAGCACGGCGGAAATGGCGCGTTCCAGTTTGCTGACGAGTTCGCCTATCTGTTCCTCTTCGATGATAAAAGGTGGCGCCAGCAGGACATGATCACCATTCCGGCCATCCCGCGTGCCTGCCATGGGATAGCAAATCAACCCTTCAGCCAGTGCTGCCTTTTTCACCTTACCTGCGATGCCGCGTGATGGATCAAAAGGTTCCTTGGTGTCACGGTCAACGACCAGTTCAATACCTCGGAACAACCCACGACCACGGATATCTCCCACGTTCGGGTGCTGTCCGAATGCTGCCTCAAGGGCGGATTGCAGCTTGTTGCCCATGACCCCGGCACGCGCAGGTAAATCCCGTTCGGTCAACTCACGGACCACCGCCAATGCGGCGGCTGTGGCGACCGGATGACCGACATAGGTGTGCCCATGCTGGAAAAACCCTGATCCGTCGCGGATCGCGTCATAGATCTTGCCGGTGCACAGCATGGCCCCGATTGGTTGATATCCAGCTCCCAACCCCTTGGCGATACACAAAATATCTGGCGCGATGCCGTCATGATCGCAGGCAAACAGGTGACCGGTTCGGCCCATACCGCACATCACCTCATCCAAGATCAGCAACACACCATAGTGGTCGCAAATCTCGCGAATACGCTTGAAATATCCTTCAACCGCAGGAACTGCGCCAAGGGTGGCCCCGACCACTGGTTCGGCCATAAATGCCATGACCGTATCGGGACCCAGCCGCAGAATTTCGGTTTCCAGTTCATTCGCCACACGCTGGCCGTAGTCAAAACTGCTCTCGTCTTCCGGTTTTTCAGCATATTCGTAGCAGGCAGAGATATGGGTCATCTCGATCAGCATCGGGGCGAATTGTGCCCGTCTCCATGCGTTACCCCCTGCGGACAAAGCCCCCAAAGTGTTGCCGTGATAGCTTTGCTTTCGCGCGATAACGTGACGGCGTTCAGGTTGTCCGATTTCAAGGAAATATTGGCGCGCCAGTTTGATTGCCGCTTCGGTCGCTTCGGACCCGCCCGAAACAAAATACACACGGTCCAGATCCCCCGGTGCATGCCGGATCAACAATTCGGCCAAAGCCTCGGCCGGTTCCGATGTCATGAACCCGGTATGTGCAAAGGCGATCTGTTCCACCTGCTGCTGTACCGCTTGGATCACGGCCTGATTCGAATGACCCAGACATGATACTGCGGCATCACCGCAATCCAGGTATCGCTTGCCCTCTGTATCAATCAGATAACAGCCATCGCCGCCAACCGCGACGGGGAGGTCCGATTTCGTGTGACGTGGGAAAACATGACTCATTTCTTTGCCCTTCCAAGCATTTCAACTAATGCTGCGACCGAAGCCGCGTTATCTGCCCACGGTCTGCCATCCGGCCCGGTCAGACTGTTTTCAAACCCAACCCGCACGTCACCACCGCGTCGCGCAGCCTCGGCCAGACAGGCATGTTCTTGCGCACCAAAGGCGCACACCATCCAACGGGCCGGGCTTTCTGGGAAGGCACCCAGATCGGATGGCATAGATTTCTGGCCATCCCTGTATCGCCCCAGAACAAGCAAACGGTCTGTCTGATCCGCCTGTACGATGCCCTGAACGTGCCAACGGTCCAGTAATCGTGCGTCCTCTGCATCATACAAAATGTGCTGAACCCGTGTGCCCTGATCCGCGCATTGTGCATAGACCCTGGGTGCAAGGTTAAGGTCGCGGGCGATTTCACGCACCGAGATTGAGGCCCATTCAGGTCGCACCTTTTGCAAACAGTCCAGTTGCGATGCCACGTCAAACCGCCCAACGGCTTCGGTCGTGATCTGTAGCTCCATTTTTGGAACCTCGCGCTGCAATTCCGCAAGCGTTTCCCGGTACAATCCGGCGTCCAGTGAATGCCGTCCGTCTGCATCCCGAATATGAAGATGCAACCCATCCGCACCTGCGGCATGGCAATCCCGCGCAGATATGACGATCTGATCAATCCTGAGTGGCAAGGCTGGATGATCCAACGCGTTCCGCCGGGCACCGTTTGGCGCAACCAGAATGTAGGGCCTGTCCGAGCTGTCAGTTGTTTTTGATGTCATAGCACCACCCAAGTCTTTGCCTTCAGTTTGAGTCGCTGGATGACGTTTTCAATTTACACAAAAGAAAACATATGTTTCTTTTTTGGTATGACACCCTCCCTTACAGCCTTGACCAGCCAAATTCGACGCGAGATCGATGAGATGCCAGCGCAGATGCAAGTCGCGGCGAAATATATCATCGACCATCCCGGTGATTTCGGCCTGAACCCGGTCCGAGCGACCGCCGACCGGATCGGCATCAGCACCAGTGTTCTTGTTCGACTGGCGCAGCGTATGGGTTTCGACAGTTTTGACGCCTTTCGCCACCCATTTCGCCTTGCTCTCACAACCGACAGTGAAGACAGGATTGGTCAGGAATGGTTAACCACGTCACCCAGACAAGACCCTTTCAATGACGCACAGGCCAGATTTGCGCGCAATGAGATGAATGTTGTGTCCCGATCCCTGCGCCTGATGGAGCCGCAATTGGCCAAGCGTGCCGTTGAATACATGGTGTCTGCACGTCGTTGTTATGTGACCGCCACAAGGTCCAGTCATGCGCTGGCCTATTATTTTCACTACGCCGGCCGCATGGCCCATCCCGGATTACAGCTGATACCAAGACACATGGGCTCGGCTGTCGATGACCTGGTCGAGGCCACGTCCGAGGATTGTTTGTTTGCCATCACCGTCCATCCCTATTCCGCAGATACGATCCAGTCGATGCGCTTTGCCCGCGACCGGGCCATGAAGATTGTGTTGCTGTCGGATAGCGAGGTGATTGCACCCGGCGTCAACCCGGATGTCGTTCTGCCCGTCAGCACCCGCACTTTACATCCGTTTTCTAGCTTTTCTGGCGCGATGGCGGTTCTGGAATGCCTGCTCGGACATCTCTTTGATGCAGGAGGAGACGCCGCACGGGATAGGGTCGAACAGTTTCAAAAAGCCCGGGAGGACACCGGCGCGTATTGGCGGCCCGGCGTATTGCCAAGGATGAGAAAACCCTAGAATATCAATAATACATTGGCCGCAAGTACGGTGTGATACGCCATATCGCGGACCTTGGCGGCGGTCAGTCGTTTCTTTTCGCCCGCGGCTGAGGTCTGGTCGGGATTTCCTTCAACAATCCGCCAACCCCCATTCCGGCAATATCTGCACCTGTTGTTTCAATCCCGCATGCGACACGCGACAGCACCCAATCGGCCCCGTTCAACGCCGGAGAGCGCGCGCATCCCGGCAAGCCGATCACAGGTCGGCCCTGCAAGTCCCCAAGAAACAGCAGGTTTCCCGGATCAACCGGCATACCAAAGCGATCAATCGTCCCGCCAGCCAGCCGAACGGCCGACGGTGCGACATCGTTGGGATCCGAGGTGGCCGATCCCGTCAATATCATCAGAAGATCGCCTTTCCCCATAGAAATCGCGCTGGTCAAGGAATCTGTTCGATGCGGAACAATCTGCACCTCCGCAAGCTCCATTCCCAATGCCTCGACCCGTCCCCGAATGGCCGCAATCCCCTTTTCGTTCGGTGGACCACCGGGAATTTCCGTTACAACAAGACCGGCTGTCCGATGAACAGGCCGCGCCAGACGCACAGCTCCTTGTGCCAGCCCGGCGGCGCGCTGAACATCAGCCTCTGGCACGGCATATGAGATGACCTTAATGGTCGCCACCATGCCGTTCGCACCCATTTGCTGGTACTGCGGAACGGTCGCAACGGTAATCATTGGATTGACCAGATTGAACAATTCAAGTGCACGAACATCGAGCACGGCAACCCCAGGCCCGTCGGCCAAAAGGTTTACCCGCCCGGTAAATGCCTCGGTAACCCGCAAGTTGGCTGATGCCGGATCAGGTGCCAGCGCAGACGCCAGCTTACGTGCCGCCTGATCTTCATGGCAATCGCCGGAATCCAGTCGGGCAACAATGACCTCGCTTAGACCAGCCTTTTCCAGTTGCGCCACATGTTCCGAGCGCAATTCAAGCCCCTTGCGAAGCTTTCGCCCATCCGCTGTAACCGAATGCGCCAGAATGGCCCCCTCTGCCTGGGACACCGGCACAGGCCCAAATTTCATGCTTTCCCTCGCAGAACTGCAGTGATCTGCGCCAGTATCGCAACCGCGATTTCCGAGGGACCGGCGGCCCCGATATCCAGGCCAATGGGCCCATGAATGCCTGAGATTTGCGCATCGGTAAAACCCGCCGCTTTCATACGCTCAATGCGCTTGGCATGGGTGCGTGTTGACCCCAATGCACCGATATAGAACACATCGGCGGCCAACGCGGCTTGTAGCGCCGGATCGTCAAGTTTTGGGTCATGTGTCAGCAGGACAATAGCGGTCCGCGCGTCCAGTCCCAGCTTCGCAACGGCTTCATCCGGCCAATCCGTCAGGATCGTTTCACCGGGAAAACGTGCTCTGGACGCAAAGGCGTCACGCGGGTCGATAATGGTTGGATCATAGCCCGCAATCCGCGCCATCGGCACCAGAGCCTGCGCGATGTGAACCGCCCCAACGACCAGCAACCTCAGCGGTGGGTTATGTACTGCGACAAAGGTCTGGCCATCCTCTTCGAACCCTGACCGATCCATACGCAGCCTGTCGGCATAAGCATTGCGGCGCAACGCCCTGCGCCCGGTCTCGACATTGACTTCGTAGGCAACGGGCTCACGAGCGGCCCGAGCGGCAACCAGTTCCGCCAACATAGATTCGGGCAGGACTTCTCCTATGGGTTCGACAAGAATGCGTATAGTCCCCCCACAGGCCAAACCAACCGCGAAAGCATCGTCGTCACTGATCCCGAATTCAAGCAAACGCGCTTCGCCTTCATCAATGGCTTCAAGCGCCTCGACGATAACAGCACCTTCGACACATCCACCAGAAACGGAACCTTCTATCCGACCATCGCCACCAATCACCAATTGGGATCCCACCCGCCGCGGTGCACTGCCCCAGGTTTCGACAACTGTAGCGAGCGCCGCGCCGCGCCCGCTGCGGTGCCAGTCAAGCGCCGTTTCAGGACTGTTGTCGAATCGTTCCATCGGAACCTCCGGATGACCTATGACACCAACATAAGCGGGAATTGCGTGATGAAAAGCGCATCAGGCTTACCAAAAGGTCTATATTGAACCCCATAAGGCAACGCCATTGCCCGAGCCATATTCAACAAATCATAGCATTGATTGTTTGTGACCCGAGTTCTAGCCTGTGCAGGCAACCGACTTCAGGTCTGGCTTGCATACCATACAAATCATAGATCGGAGACATGCAGTTGAAACGTATTCTTGCATTGGGCGCGGCAGTTGGTCTTTTGACTTCAACCGCAGCGTGGGCTGACACATTCCAACGCTATGGAGAGGTTGAAGGCTGGAAAGTCTTCATCGACACTGAAAAGAAATCCTGCCTGATCGAGGCGGTGGATGATGCGGAAAACGTCGTTCAGATGGGCCTGACCGAAGATCGTGGCGTGGGATATGTCGGCATCTTCACCAAGGCTGAAACCGATATCAAACGTGGCGAGACGCAAGAAGTCGCCATCCTGCTGGGCGACAACATATATCTGGGTGAAGCGACCGGCATGAAAGGTAACATCACCAAAGGCTATTCCGGTGGTTATGTTCTGTCGGACAGCCCACAGTTCGCGGATGATCTGGCCAAGAAGAAGGTCATGATCGTGTTTCCCGAGACATCCTACGCCTTCACCGTCGATCTGACAGGCACTTACAAAGCCATGGAGATGGCCCGCAAGTGCAATGAAGAACAGCTGTCGTAAGCTGCTAGTCGGAAAGCGCGGCCATCAGCCGTGCTTTCTGCCCCTCATCGTCGGGTTGTGAAATCGCTGCGGCCAAGTCTTCGAGTGAGGCAATCGAATGCCCTGCGCGAAAACTGTCAACATGCGGTAGCATCGCGGCAACCCCTTGCGCCCTGGGCGCGAACCCGTCCCAACGCAACAAGGGATTCAACCAGATCAGGCGTTTTGAGGACAGGTGCAGACGCTCGATCTCTTTCCTGAGGAGCTCGGGATCACCCCGCTCGAGCCCGTCTGTGATCAACAGAACAACCGCCCCCTGCCCCATCACCCGGCGTGACCAGTCCCTATTGAATTGATGCAGGCACTCTCCGATACGCGTGCCGCCCTCCCAATCCTGCGCCTCGGCCCCTGCTGCGGCAAGTGCCGCGTCTACATCCCGTTGGTGCAGGTGGCGCGTTATGTTGGTGAGGCGTGTGCCGAATGTGAAGGCATGGACCTTGGCCCAACCCGCTCCCTTGGCGTTGGACACTGAATGCAGGAAATGCAGGATGATCCGACTGTACTGGCTCATCGAGCCGGAAATATCGCAAAGTGCGACAAGATTTGGCCAGCGTAGTTTGGGCTGTAGCCTGGCAATTTCGCGCAACTCACCCCCTTGCCGCATGGCCGCGCGCAATGTGCGGGCACGGTCGATGCGGTGCCCCAAATGACTTGTCTGCCCGCGGCGTGATTCAATTGGCTTTACCGGCAGTGTCATCCGCGCCAATACGCGCTTGGCCTGCGCGATTTCGGCCGTGCTCATCTGCTCGAAGTCCAGATTGCGCAGCCGTTCCTCGGATGAGGCGGTCTGGGTCGCGTCGATTTCGATCTCGGTTTCGCCTTCCTCTTGCCCGGCAGCGTCCGGCAAATCACGCTCAACCCCGTCCAGCAGTGCCTCAGCCGCGCGCTTTTCACCGGCGTCGGCCTTGCGCTCCTCCTGAACGCCGCGAATTGCAGGAAGCATCATCGCCATCATGTGTTCCATGTAACGCGGGTCTCGCCAGTACATTCGGAAGACTTGCGCAAAAATCACGCGGTGTTCCGGGCGGTTCACGAAACAGGCGTGTAAGGTCCAGTAGAAATCCCGTTTCTCGGAAAAACCTGCCGCCTGCACGGCACGAATAGCGTCGATCACACGACCGGGTCCGATCGGCAGCCCAGCCTTTCTGAGCGCGCGGGCAAAATGGGTGATGTTGTGCGCCAGCTTTGGGTTGTCGGGTATATCCAGCGGAAGTTGTTCGGCCATCAGACGTTACGGGGGCTCTGCCCCCATACCCCCGGAGTATTTGGAAAAAGATAAAACATCAGACCGGTTCGAGCGTGGCCTTGGCCTCGTCGAGGATGCGTTTTGCCTCGGACCCTTGAAGTTTTTGAATGTCGTCCTGATATTTCAGGATTGCACCCAGCGTATCCCCGATCACCTCGGGGCTGAGGTTCATCACATCCAGCGCCAACAGGCATTTCGCCCAGTCGATGGTCTCAGCCACGCCGGGTTTCTTGAACAGATCCTCGGTGCGCAAACGCTGAACAAAGGCTACAACCTCGCGACTGAGTGCTTCCGCAGCTTCAGGCGCACGGGCGTGCAGGATTTCGATCTCACGCTCGAAGTCGGGGTAATCGACCCAGTGATAGAGGCAACGGCGCTTGAGAGCATCATGCACTTCCCGCGTCCGGTTCGAGGTGACAATCACGATGGGTGGTTCAGGTGCTTTTACAGTGCCAATTTCTGGGATGGTGACCTGAAAGTCACCGAGCGCTTCGAGCAGAAACGCTTCAAACGGTTCGTCGGTCCGGTCCAATTCGTCGATCAGCAGAACTGGCGCTCCGTTTTCGTCCGGGCGCATCGCCTGCAACAAGGGGCGTTCGATCAGGTATTCGTCCGAGAACAGTTCAGTCTGCAACGCGCCCCGGTCGGCCCCACCCGCGGCCTCAGCCGTTCGGATCGCGACCATCTGCGCCGGAAAGTTCCATTCGTAAACAGCTGACGACGCATCCAGCCCTTCGTAGCATTGCAACCGGATCAGGCGCCGGTTCAACCCGGATGCCAGAGCCTTGGCGATCTCGGTCTTTCCAACCCCTGCTTCGCCTTCCAAAAACAACGGGCGTCCAAGCTTCAGCGACAGGAACACAACCGTCGCAAGGGCACGACCGCAGACATAGCCCTGACGACCCAGCATCTGCTGCACGGCATCGATGGAATCTGGCTGTGTCATGGAACCCCTCTCTGCTTTAGGGATAAACAGGTCATGCAAGTGTCTGGGCGTCAAGGCCTCAACCTTGGACAGAGCTACGACGTTCAGGTCGGTTGACAAGATTTTTTTTGTGCCTTGCGCGGACGCAGTTGGTCTTTCGCAACAGCTATGCTAGCGGAAGGCCATGACCGACACCCTTACGCTCCGCCGCCCCGACGACTGGCATCTGCATCTGCGCGATGGCGCGATGCTACAGGCCGTCCTGCCCGAAACCGCGCGCCATTTCGCCCGTGCGATCATTATGCCGAACCTTGTACCGCCGGTTGTGCGCGGCGATCAGGCCGCCGCCTATCGAGACCGCATTATGGCGGCTCTGCCCGATGGTATGACTTTCGAGCCGTTGATGACCCTGTATCTGACCGAAGATACAGATGCCGCAGATGTCGCAGCGGCCCATGCCAGCGGTCTGATCAAAGCCGTCAAGCTGTATCCTGCCGGGGCTACCACCAACTCCGCCTCGGGTGTGCGCGACTTCGACAAAGTGCGCCCGGTGCTTGAGAAGATGGCCGAAATTGGCCTGCCCATGTGTGTGCATGGCGAGGTGACGGATCCCGAGATCGACATATTTGACCGCGAAGCCGTATTCATCGACCGTGTTCTGGATCCGATCCGCAGATCGACTCCGGGCCTGCGTGTTGTGATGGAACATATCACCACGTCCAATGGTGTGGATTATGTCAAAGCCAACGCGGTTGATCTGGGTGCAACGATCACGGCGCATCACTTGATTATCAACCGCAACCATATCCTAGTTGGTGGCATCAAACCGCATTACTATTGCCTTCCTGTTGCCAAGCGCGAGGAACACCGTCTGGCCCTGCTATCCGCCGCAACATCGGGCGATGCGCGGTTTTTTCTGGGCACGGACAGTGCCCCGCACACGGATGCAAACAAGGAAATGGCTTGTGGCTGTGCGGGCTGTTTTACGGCGACCAACACCATGTCTCTGGTGGCTGAAATGTTTGACCGGGAAGGTGCATTGGAAAAGCTGGAAGGCTTCGTGTCGCTCAACGGGCCGGGTTTCTATCGCTTACCGGTGAACCAGGATATGATTACCCTGACCAAGGGTGAGCCCGTTTCGTATCCCTCAAAGATTGAAACAGGCGATGGACCAGTGACTGTATTTGACCCGGGCTTTCCGTTGCACTGGTGCGTGGCTTAACCCGCCATACGTTCGGCCAGATCGCGGGCACGTCCCCCAGTGCGCAGCATCGACCAGATCGTGTCCGCCTCATCCGCACCGATCAGCTTGGTCGCTTTGTCGCGCACGCGATCCTCACGGTCCGACAACGACACTGTGTTCAGCAGATCATGCGTCGCTTCGCGGCGAATGCCATCGCGACGCAGCAGGGACAGATGCGCCTGCGTTTCTGACAGGCTGTCATCTGCCTCGACCGTGATGCGGTCGCGCAAAGACGTTATACGCGGGTCGACGCAGACCTTGTCGGTGAAACTACCTGGCAAAGCCGTATCATATCCCAGCGCCTGCATCGCGATCACTGTCCGATAGGAAAACTTGGCCCCCAGTCCGGTTGTCGGTGACAGTTGATTGCACACACTCATCCAGCGCGGATGAGTCTTAATCTGGATCTCGGCGACCTCTGGCTCCGCTATGTCCAACTCCCGCGCGGCTTCCAGCGCGGCGTGAAGACCGTGGCAACAGGCGTGAAACTTGTGGCTGACCGTTTCAAACAGCCATTCATCGCCCAACCCATCCAGAGCAGTTTGATCCGCTGCACCTTGATGCGTTGCCCCAAATCCATAAGGACCCTCCAGCGCGTCGGCGTTGGCCTGAAAACCGCGCTGTACCAGCAAGGCCGTCTCGACCCCTGCTGAAGCGGCAAGTCCGGCGTTATACGGCTTGCCCATGGTTCCGAACTGCGCCTTCAGCCCCGCCGCACGCGTCGCCGTCAGACCCAGAACCATTCGCATCTGGTTTGCGTCAAAACCCAGCAAACGGCCAACAGCGACTGCCGCCCCAAAGGCACCGGATGTCGCCGTCTGGTGAAACCCTGCCTGATAGTGACCGCGCCCCAGCCACAAGCCAATTCGGATTGAGGTTTCCATACCCACCAAAGCGGCTTCGAGAAAGTCGACAAGAATACGGTCATCCCATTCGGCCACCGCAAGGGCTGCAGGCAAAATGGCGACGGAAGGATGCCCGATATGGGCGAAATGCGTGTCATCGTAATCCAGCGCGTGAGACACCGTGCCATTCACCAACGCCGCACCACGTAGCGGCGCCGGGCCGCCGCCAAAGAGATGCGACTGAGGGTTCCCGCCCTCGGAAAGTATCATGTCGCGAACCGTGGTTGAGACGGGTTCGCGCGCGCCTGCCCGGCCCACAGCGACCCAGTCAAGAACAGATAGCGATGTGACGATTCGCGCCTGAGACGACGTAGAAATCGGCCCTGCCGCAAAAGCGGCCAATGATACTGTAAATTCCGTCATACGCGTAGTCTAGCGTGCGCCTGACAAGGGTAAAGACCTAGCTGTAGAGTTCTTGCGCGCGCGCCTCGAACGCGCGCACGATCCGATGCATGGCTTCGTTGAAAACCACACCGATAATCCCTTGCAGGATGGCGTTCTTGAATTCGAAATCCACATGGAACGAGACGTTGCAGCCCCCATCAGGCGCGTCCTCGAACTGCCAGTCGGATTTCATGTATTTGAAGGGGCCGTCCAGGTATTCGGTGTCGATTTTCTTTTGATCCGCAAACAGGGTTACCTTGCTGCCAAATCGTTCCCGGAAAACCTTGAACGAGATGATCAGATCGGCCTCCATCACCTCAGCCTCTTCCATCGCATAGGTCTTGCGAATGCGGGCAGCAGCGCACCACGGCAGAAATTGGGGGTACTTGGCCACATCGGCAACCAGGTCGTACATCTGCTGGGCTGTATACGGCAGGTGGCGGGTTTCCGAATGGATAGGCATGAGGTCCGGTATTTGCAGGTGACAATGGCGCGTCATGTCGTATGTTGCGCGCCAAAGATCAAGGGGGCTGCGATGACTGACCGCGCATATGTGATAGATGAGATGATCTCGGCAAAGGCCATCGCCGCTCGAATCGAGGAGCTGTGTCGCGACATTTCGGCAGAGTTCAAAGAAACAGACAAGCTGGTGGTCGTGGGTCTGCTGCGCGGCAGCTTTGTTTTCATCGCCGACCTTGTGCGCGAACTTGACCTTCCGATCGAGGTGGATTTCCTTGAAGCATCTTCTTACGGAGACGCGATGGAAAGCAGCAGGGAAGTTCGCATTCTCAAAGACTTACGCGGCGCAATTGAAGGGCGCGACGTGCTGGTTGTCGAGGATATCGTTGACACAGGCCATACGTTGAACCATGTCACCAAGTTGCTGCAAAGCCGTAACCCCGCGCGCCTGAAATCCATTGCCTTGCTGGACAAGCCGAGCCGCCGCGAAGTGGATTTTCGATCAGACTGGATCGGTTTTGAGATACCCGACGAATTTGTCGTGGGTTATGGAATTGACTATGCTCAACGCAATCGCAACCTGCCCTATATTGGCAAAGTCCGCTTTACGGACGAATAGCCCGAGCGGGCCTTTTCCGGCCTCGTACTCAGACCCGATTAAAAATTCATTATTTAGAATATCAATGGACAACCATCGCCTCGTTGCTTTACCTTTCAGGTAGTCACAGGAGGATTTTTGATGAAGCGTCTTATCTCGATAGCGGGCGTCTTTTTGGTGATCGTCTCCCTTGCAAGCGCGTCATATGCAAAAGACAACAAGGGCAAAGGACAAGGTGCCAACAAAACCAAAGTAGAGAAATCCATTAAGTCAAACGGCAAGGCTGTTCCGCCCGGTCAAATCAAACGATACACCCGAGGTCAGAAATTACCGGACGACCTGCGTTTTGACTATGTTGACGACCTCGACAACTGGAAGCTCAAACCGCTGAAGCCGGGGCAACGGTATATTCGGGTCGACGACGAAATAATCTCGATATCAGATGATACGAAGACTGTAATAGAAGCTGTTGGAATCGTTGGCGATCTGATGAATTGAAAGCCTCGGTCCTAGCAGTCGCGGCCTAACACAGCTTCGATGGCCCTCAGAAATATCCCGGTCCCAATCGGAATAAGCGCATCCGGGAAATCATAGTCCGGGTTGTGCAACTGGGGTTGGTCACTTCCCGACCCCAACCAGAACATGGCGGTTTTCGCGCTTTTTCCAAACTGGCCGAAATCTTCTGAAAACCGCTGTGGCTGATCGACCAATCTGCAAAAAACGCCCTGCTCCGTGCAGGCCTTGGACAGGATCGAAACTGCTTCCGGGTGATTGGCACAAGCCTCAAACACTTCGTCATAACTGATTTCGACCGCCAGCCCTTCGGCTTTGGCCGTTTCGTGGACCAACGATTCAGCGTCGCTGATCAGCTGCGCCATTCGCGCGTCCGTGACTGTGCGAAGCGTCACCCACAGCTCGGCCTGCCCCGGTGCTACTCCGACCGTGCGCTCACCCAACGTGGCATGTGTGACGGTGGTCAATGCGTAGTCGTCATTCAGATCCCCTCCGCCACCTAACGCGGTCAAAGCCGGCATCAGACTTGCCAGCGCACTGGCAGGTGACACCCCATCTTGCGGAGCAGCGGCATGCGACGTCTTTCCAGTCAAAACAATCTGCATCCCGCGTGAGGCACAGTTAGAAGGACCGTCACAAATTTCGACCCTGCCCAACTCCAATCCTGGTAAGTTGTGCAAAGACAGCACGAGGTCGGGCGCAACCCCGGCGAACTGGGGATCAGCCCGGAAAGCGATTGCACCATGGCCGGTCTCTTCTGCTGGCTGGAAGATCAATACGACGCGGCCCTTCTTGGGGCGGTGATGTTTCAACCCGTCTGCTACGCCCAGAACCATTGTCATATGCCCGTCGTGGCCGCATAAATGACCTTTGCCCGCGACCTGTGATACATAGGAATGGTCCGCCAACTCCTGGATCGGCAACCCATCCAGTTCGCAGCGAATGCCCAGGGTGGGACCAGGTTGGCCACTTTCGAAAACGGCGGCAATCCCGTGCCCACCTATTCCGGTCAGGACATGGTCAGCGCCTGCGTCACGCAGAAGTTCAGCCAACCGTGCTGCGGTATTCTTTTCCTGTCCCGAAAGTTCAGGCTGTTGATGCAGCTCGTGGCGCAGACATGTCAGTCGCGCGATCTGATCCGGTGTCACGCGTGTTGCAGCTTTTCTAGACGCGCCGCGCGCAGCCGGGCAAAATCATCACCAGCGTGATAGGAAGACCGGGTCAACGGCGACGCAGATACCATCAGAAAGCCTTTGCCGTAAGCTGCCTTTTCGTATGACGCGAACTCGTCGGGTGTTACGAAACGATCAACACCGTGGTGTTTCGGTGTTGGTTGCAGATACTGGCCAATCGTCAGAAAATCGATATCCGCCGCGCGCATGTCATCCATGACCTGACGCACCTGCTGTTCGTTTTCGCCAAGCCCAACCATGATGCCAGACTTGGTAAAGATCGACGGATCAAGTTCTTTCACCCGCTGCAAAAGACGCAGTGAATGGAAGTACCGCGCGCCGGGGCGAACTTCGGGGTACAAACCCGGTACGGTTTCCAGATTATGATTGAAGACGTCCGGCTTTGCCTGAACCACAATTTCCAGAACGTCAGCATCGCATTTCAGAAAATCGGGCGTCAGAATCTCGATCGTGGTTTTGGGAGAGCGGTGCCGCACCGCGCGGATGGTCTGAGCAAAATGCTCGGCACCGCCATCACTCAGATCATCCCGATCAACGGAGGTGATAACCACATGGTTCAGGCCAAGTTTTTCGACCGCATGTGCCACCCGGCCGGGTTCAAAGGCGTCAAGGTCGTCTGGGCGGCCAGTAGCGATATTGCAGAATGTGCAGCCACGGGTACAGATCTCGCCCATGATCATCATGGTGGCGTGGCCCTGGCTCCAGCATTCGCCGACATTGGGGCATCCCGCCTCTTCGCAGACTGTGACCAGATTATTGTCGCGCATGATCCGGCGCGTATCTGCATAACCTTTGCCGCCGGGTGCCTTGACCCTGATCCAGTTCGGTTTCTTGGGCTGCGCATTATCCGGGCGGTGCGCTTTTTCCGGATGGCGCTGTTCGGGGATCTTCAGATCTCGCACGGGCAATATTCCTGACTTTAGGTCAATCTTGTCGCTCATAACATAAACAGATGTGCAGTGTTACACCAGCGGCGCATAGCCGCTATGCAACGCCGCCGCGCATGAGCGAAAACGAGATTGTAAAAATCCGTTTCACCGCATGTTTTCAATGAGTAATGAGAAGAGGTTATTAATTCAAAATGCGGCATATCGTCGATTGAAGGCAGTTTAGAACTGTTTTAAGTCACGGCAAAATCACAGGTGAATCACAGGAGCTTGAACATGAAATCCGGCGCAATACTGCCCAACGTGACCTTTCACACCCGTGTCCGCGATGACTCAATCGAAGGACCAAACCCATTCCTTTGGGAAGACAAGACCACCGCTGACTATTTTGCCGGAAAACGCGTGATCCTGTTCTCATTGCCCGGCGCGTTCACGCCCACCTGTTCGACATATCAACTGCCCGGCTTTGAAAACGGATATGGCGATTTCATTGCCCAGGGTGTCGATGAAATCTACTGCATGTCTGTCAACGACAGCTTTGTGATGAACAAATGGGCGCAAGATCAGGGCCTGACCAACGTCAAGGTCATTCCGGATGGATCGGGCGAGTTCACCCGTAAAATGGGTATGTTGGTTGACAAGGACAATCTGGGCTTTGGCATGCGGTCATGGCGCTATGCTGCCATCGTAAACGACGGTGTTGTCGAAGCCTGGTTCGAAGAACCTGGCCTGATGGATAACTGCCCCGAAGATCCCTATGGCGTGTCTTCGCCCGAAAACCTGATGAAACATCTTCAGGCGATGGTAGAACCCGAACTGGCTTGAGTAATAACAAGACGAAAAAAGGCCCGTTTTAACGGGCCTTTTTTTGTACCTTCAGCCAATCATGCGGTCGCGTTCAGCCTGATCCCGATAGTGACGTTTCAGCCGTTGTAACGCGATCCGCAGAACAATCTTTCCGGATCGTGCCGACCAACCCATGCGTTTTTCCGCCAGTTCCAACCCTTCGAGATAGCAACAACACCGCAGGGCAACATCACTTAGTCCGGGGCCAAGGTCAGACAGGGCCCGCGCCACGCGGTCCCGCGCATCCGATGATCCCTTTCCTCCGTGGCTTTCACTGTCATAACTGCTGCGGCCACCAGCCGTTAGAAACCGCTCCCAGTTCTGTGAAACCTGAGGACCAATCTGCGCCAACTCGAAATCTTCGCGCAACCGCTCTCCTGCGCTGACAAGCGATTCATCCAGAAAAGGCTTGCCATCGCGGTCGCGTCTGCGTGCAAGGGCAACCAACGGGCTTTCCGTGGCGCTATAGCGAATGCGCCTGATCCGGTCAGTCGCCCCACCCGATGTTTTTGCCTGAAACAACGACTGAGCTTCGGCAAATCCGACTTCGGTCCCCACCCGCGCCTTGTTTTCCGCTTTTGCGATCAGGTGGCTCAGTGCCGTTCGGCCAGCCGCAGAAATTCTGTACCGTGAAATGCGACCGGGGTTATCGCAGGAAATCCAGTCCTTTAAGGCCAGAGCCTGAGCGATCTCGCAATCGACGACCGCGGTTCTGGTCGCTCCGGCGTTGCCGGTGTCACGAACGACTACCGCTTTGTCCATTTCTTCAGCCACGGCAAGAACCGAACCTGTCTCGCTCAGGCGGCGCAGAATGCGCAATGCCTCTCTTTCGAACGCCTCTTCCTGGGCAGCTTCATCCGCGATCACGACCGAGTCGCCTGCGTCGTCGGGCATGGAAAAATGTGTTTCTGCCAGCGACTGCAACGCCGCATCCACCAAAGGATCGTCACGGCGCATCTCGATACGCCGGATTTGCCGGAGGATGGTTGACGCATGGCAACCTGCCGATCTCGCGATATCGCGGATCGAGCGTCCGGTTTCGGTATGAGCAAGGTATCTTTGCGCCCCCTCTGGAACCCATGCCGGAATGGTGAAAGCCATGTTGTTTTCCATGATTATTTGCCCTCGTCGACAAAACAAAATGTCACTTTTCGCCCTCGGATAGCGGGTTAACCAAATCTAACTAGAGGTCCATTCGTTACTCGTTCGTTAACCGCACAAGGCACGAACCAGATTTGATTCAAAAAGATAAACAGTCGTGAAACCATCGTTCGGAGAGGCTGTCACGCAGGCAACAACCGCTTAGGTTGTGCATTAAATAGTCCGGTAAACCTTCAGACACAGGACACGTAAGATGCAGGACCTGATGACAATGATCTCAACGCTTCACCGCCCACGCATGTTGGCAAGAGCCGCCAATTTCGGAGCGAGAGAGTACAACCGGGACAGGCATTTGCAACGTATTCTGGGATACGGGTCATTGCCGGGTTCAGGTCAGGCCCTACTGCGACTGATGGAGATGGAAAAAGAGGTGAATGAACTGCGCAAAGAAGATGATGCCGCATACTCTCTGGTCCGGC
This sequence comes from Ruegeria sp. SAZD013, assembly GCF_059612525.1. Lineage (NCBI taxonomy): Bacteria > Pseudomonadati > Pseudomonadota > Alphaproteobacteria > Rhodobacterales > Roseobacteraceae > Ruegeria > Ruegeria sp. SAZD013. The sequence continues at coordinate 231,817 of NZ_JBXWQT010000020.1, read as the reverse complement.
ATCTCGACATTCTTATCGCGCTGTTGGGTGAGGCGCGGCTGTATCAAGCCAACCGCGCCCCGGTCCTTCAATAATTAGGAAAACGCATCCGGCATGGAGGCCTTTTTCTCGGCGATATAGGCTTCCAGCGCTGCGGCTGTATCCGGCTCCATATGCGGTTGCTGATAATTCGCCAGCAGGTGTTCAACCCGCACAGAGGCTAGAGCCCGCGTATCACGCGCACCTTCTTCCTGCCAGGTTTCATATGGCTTGTAGTCCAGCAGATCGGACTTCCAGAACGATTCCTTGAAGTTCGCCTGCGTGTGGGCGCATCCTAGATAGTGCCCGCCGGGGCCAACTTCCCGGATCGCATCCATGGCCTGCGCGTTGTCATCATAGGCCACGCCCTTGGCCAACGAATGCAAAACGCCCAACTGGTCGGCATCCATAACAAATTTCTCGAAGTCGGCCACCAGGCCACCTTCCAGCCAGCCGCAGGCATGCAGCATGAAGTTCACGCCAGCCAACAGACCCATGTTAAGCGAGTTCGCTGTCTCATAAGCCGCCTGCGCATCCGGAAGTTTCGAGCCGCAGAACGACCCTGCGGACCGATACGGCAAGTTCAGACGCCGCGCCAGCTGACCCGCGCCATAGGTGATATGCGAAGCTTCCGGCGTACCGAAGGTCGGCGCGCCAGAATTCATGTCGATCGAGGTCACGAATGCCCCAAAGATCGCGGGAGCACCAGGACGGACGATCTGGCTGTACGCCACACCGGCAAGAACCTCGGCCAGAACCTGGGTCAAAGTACCGGCCACCGAGACCGGCGCCATCGCACCGCCCACAATAAAGGGCGAGATGATGCAGGCCTGATTGTTGCGGGCATAGACTTCCAGCGAGCCCATCATCACATCGTCGAATGTCATCGGCGAGTTTATGTTGGTCAGCGACGTCATCACCGTGTTTTGCTGGACGAATTCCTTACCGAACAGGATTTCGCACATTTCAACCGAATCCTGCGCCCGGCTGGGATCGGTCACCGAGCCCATGAAAGGCTTGTCCGACAGAGTCATATGCGCCTTCAGCATATCCAGATGGCGCTTGTTCACCGGAATGTCGGTCGGTTCACACACCGTACCGCCCGAATGGTGCAGCCACTTGGACATATAGGCAAGTTTCACGAACTTGTTGAAGTCGTCCATCGTCGCGTAACGACGGCCGCCTTGTGCATCGCGCACGAAAGGAGGGCCGTAAACCGGGGCCAGAACCATGTTCCGGCCACCAATCACGACCGACTTCTCGGGGTTGCGGGCATGTTGGGTGAACTCGCTGGGCGCTGTTTTAATCAGCTCACGAGCAAGGCCGCGCGGAATGCGCACGCGTTCACCGTCGATGTCCGCACCCGCGTCGCGCCAGCGTTCCAGAGCGGCAGGGTTATCAACAAAGTTAACACCGATCTCTTCCAACACGGTTTCCGCGTTGTTTTCAATGATCTCCAGTGCCTCTTCGTTGAGGATTTCAAAGTTCGGAATGTTGCGTTCGATGTATTTCGCGGTCTCGATACGAACTGCAGTCCGCTCGGCACGGCGGGCAGCGCCACCGCCACCTCTCGCCCTGCGCCGGGTGTTTGCCTCGGTCATGAGAAGATCCCGTGTTGTTGGTTAGATTGAGCGTTTGATACAGGTTTGCCGGGGCGCAAGCATAGGGATTGCGGCACGTTGGGGGGAAAAGCGACATTGCCGCGCGGCAATCCGGCGAACCGGCCGCCAAGGGTGAAATCTGGAATTGGAAAGCGTACCCTTCTGCCCTGTCCATGTGCGCCGACGGAGCCACCGGTGGAAACCCTCGTGTCAAAAATCATTGCAGTGATCTTTTTTGATTCCCGCGCTGGAATCGGACCTCGCTCTTGCGAAATGTGCGGGCTTGCCCTAAGGCGCTGACATGACCCAGACATCCCACGACCGCCTTCTGATCATCGACTTCGGCAGCCAGGTTACGCAGCTTATTGCCCGCCGCCTGCGTGAGCTGAATGTCTATTGCGAAATTCACCCTTACCAGAATGTCACGATGGATTTCGTGCGGGAAATGGCCCCGCGCGCGGTGATCTTCTCGGGCGGGCCGGACAGTGTGACGCGCGAGGGCTCGCCCCGTGCTCCGCAAGAGATTTTTGACTATGGCGTGCCGATTCTGGGCATCTGTTATGGCCAGCAAGTGATGATGCACCAGCTTGGCGGCAAGGTCGAAAGCGGCCATGGCACGGCCGAGTTTGGTCGGGCTTTTGTCACGCCAAAAGACAAACTGGCAATTCTGAACGGCTGGTTTGACGACGGGGATGAACAGGTCTGGATGAGCCACGGCGACCACGTCAGTGAAATCGCACCGGGGTTTCAGGTCTTCGGCACATCGCCTAACGCGCCCTTTGCGATCACAGCCGATCCGTCGCGTCACTTCTATGCCGTGCAATTCCACCCCGAGGTGCACCACACGCCCAAGGGCGCGAAGCTGTATGCGAACTTCGTCAAGCTGGCCGGTTTCAAGGGCGACTGGACCATGGGGGCCTATCGCGAAGAAATGATCCGCAAGATCCGCGAGCAGGTTGGCGACAAGAAGGTCATCTGCGGTTTGTCGGGCGGTGTTGACAGCTCGGTCGCGGCGATCCTGATCCACGAGGCGATTGGGAACCAGTTGACCTGCGTCTTCGTCGACCACGGGCTGTTGCGCAAGAACGAGGCGACAGAAGTCGTCGGCATGTTCCGCGACAACTACAACATCCAGTTGATCCACGCGGACGAATCCGAACTGTTCCTTGGCGAGCTTGAAGGGCAAAGCGACCCGGAAACCAAGCGCAAGATCATCGGTAAGCTGTTCATCGACGTCTTCCAAAAACACGCTGACACCATTGAAGGGGCCGAGTTCCTGGCGCAAGGGACGCTTTATCCGGATGTAATCGAATCGGTGTCATTTTCGGGCGGGCCTTCTGTAACCATCAAATCGCACCACAATGTCGGTGGCTTGCCGGAAAAGATGGGCCTGAAGCTGGTCGAGCCCCTGCGAGAGCTGTTCAAGGATGAGGTTCGCGCGCTTGGCCGCGAACTTGGCCTTCCACAGAGCTTCATCGGACGTCACCCTTTTCCCGGCCCTGGTCTGGCAATCCGCTGCCCCGGTGAAATCACCCGCGAAAAACTGGGCATCTTGCGTGAAGCTGATGCGATCTTTATCGACCAGATCCGTAAACACGGCCTCTATGACGACATCTGGCAGGCTTTTGTTGCCATCTTGCCAGTGCGGACCGTAGGTGTCATGGGCGACGGGCGCACCTATGACTACGCCTGCGCGCTGCGGGCCGTAACATCTGTCGATGGCATGACCGCGGACTACTACCCGTTCAGCCATGAATTCCTGGGCGAAACGGCAACGCGGATCATCAACGAAGTCAAAGGCATCAACCGGTGTACCTATGACATCACATCGAAACCCCCCGGCACCATCGAGTGGGAATGACCGGCGGGTGTCTGCGTAAAACTTAACTGATTGAGCGGCAAAACGCCCTACTCGTTCAAGCCTTTGTACCGGGCAGTCAACTATACGACCTTGAAACTGGCGCACCTTCGGCGTTTGAATAGCCGGACGAACCTAGTCTGCTTATCATAAGCGCTTGGCTTTGCGGTCTTTTGGCAGCGCGGCCCCGCGACGAACCTGAGGGACGCTCGAAATGAGCCATGCGCAGAAAGACGTAATCAAGGCCGGTCTATGGATGACCGGCGCGATCGCCTCATTCTCTTCCATGGCGGTTGCAGGGCGTGAACTGAGTTCTGCGCATGATACCTTTGAAATCATGATGTATCGCAGCATCGTTGGGTTCGTTGTTGTTGCAACTGTCCTGACTGTGACTCGCAACTGGCAGCAAGTTTCGACGGAACGGCTGGGATTGCACGCCTTACGAAACACCTTACATTTCACGGGGCAAAATCTCTGGTTCTACGCCGTGGCAGTGGCTCCCTTGGCGCAGGTATTCGCGCTGGAGTTCACACAGCCGCTTTGGGTAATCCTGCTCTCGCCGCTGTTTCTGAACGAACGGTTGACGCCGCTCAGGTTGATAGCGGCGCTTATCGGGTTTTCGGGCGTTCTGATCGTCACGCGCCCCGGCGCTGCCCCTTTGAGCCCCGGCCTTATGACAGCCGCCGCATCCGCAGTATTCTTTGCGTTTACAACGATTACCACCAAGAAGCTCACGCGATTTGCCAGCATTGGGTGTATTGTTTTCTGGCTGACTACAATGCAAGCAGTCCTTGGGGCCACAGCCGCTGGCATCGATGGTCAGATTGCGCTTCCGACAATGCAGACCGCTCCCTATCTGATTTTGGTTGGGCTGGCGGGTTTGCTGGCGCATTTCTGTATTACCAATGCCCTATCCATAGCCCCGGCAACCGTGGTCATTCCCTTTGATTTTGCACGTCTTCCGACAATCGCAGTAATCGGGATGCTCCTCTATCATGAACCCATCGACCATTGGGTACTGATCGGCGCTGCCGTCATCTTTACTGGCATTTTCCTGAACATCTGGTCCGAAAATCGTAACAGTTTGGCAACAGTTCAGAACTGTAGTGGCAACAAGTAACGCACCGTCACCAGTTGACCTTAAACTAACTGAAAAGAAAGTATCGCGCATTACACACGGGTAAGCGCTGGACTCACTCAATTCTTCGCCAGGCAAATACTCGAAAAAAGTTCGGGAGGACAGAATGAAAACAACACTACTCGCAACGTGCGCATTGTGCGTTGGAGCAACGGCTGGTTTTGCAGGCGGTCTGGACCGCAGCGGTCAGGGTATCAACCTGATCTTTGAAGAAGGCTCTGCAGTTCAGTTTCGGTTGGGGTATACCGACCCAAGCGTGACCGGCACGATGCCAGACATTTTTGGTACAAACGGCGGCCAACCCATTAGTTCAGGTGAAGTTGCGAACGCCTTTTTTACACCGCACCTTGGGTTCAAAACGGCGCTTACCGAAAAGCTTGATTTCGCACTGATCTATGATCAACCATACGGTGCCGATATTCAATATGCGGCCGCCTACCCGCTTTCGATCAACCCGGTTAATCCTACAGACCCCCGCGTGTTGCAGGCAACTGCTGACACTGATGCGATTACCGCTTTGCTACGGTACAAATTCGACGGTGGATTCAGTGCGATCGGCGGTATTCGCGCGCAGCGCGTCGAGGCTTCGATTACTGTTCCCATTACCGCAGGCTATCAGGTGAATACTGACGCAGATACCGCATTCGGGTATGTCGTGGGCGTCGCCTGGGAAAAACCTGAGATCGCCGCGCGCGTATCTCTGACCTATAACTCCAAGATCAGCCACGATCTTTCACAGACAGAATCCAGTGCTTTGACTGGAGGATTGCCTGTAAACACTTCGAGTGAGATTGAAACACCGCAGTCTGTGAATCTGGATTTTCAAACGGGCGTGGCGCCCAAGACATTGTTGTTTGGCTCGATCCGTTGGGTCGACTGGCCACAACTTGTGTATAATCCGCCAAACTATCCGCCGACCAGCAACCTGGTTGACTATGACGACGCCACGTTCACCTACTCGCTGGGTTTGGGTTATCAGTTCTCGGAAGAGTTTTCTGGTGCTGTGACACTGGGCTACGAAACTTCCCAAGGTACGCCGGTTTCGAACCTCGGTCCGACAGATGGGTTCTGGAGCATCGGTCTGGGTGGCACGTATTCGCTTGAGAAGGCAAAAATCTCGGGCGGTGTTCGTTATACCGACATCGGGGATGCCACCGCGAATGGTGCTGGTCCCGCGGCACGTGGTACGTTCACAGGCAACAGCGCCTGGAGCGTTGGTTTCCAGATCACATACGCTCTGAACTGATCTGAGTAATCTTATGTAACTGTAAAGCCCCGCAGTTTCTGCGGGGCTTATTCGCATGAACCGGGTCGCCGTTGGTTAACATCAATGAAACAGTGCCCGCATGAACGAACAAAAACACCTCTCTCTCCGCGCCTGGGCCGAGCTTTTGCTCCTTGGACTGATCTGGGGCGCCTCCTTTGTTTCCATCCGGGTCGCTCTGGACACGCTTCCCGTGATGACCTCGGTTTTGCATCGCACATTCTGGGCCATGCTGGTTTTGTGGCTGGTAACTTGGATCAGGCGGATCAAGGTGCCGCGCGCGCCCCGTATCTGGGGCACTTTTCTGGTCATGGGGCTGTTGAACAACGTCATCCCCTTCAGCCTGATGGCTTGGGGGCAGCTTTACATTGACACGGGTCTGACGGCGATCCTGAACGCGGCGACTGCGATCTTCGGCGTTTTGATAGCAGCACTGTTTTTTCGCGACGAGCGATTGACAAAAACCCGGCTACTGGGTGTCTGCCTGGGCTTTCTTGGTGTCTCAATCGCGATTGGAGTGCTGAACTTCTTGAGTTTCAGCCTGCAAAGCACCGCTCAGCTTGCAGTGTTGGCCGGAACAGTTTCCTACGCATGTGCCGCGGCTTGGGCGAGGCAGACTTTATCGCACCTTCCCCCGGTGATTGCCGCCGCCGGTATGCTGACGGCTTCGACAGTGCTGGTATTGCCAATAACACTAGCAGTTGATGGAGTACCCAGCTTGGCGTTACCCGCAATAACCTGGGTGGCCATCGGGTACTATGCGATTGTCGCAACGGCCGGCGCATATCTGCTTTACTACCGGGTTTTGGCAATGGCCGGCAGTGGCAATCTGATGCTGGTCACACTTGTCATACCTCCGGTCGCTATTGTTCTGGGTGCATTACTGCGCGAAGAGTCCCTGCCCCCAAATGCCTTTCTGGGCTTTGCCGTTCTGGCGATTGGCCTTTTGGTTCTCAATCGTTCGTCCCGGCCCAATTGACGCCGTGCGCTGCCCGATTTAGCTAGGGCAAAAAAGGACAGCGCAAAATGATCTACACCTCAGCCAATGACTGGCGCACGGCAAGCCGAAAGAAAGTGCTGTTCTTTGGCATGTCGGGGTTGGGCAAGACCTATGTATCCAACATCCTCAGAGATTCTGGGAACTGGTTCCACTACTCGATCGATTACCGGATTGGCACGCGCTATATGGGCGAGTACATCACCGACAATGCCAAGGCCGAGGCCATGAAAGTTCCGTTCTTGCGTGAACTGCTGTTGTCGGATTCGATCTATATCGGTTCGAATATTTCATTCGCCAACCTGACACCTGTTGCCGCTTATCTGGGCAAGCCGGGAAACCCCGATCTGGGCGGCTTGGACATGCCGGAGTACCGCCGCAGGCAGGAACAGTTTCGCTTGGCCGAAATTCATGCGCTGCTGGACACCGAATACTTCATCGACCGCGCCGAGCGTCTGTACAAATATCCTCACTTTATCTGCGATACGGGCGGATCCATCTGCGAGTGGGTAGATCCCGAAGACCCAAGGGATCAGGTTTTGTCCGAACTCGCGCGGCACACCCTCATGATCTGGCTGAAGGGTGACGAGGGTCACACAGCCGACCTTGTGCGCCGTTTCGACAAGGCCCCAAAACCCATGTCCTATCAGGCTGATTTCCTGACACGTTCCTGGACCGAGTATCTGGATCAACACGGCTGTGCAGAGGCCGAGGTCAACCCCGATGATTTTGTCCGCTGGACCTATGCGCAAGCCCTGGCCCATCGTCAGCCCCGATACGAGGCGATGGCAAAGAACTGGGGCGTGACGATTGATGCCAACGACATCGGCAAAATCCGCGATGCGGCCGATTTCGATGAGTTGATCGAACGCACCCTTGAGGCCAGACGCAATAACGCCTAACTACCAGTTTTCCCTAATCTCTTCGAAGTCAGACACATGCCCATCAAAATTCCCTCTGATCTGCCCGCCTTTGACGTCCTGAACAAAGAGGGCGTTATGGTCATGTCCGAGGATCAGGCAATGCGTCAGGATATTCGCCCCCTGCGCATCGGGCTGCTAAATCTGATGCCGAAGAAGATCCAGACGGAAAACCAGTTTGCGCGCCTGATCGGTGCAACCCCGTTGCAGATCGAACTGTCATTGATCCGTATGACGGAACATCAGACAAAAACCACTGCCGCCGAGCATATGTCCGAGTTCTATCAGCCTTTTCAGGAGGTCAAGGACCAGAAATTTGACGGCCTGATCATTACTGGCGCGCCGATCGAGCATCTGGAATTCGGTGATGTCACCTATTGGGATGAAATCAGCGAAATCTTCGACTGGACCCAAACCAACGTTCATTCAACCTTTGGTGTTTGCTGGGGAGGGATGGCGATGATCAACCATTTTCATGGTGTTCGAAAGCACATGCTGGATGCCAAGGCCTTTGGCTGTTTCCGCCACCGCAATCTGAACCCTGCATCACCTTTTTTACGTGGGTTCTCTGACGATTGCGTTATCCCGGTCAGCCGCTGGACGGAAATGAAACAAGATGAGATCGACGCCGCGCAGGGTTTGACGACCCTGCTGGGCAGCGATGATGTGGGCCCTTGTCTGGTCGAAGATCCCAGCCACCGCGCGCTGTATATCTTCAATCATTTTGAGTATGACAGCGACACGCTGAAACAGGAGTATGACCGCGACGTCGCCAATAACACGCCCATCAACGTGCCGATCAACTATTATCCGGATGATGACCCATCCAAGACACCTCAAAACCGTTGGCGCAGTCACGCGCATCTTCTTTACGGAAACTGGATAAACGAAATCTATCAGACGACGCCTTTTGATATGAGCAAAATTGGCCACTAAAACCTTGATATCCTTTAGCCTCATCATTCTGGGCCTTGTCGCTGTGACTGCGTGGCGCAGCGCCCGGAATGAAGCACATGCAGAAGCGGCTTTCCCACCCGAAGGCCAGATTCTTGATGTCGACGGAATCGCGGTTCATGCGGTTGTCATAGGGAATGGGCCGGATGTTGTCCTTCTTCACGGCTCAAGCGGCAACACCCGCGACATGACCTTTGCGCTGGCACCTATTCTGGCGGAAAACTACCGCGTCATCGTTTTTGACCGGCCCGGCCTGGGGTTTTCAGAAAGTTTCAACCCAGACGGTGAAACGATCACGGAACAAGCGGATATCCTGCAAAAAGCTGCTGCCCAGCTTGGGGCGGACAAGCCTGTCGTGGCGGGCCAAAGCTATGGTGGTTCAGTGGCGCTTGCATGGGCGGTCACCAGGACCGACGACCTCTCAGCACTTGTTCTGATCGCACCCGCCGCCATTCCGTGGGAAACGCCGCTGGATGGGTTTAACCAATTAGCGTCTACCACGCTCGGCAATACGCTCGCCCTGCCTCTGATTTCTTCCTTTGTGCCCGATTGGTACGTAACACGGGCATTGGACAGTGTATTTGCGCCCCAATCGGCCCCCGCTGGATATGCTGAACATTTTGGGCCCGGCCTGACCATCCGGCGCAGTTCCATGCATGCAAATGCCAAGCAACGGGCCAACCTATTGGATGAGATAACCCAATTGCAGCCGCGATACGGTGAGATTTCAGTGCCAACCGAAATCGTTCACGGCACCGCCGACGACACTGTCGGCCTTGAATGGCATTCGCAACGTCTGATCCAGCAAATCCCGCAGGCCGAACTGGTCGCGTTACCGGGGATCGGTCACATGCCGCAGGTTGTCGCAGCGCCCGAGGTTGCTGCCGCAATTGATCGTGCAGTGCAGCGTGCAGGTTTGCGTTAATCCAAGCTCTAATCCATAGTCGGATATGGGTTTTATCGCGAGGTGACATATGGCTCGGACCGAAAAAGGTTCTATCGAGAAGTATTTTCAGGATAGCGCGCCCAAAGCTGTGCGGGATGAGATCGAGAATTCGAAGAAAGGCGATATCCTGAACCCGACCTACCCATATAGCGAGAAGATGAAACCCAAGGACTATGATGAGCAGATGGAACTGCTCCAGATCGAGCTGGTCAAAATGCAGTCTTGGGTCAAGGACACGGCGCAACGGATCGCCATCATCTTCGAAGGCCGCGATGCTGCCGGTAAGGGCGGAACGATCAAACGGTTTCGCGAAAACCTGAACCCGCGCGGAGCGCGCAATGTGGCGCTCAGCAAACCCTCGGAAACTGAACGCAGTCAATGGTACTTTCAGCGCTACATCCCGCACCTGCCTGCAGCCGGCGAGATCGTGTTCTTTGACCGCAGCTGGTACAATCGCGGCGTGGTCGAAAACGTCTTTGGTTTCTGCACCCGGGAAGAGCGCGAGCGGTTCTTTCGTCAGGTTCTGCCGCTTGAAACGGGTCTGGTCAATGATGGCATCAAACTCTTCAAGTTCTGGCTCAATGTCGGGCGCGCTGAGCAACTGAACCGTTTTCTGGCCCGTGAAACCGACCCGTTAAAGCAATGGAAACTCAGCCCGATTGACGTGGCAGGGTTGGACAAGTGGGACGAATACACACAGTCGATTTCGGAAACTCTTACCCGGTCACACTCAGACATATCTCCTTGGACAATAGTCCGGTCCGACGACAAGAAACGCGCCCGTCTTGCAGCAATTCAATCGGTCCTGCACACGCTGGACTATGATGAGAAGGACGCAAAAAGCATTGGTGACATTGATCCCCTGATCTGCGGTGGTCCGGATGTCTGGGAAGCGTAGGTTGCGTTTTCGCCCTGCCCGGCCAAGGCTTTCAAGGGCAAGTGTTGGACGACCGGGTGTATTTGGTCTATCCCCTTGTCTTCCAATACCTAATCGAAGAACCTGAGGCCGGGATGTCGAAACGCGGTTATCATCACGGAAACCTAAAGCAAGCTCTGATCGAGGCAGCCTTGTCCCTGATCGAAGAAAAGGGGCCGACAGGTTTTACGTTATCTGAAGCCGCCAAAACCGCTGGCGTAACACCAGCCGCAGTCTATCGCCATTTTGAAGGGCGCGAAGACCTTATCGCCGAAGCCGCACGGCAGGGATTCGAGATGTTCGCGGACCTGATGCAATACGCTTATGACACAGGCCAACCCTCTGCCCTATCCGCCTTCGAGGCAACCGGGCGGGCCTATCTGGCTTTTGCCCGGAAGAACCCCGGCCACTACATCGCCATGTTTGAAAGCGGAATTTCGTTGAATCGCACCCCAGAATTATCCATGGCCGCCAATCGGGCCAAATCGGTTCTCGAGAAAGCAGCCGCTGACTTGTCGCAACATATTCCACCAGAAAAGCGCCCGCCCGCGTCGATGTTCAGCGCGCACATCTGGGCGATGAGCCATGGCGTGGTCGAATTATACGCGCGCAATACCGGGGCGACGTCTCCCTTCCCCCCGGAAGACCTGCTGGAAAGCGGCATTGGTATCTATCTGCGAGGGCTGGGTCTGATCCCGCAGGACGACTGACACCTTTCAAAAAGTTCGACTGCTTTGCGGTAAGCTCAGCCCGGACGTAACGTTGATAAGATTCATCTCGCCCATTCCCTTTATGTCGACACGTCCCAGGTCCGAGACCTGAAACTCATCAATCAGGGCGTATTTCATCTCTTCCGGCGCAACTATTTTCATAGGATTGGCGAAAATTTGCAGTCGGGACGCGATATTTACCGCCGGACCGAAAACGTCGTAGACGTATTTCTGAATGCCCACGACAGACCCGACTGCGGCCCCCATGCCCAAACCGATCCGGGCCTGCCATTTGTGCGGATGGCTTTCGTTACGGCGTTCGAGATAACGCAGGAAACGTACCGCGCAATGGGCCACTGCAGTCGCATGATCGGGTGTCGGGTCAGGCATGCCTGAGACCGCAAGATATGCGTCACCTATTGTTTTGATCCTTTCACACCCGAATTGTTCAACGATCCTGTCAAACGCCGTGAAAATGTCGTTCAACTCACTCAGGGTCACTGTCGGGTCGGTCTTGGCCGCGAAATCGGTGAAACCCACAAAGTCCAGCATGACCACAGACACCTGCTTGTAGAGCTGCGGAGTGACGACACCGAAGGTTTTGAACTCTTCATAAACAGCCCGTGGCATCAGGTTCAGAAGCAGGCGTTCAACCCGTTCTTTTTCGCGTTCCAGTTCTCGTGTGTTGCGTTCGACCATGGTGGAATAGCTGTCGATCATGCTTTCCAGCTCGCGAATGCGCGTGATGTTCTGGCATTCGACAATCAGAACCTGCTCGGACAATCCGCTTGCCAACGAAACTGCGACCGCAAAGATCAAGGTCCGCCGCTTTGGTTTGATCTGCAACTCAACCGAATATCTCAGGCCCGATTGCTTGACGTCTTCCAGTTCTTTGGGATCAAGGGCAGGCAGAATGTCCGTAAGAGTACTGCCGTTCTCGGGGGTTCCAAACCACTCTGCGAAAGGTCCGTTATGAAACACGAACTGAAGATCCGAGGCGCGCACCACGGCAATGCCGACACCGATGGCGCGTAACAGCTGTTCGTTTATCGCATGAATGCTCATGCCGCGTTTCGGGCGACGATAATTGAACGCTTCCCTTCAATTGCAGCCAGCGCGGTTTTGATATCCTGATCGGACATACCATGCACGCTCAGCGCTTCGCCAAACAGCTCAGCCATCACATCAAATTCGTCGTGTGAAATACCCAGATGCCTGTGAACGGCTTCGATCCTGTCATCACTGAATGACGCCGGTCCGCCAATCAGGGACGATACGAATTTCGTCTGATGATCAATCAGCCGAGGCATGTCGATATCTTCAAAATAATGGCCGATATCATCCGAATCCAACGCCATTTCATAGAAGGTCATCACGACACGGCTGATCGTTTTGAAGCCACCGTATTTGTCATAAAGCGTTTGTGTCACACGAAAACCCAAGCGATACAGAACAAAAACACTATAACTCTATATCAAATTGATATTTTTGTTAATGTTTATGGTGTTTTTTATTTTCCGGTTTACCGGGTATTCTTTTAAGGGAAAGCAATAGCGACCAGGGTACACGATCCTGGGCTTTCGGAAATCTGGCGTGGTTCACGAAACTGCGTTGCACAGCCAAGACGCCGGGGCAGACATAGTTCTCTGTAAAAAGGGGCAATGGCGGAGAGACAGGGATTCGAACCCTGGAGACGGTTCCCCGCCTACACACTTTCCAGGCGTGCGCCTTCGACCACTCGGCCACCTCTCCGTGCCGGCGATGTTTGGACCAATGTCATGGAATTTGCAAGGCCCCAATTCGGCGAAATCACGGGAAAGATCAATTAAATCCGGTCGCCTTTCCGGTGCGCCAAACCACCGGAAAGGCTACCCTTCAGCTTTCGGACAGGTCGTCAGAATTCATCGCCAGCGTCGGGGTCCAGATCAGATTCGGTCAGTTCAACTGGCTCTCTTGTCGTCGACTCATCTGCCTTCTGTTTGGACGCAGAACCAGCCGCTTTCACCTTGTTTGAGGTCTGCAAAGCTTCGGGATTACGCAACCAGATATCACGCTGTGCAAACGGCACCTCGATGCCTGCTTCAAGGAAGCGTCGGTTGATTTCGTGGTTCATGTCGGATTTGACGGACAGAACCCAGTTCACATCCCGCAGGATCGCCCTGATTTCAAAATCCAATGCATCCGCTCCAAACCCCTGAAACACCACACTGGGTGCCGGGTTGGCCAAAACCATCGGGTGGTTGTTCGCAACCTCACTCAGGATGGTCTCGACCAGACGCGTATCAGTGCCATATGCGACGCCGACCGGAACAATCACCCTGCCGATTGTATTGCCACGCGTATAGTTGGTGACAACACCGCTGATCAGGTCCGAGTTGGGAATGATCACATCCGATCTGTCGAACGTCTCGATACGGGTCGAGCGGACGGAAATGTCACGCACGTAGCCCATCATCCCGTTCACATCAATCCAGTCACCCTTGGAGATTGGCCGTTCCACCAGAAGGATGATGCCGGACACAAAGTTGGACACAATCGTCTGCAGGCCAAAGCCAATACCGACAGACAGTGCACCAGCAACAATTGCCAGCGATGACAGGTCGAACCCCGCGACCATGATCGCAGCCAACGCAGCCAGAAAGATCCCGATATACCCCGAGCCAGCGACAATCGCATTCTGCCCGCCCGGATCGATGCTGGTTTTGGGCAACAGCGAGTTGCGCAACCCGCTTTGCAACAACCGTGTCAGCGTATATCCGATTGCGAATACAGCGATAAATGTCAGGAAATTGCTGGGCGAGATCATGACACCGCCGATGTCAAAGCCAAGCAGCAGACGTGACCACACCTCTAGCAGGTCCGTTTCACGCGCACCCCAGTATATTGCCAGAACAGGCAGCGCGACGATGGCCAGTGCAAAGCCCACCAAGACTGAAAAAAGAGAGTCGCGCGCAGCGTCGCCCTGCCCTGTGATCCATCCGTATATCTGACTGACGAACCGTTGAAAAATTGCCAGTGCGGCAATCAGAACCAGCGTTTTTACCGCCGGAAACACGATCGCTTCGGCCGCATTGGTATACCCGGCGATTGCCAGAACGGGTGTTGCAATCCCCAGCAGGAACATGGCCTTGCGCAGGAATTCCAACAACTGGCTGAATCCGGCGGCCCGCGTAGACGCCGTCTGGTCCAGCAGGCGGTCGTTCGTTCGGGTCTGCCGCACGCGGAGCAAAAGCAATGCCGTTCCGACGATCACGGGAAAGCTAATAACCGCACGGGTCGCATCCGAGACGTTTTCGATCTGCTGAAACAGAAGCGCCAGTTCGTGCAGGATCAACATCAAAGCCAACAGATCAATGTATATCCGCAATTCGGTAATCCGAGCAGCAGACAGGCGCTTGAATCCTTGTGAAGCGCCAATCACGTAAATCTGTCGGCCAATCCAGTCGTAGAAGAAGGCAATTGCCGCCCAGTAGGGGATTTTTTCCAGCAACAAACTGCCCCGCAGACCCGGAATACCCGAAAGACTGATCGCGGCGATGGCGGCAACGACACCGATCCATGGCAACAGAATCCGCAACAGAGAAATGATGAAGGACCAAACACCAGTGCCCGCTCCGCCCAGCAACCTCAGATAGTCGCCGCCCCGCTCGGACCAACGTTTGCCGAAGATCAGTAAAACCGCGGCCAGGATCACCAGAAACAGGATTCCCAAGCCACGATCACGGATACGTTCTTTCACTACGTCCGAACGCAGGTTGGTAATTGTTTCATTTGTCAGGCTCTGAAGCGCCTCTTTTACGTCTTGCCATGCAGGTCCCCAATATACGGGGTTGATCGGTGACGGCCCGCGCTCAAAGAATTGTTTTGTCTGCCGCGTCCGGATGATCCGATCGATTTCACTGATCAATCCATTTGCGCGGGTATAAGCTTCTTCGGAAATGATGCGCGGCACCCGCAAACTGTTGAGCTGCTCATTAAGATGAGTTCGCAATTTAGCGATGTCTTCAGGTTCGGCCGCGTCCCCTTCGGGTTTCGGACCAAGCGCCTTGATCTGGCTTTCCAGCGTTGCGATACGGTCTGTGTTGGCGCTGCGTGCCTTGTTAAAGTCCTCTCGGTAACCGTTTATTTCAGAACGTAAATTCTCAAACGCAGCGTTTGACGCACGGTTCGCTTCAATCACGGACTCGGCACGGTCAGCCGTTTTTATCCAGCCCCGGTAATACTCACTTTGCCTGTCGGTCAGCTGCGCGACAGCACCGCCTGCGAGCCCGACAAGACACAGGAATACCAGTGTCAGAAACAGGCGAACGTGCCCAGGCATCACTCGTCCTCGAAAACGCCGGGAATGCTGCGCGGTGCTTCAGTCATCCAATCCGGCACCGGCAATTCTTTCTCGCGCAGGAAATCCGGGTTGAACAGCTTGGACTGATACCGCGTGCCATAGTCGCAAAGGACAGTCACAATCGTGTGGCCCGGCCCCATTTCCTTGGCCAGACGCACGGCGCCCGCCATGTTGATCGCGGTTGACCCGCCCATAACCAGCCCCTCTTCACGGAGCAGGTCAAAGATATAGGGCAACGCCTCGGTGTCAGTGATCTGATAGGAATGATCCGGCGTGAACCCTTCCAGGTTCTTTGTTATCCGCACCTGTCCGATACCTTCGGCAATCGATCCGCCCTCCATCGCGATTTCACCGGTGGTGTAGTAAGAGTAGAGACCCGCACCCATAGGATCGGCCAGACCGATTTTCACACCCTTGGGCTGCAACGCTTCGGCAACCCCGGCCAACGTACCGCCCGACCCGACAGCACAGATAAACCCGTCGACCTTACCTGCTGTTTGTTCCCAGATTTCGGGCCCTGTGGTTTCAACATGGGCCTGACGGTTCGCCACGTTGTCAAACTGGTTGGCCCAGATCGCCCCATTAGGTTCCGTCTGCGCCAATTCCTCGGCCAGACGGCGGGAATAATGCACGAAATTATTGGGGTTGCGATAAGGTGCGGCCGGAACTTGAACCAGTTGTGCACCTGCCAGCCGCAGCATGTCTTTCTTTTCTTCCGACTGGGTCTCCGGGATCACAATCACGGTCTTGAACCCCATTGACGCACCCACCAGCGCCAGGCCAATACCAGTATTGCCTGCGGTGCCTTCCACAATGGTGCCGCCGGGCTTCAAATCGCCCCGCGCAATGGCATCACGGATAATATAGAGTGCAGCACGGTCCTTGACCGATTGACCGGGGTTCATGAATTCGGCTTTGCCGAGAATTTCGCAACCAGTTTCTTCACTGATGCGGCGCAGCCGGATCAACGGTGTTTTTCCTACTGCGTCAGCAAGATCTCGTGCAATGCGCATGATGGCCCCTTGTCGTTTTGTACCATCGAAGATTTACAGCCGCACCGCCGCGACCACAAGCGGGATAGTCACCCGCGCAATCTGTCCCGATGGCGGGCCAGCCAATAAGCCAGAGACACCAATTGTAGATCCTTGAAAACATGACGATCCGTCAAGTCTATGAATTCATCGAACGGCAAGATTTGACTACGGATGTCTTCACCTTCTGTGTCCAGGCCGCCAGTGATTGTGGTGTGTGTCAACTCACCCAGGCCAACATAAAGATACATGAACCCGGTGGAAGATCCGCTCGAGGTATAGGCCCCGCCGGCATATTCCAGCCTGTCAAAACGAATACCCGCCTCCTCCATCGCCTCGCGATGCGCGGCCTGTTCGGGTGTCTCGCCCGGATCAATCATCCCGGCCACCGCTTCCCAAAGCCAGGGTTCCGGATCTTTGTTCAGGAAAACCGGCGGTCTGAACTGTTCCACGATCAAAACGGTATCACGGACCGGATCATAGGGCAGAACGCCGACCGCACTGCCCTGCAACAAGCTTCCACGGCGCAGCACCGGACCCATGCTGCCGTCATGCCGCCGGTGTTGCAGATCGATTTCCTCCATCCCGAAATAATCGAGATACACCCGGTCATGGCGATGCACGATCACGTCTTTTGCAATGTCCCGCGGATCACCGGTTCGCCGCTGCCCGGCCATAATCTTCGACCAGGCACGCGTTTGCGTGGCGCGAATACTGCGGGCCATGACCCGGGGGGCGACCTTCCCGAAATAGGCCATCTCTTCCTCAGCTGCGAGCGTTGTGAGTTCGCCCAATCTGTCCGCCCAGTTCTGAAGCGACCACAAATCACCCGGTCTCCATGCATCGGGTGCCGGAAAAAAGACCTGCGCTTCGGCCTCGGTCCCGTCTTCTAATTCGACTTTCAAAGGCTTCAGATCATAGTCGAAAGACCCTTCGTAATAATCCAGCCTGGCCAGATCCTCAGGCGACAAGTCCTGCACGAGCAACCCTTCGGCACTGGCGCCTTCCGTTTCCAGGATCATCGGGAAATCCTGCCCCTGGACAGAATGGACAGCATGGCCTCGAAGTCGGGCAGGCCGTGCTTTGCTTTCGCTCAGAGGATGACCAAGAACGCGTTCCAACAACGGCAAGTGCCGCAGCGTTCCATAAAAAAACAAATCAGACAAATTCGATCTCTCTTGTAAGGAAACGGATCAGCGCCACGAACGGTTGGCCTGTTCTGTGGCCAGCCCCGAGACAACGGCACCAATCAGGAATGCAATCAGGATTTCCGGATAAATCAGCAGCTTACTGTACTCAATCCCGATTTTGAAAATGGCCAGTATGGCCTCGAACGGGCCACCGTAACGATTGCGCATGGCAAGCCGGAACATTTCATAACAGCCCTGCACGAACAGCGCCCAGAAAATCATCGAGGCGACACCAGTCAGCCCATTGTTGATCGCAGCAGTCCAACCGCGCCCGGCCCGCTTACCCATGATGCCCCACCCGCAAACCGCACCAAGGGCCATGTTGACCACGGTAAAGTACCCATAATCCTTACCTTCTTCACCGTTTTCGATGATCATGCCAGAGACAATGAAGGCCAGCACGATGAGGCAAATGGCGGCTACGAGACGCGAGGCAGTGGGCATATAACGGTCCGTCAGTTAACTTGCTTTACTACGGTGATCTGTGTCACATCGCAATTGCGCGTGTCAAAGGCTGCGCCACAGGCAGTCAAATAATAATTCCACATGCGGCGAAAACGCTCATCAAACCCCAAATCTGCGATCTGTTCCCATTTTGCGTTGAACGTTTCATACCATCTCCGCAGTGTCAGATCATAACTTTTGCCGAATTCTTTCGACTTCACCACATTCAGACCGGCCTGATTGATCTGCTGCCGCAGGATCGAAGGTGATGGGAGCATTCCGCCCGGAAAGATGTATTTCTGAATGAAATCTACACCGTTCTTGTAGTAATCCCAGCGGTGGTCACCCACCGTTATGATTTGCAAGGTCGCTTGTGCCCCCGGCTTCAGTCTCTCACGAACGGTTTCAAAATAAACCGGCCAGTATTTTTGGCCCACCGCCTCGAACATCTCGATTGAGGCGATGCCATCATATTGTCCACGCTCGTCGCGATAGTCCTGCAACTTGAACGTCACTTGATCCGAAAGCCCTGCTTTTTCAATACGCTCTTTCGCATATTTAAATTGTTCCTCACTGATCGTAAGGCCGGTTACATGCAGGCCCCGTTCTTTCGCGGCATATTCGGCAAAACCGCCCCATCCGCATCCGATTTCCAGAATGTGGTCGCCGGGTTTGGCCCCCATCTCATCGACAAGGCTGGCGTATTTGGCAGTTTGCGCCTTCTCCAGACTTTCTTGCCCGGTCTCAAAAATGGCACTGGAATAGGTCATCGTGTCATCCAGCCACAAACCGTAGAAGTCGTTACCTAGATCATAGTGGTACGAGATATTCTTCTTCGCCTGCGTCCTGTTATTACGGTGAAGCCAGAACCGCAGCCGTTCATAGGCCTGAACAATAAATTTCCCAGTAAATCCGTCATAGACGGTCTCAGACCCCAAATGGACCAGATCCATGAATGAGCGGAGGTCTGGCGTGCTCCAATGTCCCTCAAGGTAGGCATCAGAAAAACCCAGTTCGCCTTCGCGGATCAGGCGGGCAAAAACATCTCCGTTGTGAATGTCGATCTGGGCGACGGGCCCTGCCTTGGGCCCTTCAGCGCGAAAAGTGCGGCCATCGGGCAATGTAATGTCCAACCGCCCCGACTCCATTCGGGTCAGCATCTTGAAGACCTGGGCGAAATACCTGGGCAGATCCGACTGCCCCTCTGTCGTCGTCAGCACCATCCGCTCTCCCCTCTGCGGTACAGTTATCAGGCTAGGGCGCGATTTTGTTTCTGGCAAGTTTTCAGTTCCTTAGTGGGATTTTCGGCTTTCATACGCACGCAAGGCGCGGTTTCGACCGTCCGCCAGTTTCACGACAGGTTCGGGATAATCCGCCTGCGGACACAGGTTCCATGACCGGGGAACCGCAGCAAAATAAGAAAGCGCAATGTCACTGGGTTTCGTCTGGCCTTCGGCGATCCAGCGCCGCAGGTAAGACCCCTGCGGATCAAACTTTTCCGCCTGCGTTTGAGGGTTGAATATGCGAAAGAAAGGTGCCGCGTCGGGGCCTGACCCAGCAACCCACTGCCAGCCCATGGTGTTACAGGCCGGGTCCCAGTCAATCAGGCAATCCTCGAACCAACTCATCCCGATTTTCCAGTGTGTCATCAGATGTTTGGTCAGGTAGCTGGCAACAATCATCCGGGCCCGATTATGCATACGGCCTGTCACATACATCTGTCGCAGGCCAGCATCGACGACAGGAATTCCGGTTCGGGCCTGCCTCCAGGCGGCAACTTCAGGATGGTGCGGATCGACGTTCCAGGGGAAATCATCCCATTCCGCTTTCCAGTTTTCGGTCAGCAGATGCGGTGAGTGATACATCAGGTGATAGGCAAACTCACGCCAGACCATCTGCCGCAGAAATGCCTCAGTGCCGGGGGTTCCCATCATCGCAGCCTGTTGAACCCTGTGCCAGACTGTACGTGGCCCGATCTCGCCCAATGAAAGGTATTCTGACAGGTTTGATGTTCCTTCCAAATCCAATCGGTCACGGTCAGTGGAATAACGGGGGACATGGTCGAGAAAGTGCTCAAGGCGATCGCGGGCGGCCTGCTCGCCGGGTTGGACATGGGGACGCACGATTGCAGCACCCCGATTCATGTCCGCACCCATCTGCCAGGTGTTAAGTCTGTCACTGGAAGGCCAAGTCGCTGGCGCTGCCAAGCGTGACACCAACGCATCCGGCGCGGGCACGTCCCGCCGCTGAACCGCGCGCCACATAGGGGTGTAGACACGAAACGGCTGGCCCTGTTTTGTTGATACCGTCCAGGGCTCAAAAAGCAAATGACCGGAAAAAGACTTTGCGCATACCCCCAGTTCGGTCAGAGCCGTTTTGATCTGTGTATCGCGTGTGATCGACGCCGGATCATAGGCCCGCGACCAAAAAACAGCCTTTGCGCCCGTCTCTTTAACAAGTGTCTGCAAATGCTCAAGCGCATCTCCACGCCGCAGGATCAGTCGGCTACCCAGCCTCGTCAGAGCGTCGCTAAAGACCTCCAGACCCAGCCCCAACCGCCATTTCGGGGCCGCGCCAAGGTGTCGCACAAGAGGGTCATGAACAAAAACTGGTATGATCGGACGACCGCTTGAGACAGCTGCAGTTAATGCCGGATGGTCCGACAGGCGCAGATCCCGTCGGAACCATAAGATGATCGGAGAATGCTCGTTTTCCATATCCGCCCTGTGGTTTTCTTCATTCTACGAATCCCGGCGGAAAGTGGATTACAAAACGCGTTCAAGCGCCTCCAAAAGCTGATCAACCTCCTGCTGCGAGGTATAATGCGTAAAGCTGACCCGCAAAACGCCCTGTGCCGGATCTACTCCCATCGCTTTCAAGGGGCGCACAGCATAAAAGTCGCCGCCTCCGGCCATAACGCCGTATTGCGCCAGTTCCGCTGCAACAGGTTCAGCCGGGCGGTTCAACGACAGCGCAACGGTCGGCGCGCGCCGGGTGGCGTCTGATGTGCCGATCAGACGCACCGCATTGCGATCCTTTACCGCATCCAGAACCGGTTGCAATAAGGACACCTCATGCGCTCTCATCAGATCATGGGCAAAGGCACCCTGCTCTGCCGCGTCCATGTCAGGCCCGCCGTGATGAGCACACAGGAGCTCGACGTAATCGGCCATACCTGCACTTGCCGCAATCTGGGCATGATCCGGGCCCGCCGGGGTAAAGCGTTTATACAGAACATCGGCGTTGAAATAATGCGCCTGGTTGGGCAACAACTCTCCTAATGTTCGGCGAATGACCATGCAGCCTTGATGAGGGCCGTAAGTTTTATAGGCCGAAAACAGATAGATATCCGGTCCCAGATCGCCAATATTCGGAAAACCATGTGGGGCATAAGATACGCCGTCCACACAGACAAATGCGCCTGCAGCGTGGGCAATCGCAGTGATCTCGGTGACCGGGTTAATTTCTCCCACGACATTGGAACAATGCGGGAAACAGACCAGACGCACTTTTTCGTCCAACATGTTTTCCAGATCCTGCGGGTTCAGTGATCCGGTCTCCGGATCGATCTGCCACTCCCGCACCTCAATCCCTGCCTCGGCCAGACGGCGCCAAGGGCCCGAATTTGCCTCGTGATCCTGATTGGTCACGACAATCGCCTCGCCAGGTTTCATCCACTGCCGGAATGCCTGCGCCAAAACATAGGTGTTTTGAGTTGTCGATGGGCCAAAGCTCAGCTCATCGGTTTCAACACCCAGTATGGCGGCCATGCGCGTGCGTGCCTCATCCATCTCTGCGCCTGCAAGACGGCTGGCCTCGTACGGGGCGTAGGGCTGAACCTTTCGCTGTGTATAGAACCGAGTCAGACGGTCGATCACCGGCTTGCAGGTATAAGACCCGCCCGCGTTCTCAAAAAACGCCTGTCCTTTCAGGCTGGGTTCGGAAAAAGCCGGAAACTGTGCCCGAACGAAATTGATATCCAGAGAGCTCATGCCTCATTGCTCCTTAGTTGTGCTGTCATATCAACAAGATGCCCGCTCATGTTTCCGGACATCTCAGAAATCATGGCAGGTCTTCCAGCCCAGCCTGTGCTTGCGTCATGGACTGACGAAACACCGGGCAGCCCTTCACCGCAGAAGGACACCGTTACTTAGACAGCGCCATCCGCGACCGTCAAGCTGAAGCAAAAGAAAAAGCCCCGGCGGGACTGCCAGGGCTGAGTTGCTCATACTCTGGGCCAAGTCTCGTTCGGGCCTCAACCCTGAACCTTGGTATACGTCCCCTCGCCTGCAAGAATACCACGGAAACCACCGGGCTCATCCAGACCGAAGACGATCAGAGGCAGGTTGTTGTCACGCGCCAGCGCGATGGCCGACGCATCCATGACCCGCAAGCGCTTGGCCAGAACGTCGTCATAGGTGACCGTGTCATAGCGCACCGCGTCGGCATGTTGCTTGGGATCCTTGTCGTAAACGCCGTCGACACCGTTCTTGCCCATGAAAATCGCCTCGCATGCCATTTCATTGGCGCGCAATGTCGCCGCGGTGTCGGTGGTGAAATACGGGTTACCGGTTCCGGCAGCAAAGATGCACACCCTTTTCTTTTCAAGGTGCCGCACGGCACGACGGCGGATATAGGGCTCGCACACCTCATCCATCCGAATGGCCGAGATAACCCGCGTGAACACCCCAATCTCTTCCAGGGCTGACTGCATACCCAGTGCGTTCATCACCGTGGCCAACATCCCCATATAGTCTGCTGTGGTCCGCTCCATACCCTGAGCAGACCCACTCAGGCCCCGGAAAATGTTTCCGCCACCGATAACCATGCAGATCTCAACACCCAGATCGTGAACCGATTTCACCTCTTGCGCGATGCGCTGAACGGTTGGAGGGTGCAGGCCAAAGCCCTGATCCCCCATCAATGCCTCTCCTGAAATTTTCAACATGACACGTTTGTATGTGGTTTTCGGGGTTTCGGCAGTTTCAGAAGACGGGGAAAGGCTCATGTTGCGCTCCGGGCTGGCACGGGGTTAATTTCCGGCGCAAAATGAAGCAAAAGCTCCGCAGGTTCAATGCGGTTGGTGAGGATTGAGGCAACCGCATATGACCCGGCGATCAACAGACGCGATATTTCGGCAATTGCCCCCTATTCCCGATGACAAGCCTGTCCTGATTGCAGGGCCCACAGCATCCGGGAAATCAGCGCTGGCACTGGAGATCGCCGAACGCCATGGCGGGGTCATCGTCAATGCCGATGCAAGTCAGGTTTATGATTGTTGGCGCGTGATTTCGGCCCGACCATCTGCCGAAGAAGAAGAACGCACACCGCATCTGCTCTATGGTCACATCGCCTATGATCAGGATTATTCAGCCGGTCACTGGCTGCGTGAAGTGGTGCCACTGCTGACCGGGAGCCAGCGGCCAATCATCGTCGGCGGCACAGGATTGTATTTCACGGCCCTGACCGAAGGCATGGCCGAGATCCCTGCTACCCCAGTGCAGGTGCGGGCCGAAGCAGACTTACTGACCCTTGCTGATCTTGTTGCCGGGGTTGACGAACAGACTCTGGCTGGTCTGGATATACAGAACCGCGCGCGCGTGCAGCGCGCTTGGGAAGTGCAGCGTGCCACGGGGCGCAGCCTGATGTCCTGGCAGGCCGATACTCCACCGCCAATCTTACGGCTGAAAGATGTGGTTCCAATCGTTTTCGACGTCGACAAAGCGTGGCTTCTGAACCGGATTGAACGCCGTTTTGACCAGATGCTGGAACTGGGCGCAATCGACGAAGTTCGCGCCATGCGGGATCGTTTCGACCCCGTTCTTCCCGCCTGCAAAGCCATTGGTGTGCCAGAGCTTATGGCCTATCTGGATGGAAAACTGACTTTGGATCAGGCCCGTGAAAGGGCCACAATCTCGACCAGGCAATTTGCCAAACGCCAACGCACGTGGTTCCGGGCCAGAATGAAAACATGGAATCACGTTGATTTCTCAAAGTGATATCTAGTGTTGTTCATTACACAAGATTTGACAACCAAAGTAAACGGATCAACGGAAACGAATTAGTTTTTCGTCTGTTATCAGTGATTTGACACAGAATCTCCGCAAGGATTTCTCCTGACGAAGCGCCACATGACAAAATCCGCGCCAAAGTATCAACACTGCGGGAACGTCGCTTTTGTGCATTTTATGTCGATTCCGAACGTTGACGTTAAGTGAATTCTGGTGCCGAATAGCGGCATGGGGATGCACAGAGTCCAAAAACCGGAACCCTTCTTTCTTTCGACAGGACAAGCCCGTGTCGCTTAGAACAATAACAAATCAACAAAATCAATGTCACAGGGAGACATTTATGACCAATACGGCAATCACCACAGACAAGGTGCACTGGGCGGCCGAGATGCACGCGCAGGAATACCGTGACGGCAAGCTTAGCCGCCGGGAATTTCTGGCCCGCGCGACGGCGCTGGGTGTCGCGGTACCGGCAGCCTATGGATTGATCGGTCTGCAGTCGCCTGCGGCGGCGCAAGAGCCGCAGCGCGGCGGCACCATCCGCTATCAGATGGAAGTGCGCGCGCTCAAAGATCCGCGGACTTATGACTGGACGCAAATTGCTACTTTCACAGCAGGCTGGCTGGAGTACCTCGTCGAATACAACAACGACGGCTCGTTCAAGCCGATGCTGCTGGAAAGCTGGGAAGCCAACGCCGATGCCACCGAATACACATTGAACGTTCGCAAGGGCGTAAAGTGGAACAATGGCGACGATTTCACAGCCGAAGACGTGGCCCGCAACATCGCAGGATGGTGTGACGCTGGTCTGGAAGGCAACTCGATGGCATCGCGTATGGCGTCGCTTATCGACGAAAGCACTCAGCAAGCTGCGGACGGTGCAATCACCGTTGTCGACTCCCATACTGTCAAACTGAAGTGCAACGCGCCTGACATCACGATCATCCCGGGCATGGCGGACTATCCCGCTCCTATCGTTCATAGCAGCTTTGATGCAAACGACATGCTTTCAAACCCGGTCGGCACAGGCTTCATGCTGCCCGACAGCCACGAAGTTGGCGTCAAAGGCGTACTGGTGCGCAACGAAGGCTTCGAATGGTGGGGTTATGAGGCCGGCAAAGGCGGCTATATAGACCGCATCGAGTTCATCGACTACGGCACTGACCCGGCTGCATTCCTTGCGGCTTATGAGGCCGAAGAGATCGACATGAACTGGGAGTCTGTTGGCGAATTCGTCGACATCTTCGACGGCATTGGGCTTGTGCGCTCGGAAATCCCGTCGGGCTTCACCATCGTTATCCGACCGAACCAGCTGGCGGAGGACGAAAACGGTAACAAAATCTACGGCGACAAGCGCGTTCGTCAGGCTTTAGCCATGGCGGTGGACAACGAAGTGTGTCTGGAACTGGGTATGTCGGGTTATGGCATTCCGGCTGACAACTGCCACGTCGGGCCAATGCACCCTGAACATGACTCGGCCGTAACTCGCATTCCGTATGATCCTGCCGGCGCGAAAGCCCTGATGGACGAAGCGGGTATGGGTGACTTTGAGCATGAAGTGCAATCGATCGACGATGACTGGCGTCGTAACACCACAGCTGCGGTTGTAGCGCAACTGAACGACGCTGGCATCAAGGCCAAGCACACAGTTCTGCCGGGATCAACTTTCTGGAACGACTGGACGAAATACGCCTTCTCGTCGACGAACTGGAACCACCGCCCATTGGGCACCCAGGTTCTGGCGCTGGCCTACAAGTCAGGTGTTGCCTGGAATGAATCAGGTTTCGCCAATGCAGAGTTCGACGCCTTGTTGTCTGAAGCAAACTCGATCGCGGACGTAGATAAGCGTCGCGAAGTGATGGCCAAACTGCAGGCGATCATGATCGACGAAGGTGTCACGATCCAACCTTATTGGCGGACTGCGATGCGCCATCATCGCGACAATTTGGTGGGTGTTGAAAAGCATATCGCTGACCTGCCGCAGCTTTATAAGTTCGGCTTTACGTCCTGAGCCAAAACACAAAAGGCCGCGCCACCTCGGCGCGGCTTCTTCGTCCTGAATGCGGCGAACAAATAATAACAGCTAAGCGTGGCGTTCCATGAAACCCGCGCTAGCCG
The DNA here is from genome assembly GCF_059612525.1 of Ruegeria sp. SAZD013. Classification (NCBI taxonomy): domain Bacteria; kingdom Pseudomonadati; phylum Pseudomonadota; class Alphaproteobacteria; order Rhodobacterales; family Roseobacteraceae; genus Ruegeria; species Ruegeria sp. SAZD013. The sequence continues at coordinate 205,359 of NZ_JBXWQT010000020.1, read as the reverse complement.
ACCCACAGGGGCAAATATGGGACTTTTCATTCTAAGGCGCGTTGGCATCATGCTGTTGACGGCATTGTGTCTGACATTCCTGGTTTTCTTCTTAACCAACCTCTATCCGAACCTCGAAAAGCTGGCGAAAACGCAGGGCAACTTTCGGATGTCGGATGAGCAGGTTGAGAGCTACCTGAACAAAAATGGTTACCTCCAATCCACTCCGATAAAATACGGCGAATGGCTGGGTGTCCTGCCCTCATATCGGTACACGAATGAAGACGGAACCGTTCAGGGAAGATGCATTCTGCCGGGCAAAACCGCCGAGGAATCTCCGAATTTTTGCGGAATCCTGCAAGGGTATTGGGGCTATTCGACCGTCTTCAAAGAAGAGGTTTCGACCGTTGTTGGCAACAGATTGGCTCTGACTGGCCGTCTGATGCTCTGGGTCATGCTGCTGATGGTTCCGTCTGCGTTGATCCTTGGTGTTTTGGCAGGAATGAAAGAAGGATCTGCCACCGACAGGACGTTGTCGACCTTCGCCATCACAACGACGGCGACACCGGAATACGTCTCGGGCGTGATCTTTATCGCCATCTTCACCTCTTCTGCAGTTGGATTGAAGTGGTTCAAGGGTACGGCCACGCAAGCGATGGAGAACCCGACCTTTGAAAACTTCTTCCTGCCGGTCCTGACCATTGCGCTTTATGGGATGGGTTATATTGCCCGGATGACCCGCGCCTCGATGACTGAAGTGATGACCGCCCAATATATCCGGACGGCGCGTCTGAAAGGTGTGTCCTTCCCCAATATCGTCATGAAACATGCGCTGCGTAATGCGCTGATCGCACCGTTCACCGTCATCATGCTGCAATTCCCCTGGCTGCTGAATGGCGTGGTGATCGTCGAGACCCTGTTCAACTACAAGGGCTTCGGCTGGGCGCTGGTTCAGGCCGCGGGCAATAACGACATTCAGCTGTTACTGGCAATTTCGGTCGTGTCGGTCTTTGTGGTGCTGGTGACCCAGCTGATCTCTGATATCGGCTATGTCTACCTCAACCCGCGCATCCGCATTTCTTAAGGAGGGTTAGATCATGGAACCACTTACCTGGACCGGCTCTATCGCCTTCCTGAACCCGCTTTTTGCACTTGGCCTTGCGCTGATGCTCTTGTCCATTGCCGTATGGATGCTGGCCAGCATCGTGCTGCCCGAAGACCAGATGACGGTGAACCCGGACGGTACGTTGAGCTCAAGCTCAGGCCTGCGGACACTGATACAATTGGCGCTGCGTTACAGTTTCCTGGCCAGTGTAGGAATCGCACTCGCCTATATTGTGCTAGGCGTTCTGATGGGCACCAGCGCCGGAATAATTGGCGCCATGTCCCAGCAGTTTTTGCCCGTATGGGTGTCTTTGATCATCCTTTATGCCATGTCGATCGCTTTCAAACGCAAGCTTGGCCTCTACGGCAAACTGTTTGACAGTCCAATCGGCATGATTGGCTTTGGCCTTGTGATGTTCTGGGTCTTCACCGGGATTTTCGGCGCGATGGATCTGATCGTCACGCATGATCCGCTGTCGCAGGTCTCGGGCATGAAGAACAAAGTGCCAGGGACGCCACTGTCCAATCTGGAGGACGGTCAATACGCCTGGTATCTGCTGGGTGGCGACAACCTGGCCCGCGACGTGTTCAGCCGCATGGTCAAAGGGGCTTGGATTGTTGTTCAGATCGCCCCGCTTGCCACGATATTTGCCTTCATGGTTGGCATCACGCTGGGTCTGCCGGCAGGCTACTACGGTGGTCGGCTGGATACTTTGCTGTCCTTCCTTGCAAACCTGATCCTGGCCTTCCCGGTGATCCTGCTGTTCTATCTGCTGGTCACACCTGAGATCGTTGCGACCGGTGTGCCGAACTACATGGCGGCTGTCTTGTTCGTATTCCCTATCATATTCCTCGGCGTGCTGCTGAACTCACGCTACTATACCAGACCGAACTTCCGAACACCGCTGCTGATCGGAGTTTTGGGGGTTGCAGGTTGGTTCTACCTGTCTCTGATTTCGACCGGTGGCTACATCATCAATACCGACGCCTATCGTATCTGGGGTCTGCCGACCTATCTGGATCTTTTCGATATTCCAGGCGGTATTCTGGTGGTCTTTGTCTCGGTGGTCTTTGTGAATTCGCCCACCGTGTTCCGCATCGTGCGCGGACTGGCGATGGACATCAAAACCCGTGACTATGTGGCGGCAGCACAAACCCGTGGCGAGGGTCCGTGGTACATCATGCTGTGGGAAATCCTGCCCAACGCGCGTGGCCCGCTGATCGTCGATTTCTGCCTGCGCATTGGCTATACCACCATTCTTCTGGGAACCTTAGGTTTCTTTGGGCTGGGCCTGCCGCCCGAAAGCCCTGACTGGGGGTCGACGATCAACGAGGGGCGCAAGCTTTTGTCGATCTACCTGCACCCTGCTCTGCCGCCCGCGCTGGCCTTGTTGACGCTGGTTCTGGGTCTGAACCTGCTGGCCGACGGTTTGCGCGAAGAAAGCCTGAAGGACTGATGTGAAAGCGCCCGGGGGGCCAGCCCCCCGGACCCCCCGAGATATTTTTAGCCAGATGAATGGGATCCCCTCGATCTGGTGAGGAGATACAAGATGAGCAAGATGGCGGATTATGACGGCCCGATCCTTGAGATCGACAAGCTGTCGATTTCCTTCTTTACCCGCCTGCGGGAAATTCCGGCTGTGATGGATTTCTCAGTCAGCGTCCAACCCGGTGAAGCTGTTGGTCTGGTCGGTGAATCTGGTTGCGGTAAATCCACGGTGGCGCTGGGCGTCATGCAGGACCTTGGTAAAAACGGTCGCATCGTTGGCGGTACGATCAAGTTCAAGGGTCGTGATCTGGCGGAAATGAGTTCAGATGAATTGCGCGACATACGCGGCAATGAGATCGCGATGATCTATCAGGAGCCGATGGCCTCGCTGAACCCGGCGATGAAGATCGGCAAGCAGCTGATGGAAGTGCCCATGATTCACGAGGGCGTCAGCGCAGAAGAAGCGTATTCGCGCGCTCTGGAAGTTGTCACCGATGTGCGCCTGCCGGACCCCGAGCGAATGCTCAACTCGTTCCCGCACCAGCTGTCAGGCGGTCAACAGCAGCGCATCGTGATCGCGATGGCCTTGATGTCGAAACCGGCGCTGCTGATCCTTGACGAACCAACAACGGCACTTGACGTGACGGTTGAGGCTGCCGTGGTCGAGCTGGTGAAGGATCTGGGCAAGAAATACGGCACCTCGATGCTGTTCATTTCGCACAACCTCGGTCTGGTTCTGGAAACCTGTGACCGGCTTTGCGTGATGTATTCAGGTGAGGCGGTCGAGCGCGGCTCGATCAAGGATGTGTTTGATGAGATGCAGCATCCTTATACGCAGGCCCTGTTCCGGTCGATCCCGCTGCCGGGGGCCGACAAGAATTCGCGCCCGCTGGTGGCTATACCGGGGAACTTTCCTCTACCCCATGAGCGGCCCCCTGGTTGTAATTTCGGCCCGCGCTGCGACTATTTCGAAGAGGGTCGCTGTGACGCCAAGGACATACTGATGGAGGCGGTTCCCGGAAATGACCGGCACCATACCCGTTGCCTGAAATTCAAAGAGATCGACTGGAACGCACCGATCACGGTGGGTGAACAGAAAGAGAAAGGTGAGATCGGCAGGGTCGTTCTGAAGATGGACAACCTCAAAAAATACTATGAGGTTGCGGCAAACGCCCTGTTCGGCGGTGGCGAAAAGAAGGTTGTGAAAGCAAACGAAACGCTCAGTTTCGAGGCGCATGAATCCGAGACGTTGGCCATTGTGGGCGAATCCGGTTGCGGCAAATCCACGTTCGCCAAAGTTTTGATGGGTCTTGAGACGGCCACGGACGGGCAGATCCTTCTGGACAACCGCAATATCGAACAAGTGCCCATAGAAGAGCGTGACGCAAAGACCGTTGGTGAAGTTCAGATGGTGTTTCAGAACCCGTTCGACACGCTGAACCCGTCGATGACCGTCGGGCGCCAGATCATCCGGGCATTGGAGATCTTCGGTGTTGGTAATTCCGAGGCCGATCGCAAGAAGCGGATGCTGGAACTGCTGGATCTGGTGAAACTTCCGCGCGCCTTTGCAGACAGGATGCCGCGTCAGCTGTCAGGTGGCCAGAAGCAACGCGTTGGTATCGCGCGCGCCTTTGCTGGTGATGCGCGCATCGTGGTGGCCGACGAGCCCGTATCAGCGCTGGACGTTTCCGTGCAAGCTGCGGTGACCGACCTGCTGATGGAAATTCAGCGCGTGCACAAAACCACGTTGCTGTTCATCAGCCATGACCTTTCCATCGTGCGATACCTCAGCGACCGGGTAATGGTGATGTATCTGGGCCACGTGGTCGAGCTGGGCACAACTGACCAGGTTTTTGCACCCCCCTACCACCCTTATACCGAAGCGCTGCTGAGTGCTGTTCCCATCGCCGATACATCGGTCGAAAAGCAGCACATCGTACTGGAGGGTGATATCCCTTCGGCCATGAACCCGCCACCGGGATGCCCGTTCCAGACACGGTGTCGCTGGAAGTCCGAAGTGCCTGACGGTCGCTGTGAGTCGCATGTACCGCCAGTGCAGACATTGGCCGAGGGTCATCAGGTAAAGTGCCACTTGTCCGAAGAGGTGCTGGCACGGATGCAACCCGTGATCAAAGTCGCGGCTGAATAGGTTTGCGGATCTTTACTGGAAAGGGCCGGTCGTTGACCGGCCCTTTCTGTGAGCGCCGCGTGTCACGAGGAGACCGGCGACGCTTGTGAGTGGTGGTTCCCTACAAGACTCTCAGCCGGTCATGACGTTGTTGCCGAAATGCATGAACTCCTGATCCATGCCTGAAATCTCTCCGGCCTCCAGTTTCAGGCTGGCACTGTCAAGCATCTGATAGCTTTTCTGCCCCTTTACCCACTCGTCCGCAGATTGCAGCGTGGTCAGCGTGTAAGACGTGACTTCATTCAGGTAATGGGTTGGGATAATGATCTTGGGCTTTAGCTTGGCCACGATGTCATTACCCTGATCGAAACTCAGGATATGTTGCGACCCGTCTACCGGCAGGGTCAGAACATCGACCTGTCCGACGGCGTCCCAAAACTCCTGCGGTGGGTTATGGCGATTGTCACCCCAGATCAGCGTACGAATGCCGCCTGTTTCCACCAGATAGACCACCATATCCATATGACCCACATTGTTCGGTGGGCAGGCATCGACCCCAAACTCGGCCAGTGCATTGGTCCAGTTGTACCACCCCGGCGCCACGCAGGCATGTTTATCAGCAAAACCAGTGATCTTGATATCGGCGAACTCGAAATTGCCCACCATCCTGTCCAGAACCATGGTCGAGCTTGGGCGTTCGATCGCGTCGTGATCAAAATGCGCGTGGGTCGACAGGGTAATGTCTACCGGAATCTGGGGGAATTCATTGCGGAACCAAAGCCCCCACGCGCCCGACGGGTCATCACGCCAGGGGTCAAGCAGGACCGTTGCGCCGTTGGGCGAAGTGATCTTGATGGCGCAATGGCCATAATAATCGATACCGACAACTCCGGCACTGGCCTGACCCGTCGATCCCTGCAGGTCAATCACATGGTTATTGTTCCCTGGCTGCAACCAGGCTTGCGATTGCGCTTCGGCCGGTTTCGCCCCCAGCACTGAAGCGGTCGCGCCAACACCGGCAGCACCTGCCGCCATGAAAAATGACCGCCGAGACAAACCCGGTGCCAGATGATCCCTGTCCCCTTTCAGGATGGTCGGCTTCAGATCCTTGCGATCCATATCTATGTACCTCTCTGTTGGACGTGCGCCTTTTTTCCGCACCTCATCCCAAAAGGTAACAAGCTAAAGCACATCGGCTCAGACCGAAAAAATAGGGGTGGAATATGGGGGCAATCCCCATATTCGACATTCACGAAATCGAGAGCAAGTGACTGCGCAGGTTTTTATCCCGGCCCTCAAGTCCAAGTTTTCGGCGAATGTTGTTGCGGTGAAAATCGATTGTCGACGTCTCTCGGGACAGGGCCTTGGCTATGTCCTTCGTGGTTCTCCCAAACATGACCATCTGAGCAATTTCCATTTCTGTCGGGGTCATTGCCGCAAAGGCATCCGTCAACTTGTCAGACAGCGAAGACGTGATCTCGTTCAGGTTCTTCTCGGCCAGCTCAAGATAGACAAACTGCGCCTCATCCCCTGAAAGCTGCGCCCGAACCTTTTCAAGATACGGCAAAACTCTGCTGCGAACCTGCTCGACGATTTCGTGATCCCGGTTCTTGCGGTCATCGTCGAGACTTGAGAGCAATACGCGCAACGCTGTGTTCGTCTCCTGCAGCTCTCGGGTTCGATCCGAAACACGCGTTTCAAGCTGGGCAAGTGTTTCGTTCAGTTTCTCTTCCAACGCGCGTCTCAGATAAACCTCTTGCAACAAAGCCAAATCCGACTCGACCATGCGCGCGAACTGCGCCAACCCCTCACGGAATAACAAGGCCCGCCGGTTCTGTTTACGGTCCAGAACACAGATTGTGCCGAACACCGATCCATCGGGCCATTTCAGCGGTAAGCCGATGTAAAAGGTCATTCCGTGTTCCAGGTCGTCGTTGTCCGCCCAAACCGGATCACATTTGGCGTCTTCGACCACCAACTCTCCGTCACGCTCCAGAACACCCTTACAGTATAGCTTGGGGTTCAACTGGAAACTCAGACCGACCGGATATGGATTCTCGGGGTGATCGGATGTGATCAAAACCGCATGATCCGGCGCGTCGGTTTTCATGATCAGGCTTGCGGGCACGTCGGCCAGTTCTGCGACCAGATCAACAAGTTGCTGCCAGTTTGCCAGCGTTTCTTTGGGAATCTGCGGATGATCAACAGGCATGAGGGGCCTCACCAGTTACTGGGCGATACCCTGTCAGGTTAGTTGGAGGCGTTGCACTGAATCAAGAATACGACACTCTGCAGCGCAGCATCAGTTTCAGCCGCCCCAGATAACCTTCACGTAGTTCTGGGTTTCCTTGTACGGCGGGATCCCACCGTGCTTTTCAACCGCATCAGGACCCGCGTTATAGGCCGCCAGCGCCAAAGGCCACGATTTGAACTTGCGGTACTGCCAAGACAGATATCTGGCACCGCCTTCGAGGTTCTGCTTGGGATCATGCGGGTTTACGCCCAAAAGCTCGGCCGTTTGTGGCATAAGCTGCGCCAATCCCAACGCACCTTTATGTGACTTCGCCTGTGGGTTCCATCCACTTTCCTGCTGCACCAGACGCAAAAAGAGATCTTCAGGGATGTTGTGAAGGCGAGCAACACGCCGTGCGATTTCCAGATATTCTCCACGATATTTTCCTGAATACCGTTTGCTGACCTGATCACGCGTTGTTTTGGGTTTCAGCCGGGCCGAGTCGCGGTACTGGGTTGCCGCACGAGAATCCAGAACCTTCGCCTGTTTCAGGAAGATATCCTTGCGGCTTTTGCTGGACAATGTTTGTGCCTGCACCGGCGCAACGGCCAATACAAGGCAGGCAACGGAAAACCCAGCAACCCAAGAACGCATCTTTGCTTATCCTGCTCGATCAAAACCAGTGGGAGTATAGGTATTCCCGCAAAAAATGAAAGCTTGGTAAATAGTACAGTAAGACTCTTATTCGACAGTGTTGTATCAACTGTTTTCAACCATGATGCAGGCCGTATAGGGTCTCACGAAACTCATTGCGTCAGATTCGGCGCATTTACGCAGAACAGAACGAGGATTTACATGGCGGGTTCAGTCAACAAGGTCATTCTGGTGGGAAATCTTGGCCGCGACCCCGAGGTCCGGTCGTTCCAGAACGGCGGCAAAGTGTGCAACCTGCGCATTGCCACCTCGGAGAACTGGAAAGACCGCAACACAGGTGAGCGGCGCGAACGGACAGAGTGGCATTCGGTTGCCATCTTCTCGGAACCGCTGGCCCGCATCGCCGAGCAATATCTGCGCAAGGGCAGCAAGGTTTATATCGAAGGCCAGCTGGAAACCCGCAAATGGCAGGATCAATCCGGTCAGGATCGGTATACGACCGAGGTTGTCCTACGCCCCTATCGCGGGGAACTGACCCTGCTGGACGGTCGTGGTGAAGGCGGTGGCGGCAGCGGCGGCGGTTATGGTGGTGGCCAGGCCGGTGGCGGTTACGATGACCCCTATGGCGGTCCTTCCAGCTCTGCGGCACCAGCCTCGGGCGGAATCGACGATGACGAGATTCCGTTCTAACCAAAGCGGAGTAACAATATGACATGGTCCTTCTCTCTCGGCCGATTGCTCGGTTCCGAACTGAGGGTCCATGTCACCTTTTTTCTGCTGCTGGCTTGGGTCGGTTTTGCCGCATTCTCGACCGGTGGCCTGCCAGCCGCGATTGAGAACCTTCTCTTTGTTCTGGCCCTGTTTGCCTGCGTTGTCGCGCATGAGTTCGGTCACGCTCTTATGGCGCGGCGCTATGGTATCAAAACCCCCGACATCACCCTTCTGCCCATCGGTGGCCTGGCCCGACTTGAGAGAATGCCGGAAAAACCGATGCAAGAGGTTCTGGTGGCGCTTGCGGGTCCGGCAGTGAATATCGCTATCTTCATAGGCCTTGCCGTGCTTGGTGCAGGGATGCCGCTTGAGACCCTCGCGCAATTGGAATCACCAAATGTGAGGATTTTGGACAAGCTGGCCTATATCAATCTGCTTTTGGCCATCTTCAACTTGATCCCGGCCTTCCCAATGGATGGAGGCCGCGTTTTTCGCGCCCTTCTGTGTTTGCGCATGAATCGCGTCAAAGCCACCCGAATTGCAGCGGTTGGTGGCCAGATTGTCGCTGTCGGGTTTGGATTTCTAGGGCTGAGCTCCGGCAATCCAATTCTGGTATTGATCGCCGTATTCGTGTTCTTTGCAGCGAATGCAGAAAGCCAGGATGTCGCTTTGCGATCCGCGGTCCGCCGTGTTCTGGCTCGTGACGCGATGATCACTGAATTTCATGCCCTGTCCCCCAGCGATACGCTAAGCACAGCTGCGCAAGCCGTCATTCACACCACACAGCACGAGTTTCCGGTACTGGACCCAAATCACACTTTGCTGGGCTTTGTGACACGCGATCGCCTGTTCACCGCTCTGGCAAGCGACCAGCCCAGAACTGCGCCCGCGACCTCGATCATGGATGCTGACGTTCCCACAGTCTTGCTGACAACCGGCCTTGAGGACGTACTGGAACACCTGCACAATGGTGCGCCGGCGATTGCAGTTCTGAGCCATGGCGGTCGTATGATCGGTTACATAACCCGCGAAAACATCGGCGAGCTGATGGTCATTCAGGGTCGTTAACCCCTGCGTCACACCGGGGCGAGAGCGTCCGACAGAACCGATAAGACCGCATCCTTCGGCACATCCGAGGTCACAAAAGCCTGACCAATTCCGCGGGCCAGGATAAACCGCAGCTGGCCGTCCACGACCTTTTTGTCCTGCCCCATCAGATCCACCAGTGACTCGGCACTTGGCAATTCGCCCGGAATATCAGCCAGATCCGTTTTCATACCCATTGCCCGCAGATGCGCGCGTACCCGGCTTGGGTCTTCTTGTGAACACAGCCCAAGGCGGGACGAAAGCTCGAACGCAAGTGCACAGCCGATGGCCACGCCCTCGCCATGCAAAAGACGGTCCGAATAACCAGTGGCAGCCTCCAAGGCATGACAGAAGGTGTGTCCCAGATTCAGCAGGGCGCGGTCACCTTGTTCGGTTTCGTCCCGGGCCACGATATCGGCTTTCGTCTGAACCGAGCGGGTTACCGCACGCACCCGCGCGGCCAAGTCACCCGAGGACACGCTTTGCCCGTTCGCCTCAAGCCATTCAAAGAAATCAGCATCCCCAAGCAAGCCGTATTTCACCACCTCGCCATACCCTGAAAGAAAGTCCCTCTGGGTCATGGTCTGCAACACAGATGTATCGGCCAGAACCAGCGATGGCTGATGAAAAGCGCCGATAAGGTTCTTCCCCTGAGGGGCGTTGATCCCTGTTTTCCCTCCGACGGAGCTGTCGACCTGCGCCAGCAAAGACGTGGGGATTTGCACGAACCGAACACCTCGGCGCAGGACGGCTGCGGCAAAGCCGGCAAGATCACCAATTACGCCGCCACCAAGGGCCACAACAACGTCGCTGCGTTCAACCTTTTCAGCCAACAGCCACTCAACCGCGCGTTCGAAATGAGGCCAGCTTTTGGTCGCCTCCCCGGCTGGCAAGGCCAGCGCGGACATTTCGATTCCGGCGGCTTTCAGACCCGCACGTAGTGCGTCCAGATGCAGGCCAGCTACGTTCTCATCTGTCAGGACGGCCACCTTGGGGCGCGCCAATAGCGGTGCAATCCAATCGCCTGCGCGCGCCAGAAGATCCGGACCGATCTCAACGTCATACGACCGGTCTCCAAGTTCAACGTGTACTCTTTGATGCATTATCTGATTTCCAAAACATCAGGGCGCGCCAATAAGGCGTCGACAACCCGGTCCACCATATTCTCGATCGAAGTTTCGCCATCCGAATCCACGATCAAATCTGCCTCGGCGTAAACCGGAACACGCGCCTCGTAGAGGGCTTTCAATGTCGCATAAGGATCAGCAGTGCGCAGCAGCGGGCGCGTGTCCTTGTGGCGAACTCGGTTCCACAAAACTCTCAGGTCTGCCCGCAGCCAGACAGACGCCCCGCGCAAGGTGATCATACGCCGGTTGTCGGGCTGAAGAAACGCCCCGCCACCCGTTGAAAGGATGCCTTTTTTCTCGTCCAGCAGACGGCTGATGACCTGTGTTTCCTTGGTGCGAAAAAACGGCTCCCCGTCCCGCTCAAAGATTTCGGGGATGGTCATGTTGGCGGCTGATTCGATTTCGGCATCACTATCCAGAAAGGGAACACCCAGACGCGCGGCCAAAGCGCGGCCCACGGCTGTCTTACCAGCCCCCATCATCCCCACCAGAACCACGGTTTTGTGCAGAGCAAATCGGGTCTGCGCGTCCGCTGAGTGCGTGTTATGCTTAATTTCGCTCATTTCACCGTGAATGACGTGATCTTGGGAAAAATGCCAGTTATAACTTGGTCAAAACCAAAAATTGAGGCAGCGTGACGCCATGAGCCGTCTGATCAAATTCCTGATATATGTTCTGTGCCTGGTATTTATCGGGCTGGTTGCCTATGCCTATGTCGGTCCATTCTTTGGTGTGGATTTCTCTGCGCCTCAAAGTGAAATTCGCGAGCCGGTTGTACTGGATGTCAACTAAGCAACTGCTTTTGGCAATCACACTGGCCGGGTCGGCACATGCGCAGGAACCCTTATCCGCCATCGAATGGCTGACAGACCCGCCGGAAAACCTGCCGGGAACCGTTCTGCTGGAACCACCGGTCACGCAAGATGGCGCTTTGCCAGAAATTGAAGTGACTTCGCTTGAGGCGCTGTCGCAGCCACTGGGCCTTGTTTCGTCCTCTGTCACTGGCCTGCCCGTCGACCTTTGGCAAGGCAGCGATGCGGATCGCTTGGCCGAACTGATCGCCGACGTCCACGTGCGTGACAACCCGGCGATGCAGCGATTGTTGTTCACGTTACTCTTGTCTGAAACACGCGCGCCGTCAGGGCCTCTGGCCGAAGAAACCCTTTTACTGGCGCGGCTGGATCGGTTGATGCAACTGGGTGCCGCTGATCCGGCGCAATCGCTTGTTCAACTGGCCGGACCTACTGACACGCAAGACCGTTTCAAGCGCTGGTTCGATGCGACGCTCTTGACCGGGGATGAGGATCGCAGTTGTACCGCCCTTATTGCCGAACCGCATCTTTCGCGGGACTATGCGGCTCAGATCTTCTGCAAGGCCCGCCGCGGGGATTGGGCTTCAGCCGCGCTGACCCTTGAGGCAGCGCATGCGCTTGAAATCCTTCCACCCGAGGATCTGGCAGTTCTGGACCGTTTCCTCAGCCCGGAACTGTATGAAGGCGCAGCTTACCTGCCGCAGCCTGAGAACCCTGATCCCCTGACGTTCCGTTTGTTTGAGGCAATTGGCGAACGACTTCCCTCCGCTCCGCTGCCACGGGCGTTTGCCAATGCGGATCTGCGCGATGTCGCAGGTTGGAAGGCACAGATCGAAGCAGCGGAACGGCTTACCCGCATTGGCGCATTAACCCCCAATCAGCTGCTGGGCCTTTATACTGAGCGTGACCCGGCGGCCTCAGGTGCTGTCTGGGATCGGGTGGCCGCCGTTCAGCGTTTTGAGAGCGCGTTAGACACCGGGAACGCGGAAGCGATCGGAAAGACCTTGCAGCCGGTCTGGCAACAGATGCGCGGTGTCGGGCTTGAGGTTCCGTTTGCCGAACTGTTTGCCGAGCGCTTGTCGACTGTCACATTACCGGTTGCTGCCACCGAAAACCTGCGCTGGCGTATTCTGATGCTGTCCGGGCTTTACGAACAGGCCGCCTTGTCAACACCTGACACATCGAACGAAACCCGGTTTCTTGCCGCTTTGGCACAAGGCGATCCCGAGCGCGCGGTGTCCCCGTCCCCTTTGGCTGATGCCGTCGCTCAGGGGTTCGAATGGGCAGCGCCTGTGCCAGGCGACATTGATGCGTTGCTGACCAACGGTCAGTTGGGCGAAGCCATAATTGAAGCCATGCAATTGTTTGCACATGGCGCGCGGGGCAATCTGGTGGACCTGACAGCGGCAATTGCAACATTTCGGCGCGTTGGGCTGGAAGACACCGCGCGACGTGCGGCCCTGTCCCTTTTGATCCTGCAAAAACGTTGATCATGGGCTCTCCGGCATCAGATGCACTGTGGATTTCAACGTTCTTGCAGGCGCAGGCGGCAGAGCTTGGCGCTGCGACCAATACGCTGCTGGCTTATGGGCGCGACCTGAAAGATTTTGCCGAATGGCTGGACCGCAAGAAATCCGGATTTGATCAGGCAGATCGCGACCTGATCGAAGCCTACCTGATCGACTGCGATGCACAGGGCTTGTCACGTTCGACCCGCGCGCGGCGTTTGTCTGCAATAAAGCAGCTGTACCGGTTTGCCTTCGAGGAAGGCTGGCGCGCAGCCAATCCTGCCATTCAGATCAAAGGTCCCGGCCGGCAGAAACGGCTGCCCAAGACACTGGATGTGCCCGAAGTTGATCGTTTATTGGAGGCCGCCCGAAAAACCGGGAGAACCGAAGCTGACAGGCTAAGAAACACCTGCCTGATGGAGGTTTTGTACGCCACCGGAATGCGGGTGACTGAACTTGTCTCCCTGCCAGTCTCCTCGGCCCGTGGCGATCCCCGGATGCTGCTGGTGCTGGGCAAAGGGGGGAAGGAGCGAATGGTCCCCCTGTCGCCCCCGGCCCGGGATGCGCTGGCCGCGTGGCTGACCGCGCGGGACGAGGCCGAGGATTTGGCCGTGGAAAAAGGCGCTCAACGCTCGCGCTTTCTGTTCCCATCACGCGGTAAGTCCGGTCATCTGACACGGCACAGGTTCTTTTTGCTGGTGAAAGAGCTGGCTGTACGCGGCGGTGTTTCTTCTGAAAAAGTCACACCACACACGCTGCGCCATGCATTCGCTACGCATCTGCTGGCCAATGGTGCTGATCTGAGATCGATCCAGACGTTATTGGGTCATGCAGACGTGGCGACGACCGAAATCTATACGCATGTTCTGGATGAACGTCTGGCGGAACTGGTGTTGCAACATCACCCGCTGAGCAAAGACCGCAATGAGGACAAAGGCTAAGACCTTGATCCAGCGGAGCGACGTCCCCATAACGGATGCAGTACACTAACCTATCAAGGACCAATGGAACCCTTACCTTCTATGATCGACGGCGCATTCTGGTTTACGACCGGCGCTATCCTGTTTCTGCTTATCCTGTCCGGATTTTTCTCGGGCTCGGAAACGGCGCTGACCGCCTCATCAAGGGGGAAACTGCGCGCTCAGGCCGACAAGGGATCGCGCGGGGCTAAAAAGGCGCTGGAAATCACCGACGACAACGAACGTCTGATCGGGTCGGTTCTGCTGGGCAACAACCTCGTCAACATTCTGGCTGCGTCACTGGCGACGGCGTTGTTCACACGTCTTTTTGGCGAAAGCGGCGTGGCATTGGCGACACTGGTCATGACCTTTTTGGTGCTGATCTTTGCCGAAGTTCTGCCCAAGACATACGCCATCACCAATTCCGAAAAGGCCGCTGCGGCCGTTGCGCCGATCATCAGCGTGGTCGTGACGGTGTTTTCGCCTGTCGTCGCAGCCGTGCGGTTGCTGGTGCGTGGCGTATTGCGCTTGTTCGGAGTTCAGATCGATCCTGACAGCAACATTCTGGCCGTGCGCGAAGAAATCGCAGGCGCCCTGCAACTGGGCCATTCAGAAGGTGTTGTTGAAAAAGAAGATCGCGACCGCATCCTCGGCGCGCTGGATCTGGGCGACCGCACGGTGGAAGAGATCATGCTCCACCGTTCCAACATCGAGATGATCGATGCGAACGCCCCACCCGAAGCTATCCTGAGGCAATGCCTTGAAAGCCCTCACACTCGTCTGCCTGTTTTCAGGGACGAGCAGGAGAACATTGTTGGCGTTGTTCACGCCAAGGATTTGTTCCGCGCGATGTATGCGCAGGCTGGCAGCAGTGACGGCGGCACCGACCGTCTGGCCAGCTTTGACATCGGCAAAGTCGCGAATGCCCCTTATTTCGTTCCAGAGACCACAACTCTGGATGACCAGATGCGCGAGTTTCTGCGAATGCACGCTCATTTTGCGCTGGTCGTAGACGAATATGGCTCATTGCGTGGCCTGATCACGCTTGAGGATATTCTCGAAGAAATTGTGGGCGAAATCGCCGATGAATTCGATATCGCCGAAGAGGTGCCGGTCGTGCGGACGGATGATGGCCAATTCCTTGTCGAAGGCGCGATGACCATTCGTGACGCCAATCGTGCGCTGGACTGGTCGCTACCGGATGAAGAGGCCAACACTCTTGCTGGTCTGGTCATCCACGAAGCCCAGATGATCCCGGTTGTTGGGCAAGTATTTTCGTTCCATGGCTTCCGGTTCGAGGTAACAGCACGCGAAGGCAATCGTATCACAGCCCTGAAAGTGCGGCCCTTATAGGGTTTGGACGCAAGACAAAAACGACGCGCTCTGTCGCTCGTATGACAGAATGCTTTTTCGTTGATCTGCACCGTCCTACCAGAAAAGGAGGAGCGGATGAAAAACACATGCCAGGTGGCCGTCATTGGTGGCGGCGTTGTCGGATGTTCGGTTCTTTATCACCTGACCAAGCTTGGGTGGTCGGACGTCATGTTGCTGGAACGGTCCGAACTGACCAGCGGCTCGACCTGGCATGCAGCAGGCGGGTTTCACACCCTCAACGGCGACACCAACATGGCGGCGCTACAGGGCTACACGATCAGGCTGTATAAAGAACTGGAACAGATCACCGGCATGTCCTGTGGCCTGCACCACGTGGGCGGTGTGACACTGGCCGACAATCAGGACCGGTTTGATATGCTGCTGGCCGAACGCGCCAAGCATCGGTTCATGGGGCTTGAGACAGAAATCGTCGGCCCGGAAGAAATCAAAAAGATCGCGCCCATTACGAACATCGACCGAATTATCGGTGCTCTTTACGATCCGCTGGATGGTCATTTGGACCCGTCAGGTACAACCCATGCCTATGCCAAGGCCGCGCGAATGGGCGGTGCTACGATTGAAACCCATTGCATGGTGCGTGAAACCAACCAGCGCCCCGATGGAAGCTGGGATGTCGTCACCGACAAAGGCACAATCCATGCCGAACACATTGTTAATGCGGGCGGGCTTTGGGCACGCGAAGTTGGTGCCATGGCAGGTGTCTATTTTCCCCTGCACCCGATGGAGCATCAATACCTTGTCACAGACGCGATCCCCCAGATCGAAGCGATCATTGATGCGGGTGGCGAGCATCCGCATGTCATGGATCCGGCGGGTGAAAGCTATTTAAGGCAGGAAGGGCGTGGTCTGTGCATCGGGTTCTACGAACAACCCTGCAAGCCTTGGGCAGTAGACGGCACCCCGTGGGACTTCGGGCACGAGTTGCTGCCCGATGACTATGACAAGATCACCGACAGTATCGAATTCGCCTATCGCCGCTTTCCCGTGCTGGCTGAGGCCGGGATAAAATCGGTCATCCATGGGCCGTTTACCTTTGCCCCTGATGGAAACCCGCTGGTCGGTCCTGTACCTGGAATGCGCAACTACTGGTCGGCCTGTGGTGTTATGGCAGGGTTCAGCCAGGGTGGCGGCGTTGGCCTGACGCTGGCGCAGTGGATGATCGAAGGCGAGCCAGAGCGCGATGTGTTTGCCATGGATGTTGCCCGCTTCGGCGACTGGATCAGCCCAGGTTATACCCCCCCCAAAGTCATCGAGAATTATCAGAAACGCTTCAGCGTTGCCTATCCGAACGAAGAACTGCCCGCCGCACGCCCCAACCGCACAACACCAATGTATGACATCTTCAGCGATCTTGGCGCGGTTTGGGGGCAGCAATACGGCCTTGAAGTGCCAAACTATTTTGCGCAGGAAGACGAGCCGGGATTTGAAACGCCATCCTTCCGCCGCTCGAACGCGTTCGAGGCGACGGGGCGCGAAGTGCGGGCGGTGCGTGAAGCAGTAGGTATCAACGAGGTCCACAATTTCGGCAAATACCGCATCACCGGACCCAATGCTCGGAACTGGCTGGACCAGATCATGGCTGGTCGCATTCCGAAACCCGGTCGGCTGTCTTTGACCCCGATGCTGTCGCACAAGGGCAAGCTTATCGGCGATTTCACGGTTTCCTGCCTGAGTGACATTGAATTCCAGCTTACGGCGTCCTATGGCAGTCAGGCTTTCCACATGCGGTGGTTCCAGCAAACCGCTCAGGACGACGTGGGGATAGAAAACATCAGCGACCGGTTGAACGGCTTCCAGATTGCCGGCCCAAAGGCAACGCAGGTTCTGGCGGCCTGCACCCGCGACGACCTGACGGATTTCAACTTCCTCGACGTGCGTCGGATGACTGTCGGCATGACCGACTGTATCGTTCAGCGTGTCAGCTATACGGGCGATCTTGGTTATGAAATCTATTGCTACCCGTTAGCGCAGCGTCAGCTTTGGTGGACACTGTGGGAGGCCGGACAACCCCACGGAATTGTTCCGTTCGGAATGCGCGCAATGATGAGCCTGCGGCTGGACAAGTTTTTTGGCTCATGGATGCGAGAGTATTCGCCGGATTACACCGCCGCTGAAACGGGATTGGATCGGTTCATTGCATTCCGCAAAAACACCCGTTTCATCGGCCGCGATACAGCGGAATTTGAACGGGCCAACGGAACCATCCGCCAGTTGGCAGCCTTCGAGGTTGAAACAGACGATGCGGACGTCAACGCCTATGAACCGATCTGGCTGGATGGTTCGGTTGTTGGGTTCTGTACCTCCGGCGGCTACTCTCATTTTGCGCAGAAATCTGTCGCCATGGGCTTTCTGCCGTCCGGGCGCATAGAAGATGGTCTGGAGGTTGAAATCGAGATTCTGGGGCAGATGCGCAAAGCGAAGGTTATCTCGACACCTTTGTTTGACCCAGATGGCACACGCATGAGGGGATGACAGCACACATGACTGACAGCAGTGTGGCGCAATGACCGAAATCCCCATCATCCTGCTTGCTGCCGGTCATTCCAGCCGTATGGGCGGGCTGGACAAGCTTATGCAGCAAATTGATGGCATTCCACTGCTGACCCGTACGGCGACCCTAGCGCGTGGCGTGGCACCTGTCCTTGTCGCCCTGCCACCGCGCCCGCATCCAAGATACGATGCTCTTGCAGGAATGGACGTACAGACCGTTCCCGTACCGGACGCGGCCGAGGGAATGAATGCCAGTTTGCGCACCGCCATAAAACACCTTCCTGTTGATGCACCCGCGGTCATGGTTTTGCTGGCCGACTTACCCGACCTGACCCAGACCGATCTGAGAACGATCTTGAAAGCACGCCAGTTGCATCCCGACAATGTAATCTGGCGCGGAACAACCACAGATGGAAAGCCCGGGCACCCGGTGATCTTCGATCGGACGCTTTTCAGTAAGCTTTCGGCATTACACGGCGATCACGGCGCGCAGACGGTGGTCCGGTCACAACAAGGTGGCGTATTCCTGCAACCCCTGCCCGGTCAAAACGCGGTTTTGGATCTGGATACGCCGGAAGATTGGGCAGCTTGGTGCAAGAAACGCACCGTTTAAATAAACACGGCCCGGTCGATATCGACCGGGCCGGTGCCCAATACAGGACTACCACTTTCCACAATTCCAAAAGTTTGACCAATAGGTCTTAAAGACACTCTGGTTCCCTAGCCGCTAAACCTAAACAAGACCCCCTCGTTAACACGCCGCTAAAACTTCCGGTAACTGAGTTAGCCGCCAGCGCCCCCTAGCGCTTTTGGCTTCCCCTCACTTGGGCAATTTCATCCTCACTTATCCGATCCTTAGAAACAACGTAAAATTGGAAGAATAGGTTAATTTCGCGTGCCTCGATTTGGCTTTTAGGCAACATAGCACCAAGGCTTGCTCAACCTATAGGCGATCCAAGTCCGGTGCACGTATCATCGATTCGGGATTAAGCGCAAACTTATGCACCCATTCAGCTGCCTATCGGCAAAGTTACAGCGTCAAGCCCGAAGTTTCCCGGACTCGCCCACAACCATTGGAAGAGCAGCATTTTTCCCCACTGTTCAGTGAAAGCATTGTCAACAAAACAATGAAAATTCAACTTTTTTGAAAGTTTGACGTCTGTTTTGGCAACAATCCTCCGATTCGCCTTCGACCTCCTCGGTTAAATCAGCGAATCCTGATCAACGTCCTTCACCACAAAACACCCGCTTTGTGGCAAAATTAAGATTTATTAATTGATCAGTCAGGAAACCCCAATCCTGACAGTGCATCTCATGTCTCAACGCGCAACGGAAATTGCGTGATCAAACCAGGAGACAGAAATGAGCATCCGAAAATCTTCGCTTTTACTTCCCCGCACATCCAACTGGATGGGGGTCAGCGCATTGGGCGCAGCCATGCTGGCCACAACCGCTATACCTTCGATGGCGGATGAAGCGCTTGCCGATCTTGTCGAAACCGTTTCCCCTTCGGTTGTAACCATCATTGCCGAGCAAAAGACCGCCCCAAGCCCCACACAGGGTCAGAATTTTGACTTTGACGGTCACCCGTTTGGGGAATTCTTCAAACGATTTGGTGGGCCTGAAGGGTTCAACATGCCTCAACGCGGTCCGGCACAAGGGCTCGGGTCAGGGTTTGTACTGGATGAAGCCGGTTATATCGTCACCAATCACCATGTGGTGGACAATGCCGCGACTGTAACCGTTCGCCTAAGTGATGACCGGACATTTGAGGCCGAGGTGGTTGGCACCGACCCGCTGACAGACATTGCAGTCTTGAAGATCGATGCAGTCCCGGGCCTGCAAGCCGTCGAACTGGGTGACAGCGATGCAATCCGTGTTGGCGAAGATGTCGTAGCGATCGGCAACCCGTTTGGTTTGAGCTCCACGGTCACTACCGGCATTGTATCGGCTAAAGGTCGCAATATCTCGGACGGGCCATATGCCGAGTTCATTCAAACGGACGCAGCTATCAACAAGGGCAACTCTGGTGGCCCGCTTTTCAACATGGACGGCGAAGTGATTGGTGTAAACTCGGCCATTTATTCCCCCAGTGGCGGATCTGTCGGGCTGGGATTTGCCGTAACCTCGAACATCGTTGAACATATTGCAGCCGATCTACAGGATGACGGGCAGGTCAGCCGTGGGTGGCTGGGTGTTTCGATCCAGAATATCAGCCCGCAGCTTGCGGCGGCGCTGGGTATTGATGCCTCCTCGGGTGCACTGGTGGCAGATGTTGTCGCCGACAGCCCTGCAGATGGCGTCCTGGAACAAGGCGATGTTATCCTGTCTTTCAATGGCGAAGCCGTAGACTCCAGTGGTGACCTGCCTATTCTGGTGGGCACAACCAAGGTCGGCACCGCCAGTAATTTGACCATTCTGCGCGATGGCAAACAGGAAACGGTCACTTTGACCGTTGGCCAGCATCAGGCAGCGGCGGCTCAGTCCGACAGCCCTGTCGAATCTGATGCAGCAGGCACGTCGCTTGGTGTCACAGTGGCCCCGCTGACCGAAACGGTGCGGGCTGAAGCGGGTATTGCTAAAACCGTCGAAGGTGTGGTCGTCACAGACTTGCAACCGGACAGCCCTGCGGCCCGGGCGGGTCTGCAACGCGGTGACGTGATCGTCAAACTGGGCAACCAGGACACGTTCACACCCGAAGCGCTGAAGGCCGCACTGGACAGCGAAAAGACAGACCCGGCACTGGTATTGATCAATCGGGCCGGCAGCCAGATTTTCGTTGCTGTCGAACTGGTCTGACTAACACCATGCGCGCGCCGCTTGATGGGGAGATCCGGCGCGTGCCTCACCCGGCGGACCTGAGTTGTCCGCTGTCCGTCGGGCTTGCCGGGTGCGTGCCCAGCACCCGGCAAGATCGTCAGCAAACCATATGCTTTGTTTGAATTTTGTGTTTAAATCCTTAGGGAAAGGAACCACATCATGAGCCGCCGTCTGTTGATCGTCGAAGATGACGCTGACACCAGGGATTTCATTGCCAAAGGGTTTGGCGAAGAAGGCTATGTGGTCGAAACGGCTGCTGATGGCCGCGAGGGATTGTACCACGCTACGGACGGCGGTTTTGACGCCATTGTGTTGGACAGGATGTTGCCCGGTCTGGACGGTCTGTCCCTGATCAAATCCCTGCGTGCAGCGGGGTTGAAAACACCGGTCTTGATGTTGACGGCCATGAGCGCAGTGGATGAGCGCGTCAAAGGATTGCGATCAGGCGCCGACGATTATCTGGTCAAGCCCTTCTCGTTTCAGGAACTTCATGCGCGGATCGAAGCCTTGTTGCGGCGTCCGCAGGAATCCGAGGAAACGCCGACGCTGACCTGCAAGGATCTTGAAATGGATCTACTGACCCGCAAGGTTACGCGTGACGGCCATGAGATTACGCTGACGCCTCGTGAATTCCAGATCCTTGAGTTCTTTCTACGCCGCAAGAACCGTGTCGTGTCGCGTACCATGCTGCTTGAAGGCGTCTGGGATTATCATTTCGACCCGAACACAAACGTTGTGGATGTTCATATTTCAAAGCTGCGCCGCCAGTTGGATGAAGGCGGAGACATACCTTTGATTGAAACAGTTCGCGGTGCGGGTTACATGATGTCCGATGGATAACCTTCGGCTTTCCCTTAATAATTCAAGAACAAGACTTGTCGCCACCAGCATGGTGCTAAGCACGTTACTGACCGCGTCTGTGCTGGCATTGGTCTATGTGACAGCCAACCGGAGCATCGAATCCGAGACCCGATCGGTCGTGTCCGCCGAACTGACCGGGCTTGCCGATGAATATGAACGGCGCGGGCTGATCGGGCTGATTACAGCGATCGAGCGTCGTCTTCCAAGCGCGTCCGATCGAGACGCGCTGTATCTGCTGGCGGATCGGCAGGGCGTCAAGCTTGTGGGTAACCTGAAAACCTGGCCGGTCAATGTGACCGCCGGAAGCGGTTGGGTCGACCTCGAGTTGCGCAGGGCTGACAATGACCAACTGGTGCCCATCTCGGCCGCTTCGATCCGATTGCCCGGTGGTGAACGCCTTTTGGTGGGACGGGATGCGGCGGCCCGTCAACAATTCGACCGTGTATTGTTCCGATCTCTGGCACTGGCACTAGGAATAGCATTTGTTCTGAGCGTGATCACTGGCTGGCTGTTCACACGTCTGGTGTTTTCGCGCCTGTCAGACATCGCAAGCACAGCCGAAAACATCGTTTCCGGCGATCTTTCCAAGAGGATGCCCCTGCGCGGAACCGGGGACGAGTTCGATCAGGTCTCTGGCACGTTGAACAACATGCTCGACAGGATCGAAGAGCTGGTGAGCAATCTGCGCACCACGTCGAACTCTATCGCACATGATTTGCGCTCTCCTTTGTCCCGCCTTCGCCAAAGGGTCGAATCCCTTTCCGAGCCCGGCAAAAGCGATCTGGACCGCGAAATCGACATTGCGCGGGCTACGGGAGAAATCGACCATGTTTTGCGGGTCTTGGGGCAGCTTACCGAAATTTCGCGGGCCGAGGCCGGTCTAGGGCGCGAGCAATTCGAAGACATTGACTTGCAGCAACTGGTTGGAGATGTCGTGGAACTGTATGACCCGGTGGCCGCAGATCAGGACATCCGCCTTGAGGTTACAGGCTCTGCCCCGGCTATTCAGGGGCACCGGCCCCTACTCTCGCAGGCTCTTTCTAATTTGCTGGAAAACGCGATGCGTTATGCACCGGCGGATACCGCAATCACGATCTCAATCGGTACCCAAGGCGGATTTGCCCAATTGCGGGTTCGGGACCGTGGTCCGGGTGTTCCGCCCGGAGAGTTGGATCGCCTTCAGCTTCCCTTCGTCACGCTTGATCCGGCGCGGACGGAACGCAACGCGGGATTGGGGCTCGCACTGGTT
The DNA here is from genome assembly GCF_059612525.1 of Ruegeria sp. SAZD013. NCBI lineage: Bacteria > Pseudomonadati > Pseudomonadota > Alphaproteobacteria > Rhodobacterales > Roseobacteraceae > Ruegeria > Ruegeria sp. SAZD013. Next base: position 182,754 of record NZ_JBXWQT010000020.1, on the reverse strand, counting down.
GCCGCGATTTCCCATATGCATGGCGGAACATTCGCAGCCCGAAACTGCGACCCGGGTCTGGAAACCACGATCAATCTGGCAATTCAGAGTTAATCCGGCAGTCCGTTTACCGCCAATACCTTGTTTTTGTACCGTTTATCGCCTGTGACTTCCGCACCGAACCAATCCGGTGGGACATAAGCATTTGCGGCTTCACTGGTATGGAATTCAACCTCAACCAAACGCAGGGGTTCCAGGCCGCCTGAGAAAACATCCAGCTCGAACTGGTGGCCGTCTGGCATTAGATCCGTGTAACGCACCTTCTCGACCCGGCGACCTTTGGTTTCCGGCCAGAAAGTTTCGAACTGGTCTCGGGTTATCTCTGTCTCACGCTCAACACGTACAAGATCACCTCCCCTTTTCAAGGTCAGGAAAAACACATCGTTCCTTTGCCGCAGACGCAATTCGGTCGAATCATCCGGAGAGGTAAGATAACCCTGACGCACCACTGCTTTTTTTGCGCGGCTCAAGTCCGGTAAATTTGCCACCAGAAACTTGCGCTCTATTTCTGTGCTCATCAGGGTGCCCCCGCTCTTTCTTCCAGCTCATCAAACAGCGCCCGATATGCCGCACCAGCAGCGCTACGACCTGCGTAAGTACAGACAGGGCCCCGATATTGCCCCATCTTTTCGACATCCGCAGCGAAAGGCACAACCGCGTGTAAAATGCGCTTGGGATGCTGGGCGCGCATTGAAACCATCGTTTCCCGATGCAACAACTTCCGGTTCTGCACCATCGAAAAGAACGCCCGCAGCTTCTTCTTACGCAGCCCGTGTTTGTCGAAAAAGCCAACCAGCTGATCGAATGACCGCTCGGACAGGGTTGTGGGAATGATCGGAACAACGATTTCATCAGCGGCCCGAAAGATATTCTCGGACAATGTGGAAAAATTGGGCGGACAATCCAGAAGAACCAGATCATAGTCACTGCCAGCCGCCGACAATGCCCTTTTCAAACGCGAGCGTTTGTTCCGCATGCGCGACAGGAAGATATCAAAGTCGCGGAAAGTCAGGTTTGCGGGCAGAACGTCCAACCCGTCAAAATCACTTGCCCGGATGGCTTTGGTAAACCGCTCCACATCCTCAAAAAAACGGGCATCCGTCAGTTTTTTTGACGGCTTCACCCGAAAATAGAACCCGGACGCCCCCTGAGGATCGAGATCGCATAGCAAAACTTTTTGGCCAGCCTGCGCATAGGCATAGGCCAGGTTCACCGAAGTAGCGGTTTTTCCGACACCGCCCTTATTGCTGTAACAGGCAATGATCTTCATTCCCTACTCCTTTTTGTGGTGAAACAGACTGCGGAACATGTGCCGGATTTCTTGCCCGTCGAACTGAAGGAAGCTTGCGACAACGCGTTTTCTTTCGGTCTTCTGACGTTGATCAAGCACAGCGATTAGGCCGCCCACGGACAAACCGATCTGCGCGTTTACGTGGCCTTGCGTATCGGCGTGCGACGCTACAAAGGTCAGCAACGCGTCTTGCTGCACAGAATAGTCGTTGAACAAACCAAGATTATCCTGAAGTTTTTTCAACGGTTTAAGGATCGTTCTCAATCCGTTCGCATCGAAGAGCGGGGCAAACAATTCCATCAGATATCTTAGTTTTTTGCATTCGATACGAAGCTCATGCACCGTCTTGTCTGGCGTATCATCGCTTATGCCGCGCGCCAGTTTGCACATCTTGCGATAATGCTTCCAGATCAGCGCGCAGGCATAGTCATACGTGCCGCGATGCGCGTTTGGTCCGAGGTCCAAGTGATCAGTACTGGTGAACATTGCGGTCAGGTCGGTCATGGACGTCGTGTAGTCGGCGCTGCGCAACCAGCGAGATAGGCGCAGTTGCTCTTGTGTACGTTCCGTTTGAAACTGATCAAACATCTCGGACAGTCCTGCGTGAAGGCTCGGCGGGATAAGATTGAAATACTTGTCTTTTTTCAGAAGGTAGACATCCAAATCACGCAGAGGTCCCGTGGGGGCCATAAGATCGGAAAAGAGCCGCTTCAGTTCGGCCGTCTGGGCCTCGGACAACACACCCTTGAACAGGCTGATCACTGACCTGATCTTGCGCAACGAAACCCGGTAATCGTGCAAAAACTCGGTGTCGATATCAGCGATCATGCCCTCCTCGTTTTGCCGTGTAACCCTCAGATATATTTGAACGATTTTCGCAGCGACTTCGCTGCAAGGATCTGCTTGACCGAACTTTATTTCAGGCTTGGCCTGATAGGGAACCATGTCTGGAAACAGACTGGGATAGACCGTTTCAACGTCACGAACACCGCCCGAAACGCGATCGAGAGCGGAACGGACCAACTGATAGGCCTTCTTATACCCGCGCAACTGCTGAATTCGTACAATGGTTGCCTGCCCTGATGGCGTCGACATGTACGTTAAAGTTCCCCTGACTTTTGTCTTTTGCAGATCATCAAGCACGGCGAAGGTCTTTGCCTCGATCTCTCCAACACCAATCTGCGTCAGCGCCCGTAGTTCAGGAAAGTCGCTCAGCGCCTTCTGAACCGGCCCTTCTGGCAAGTCCCGTGCAAACCGCAGATTCCCCGAGTGCTGCTGAGACAAAGGGCCGTGGTCCTTCCGCAGCAGGTGCAACACCCCGCCAGTATCGATCAAAGCACGACCCGAGGCGCGCAGTGACTGATCGTGACAATCCAGCAATGCGAAAGCTGCGACGGGGCTATCGGGTGAAACTTTTTGGGAAAACCCGGCAATGGCATTTGCCAGAGCCGTTTCGTCAATCCTCGCTGGGAAAATGAACTGATCGCTTGACGATCTGGTCATGATACGCCTTTCCAGTTCAACTTCAGAAACCCCTTTACAGGTTTCTCAACGATCATATGCGCGCGCCCCTTGTTTGGTTTGGTTGCTCCAACGCCATCCAAGGTTCTCCTTTTCAGTCTCGGCTGAACCCGAAAGGACATCAAGGCATTATGCCTGCGACCGAGTGTAATCACGGGGTGACAGGCCTCGGGTGCCGAAGTAAGACACCGCTATGAGCGAACCAGTATCTTCGATCCGAAACCTTGGCCCCGCCTTTGAACAGGCCTGCGCACGTGCTGGTATTCATTCGGCTGAGGCGCTGCGAGAACTGGGGCCGGACGAAGCCTATGCCCGCCTGTTGCGCGCCGGCACCAGGGCGCATTTCATCGGATATTATGTTCTGGTGATGGGATTGCAGGGCCGCCCGTGGAACGATTGCAAGGGCGACGAGAAGAAAGCCCTGCGCGAAAGGTTCGACGCAATCAAAGCTGGTAACGGTGCTGCTCCGGAAAACCAGATGATTGCAGATCTGGACGCCATCGGAGTTCGTGTTGCACCAAAGGACTTAAAGCAGCTCTGAACGAATAAGGCCGCACCCAACCAAGGATGCGGCCCCTGTTTGTCACCAATGGCTGTGGCTTAACCGACCAGTTCAATGCCCGAGAAGAAGTATGCGATTTCAACCGCTGCGGTTTCCGGTGCGTCCGAACCGTGGACCGAGTTTTCACCGACCGATTCCGCGAATTCAGCGCGGATGGTGCCGGGGGCTGCGTCCGCAGGGTTCGTTGCGCCCATGACTTCACGGTTCTTTGCAATGGCGCCTTCGCCTTCCAGAACCTGAACAACAACCGGAGCCGACGACATGAATTCGCACAGTTCGTCATAGAACGGACGTTCGGCATGAACGTCATAGAACTTGCCAGCCTGAGCTTTGGTCATGTGAATGCGCTTTTGCGCCACGATGCGCAGGCCTGCTTCTTCGAACTTGGCGTTGATCTTGCCGGTCAGGTTGCGGCGGGTTGCATCGGGTTTGATGATCGAGAATGTGCGTTCCAGTGCCATATCGGCCTCTCCTTATAATGTGACGCGGGATCCGCGCCGAAATCCATCGCGCGCCGGGTATCACGGTCTTTGATCCATGAAAAGTGTAATGATGCCTTGCCGGTGGCTTTGCAGTTCAGATTGTTTCTGGCAAAGGGTCGACACGGTCCAGTCGACGAACGTAAAGCACCGCCATCAAGCCGGCAAAGCTACAGGCCCACATCATGCCCAGTACCAGATACGGCCCGTTTTCGGGGCTGACGAACGCGCCGGTCATTGAGGTCAGAACAGCTCCCAAAGCCACGATCATTGCCCCCGACAGCCCTGCCGCGCTACCTGCCAGCCCGGGGCGTACCGACATGACACCGGCCGCGGCATTGGCATTGGTCAAACCGTTGCCAAAGCCGACACAGATTGCCGAACCGAAGAAGACCCAGACCGATCCCAGATCAGCGAGAAACAGCATCAATCCGCAGAACGGGCCAGTTGAGGCCACGATCCGCCCCGACAATATCATTGTCGCCAGGCGCGTCCGGGCCGCAATCCGACCGGTGACAAAATTGCCAACCATGAACCCGCCGGTGATGATGCCAATCCCCAGCCCCAGCGTTGCTGGGCTCAGGTCGAACCACGCTGCGGCAACCAGCGGCGCACCGGTGATAAAGCTGTAGAACCCCCCAATCGAAAACGCCGCGCATAGGGCATAACCCCAGAACCTGCGGGCACGGAACAGGTGTGGGTATTCGCGCAGTTGGGCACCAAATGTGGACGAGCGGTTCGTGTTGGTTTCGCCCAGGTCGAACCAAAGCAGCACCAGCAACCCTGCTCCAAGCAACGAGTACAGGACAAACCCCGAACGCCAACCGAAAAGCATATCCAGCGCCCCACCCAACATCGGCCCAAGCATCGGGGCTAAGGCCATGGCCATCGCGACGTAACCGAGTTTGCTTGCCGCCTCATTCGGTGCGTAACGGTCTCTGATCGACGCGCTGGACAGGACCGAGCCGGCGACAACAGCAGCCTGAAGCAGGCGGAAGCCAAGAAAAACCCAGATCGATCCGGCCAGTGTGCATCCGATCGACGCAAGGACAAATATTGATATACAAATCAAAAGGATAGGTCTGCGCCCAAAGCGATCCGATAACGGGCCCATGATCAGTTGCAACACTGCCGAAACCGCCAGATACCCCGCGACCGACAGGTTCATCAGGCCGTAATCCACCGTGAAGTCTTCACTCATATGCGCCAGCGACGGCAGGAACATGTTGAGCGTCAGCACAGACAGCGCCGTAGCAAAGATCAATGTGATCAGGGATGGAGGTGTCCGGGCCGCGCGCATGTGAAAAACCGCTTCAAAAAGCAAACGAGACAGCGCTAACACATTGCTTGATGCTTGAAAATGCCAAGCCGCTGGCGGCGGCATCACACCTCTGCTAAGAGCGCCTCATGTTACGGATCGAAGACATCACCTATGCCGTTGAAGGCCGCCCATTGTTTGATGGCGCCAGCGCAACCGTACCAGACGGTCACAAGGTTGGCCTTGTGGGCCGGAATGGCACGGGAAAGACCACGCTTTTTCGCCTGATCCGCGGGGAACTGGCGCTGGAATCGGGGAATATTGCGGTCCCCAAGCGCGCCCGCATTGGCGGGGTCGCGCAGGAGGTCCCATCATCCAACGTTTCGCTGATCGACACTGTTCTAGCCGCTGATACCGAACGCAGCGCCCTGATGACCGAGGCTGGCGACGCAACGGATCCCACGCGAATTGCCGAAATCCAGACCCGGCTGGCCGATATCGACGCCTGGTCGGCCGAGGCCCGCGCGGCCTCAATCCTCAAGGGGTTGGGGTTTGACGACGCAGACCAATTGCGCCCCTGTTCGGATTTTTCGGGTGGCTGGCGGATGCGCGTGGCCTTGGCGGCGGTTCTGTTCTCACAACCGGATTTGTTGCTGTTGGACGAACCGACCAACTATCTGGACCTTGAAGGCGCGTTGTGGCTCGAAAGCTATCTGGCCAGGTATCCACATACGGTCATAATCATCAGCCATGACCGGGGCCTGCTGAACCGTGCCGTAGGGTCGATCCTGCATCTGGAGGATCGCAAACTCACCTATTACGCCGTGCCATATGACAAATTCGCTGAACGGAGGGCGGAACGTCTGGCACAGGCAGAATCCGAAAACGCCAAAGCCAAGGCGCGCATCGCTCATTTGCAGAGCTTCGTGGATCGGTTTCGATATAAGGCATCCAAGGCCGTTCAGGCCCAATCGCGCCTGAAAATGATCGAACGCATCCAGTTGGTCTCAACCCCGCAAGAGGCCGCGCTGCGTGCGTTTTCCTTCCCCGAACCCGAGGAACTGTCGCCACCGATCATCCAGATTGAAGGCGGTGTGACCGGTTATGGCGAAACCGAAGTACTGCGCCGCCTGAACCTGCGCATCGATCAGGATGACCGTATTGCGCTGTTGGGCAAGAACGGTCAGGGCAAATCTACCCTGTCCAAACTGTTGTCAGACCGGCTGCCCTTGATGGCTGGCAAGATGACCCGCAGCAACAAGCTGCGCATCGGGTATTTCGCTCAGCATCAGGTGGACGAGCTTTATGTGAACGAAACGCCACTGGACCACCTGCGCCGCCTGCGCCCGGACGAGGCGCCGGGCAAGTGGCGCTCGCGTCTGGCGGGGTTCGGCCTGAACGCGGCTCAGGCGGAAACCGAGGTTGGCCGCCTGTCGGGTGGGCAGAAGGCGCGCCTGTCGCTGCTGCTGGCAACCATCGACGCACCACATATGCTGATCCTCGACGAGCCGACGAACCATCTGGATATCGAAAGCCGTGAGGCGCTGGTCGAAGCGCTAACCGCCTATTCGGGTGCTGTCGTGCTGGTCAGCCACGACATGCACCTGCTGTCGCTTGTTGCCGATCGGTTGTGGCTGGTCTCGGACGGTACGGTCAAATCTTATGACAGTGACCTTGAATCCTATCGTGCCCTATTGCTGGCGCGTGACAAACCGGTGAAAGAAAAGCCACAAACAGAGAAGCCCAAACGCGCCTCGCGCGATACCATGCTGGCATTGCGGGCGGACCTGCGCAAATGCGAGGACCGGGTCGAGAAACTGACAGAGATGCACGACAAGCTCGCGGCAAAACTGGCCGACCCGACGCTTTACGAAGACGACAAGATCAACGATCTGGAAATCTGGAATCGCAAATTCGCCGAGGTGGTCGAGGCTATGCAAAAAGCAGAAGCGCTTTGGATCGCCGCTGCTGAGCGACTGGAACAGGCAGAAACGGTATGAGCGATCCTGTCGTTGAAACCAAAGCAATGATCGCGGGAATGCATCCCGAAATTCAACCCGGAGAATTCGCATTTGTAGTCTGGCCCGAAGATATGGACTGGCCCGACGGGACACGCGCCAGTTACGTCGAGGCCGAAGGGCTGTCTTTAGTCGTTCCGATCAATTGCGCACAAAAAGAGGCGGTCGCTATGCGCTGTATCACGCTTCAGGTGCACTCCTCGCTGGAAGGCGTGGGTCTGACCGCTGCAGTCTCGGGGGCGTTGGCACAGGCCGGAATTCCGGCAAACATGGTCGCGGGCTATCACCACGATCATGTTTATGTTCCCTCCGGACTGGCCGAAGACGCCCTGAGAATTTTGAAACATCTGCAACAGAGTAGCAAAGAGTGATTGACACCGCATTTCTGATCACCGCGTTCACAACGCTTTTCGTGGTTCTTGATCCACCGGCGCAAACGCCGATTTTTGTGGCCCTGACCCAGAACATGGATTGGCACACGCGCCGCTCTGTCGCTGTTCGCGCGTGCCTGACTGCTGGCGGCATTCTGGCGATGTTCGCGGCCTTCGGCGAAGCGCTGCTGGGATTTGTCGGCATCTCGATGGAGGCGTTTCGTGTTGCGGGGGGTGTTTTGCTGTTTCTGACCGCGCTCGATATGCTGTTTGAACGCCGGACCAAACGTCGTGAAAACAGCGCCGAAGAGGAAGAACATCCGGACCCGTCTGTGTTTCCACTGGGTATCCCACTGATTGCAGGGCCCGGTGCGATTGCCACTATGATCCTGCTGGCCGGTCAACATCCCGGCATTCAGGGCCTGGCCGTGGTCATCGGCGTTATGCTGGTCGTTCTGGCAATGGTTTTTGTGATGTATCTTTCATCAGGGGCCGTGGCACGGCTTTTGGGGAAAACCGGATTGAACGTGTTGACCCGGCTTCTTGGGATGCTGCTGGCTGCATTGTCTGTTCAGTTCATTCTCGATGGCCTCAAGGCCTTTGGATTTGCATCTTAAATCCCCATATTCACAAGGTTAGAGGGATTTCCGGGTAACCGCATGGACAGTTTCGACATTGGACGCCTGATCTATCTGGCCCTGCTGGGGGCGGCGCTGCTGATGTGGTTTGTCACGCATAATCGGCAGTCGCTTAGCAAGACATTCCAGCAGGTTATGGCATGGGTGTTCATATTCGTCGGGGTCATCGCACTGGTCGGCCTGTGGGAGGATATTCGCTCCTCGGTCGGTCCCGCACCGCAGATGAGTGTCACCGGAAACTCGGTTGAGGTTCCCCGCGCCTATGACGGCCATTATTACCTTCCGGTTCTGGTGAATGGTGAGCTGATTACCTTTCTTGTCGACACCGGTGCCAGCCAGATCGTGTTGAACGCGCAGGATGCCAAACGGGCAGGCATTGATCCCGATCAGCTGAGTTATTTCGGGCGCGCCTTGACTGCAAACGGTGAGGTGCGTACCGCGCCGGTGCGGCTTGAGACCCTGACGATAGGACCCATTACGGATCAGAACGTTTCGGCCTGGGTCAACGAGGGTGAGCTGGATAAATCGCTTTTGGGGATGGAATATCTGCACCGTTTTTCAAGCATTCAGTTTGCGGATGGCAAGCTGATCTTGTCTCGTTAATGCTCCTCACCTCTTGAGAACAAAAGTGGAACATGATAGCTTGCAGGCATGTCTGCTCAGCTTCTTGGCCACAAACCTGCGCGTCAGGTACCGGGGGTAAATCTCCATTCGCAGATCACCCTGCAACCGGGCCGCATGCACGAGGCTTGCGGCCCCGCCCGGCGCAGCTTTGCCATCTGGCTGGCCGGTCAGACACAGGGGCCCGTGCTGTGGATTTCCCCCGCGTGGGAGCCCGCCCAACTGAATCCCGACGGAATGATGGCCTTTGCTGATCCGGCGCGTTTTCTGTTCGTCCATCCCACCCGCGCCGAAGATCTGCTATGGTGTATTGAAGAGGCGCTGCGCAGCGGAGCCATCCCGCTGATCATAGGCGACCTGCCCGGCGCGCCGGGGCTGACACCAGTGCGGCGGATGCATCTGGCCGCAGAACAAGGCGGCACGATGGGCCATGCCCCGCTTGGCCTGCTGCTGACGCCCGGTGATGGCGGCGCACAAGGGGTTGAGACACGCTGGCACATAGCCGCCGCCCATCAGGGGGATGCCAGGCACTGGACCCTGACCCGCCGCCGCGCCCGCGCCCTGCCCCCGGTCAGCTGGCAAGCCACTCAGACCGCTGCCCGCACCGGTCTGCACCTGAAACGCATTGAAACAGAGGACATTCTGACGTGAAGCCGCAAGGATCACGCAAGATGTGACTGGCCAAACTCCGGATCGCACCCTAGCGTCGCCGCATGAGCCATCCGATCCATGACAGCCGCTATTCCTGGATACGCCTTCTGATCACGCTCGCCATCGCAACTGTGGCGAATGTGGGAATGTGGGCTGTAATCGTGGTCATGCCCGCCGTCGAAGCAGAATTCAGCGCCGGTCGCGCCGAAGCCTCGATGCCATATACACTTACGATGATTGGATTTGCGCTGGGCAATATGTGGCTGGGGCAACTGGTGGACCGGCTGGGTGTGACACGCGCCCTGATCGGCGCTGCTGTTTTAAGCGCCTTCAGTTATCTATTGGCAACGCTGGCCCCGAATATAACGCTACTATCCGCGGCGCATCTGCTGGTCGGGCTGGGAACATCGATCGGATTTGGGCCCTTGATCGCCGATATCTCGCACTGGTTCATGAAACGGCGTGGAATCGCCGTCGCACTGGTGGCCAGCGGGAATTACCTGTCTGGGGCAATCTGGCCTACTCTGCTGTCCGGTATTCTGGCACGCGACGGCTGGCAACAGGTCTATCTGACATTGGCGGCTCTGACGTTGCTGGTTGTCATCCCCCTGTCCTTGTTGTTGCGCCGCAAGGTCCCAATCGAAGCGCACAACACAGCCGCGGCCACAGCCCGGATCAACGCACACAGTGTCGGTGTTTCACCACGCGTGTTACAGTACATTCTTGGTCTGGCCGGCATTGGATGTTGCGTAGCGATGTCCATGCCACAGGTCCATATCGTGTCGTATTGCGTCGGGCTGGGATACGGCCCCGCAGTGGGGGCTGAGATGCTATCGCTGATGCTACTGGGCGGCGTCGCCAGCCGTATCGTCTCGGGCCTGTTGGCCGACCGTCTCGGTGGCGTCATGACACTTCTGATCGGCTCTGTATTGCAGTGCATCGCGCTGTTCCTGTTCCTGCCGTATGACGGGATGGTCTCACTTTATGTGATCAGCTTGCTATTTGGTCTGGCGCAGGGTGGCATCGTGCCCAGCTACGCTTTGGTTGTCCGCGAATACATGCCGCCGCAAGAAGCCGGCGCGCGAGTCGGATTCGTCATGATGATGACAATTCTTGGCATGGCGCTTGGTGGCTGGATGTCAGGCTGGATTTACGATGTCACCGGAAGTTACCAACTGGCTTTCGTCAACGGAATTCTTTGGAACGGCTTGAACATTGCCATCGTTCTGATGTTGATCAAAAGATCCCGCCCCAGACGGGACACGGTCATGGCATGACACACCTGACCCGTCGCTTCGTACTTACGGGGATGGCGGCTCTGCCTTTGGCGAATACGGTGCAGGCCGCCTTGAAGCCATACAATTTGTCACCGAACGGCACCCGGGTCGGTTTTACCTATGACCTCTCCGGCATTCCCCAGACCGGATCAATGCTGATCCGGGACGCGAACGTGGAAATTGACACGCAACGCCTGCAAAACAGCCGGGTCACGGTGGTGCTGGACGTTACCAAGGCCAGAACCCGCTTGCCCTTTGCCCGCATGCCGATGCTCGGCCCCAGTGTATTGGACGCCGAAACCTATCCGACAATTCAGTTCGTATCGACTGACATTCAATTGGGGGCGGATGGGCGCATATCGGATGGTGCCCGCATCACAGGTGAACTGACAGTTCGCGGTATCACGCGCCCGGTCACCTTGGAGGCCAACCTGTACCGCCAGCCTGGTACAGCCGCGAACGACCTGAGCCGCCTGTCCATAGGTTTGATCGGGACTTTGAACCGGCACGATTTCGGTGCCTCGGGTTATCCCGATCTGGTAGGACAACATGTTGGGCTGGACATTCGTGCCGAGATCATTCGAGCAACCTGGCTGACAAAAAGCAAAAAACGACTGGATAAAGTCGAATAGTTGCGCGCATTGTCCGGTGACGCCGCCTATCTGAGAAAACCATGCGCACGATCATTTCATTTGCCGCCCTGTTTCTGTCGGTCATTCTGCTTCAGCTATCAACAGGCGGCGTCGGGCCACTGGATGCCATTTCCGGGATCACGTTAAGCTTTTCGACCGAACAGATCGGTATGCTGGGTTCGGCGCATTTTCTTGGCTTTTTCATAGGTTGCTGGTGGGCGCCGCGACTGATGGGCAGCGTCGGGCATTCCCGCGCATTTGCCGTATGCACAGCGCTGGGCGCGATGGGGTTGATCGGCCACACCCTGACAGACAATCCTTATGTATGGGCGGCGCTGCGCATCGCCTCGGGCACATGTGTGGCAGGCTGTTATACCGTCATCGAAGCCTGGCTGAATGCAAAAGTAACCAATGAGACACGTGGACGAGCCATGGGCACCTATCGCATCGTCGATATGGGTGCCTCGCTGAGTGCTCAGTTGATCATCGCTGTCCTGCCACCCGCCTCGTATGTATCCTACAACCTCTTGGCGATCCTGTGCTGCGCCTCGTTGCTGCCGCTGACGCTGACACGCGCAAGTCAACCGAAGACGCCTGACGCCCCCCGCCTGCGCCCGAAACTGGCGTGGCACAGTTCGCCGTTGGCCGTTGCGGGCGTCATTGTTTCGGCACTCAGCTCAGCATCTTTCCGAATGGTCGGGCCCGTCTACGGTCAGGAAGTCGGGCTGGGAGTGGATCAAATCGCCTTCTTCCTAGCTTCTTTCGTTCTGGGCGGGGCACTGGCGCAGTATCCGATGGGGTGGCTCGCTGACAAGTACGACCGGCGCTGGGTCTTGATCTGGCTTTCGGTCGCGGCGGTACTAAGCTGCGGGGTCACAATGGCGGCAAGCGACACGGGAACTGTCGGTGTCATGCTGGCAGCAGGGCTTTTTGGGTTTACGACATTCCCGATCTTTTCGGTGTCATCCGCACATGCCAACGATTTTGCGACAACCGAGCAGAGGGTCGAGTTGTCTGCCGCCCTGATGTTCTGGTACGCGCTGGGGGCAATTGCGTCACCCTATATCACATCAACACTGATCCAGGATTTTGGACCCAGCGCGCTGTTTGCATTTGTCGCGGTCGGCCACGTATTCCTGATCGGCTTCGGCCTGGCCCGAATGCGGTCGCGTCCAACACCCGCGGAAAGAACCAATTACGTCTACGCACCGCGTACATCCTTTACGGTCGGAAGGTTGCTGAAACGCGCCCGCGAGGAATGAAAAGCGAGCCCGCAGCCCTGCATTGCGGAGAGTCTGCGAATTGGCTGACTACAATCTGACCGTATTGTAACGGCCATCGGCGGCTTGGTCGTCCCATCAGGGGCGCGTCACAAATCAGAGTTATTCCAGTCATCTACGAAACCGGGCTTTTGCTGAGCGGTGACATAGGTTAGACGAACGCGCAGTTAGATATGCGGAAACGGAATATGGCTCGGATTCTCATCACCTCGGCAATCCCATACATCAATGGGATCAAGCACCTCGGCAACCTGATCGGCTCGCAACTGCCTGCCGACTTGTATGCACGCTATCAGCGTGGCCGGGGAAACGAGGTCATGTTCCTGTGTGCCACCGACGAACACGGCACCCCGGCCGAACTGGCCGCTGCTAAAGCTGGAAAGCCTGTGGCCGAGTATTGCGCGGACATGTACGAAATTCAGGCCGACATCGCCAAGCGTTTTGGGATGAGCTTTGATCACTTTGGCCGTTCATCCAGCGAGCAGAACAAAAAGCTGACCCAACATTTCGCCGGGAAACTGGATGAGGCCGGGTTGATCCGTGAAGTCACGGAAAAGCAAATCTATTCCAACGCGGATGGTCGTTTTCTTCCCGACCGCTATATCGAGGGCACCTGCCCCAATTGCGGGTATGAGAACGCACGTGGCGACCAGTGTGAAAACTGCACCAAGCAGTTGGATCCAACCGACCTGATTGAACCGCGCTCGGCCATTTCGGGCTCGACCGATCTGGAAGTGCGTGAGACCAAGCACCTCTATCTGCGCCAATCGGCGATGAAGGATCAGCTGGATGCCTGGATTGACAGCAAAACCGACTGGCCGATCCTGACCACATCCATTGCCAAGAAATGGCTGCATGATGGCGACGGGCTGCAAGACCGGGGGATCACCCGCGATCTGGACTGGGGCGTTCCGGTCAAGAAAGGCGAACAGGACTGGCCCGGTATGGAAGGCAAGGTCTTCTATGTCTGGTTCGATGCGCCGATTGAATACATCGCCTGTGCCAAGGAATGGGCGGATTCGACCGGGAAACCCGATTCCGAGTGGGAACGCTGGTGGCGCACCGACAAGGGCGCGAACGATGTGCGCTATGTCCAGTTCATGGGCAAGGACAACGTGCCGTTTCACACGCTTTCTTTCCCCGCCACCATTCTCGGGTCGGGCGAGCCGTGGAAAATGGTCGACCACCTGAAATCCTTCAACTATCTAAACTACGACGGCGGCCAGTTCTCGACCTCGCAGGGTCGTGGCGTTTTCATGGATCAGGCGCTCGAGATTCTTCCAGCTGACTACTGGCGGTGGTGGCTGCTGAGCCATGCACCGGAAAGCAGCGACAGCGAGTTCACGTGGGAGAACTTCCAACAATCCGTGAACAAGGATCTGGCCGATGTTCTGGGCAACTTCGTCAGCCGCATCACTAAGTTCTGCCGCTCGAAATTCGGTGAGGTGGTGCCCGAAGGCGGTGAGTTTGGCGAGCGTGAGAACGCTCTGATCGATGAACTTACCAAACGTGTCCGCGCCTATGAGGCGCATATGGAAGCAATGGACGTCCGCAAATCGGCTCAGGAGCTGCGGGCCATCTGGGTGGCTGGCAATGAATTCCTGCAAGCTGCGGCGCCGTGGTCAACCTTCAAGGAAGACCCCGAACAAGCCGCTGCACAGGTGCGTCTGGGTCTGAACCTGATCCGGTTCTATGCCGTGCTCAGCGCGCCGTTCATCCCTGATGCTGCGGCCAAGATGCTAAGCGCCATGAACACGCTTGATACCAGCTGGCCGGAAGACGTAGCCGCAGCGTTGAACGCGCTACCCGCGGGTCACGACCTTACCGTGCCAGACGTTCTGTTCGCCAAGATCACAGACGAACAGCGCGAAGAATGGCAGGCAAAATTCGCTGGTAAACGCGGCTGACCACCCTGATATTCGGATACTCAAACGGGGGCCGTTGGCCCCTGTTTTCGTTCGGCACCTCGGAACGGGCCGACACCTAAACCAGCTTACTTGCTCAAATTTTTGGCGTCATCGCGAACCACCTCGGGATTCATCGCGCTTGAGAAATCGTGGTAAACAAGCCATCCTGCAAACAAGTTTTGTCGACTCGCGCGATTGTGACCGCCGGGATGGACACCAATTGTTTCTGAAATGCACGAGGCTTTCGCCATGTCCCAAGTTTTCCCTTTTCCAACTCAGGCCCGCAATCCAATTGCCACCGCATTATTGCTGATATCCCTGGGACTGGCCCAACCTGCAACTGCACAGGACGAAGGAGCGGCACCGAAAGTTACGATTGCGGCCGCCTACACCGAAGAAATCACCGACGAGGCTTCCTTCATAGGGCGCGCTCAGGCGATCAATAAGGTCGACATCGTCGCCCGCGTGAACGGTTTTCTCAACAGCCGAAATGTCGAGGATGGGGCAACGGTCAAAGAAGGCGACCTGTTGTTCACCATCGAACCGGACCTTTACGAAGCGACATTGGAGGCCCGAAAAGCTGATCTGAACCGGGCCGAGGCAAATCTTGAGTTGGCCAAGGTTGACCTGGCGCGTAAGGAAGAGCTTTACAAGCGCGACGCGACACCTGAATCCGAACGTGACATCGCGCGGGCAAACGAACTGGTCGCCGAGGCTCAGGTCAAGGCCGCAAATGCAGCGATCCAGCAGGCCGAACTGGACCTCAGCTATACACAGATCCACGCGCCTTTTGATGGGCGTATCGGCAGCATCACCACCAGTGTCGGCGATGTGGTAGGCCCGACCAACCCCCCGCTGGTGAACATTGTCAGCGAGACGCCGATCTATGTGAATTTCTCGCTCAACGAAAAAATCTTCACTTCGGTTCTTCAGACCGTTGGCGCAAATTCCGCCTCTCTTGCTGACAGCCCGCAAAGCCCCAATGTGCATATCACGCTGCCAAATGGAACCAAGTTGGATGAAACGGGCAGGATCGTATTCGTTGACAATCGTATCGACCCGTTGACCGGTGCGATCACAATGCGCGCCCAGTTCGAAAATGCCGACCGTTTGATCCTGGATGGTGCATTCGTGAACGTGCAGATTGAAGCGCTGCAACCAACCCTGCAAGTTCTGGTGCCGCAAGCTGCACTGCAACGCGACCAGCGTGGTGACTTTGTTCTTGTAGTAAACGACAAACAGATGGTGGAGCAGCGATACATCACCACAGGCAACACGGAAGGTACTGCCATCATCGTTACGGAAGGCTTGCGTGAGGGCGAAAGCGTGATTGTCGAGGGCCTGCAACGGGTCCGCCCCGGCGTGGCTGTTGACGCGGTCGTCGCTTCTGAACAGCCGGGAGAATAATCGATGTTCTCAGCCCTGTTCATCAGCCGGCCAAAGCTGGCGTTTGTCATCTCGCTGGTACTGACCATCATGGGTGGCATCGGCTATCTGGTGCTGCCGGTCGCGCAGTTCCCTGACATTACCCCGCCCGTCGTCAACGTATCCACCAAATATACCGGCGCAAATGCGGAAACAGTGGAAAACACTGTTGCCGCACCGATCGAGGCGCAGGTCAACGGTGTGGACGACATGATCTACATGACGTCCAGATCGTCTGACAACGGCTCGTATTCATTGGACGTAACCTTCGAAGTTGGCACCGACCCCGATATCGCCTCGGTCAACGTGCAGAACCGGGTGGCACAGGCAATGTCGTCGTTGCCC
This sequence comes from Ruegeria sp. SAZD013, assembly GCF_059612525.1. Taxonomy (NCBI): domain Bacteria; kingdom Pseudomonadati; phylum Pseudomonadota; class Alphaproteobacteria; order Rhodobacterales; family Roseobacteraceae; genus Ruegeria; species Ruegeria sp. SAZD013. The sequence continues at coordinate 166,439 of NZ_JBXWQT010000020.1, read as the reverse complement.
GCCGAAGTGACATCTTCGGGCGTTGTTACACAAAAATCGTCGACCAACATGCTGATGCTGGTCACGCTGACCTCGCCCAACGGCACCTATGACAGCGTGTTTCTTTCCAACTATGCCTCGATCAACCTGCGCGATGCGCTGGCGCGTGTGCAGGGCGTGGGTAAGGCTGATGTTCTGACCAACCTTGAATATGCCATGCGGGTCTGGATGGACCCGGACAAGATGGCAGCCCTGTCCATCACACCAGGCGATGTGATCAACGCGATCCGCGAACAGAATATCGAAGTGTCCGCAGGCTCGATTGGTGCACCGCCTGTTCCCGAAGGCCAGACCTTTCAATACACGATCAAGTCCAAAGGGCGACTGACGTCAGCCGAAGAATTTGGCAACATCGTGATCCGTACCGGAGACGCCGGCGCAATTGTCCGCGTAAGGGATATCGCCCGGGTTGAGCTTGGTGCACAGTTTTACTCGGCGTCCGGTTATTTTCAGTCCGTGCCCGCCACCGTGATCGGTATCTATCAGGCCCCCGGCGCAAACGCCCTGGCCGTTTCAGAGCGCGTGCAGGCGGAACTGGAGCGGCTGTCCCGCGCATTCCCGACGGATGTGGAGTATGATGTCCCCTTTAACACGACAGACTTTGTCGAAGCTTCTTTGAATGACGTCGTATCGACACTGATCCTGACCTTTACCCTCGTGATCTCGGTCGTTTTTGTGTTCCTGGGAAGTTGGCGCGCGACGATCATTCCGGCGGTTGCCATCCCGGTCTCACTGATCGGCACGTTTGCTTTCTTGCTGGCCTTCGGCATGTCGTTGAACACGATCTCGCTGTTTGCGCTGGTTTTGGCCATCGGCATCGTGGTCGATGACGCCATTGTCGTGGTCGAAAACGTCGAGCGCATCATCGCTGATGAGGGGCTGCCCCCAGCCGAAGCCACCCGTAAGGCTATGGGGCAGATCACCGGCCCCGTCATCGCGACCACACTGGTTCTGTTGGCGGTGTTCGTACCGGTGACCTTCATGCCGGGTATCTCAGGGCGGCTGTACTCTCAGTTCGCTGTTACGATCTCGACCGCTGTTGTAATCTCATCCATCAACGCGCTGACACTGTCGCCCGCTCTGTGTGGGCTGGTCCTTAAGGCCCGCTCGGGGCCACCCAAGGGGCTGCTTGCGCTGTTCGAAAATCTCATTGGTGGCGTTCGCAATGGCTATGTCGCCATTGTTCGCAAACTGCTTGTCTTTCCGGCTATCGCGCTGGCCATCGTGGTTGGGCTCGGCCTGGGAACAGGGGCAATCATGTCGAACACGTCAGCTGGGTTTATCCCGCTGGAAGACAATGGTTATCTCTTTGTTGACGTGCAACTGCCTGACGCCGCGACGCTGGAACGGACCGAGGCCGTGACAAAGCGCCTTGATGACCAGATACGCGAGATCCCGGGTGTGTCCAGCACCGTTCTGATCAATGGCTTCTCATTGCTGAACGGCACAATCACCAACGGCGCTGCGATCTTCGTGAACCTCGACAACTGGAGCGAACGGCAGGAGGAAGACCTGAGCGCCGAAGCCATTTTGGCTAAGGTGCTGGCCATCGCGAATAATGAGACCGCAGCCTCGACCGTTGCCTTCAACCCGCCACCAATTCAGGGTCTCGGCATGTCGGCCGGGGTCGAGATGGAGGTGCAGCAAACCGGCGGCGGTTCACCGCAGGATTTGGCATCGGCTGTGGGATCGTTTGTCTATTCGGCCAACCAGCGACCCGAGATCGGACAGGCCTATACCACATTCCGTGCCAATGTTCCGCAGCTGTTCGTGGATCTGGACCGTGAGAAAGCCAAGACGCTGGACGTCTCGGTGGCTGAGATTTTCCAGACCATGCAGGCCCAGCTGGGGTCATATTATGTCAACGACTTCAACCTGTTTGGTCGCGTCTATCGCGTAATGATCCAGGCGGAAGGCAGCTATCGCGATAATGTCGATGACATTGCCAGCCTCTATGTGCGTTCACAGAAGGGCGACATGGTGCCACTGGGTACCCTGATTGACGTGGAAAACGTATTGGGGCCGGTTCTGCTCAAACGGCATAACCTGTTTCGGTCGGCAACTGTGACAGCAGTACCGGCACCGGGCCTGTCCAGCGGCGATGCGATCACTGCGATGACAGAGGTTTCTGCTTCGGCCCTGCCGCCGGGATACTCGTTCGAATGGACGGGGACGGCACAACAACAGTTGGCGTCCGGCAGCCTGGTGATCATCATTCTGGGGCTGGCCATCCTATTCGGTTACCTGTTTCTTGTGGGACAGTATGAAAGCTGGACTATGCCGGTCTCGATCCTGCTGTCAGTGGTCGTGGCCCTGTTCGGGGCGGTGGCCGCGGTTGCCATCGTTGGCAGTGACATAAACCTCTATACGCAGATCGGTATGATCATGCTGGTGGGCCTGGCTTCGAAGAACGGCATTCTGATCGTTGAGTTCGCAATGGAACAACGCGCCAAGGGTCTATCGATCAAGGAAGCAGCCGTCGAGGCCGCTCATCAGCGTTTCCGCGCTGTCATGATGACCGCCCTGTCTTTCCTGCTGGGGGTCGTACCGCTGCTGGCTGCCAATGGTGCGGGCGCGGCCAGCCAAAAAGCCATCGGTGTCGCCGTGTTCGGTGGCATGTTGGCCGCGACGCTGGTTGGCGTAATCGTGGTGCCTGTCCTCTACGCCCTGATGCAAAGCATGCGCGAGTGGCTGAAAGGCAGCAAAAACGATCCCGGCCCGTCAAAAGAAGCGGCCTGATCCAATCAAAGCCCCGCACATCAGCGGGGCTTTTTCTGGCGTTAGTCTGATCTTCCCCGCCGCCGTTCAGAGATTTCGCGGATCACCACCTTTGCCTCTGGTGTCGGTGCCTGCTCGACCCGGCGATAATCCGATCCATCCCGGTTCCGTGTCAGCAGCCCACAGGAGATCATGGTCCGGCGCAGGGTTGCAGGGTCATCAAAACAGTGTTCGGCATTGAGAAACGCGTTGACGTCACCCTCTTGCAGCACCGCAGCAGCCGGTACCGCAGACCAGAGCCCCCACAAGGACAAAGTCTGCACAGATCTTTTTGACGGCCATTGCCGAAGCCTGCCCTGCTCATCGAACAGGTGCAATGTACGCTCAACCGTACGCATGTCAGCAGCCAGTTGTTTCGGGCGGGCCTCAATCCGCCTGGCAGCGGCACTGGTGGCGCGCATATGTTGCACGTTCTGAAACCCGGCGGAACGGGCGACCATATTCATCAGGGTCAGGTGCGACGGGCTGGAGTCGCCAAGTTGTTGGGACAAGGTGCGCACGAATCCGGTCAGATCATCGGCGTGCAACGGTACAGGAGTTTTGCTCATCACAAATCCATATCGGGCGTTTTTCGCGATCGTTGGTCGCTGACTTGACGAAACAACGCCCGGATGGTTGCGATAGTTTCAAATTCACTGGCAGGTTTAGCACTCTGGGTAAGAGCAGCGACGCCTCGGTGTCTGCCGACCGTAACCAACGGCTAGCACAACACGGATCACCCGCCAAGAGGATAGAAAGATGGATCAGGCCGTGCTGCTGATCCGCCGTTCAGCCATCCAACCGTCGATCCGCGCGATCTGCTCGGCACTCATTCGCAGGCCCAGCTTGTTGCGCCGCCAGACGACATCTTCGGCGGTTCTGGCATATTCCTTGTCGATCAGCCACGCGACTTCCCGCGCGGTCAGTGTTGCGCCAAAATCCTCGCCCAGATCAGACAACTGCTGCGCATCCCCAAGGACATCTGCTGCTTCAGTTCCATAGGCCCTGATTAGGCGTGTAGCCCAGGCGGCACCCAGAAACGGATACGCGGCCAAAAGCTGATCAGTCAGGGCTTCAACAGCGTCAACCGGAAAGTCACCGCCCGGCAGCGCAACACCGGCGGTCCAGGGGCCCGGCATATTCGGAAAGAATTCACCAATCTTCTCCAGAGCACTTTCCGCGAGCCGTCGATAGGTGGTGATCTTGCCGCCAAACACGTTCAATACAGGCGCCCCACCCTGCGCATCGACTTTCAGCGTGTAGTCCCGCGTTGCAGCGGTGGCACTGCTGGCACCGTCGTCATAAAGCGGCCGCACACCGGAATAGGTCCACACAACATCTTCGCGGGTCACAGTGCGCTTGAAATACTTCGATGCGAAAGTGCACAGATACTCCTGCTCGGCCTCAGTACAGACGGGTTTCGTGTCAGGGTCCGGGTGATCCTGATCCGTTGTGCCGATCAGGGTAAAATCCTGCTCGTAAGGAATGGAGAAAATGATGCGGCCGTCTTCGCCCTGAAAAAAATAGCACTTGTCGTGGTCATACAGCCGGGGTGTCACAATATGGCTGCCCCGAACAAGCCGAACACCCTCGCGTGAGTTCACACGGATCTTGGACTGGATGATGTCCCCGACCCAAGGGCCACCTGCATTGATCAGCATTCTGGCCCGGACAAGACGGGTTTCGCCGCCGTCGCGATCGCGAATGGATACCTGCCAAAGGTCGTCCACCCGCTCGGCGGAAATCACTTCGGTTCGCACCATGATCTGCGCACCGCGCGCCTCGGCGTCGCGGGCATTCAGGACCACCAACCGCGAATCTTCGACCCAGCAGTCGGAATATTCATAAGCCGTTTCGAATTTGTCCTGTAGTGGGGCCCCTTCCGGAGCCGATCGCAGGTTCAGCGACGTGGTGCCCGGCAGAATTTTGCGACCACCCAGATTGTCATACATGAACAAACCCAACCGGATCAGCCAGGCCGGACGCCGCCCGCGCATCCACGGCATGACCGTGCTGAGCAGCCGTGAGGTCGGCGTTTCCGAGTCAAACCGCATGTCCTTATGGTATGGCAGCACGAAGCGCATCGGCCAGCTGATATGCGGCATCGCGCGCAACAGGGTTTCACGCTCGATCAGGGCCTCACGGACCAGACGGATTTCGAAATATTCCAGATAGCGCAACCCGCCATGAAACAATTTGGTCGAGGCTGATGACGTCGCTGAAGCCAGATCATTCATCTCTGCCAAAGCAACTGACAGCCCGCGGCCAGCAGCATCCCGTGCGATGCCGCAACCATTGATCCCGCCACCGATGATAAAAAGGTCCGTTATCTGAACGTCCGCTGACTGCATGCCAATGATTCCTTGTCAGGATGGATGATAGGCATTTGCCAGAACATCCTTCGTATGGTCAATGTTTATGTTCGACTTTTTTCGTTTTACAACACTGATCTGAAATTTTCGCATGCCGTTCTTGCAAAACCGGCCAGAAAGAACAAAAACGAAAAGAAACACTTCAAGTCTGGAAACACCCATGTCCCTGTCTTTCCGCCAATCTGACATTCTGGACATTGCCGGGGCCGAAGGCCGCGTCACCGTTGACGGGTTGGCCGAAAGATTTGGTGTCACGGTCCAGACGATCCGGCGCGACCTGACCGAGCTGGCCGAGGCAGGTAAACTGGATCGGGTGCATGGCGGCGCGGTTCTGCGCTCGGGCGTTTCCAACATCGGATATGAAGACCGCCGCGCCCTGAATTCCGACGCCAAAACCCGTATTGCACAGGCTTGCGCCACCGATATCCCCGACGGTGCGTCGATCTTCATGAACATCGGGACCTCAACCGAGGCCGTGGCGCGGCAATTGCTGCACCACAAGAACCTGATGGTTGTGACGAACAACATGAATGTCGCAAACATTCTGATTGAGAACCCGGATTGTGAGGTCGTCATGGCTGGAGGCGTCCTGCGGCGCACAGACGGCGGGTTGATCGGGACCCTGACTGTTTCGACCATTCGGCAATTCAAATTTGATCTTGCCGTGATCGGCTGTTCAGCTTTGGACACTGACGGAGATCTTCTGGACTTCGACTTTCAGGAGGTACAAGTCAGCCAGACCATCATTGCGCAGGCACGCCGAACTTTTCTGGTTGCCGACCATTCAAAGTTTCACCGCTCGGCCCCGGCGCGCATCACTTCCTTGGCTGAAATAGACGCGATCTACACTGATGCGCCGTTACCTGGCGATCTGCACCTGCGCAGTCAGGAATGGCAAACGGACATCGTACTGTGTAACTAGCGGACATTAAGAATAGTCTCAAAATTACCACGTCGCTTGCCAGATGCCACCCGGCCTGACACTATCGTCTGCATAAAGATATGTGCACGGGAGGGGAGCACCGGGCCATGATTGCGCTTTTATTTTCACTACTTACCGCCACGATGGGGCTCAACTATTTCAACATGACGAAGGCAGGCAATGCGCTGTTCTTTGTTACAATTGCCCTGAGTGTCTACTGGTTGAAATTCCACGCCACCAGTCAGCTGACAATTCAGCTTTGAGGGCCTCGTCATGACACCTGAACTGTCACGAACATTTAACGCGATCGGAATGTTGGCCGTCTGTCTCGTTCTGGCGCTGGCGTTTTTTTATCAACTTTTCCTTTACGAACTGCCTTGCCCGCTTTGCCTGTTGCAGCGTGTCGGCTTTGTTGCTGTCGGCGTCGGGCTGGGCTTGAACCTGCTGTATGGCGCGCGACCGCAGCACTATGCCATCATGCTGATTGCAGCTTTGTATGGCGGCAGTGTTTCGATCCGGCAAATCCTGTTGCACATTGTGCCGGGAACCGGCCACTATGGATCGCCCGTTCTTGGGCTGCATTATTACACTTGGGCGGGCATCGCCTTTTTCCTAGTCCTGCTGGGTACGTCGTTCATGCTGCTGTTTGATCGCCAATATGTCTCGGGCGCGACCAGCGAGGTACGATTTGGGGGAAACAAGCTGGCAAAAACCGCCTTCTTTGTCATGCTGGCACTGGCCGTGCTGAACGCCGGTTCAACTCTGCTGGAATGCGGACCGGGCATTTGTGATGACCCGCCCACCGACTACAAGTTGATTGACGAACTGAAAGCGAATGACTGAGGATACCCTAACCTTCCCCTGATGGAGGCACACGCATGGGACTACTGGGCCAGCCGCTGGGCTATTATGACTATCTGACATTGGCCGCGCTGATCCTGCTGCTTGCAGCAGTTATGGCGCTGTTCCTTTTCATTATGGGCCTTCCGGGGCGGATCGCGATCAAACGCAATCATCCCCACGCCGAAGCTGTAAAGATCATGGGATGGATGGGGTTCTTGGCTGTCGTGCCCTGGGTACACGCCTTCATGTGGGCTTTTCACGATGGCGTCACGGTCGATATTCGCCGCGGCCCGGACGAGGAAAAAGATGCCATTCGCGATGAAATCAAACGCTTGGGCGGCAAGGTCAAACCCGAATACCAGAATCGTCTGGACACAGACGACACACAACCCAGTTAAGACCGAAGGACCCTAATACCTATGTTCGTCGCCCTCGGCATCACTCTGTTCTACATCATTTTCGTCTGGCTCATTTTCTTCAAGCTGGAATGGCTGAAGTTTAACATTGCCTGGGGCATTGTTTCGTTCTGGGTGGGCGCACATCTGCTGCTGATCTTCCTTGTGGCGTTGCGCTTCTTTCAGCCGTTTTCGGCAGACAGCCACGTGGTGCGTTCGACCATACAGATCATCCCAAAGCTGACACAGCCGACGATCCTGTCCGAGGTTCTTGTTGAACCGAACACACCGGTCACAAAGGGCGATCCGCTTTATCGGTTCGACGATACGGTGTTTTCGCTGGCGGTCGATAATGCACAGGCCCAGTTGGTGGCGGCAGCGCAGAATGCCAAAATCCTTGAACAGGATGTTATCGCGTCGACCGAAGCTGTCGAACGGGCCAATGCACAACTGGCTTATGCGCAAACCCAACAGGCGCGGTATGAGAACCTTGTTCCCGCCGGAGGTGCCCGTCAGGACGACCTCGACCGTTGGAACGAACAGGTGACGGAAGATCAGGCCGCCGTTAAACAGGCCGAGGCGAACCTGGCCAAGGCTCAGCTGGCGCTGGAATCGCAGATTGACGGCGTGAACACCGGCATCCTTCAGGCGCAGGCGCAATTGGCCGAAGCCGAATATTTTCTGGAAAACACAACAATCTATGCGCCTGAAAATGGCATGATCGTCTCACAGCAGGCTCGCCCCGGATTGGTAGTCGGTGACGTCCGATTGGGTGCGATTGCCAGCTTTGTGACTGATGAAAGCCCTTATATCCTTGCCACGTTCCGCCAGCAGAACCTGAAATTTGTCGAGCCGGGGCAAGAGGTCGAAGTTGCACTTGATCTTTATCCCGGTGAAATCCTGACGGGCAAGGTCGAAGCGATCTGGTGGGCCACCCGGCAGGGGCAACTCATCCCGTCGGGCCGCCTGCCCGGTTTCGAGCTGCCCAAACTGCCCGGTCGGATTGCGGTCCAGATCACCGTCGATGTTCCGGAAGACCACATTTTCCCAGCAGGTGGTCATGCCGCAGTGGCGATCTATACAGGCCAAGGCAAAAGTTTTGAGTTTCTGAGGCGTATCAACATCCGTCTCTATTCCTTCGCCAACTTCATCCGACCTCTGGATATCTGAGGATGCGCGCCATGACACTCCGCAGGTTGTTGGGAACCGCCATTTGTGCCGCCACTCTCGCGGCCTGCACACCCGTTGGGCCGGATTTCGTGCGCCCCAACTCACCGGTCGTGAAACAGTGGATTGAGGTCAACAACCCCAGCGCCGGTCAAAGCGGGCTGACGTCGCGCAGTGCGCCTGTCGTGAAATGGTGGCAAACATTCAATGATCCTACCCTCAACAAACTGATTGCCGAGGCCTACGCCCAGAACCTGACACTTCAGGTCGCTGGCGCGCGGGTTTTGCAGGCCCGTGCACAACTGGGTATCGCCTTTGGCGAGCTTTACCCGCAGTCGCAGGCCATTGGCGGCTCGCTTGAACGGCGCCAGATCAGCGACAATCTGGGGCCGATTTCGGATGTCAATCGCGTCATCCCGCTGGATACCGAATTCTCGACCTCGCAAGTCGGCTTCGATGCCCAGTGGGAGTTGGACGTCTGGGGCGCGCAGCGGCGCGGCGTTCAGGCCGCGCGATCCAATCTGGCCCTGCAAGTGGCGAATTACGACGACGCGTTGGTGACGCTGACCGGGGATGTCGCCGCGCTTTACGTCAATATCCGGGCGTTGCAAGAGACGCTGGCAATTGCGCGTGAGAACATCAAATTGCAGCAAGATTCGGCAGACCTGACTCAGCTGCGGTTTAACAATGGCGTCACCACGGAACTGGACGTGCAGGAATCCACCGCCCTGCTGAACAACACTAAGGCGCTGGTACCCGAACTGGAAAGCGACTTGCAACAGACCAAGAACGCGCTTGCGGTGTTGTTGGGCACGACACCTTCACGCATGACCGGTCTGTTGGGCAATTCCGGCCACATTCCATCGGCCCGAGCAAATGTGGCAGTGGGCGTTCCCGCTGAATTGCTACGCCGCCGCCCGGATGTGCGCGCGGCTGAACTGGCGGCAGCCACGCAATCGGCACAAGTGGGCATCGCGATGGCGGACCTGTATCCCCAATTCATCCTGTCTGGCGCGATCGGGCTGCAGGCATCCGGCGGGCGCGATCTGTTCAGCGGTGGCAGCACAACCGGTCTGGCCAGTGCCGGTGTGGTCTGGAATGTGCTGAACTATGGCCGCATCAAGAACAATGTTCGCGCGCAGGACGCCGCTTATCAGGCGCTGATTGCGAATTATCAGAACACTGTGCTGACCGCTTATTCCGAAGTTGAAAGTGCCATGGTCGCTTATGCGCAGGCACGTAAGCAGGTCGGGTTCTATCAACAAAGTGTCGAGGCCTCACGCAAAGCTGCCGAAATCGCCGTCAGCCAGTATACAGACGGCATTGCCGATTATTCGCGCGTGCTGAACACCCAGACCGCGCTATTGCGGTCGCAGGCCAATCTGATCGAGGCACGGCAGCAGGTATCCAGCAATCTGGTGGCGGTTTACAAGGGCCTGGGCGGCGGATGGCAGATCCGGCAAAACCAGGAATTCCTGCCCGAAACCGTTCTGGCCGAGATGGCCTATCGCACGGACTGGGGCGATCTGCTGCAGAAAACCCCAACCCGCGCAAGCCTGAATTAAGTGCTACTTGGTTAACCCGCGCAATCCGCCCGAGATCAGGATATTGACCTCATACAGAATGCGGGGCGCGGCCAGCCCGCCGGGGCTGGCCAGATAATTCGGGCTCCATTCCGGATCGAACTTCTGCTTGAACGCGCGCAGGCCTTCAAAATGGTAGAATTGCTCGCCATGTTCGTAAACGAACCCACCGATGCGGTTCCAAAGCGAAGCAAGCTGACGGTTTTCGATCCCTGAAAACGGTGCGGCACCCAGTGAAAACCAGTGAAACCCTTGCTGCGCGCCCCAATCCATCATGTCGGCGAAAAGAGCGTCCATAACGAAACTTGGGCTATCGGGTTCATAGCGCATAAGATCCAGCGACAGCTCCGACTTGTTCCCCCCTTGGAACAGATTGGCAAAGGCCATGATCTTGCCGGTGTTGCCATCACGCAGGATAGCATGATCGAAATAGGACAGGTATTCATCATCAAATCCCCCCAGCGCAAAGCCCTTTTCTGCACCGGCCTTTTGCGCAAGCCAGCGGTCTGAAATCCCACGCAAGTCTGACAACAGAGGCGCCAGTTCTTCCTTCGGAACGATCTCGAACACATATCCTTCGCGTTCAGCACGGTTCTTGGCTTGCCGGAACCGCTTGCGCGACTTTCCGTCCAGCGAGAAATCGTGCAAAGAAACCCGCGCAACCTCGCCAATTTTCAGGATCGACAGTCCAAGATCCAGAAAAGTTGGCAGATATTTGGTCGAGACACTGTAGAACGCGCAAAGTTTACCTTCGCGATCCGCCATTTCCCGAAGCTGCCAAATCAGTTGCTGCCCGGCACCCTCGTCACCAACCGGTTCTCCTTTCGAAATCAGCGCATTGCCTGTGTCGGCGTAGGCAATAAACGCGGTCTCATCCGGTGAGATCAGGAATTGCTTGTCACCGGTAAGCGAGATTTGGGATTCCGAATCCTCACTCTCCATCACTAGCCGCTCGACAACCTCTGGGATTTCAACCCGCTGTGGTGTCGGAATCTCACGCCCGAACAGAGAGTTCATGGCAACAATGCCCACGATCACGGCCACGACAAGGCTGGACCGCAGAAAGCGCGAGGCGTCACCGTTCCAAGCAAACTGCCACCACAGATCATTTTGGTATTCGACATGCGAATATGCAAACAGCCCGATCCAGAAAATCACCGCCAGCAGAACTACGACACTGATCAGCCATGGGATGTTCAACCGAAATATCGACGCGCCACTGACCCGGTAGAACGCACCGCGAAACATGGCCAGCAGACCAATCGTTCCCAGCATCGAAAGCGCTTCGTGGATGTCGAGCCCCTTTGCAAGCGAAGCAAAGAATCCCGCCCCCATCAACACCATCGCAACGACCCATGCCCTGTAGAGCTTGCGGAACAACCCGCGCGAGACCAGCAATAGCAATACGCCTACGACGCTGCCTGCAAGATGCGAAGCCTCGACAAATGACAGGGGCAGCAGATCTTTCAGCGTGCCGAGCTTTTGCGCCCCCGCTGGCAGCGCGCCCGACACCAGCAAGATCACCCCGGCCACTGCGGCAACCCCGGCCGCGACCATTGGAACCATGGGGCGGATCACACGATAGACCCAAACCGCGGCACCGCCGATCATGTGTCTTTGGGTCAAGACCGATGCAACGGCAATGGAAAGGCTGGCGACTGCAAATGGCAAAAAAGTGTAAACCACCCGGTAAAGCAGCAACGCAGCAATCACATCCGAACGACCCGACGCCCCCAGACCGGCAATCAATGTCGCCTCAAACACGCCGATCCCGCCCGGCGCATGGCTCAGGATTCCAACGGCAATGGCAGCGATATAGATGGTGAAGAAATACGGGTACCCGACCCCCAAATCATCCGGCATCAGTACGTAAAGCGCCATTGATGCGCCAAACAGGTCGCCAATGGCAGCCAACGTCAGCAGGCCCGCCAGTTTGCCTCCGGGCAAATCGAAACCGACACCTGCAACAGCCAACCGTCGGCCACCGCTGGACAGCCAAATGAACATCGCGACAAATGCAACCAGCAAGCACAATCCTATGGTGGTTTCGACCGTTTCGCTGACGGGCATCACCTTGGATATTCCATCCGGGTGCAGGGTCAGCAACAGGCCCAAAATCAGGATCAGACCCATCCAGAACGCCACCCATGAGGTTGCGATTACACCAGCCACCCGGCCAAGATCCAAGCCAAGCGACGCGTATATCCGATACCGGATTGCGGTTCCTGTGATATAGGAAAATCCAAGGCAGTTCGACACCGCGTATCCACTGGCTCCGGCCATCCCCGCCACAGGTAACGGCACCTTGCCATCCGCCACGCTTTGTACCGCGAACACATCATAGAGCGACAGCGACAAAAAGCTGAACGCTGTCCAGCACATCGCAAAAAACATCAACTTCCATGATGTCGCCGAAATATCTGTCTGGACATCCGACCATTTCACATGGGCCAACAGATCGTGCAAAACCGAAAGGGCAATCCCGGTAATAACGACCGGTATCGCGATGCGCAGCCAGGGTTTCTCCAGTAGACCAGCAAGACGTTCGGCCCACTTTTCGGCCAAAGGTTCGTCACCATTATCAGATGTGGTCATGCCGCAAGCCTTCCGGAAATACTGAACCCTTAATCAGCAAGCGGCCTACCTGAGGGTAAGCCGCACCCTGTCTACTCACGAACTCTGGCACAATTCGCATTTATCTCAAAGCACTAGAGCCGCCCCTTGCGCGTTGACAGCAGCAGGTTCGTTTCCGAACGTGTAACGCCGTCGATCCTGCGAATATGAAACAGAACCTCGTCCAGCTCGGCCAGAGTTTCCGTACTGATTTCGGCAATCAAATCCCAACTGCCGTTGGTCGAATGGACCGCCGTGACCTGCCGCATAGCCCCGATCCGGGACATCACGCGCTCGGTACCGCGCCCCTCGATTTCTAGCATCATCAGCCCACGCACAGGGCTTTGTGCCAGATCCCGACGCGTCAACACAGTAAAACCGACGATCTCACCAGATTGCTTGAGCCGTTGCAAACGGCTGCGCACCGTAGTGCGGGTTACGCCCAGCGTTTCCGACAGCTCTGACAGGCTGGCGCGCGCGTCACGCTGCAATGCGCCCAGCAGACGACTATCCAATTCGTCCATATCACTTTCTCACTAAGGAGTTTCCTGAACCATTTTGAGCATTTTGCGCTCTTCACGCAAGACACAGTGACGGCCTAAATGGACCACATGGAACGCAATAACATCATTTTAGTCGGCGCGCCGATGGACGCCGGAAAACGGCGTCAGGGTTGCCGAATGGGTCCTGACGCATATCGCGTGGCCGGGCTGGATCAGGCCTTGACCGATCTTGGTCACTCCGTTTGCGATTGGGGCGACGTGCAACCTGAAGAAACCGGCGTGCCCGAACATCCGCACCTGTTCGCGCTGCCCGAATGCATCGGTTGGACGCAAGCGCTGAGCAAGGTCGCGCTAAAAGCGGCTGATCGGGGCATTCCGATCTTCATGGGCGGCGATCACGCGTTGTCCATGGGAACCGTGACCGGGATGGCCGCTTATGCTGCAAAGATTGACCGCCCGCTGTTCGTTCTGTGGCTGGATGCCCATAGTGACTTTCACACCCCCGACAGCACAGACAGCGGCAACCTGCATGGCACACCCGTCGCCTATTTTACAGGAAGGCCGGGGTTCGAGGCATTTCCTTCCTTACCTGCCATCGTGCCAACGGACCGCGTCGGCATGATCGGCCTACGCTCTGTCGACCCGGCAGAACGTTCGGCGCTGGAACAAAACCGGGCCATGCTGGCCGACATGCGCAGCATTGACGAACATGGGATCAAGGCCCCGTTGCTGGCGTTTCTGGACCGCGTCAAAGTTGAAAACGCCCTTCTCCACGTTTCGTTGGATGTTGATTTCCTGGACCCGGCCATCGCCCCTGCCGTCGGCACCACTGTTCCCGGCGGTGCGACCGAGCGCGAGGCTCATCTGGTCATGGAACTGCTGCATGAAAGCGGACTGGTCAGTTCGCTGGATCTTGTCGAACTGAACCCGTTTCTGGATGAACGTGGCCGCACTGCAAAACTGATGGTCGATCTGGCCGCCTCACTTATGGGCCGTCGCGTCTTTGACCGCCCCACCCGGAGTTTCTGATGCTATCGCTACAAGCACCGTCTGCAGCAGTAATGATCCGGCCACATGCCTTTGCCTCCAACCCGGAAACACGCGATGACAATGCGTTTCAAACGCTGAGTATCACGTCGGCCGCAGCCACGTCGGAAGCTGCGAGAGATGAACATGACCAGGCAGTTCAACGCCTGCGCGACACAGGAATCACTGTTCACGTTTTTGATGATTTTGGCGATCTCGACACACCCGACAGCGTTTTCCCAAACAATTGGTTTTCCACACATCCTGGTGGTCACATAGCAGTTTACCCGATGTTCGTGCCGTCTCGCCGACGCGAGCGGCGAACCGATGTCATCGAACTGCTCAAACATGAGTATCGCGTGCAGGATGTCATAGACTATTCCGGGCTGGAACAAGACAACCTTGCGCTGGAAGGGACAGGTGCGATGGTGTTGGACCACATTGCCCGCATCGCGTATACAGTCACCTCCAATCGCGCCGACCCGGTCTTGCTGGAGCGGTTCTGCACTCATTTCAACTATGAACCAATTGCCTTTCAGGCCCGCGACGCAAAAGGCAGGGACGTTTATCATACCAACGTATTGATGGGGATCGGCACTCATTACGCGTTAATCTGCCTCGACATGATATCGGACCCCGACCGTCGCTTGACCATTCGCAATCGGTTAGAGGAATCCGGTCGAACCGTGATTGATCTGACTCATGACCAAATCGCCGAATTTGCGGGGAATGCAATTGAGTTGAAGGGACGCGATGGATTGGTGCTGGCATTGTCGAGCCGAGCGTTAGGCGCCCTCACCCCTGATCAAATCAAAATAATCCAAGCCAGTGCAACGCCTTTGCCACTGTCCGTCCCAACAATCGAAACTGCTGGTGGGTCAGTACGCTGCATGATTGCAGGCGTCCACCTTGCCCGCCGATAGGAGAGTACGATGCAACCTTCTGACAAGGCACTCGTGCCTTTTGTGTCCGTCGACAACATGATGCGTTTGATCCACCACATTGGCGTCGAACAGATGATCGTTCAGATCGCCGATCAAATCGAATCCGATTTCAAACGGTGGGAAAGCTTTGACAAGACCCCGCGTATCCCGGCGCATTCTCCGCACGGTGTGATTGAACTGATGCCCACCTCGGATGGTGAGGCATATGGGTTCAAATACGTGAACGGTCATCCCAAAAACACCTCCGAGGGTCTGCAAACTGTGACCGCATTCGGATTGCTGGCGGATGTTTACACCGGATATCCCACTCTGCTGACCGAAATGACGATGCTGACGGCGTTGCGCACGGCGGCAACGTCGGCTCTGGTCGGACGCTATCTTGCCCCGAAGAATGCCACAACCATGGCCATGATCGGCAATGGGGCGCAGTCCGAGTTCCAATGCCTCGCTTTCAAGGCAATGTGCGGGATCGACACTGTGCGGCTTTACGATATCGATCCCGGTGCAACAGCGAAATGCGCCGCAAACCTACAAGGCAAGGGCCTGACGGTCGTCCCATGCAAGACGCCGGAAGATGCTATTGAAGGCGCTCAGATCATCACCACCTGCACGGCAGACAAGAAAAACGCCACCATCCTCACCGACAACATGGTCGGTCCCGGCGTCCACATCAACGCCATCGGTGGCGATTGCCCCGGCAAGACAGAATTGCATCGCGACATCTTGCTGCGCTCAGACATTTTCGTCGAATATCCCGAGCAAACCCGGATCGAGGGCGAGATTCAGGCGCTGGATGCTGATCATCCCGTGACCGAGATGTGGCAGGTCATGACCGGTGCTGCCAAAGGGCGCACAGACAACCGCCAAATCACCCTGTTCGACAGCGTTGGCTTCGCGATTGAAGATTTCTCAGCCCTGCGTTATGTCAAGCAGGCGATCGAAGGCACCGCATTCTTTGAACCTCTGGACATGCTGGCAGACCCGGACGATCCGCGCGACCTGTTCGGAATGCTGATGCGGGCCGGTTAGGCGCACCTAAGGGGGCTCTGCCCCCGTCGCCCGTGCCGGGCGCCTCCCCCGGGATATTTATTGGCCAGATGAAGCAGGGGATCCGTTCTTCATCTGGCTTTAAATATCCCGGAGCGCGAGGCAGAGCCTCGCATCCCACCTAACCCGCAAGCGATGGCAGGTAGAGTACAATACCAGGGAACGCCACAAGCATTGCTATGGTCAGGGCGTCGGCCACGAAAAACGGCGTCACACCTCTGAAGACATCCTGAACACTCAAGTCCGGACGCACCCCGGCGACGACAAAGCAATTCAATCCAATTGGCGGTGTAATCAGGCAGAATTCGGCCATTTTGACTACCAGAATTCCGAACCAGATCGCGCACATCGGGCCGGACATGCCAAACGCACTGTCTGCGGCACTGACAGATTCACCACCGTTCAGCGCCATAACCGCCGGATAAACAACAGGTAAGGTCAAGAGCAGCATTCCAATCGCATCCATGAACATGCCCAACACGGCGTAGGCAAGAAGAATACAGATCAGGATCAACATGGGCGACATCTCGAGCCCGGTTATCCAGTCAGAAAAGGCGCCGGGAAGGTCTGCAAATCCTAGAAACCGCACATAGATCAGAACGCCCCAGATGATCGAAAAGATCATCGCGGTAAGCTTGGCCGTTTCCAGCAGCGCGGATTTGAATTCACTCCACCGCATCCCGTGGAACAGGGCGAAGCAGAAGACGATGAAGGCGCCGATTGCACCGCCTTCCGTCGGTGTGCCCCACGCTTTTTCACCAAACGGGTTATAGACAAAGCAGATGATGATCAGGATGACGGCGACAATAGGAATGGCTCCGGGAAGGGCCGAAAAGCGCTGTTTCCATGTAAAGCCTGTGACCGGAGGACCGACGGACTTAAAGATCACAGCGATCCCGACAATCAGCACGGCATAGATGATCGCTGAAAAAGCACCCGGAATGAACCCCGCCAGAAGTAGCTTCCCGACATCCTGCTCGACGATGATCGCGTAGATCACCAGTATGGCCGATGGTGGGATCAACGAGGCCAGCGTTCCTCCGGCGGCCACCACACCAGCAGCAAAGCGTTTGTTGTAGCCGACCTTTAGCATTTCCGGGATCGCGATGCGGGCAAAGACGGCAGAGGTGGCGACCGAGGCACCCGAAACCGCGGCGAAACCGGCGGTGGCAAAAACAGTTGAAACCGCCAACCCTCCAGGAACCCAGGCGACCCAGCGTTTGGCAGCTTCAAACAACGCCCGCGTGAGCCCTGCGTAATAGGCCAGATACCCGATCAGGATAAAGGTCGGGATCAGGCTGAGGGTGTGAGAGGCAACTTTGGAATGCGGCACTTGCCCGGCGGTTTTGACCGCAACTGTCAGCGCCTTTCCAAACCGCGCAGGATCATACCCAAACTTGGCCCAAAAAATCCAAACCAGCCCGATAAGCCCGGCCAAGCCCGCAGCGAACGCCACGCGCATGCCGACCACGACAAAGACCAGAAGCCCGCCCGTGACCCAGAGGCCAATTTCAATCGTGTCCATAAATCAGTCCTGCCCTTCGAACTGTTCGGCCTCAGCCGCTGCTTGTGCTGCCGCGTCCTGTATCAACGGAACGGCCACCGGAGCTTCCAGTCCCAGCCATAATGCGCGGCCATAGCCCCAAGCCTGCAAAACAAGCCGCAGGCACAGTACGGAAAACGCGATGGGGGCCAGTAGTTTCGCGGGCCACAATGGAATTCCGATATCAATGGAACTGTCGCGGCTCCACAATGGTGCGCCCAAGTCAAAGGAGCGGTCGAAGTGAGACCAACTGCCCCAAACCAGTGCAAGCATCAGAAGCAGGATCAAAACCACCGAGACCAGTTCGAACAGCCACAACCCCCTGCCGTGAAGGCGCGATAGAACGATGTCCATGCGGATGTGGCCGCCATCGCGCTGAACATATGAAATGCCCAGAAATGCGATCAGTGGCATCGCCTGTTCGATCCAGTCAACATATCCTGGCAATGGGGCATTCAGGGCATTGCGCCCACTGACCGAAATAACGGCCAGCACCATCAAGCCAAATACTGCGAAACCGCTGATGAGCGCCAGAAAACGCTCCAGTTTCAACAACTTCTGATCCAGCTGGCTCAGACGGCTTCCGTCCACCAGCACTGTGGCCTGTCCTGCCATTCCGGTGTTCCCCAATATTTGTGTACCGGGTGCCCGTTGGGCACCCGGGTTTAGGATCAGTTGCCGCCGCGCTGTTGGGTCAGCGTCGCCTGAACGAGATCATAAAGATCCTGCGCTGGCAGTCCCTGTTCCGTCATTTCCGCGATCCACTTTTCACGGATCGGGTCGGCTGCCTTGGTGCGGAATTCTGCGATCACGGCATCATCGATCATGACTTTCTGGACACCCTTTTCTTGCAGAACACTGTCCCATTGCTCGAGCAATCCGTCGTAATTTGTCAGGTAATGGTCAATCGCCTCATCAATCGAGTTGTCCAGCGCTTCGCGATGCGCGGCTGGCAGGGCCTCATAGGCGTCAATGTTGACCACAACTGGGCAGTTTACCGTTCCTGGGTTCAGGTTTGCCGTCCACCAGTCGGCTTCGTTGATCGTCCCGAAAGACAGATGTGCGTGCTGGGCAAAGGCTACAGTGTCGACGACACCTGATTCCATGGCGTTGAACGCTTCGGTTGCGGGGACCGATGTCGGAACACCTCCGACCGCCTCAAAGGCTTGCCCCAAACCGCCAGTTGCACGGACCCGCATTCCTTCAAAATCGGCCAGTTCATCGCGTGGCTCGCCGGTACCGACCAAGTTATACTGCGGCATCGGCGAGGTCATGATGATGCGGGCGTTCCATTGGGCCATCTCATCTTTGACTGCGGGATGGTCATATACCGCATGGCTTATCGCCACCTCCTCCTGCAGGTTGTTCACGCCAAGGAAGGGCAGCTCCAGTACAGTAATCGCGCGGTTTTTGTCGCGGTGGTAACCTGCGCAGAACTGAGCCATCTCGAAGGCGCCGATTTCAATACCGTCCAAGTTCTCGCGCGGCTTGGATAGTCCGCCATAGCTGACATTGATGGTGAATTCACCGCCGGTTTTTTCGCTGACAAGCTCGGCCAGTTTTTCAACATGCTCGGTGAAGGCACGACGTTTGCCCCAGACTGATGCGTTCCATTCAGTTGCAAAGGCTTCACCGACAAAAGCAAAGCTCAGGGCGGCGACGGCCGCGCCGCTCAACATCTTTTTCATCATTTGATCTCCCATTGCTGCGCCTCCTCCCGAGGCGCTTGAGGATCAAGCTAGCGCCAACATTCTACTGTGCCAACCCTGCCTTGGCTTTCCGCTGGTATCAGAAGAAGTTCCCGCTTGGATTGCGCATGCAGGAAAACCAGGTGTTCGTGGACTGACCCCCGCTTGTGTCAAGCAATGCAAGCAGGACATGTGTTACACCTATCCATTTACTTTAAAAAGATTTTTACAAAATTTACGCGTTTTCTTTACTGGATGTGGCCGTGGTTAGAAATTTCTTTACAAATAAATTCAGGGATTCCGGCAATTTATTTATTTATTTTCAGAACTCGGTAATATTCGACCTTGGGGAGGAACGGGATCGACATTGCCGGACCAAGTGGCAAAAAATGTCCCAACGTAATCCAGTCCAGAGGGAGGAGCCTCAAAAATGACCACCGCTGCCCAGGCAGATGCCAAGACCTATCCGCCATCCGCAGAAACCGTCGCCCGTGCGCATGTTGATGCCGAAAAATATGCCGGCATGTACGCCGCTTCGATCAGTGACCCCGACGCATTCTGGGGCGAGCAAGGCAAGCGCGTTGACTGGATCAAACCCTTCACCCAGGTCAAAGACGTTAACTACGATTTCGGTTCGGTTAAAATAAACTGGTATGCCGATGGCACCTTGAATGTCTCGGCCAACTGTTTGGATCGCCACCTGAAAACCCGCGGTGATCAAACGGCAATCATCTGGGAACCGGACGATCCAAATGATCCGGCTCAGCATATCTCTTACGCAGAACTGCACCGCCGCACCTGCCGCATGGCCAACATCCTTGAATCTATGGGTGTGCGCAAAGGCGACCGCGTCGTCATTTATCTGCCTATGATCCCCGAGGCCGCTTATGCCATGCTGGCCTGCGCGCGGATCGGCGCAATTCACTCTATTGTTTTTGCAGGCTTCTCGCCGGACGCTCTGGCAGCCCGGATCAACGGCTGTGACGCCAAGGTTGTCATCACCGCGGACGAGGCTCCGCGCGGTGGTCGTAAGACGCCGCTGAAATCCAATGCTGACGCGGCACTGCTGCACTGCAAGGATACGGTCAAGTGCCTTGTCGTCAAACGCACCGGTGGCCAGACCACCTGGATTGACGGTCGTGACTTTGACTACAACGAAATGGCCCTTGAGGCGGACGACTACTGCGCACCAGCCGAAATGAGCGCCGAAGATCCGCTGTTCATCCTCTACACCTCCGGCTCGACAGGTCAGCCAAAAGGCGTTGTTCACACGACCGGCGGCTATCTTGTTTACGCCGCAATGACGCATGAGATCACCTTCGATTACCACGAAGGCGACGTGTACTGGTGTACGGCAGATGTGGGCTGGGTGACCGGCCACAGCTATATTGTCTATGGCCCGCTGGCCAATGGTGCGACAACGCTAATGTTCGAAGGCGTTCCAACCTTCCCCGACGCGTCGCGTTTCTGGCAAGTCTGCGAAAAACACAAGGTGAACCAGTTTTACACCGCGCCCACAGCGATCCGCGCCCTGATGGGTCAGGGCAAAGAGTTTGTCGAGAAATGCAACCTCAGCGATCTGCGCACTCTGGGAACCGTGGGTGAACCGATCAACCCCGAAGCCTGGAATTGGTACAACGAAGTCGTCGGCAAGGGCAAATGTCCCATCGTGGATACATGGTGGCAAACTGAAACCGGCGGTCACCTGATGACCCCCCTGCCCGGCGCCCATGCAATGAAGCCCGGATCGGCAATGAAACCGTTCTTTGGCATCGAACCGGTGGTGTTGGACCCGCAGTCCGGCGTCGAGATCGAAGGTAATGGTGTCGAGGGTGTGCTCTGCATCAAAGACAGCTGGCCCGGCCAGATGCGCACTGTCTGGGGCGATCATGAGCGGTTCGAAAAGACCTATTTTTCGGATTACAAAGGCTACTACTTCACTGGTGATGGCTGTCGTCGCGATGAAGATGGCGACTACTGGATCACCGGCCGCGTGGACGATGTGATCAACGTGTCTGGCCACCGCATGGGAACGGCCGAGGTGGAAAGCGCTCTGGTTGCACACGCCGCCGTAGCAGAAGCTGCGGTTGTTGGGTATCCCCATGAAATCAAGGGGCAAGGCATCTATTGCTATGTCACTTTGATGAATGACCGTGAACCAAGCGAAGAGCTCCGTAAGGAGTTGCGCACCTGGGTCCGGACCGAAATCGGACCGATTGCCAGCCCCGATGTGATCCAATGGGCCCCGGGCCTGCCCAAAACACGTTCCGGTAAGATCATGCGCCGCATCCTGCGCAAGATCGCCGAAAATGATTTTGGTTCGCTGGGTGACACCTCGACACTGGCCGATCCGTCGGTGGTCGAAGACCTGATCGAAAACCGCGCAAGCAAGTGAGGATGTGATGGACGCCGCCACGATCACCACTCCCGCAGTACTCATCCTTCTCGGCCCTCCGGGCGCCGGGAAGGGCACGCAGGCCCGGATGCTGGAAGAGAAATTCGGGCTTGTTCAACTCAGCACGGGTGACCTGCTGCGCGAAGCCGTTGCAGCAGGCACGGACGCAGGCAAAGCCGCCAAAGCCGTGATGGAAGCCGGTGATCTGGTCAGTGACGAGATCGTCATTGCGATCCTGCGCGACCGTATGGCGCAATCAGATTGCGCCAAGGGCGTCATTCTGGATGGGTTCCCCCGCACAACGGTTCAGGCAGAGGCGCTGGATGGTCTGCTGGCGTCCAATGACCAGAAGATCAACGCAGCAATCAGCCTGGAAGTGGAAGATGCCGAAATGGTGATCCGCATTTCGGGCCGCTACACCTGCGCGGGCTGCGGCGAAGGGTACCACGACCAGTTCAAGAAGCCAGCCGAAGACGGAAAGTGCGACAAGTGCGGCAGCACCGAATTCAAGCGCCGCGCGGATGACAACGCTGAAACCGTGGCTTCGCGCCTAGCGGCTTATCATGCACAGACCGCGCCGCTGATCACCTATTACGACGGTCACGGTGTTCTGAAACGCATCAATGCCATGGGCAGGATCGAAGATATCGCTGGCGATCTCGAAGGGATCGTGAGCGACACCATGAGTTAAGGGGAGGAGATAAGCCACAAGGCTTTGATCCTAAAAAGAATACTTCAAAAGACCGCTTTGGCGGACTGGTGAAGTTTTACCTGGCACCATACGGTGTTGGGCATTGTCGAGAAGCGGACCGACGCACTGGAGGAGTTGAGCACCGGGCCGCCAAACGAGGAAGCGAAGGAGGAACCCGCAATGGCGGATCAATCTACAAACTCCGCGCAGGCAGCCGAAGCCGACAAGGGCTATTGGCAGGCCAACCTGCGCCTCATCTACATCAGCCTCGTGATCTGGGCGCTGGTGTCATTTGGATTCGGCATCCTGCTGCGTCCGCTGCTGTCGGGCATCGCCGTCGGTGGTACTGATCTGGGCTTTTGGTTCGCTCAGCAAGGATCGATCCTGGTCTTTCTGGTGCTGATCTTCAACTACGCCTGGCGCATGAACAAGCTAGACGCCGAACACGGCGTGGATGAAGAGTAAGGGAGAGCGGGGATAATGGATCAGTTTACCATCAACCTGCTGTTTGTCGGCGCATCCTTCGCGCTGTACATCGGCATTGCGATTTGGGCCCGCGCGGGTTCCACATCAGAGTTCTACGCCGCCGGTCGCGGCGTACACCCGGTCACCAACGGTATGGCAACAGCGGCGGACTGGATGTCTGCGGCCTCGTTCATCTCGATGGCGGGCCTGATTGCCTTTACCGGCTATGACAACTCGACCTTCCTGATGGGGTGGACGGGTGGCTACGTGCTGTTGGCCCTGCTGCTTGCGCCGTACCTGCGCAAATTCGGCAAGTTCACCGTATCGGAATTCATCGGCGACCGTTTCTACAGCCAGACAGCGCGCATCGTTGCGGTGATCTGTCTGATTGTCGCATCGGTGACCTACGTTATCGGTCAGATGACCGGTGTTGGGGTTGCCTTTGGCCGCTTCTTGGAAGTGTCGAACACCACCGGGCTGTTGATCGGTGCAGGCGTTGTGTTTGCCTACGCGGTGTTCGGAGGGATGAAGGGCGTGACCTATACACAGGTCGCTCAGTACTGCGTGCTGATCACCGCCTACACCATCCCTGCCATCTTTATCTCGCTACAGCTGACCGGCACTCCGATTCCGGCGCTGGGTCTGTTTGGCGACACTGCAAGCGGTGTACCGCTACTGACCAAACTGGACGGCATCGTAACAGAGCTGGGCTTCAACGAATACACGGCCCATCACTCCAACACGCTGAATATGGTGCTGTTCACCCTGTCGCTGATGATCGGTACCGCCGGTCTGCCGCACGTTATCATGCGCTTCTTCACCGTCCCCAAAGTGTCTGACGCACGTTGGTCGGCTGGCTGGGCGTTGGTCTTCATCGCGCTGCTGTATCTGACCGCTCCGGCTGTTGGCGCAATGGCCCGTCTGAACATCACCGACATGATGTGGCCCAATGGTGGCATCGAAGGTGGTGCCGTTACAGTCGAACAGATCGACAATGATGCACGGTACGACTGGATGGCCACATGGCAGAAAACCGGCCTGCTGGATTGGGAGGACAAGAACGGCGACGGCAAGATTCAGTACTACAATGACAAATCTGAATCGATGCAGGCGATTGCGGAACAAAAAGGCTGGGTCGGTAACGAGCTGACCAAGTTCAACCGCGATATCCTGGTTCTGGCCAACCCCGAGATTGCCAACCTGCCCGGTTGGGTAATCGGTCTGGTCGCTGCCGGTGGTCTTGCGGCTGCTCTGTCGACTGCTGCGGGCTTGCTGCTGGCGATTTCGTCGGCCGTGTCCCACGACCTGATCAAGGGCGCAATCAACCCGCAGATCTCGGAAAAAGGCGAGCTTCTGTCGGCACGGATTGCGATGGCTGTGGCGATTGCTGTAGCGACCTGGTTGGGTCTGAATCCTCCGGGCTTTGCAGCACAGACTGTTGCTCTGGCCTTTGGTCTGGCGGCAGCCTCGATCTTCCCGGCACTGATGATGGGGATCTTCTCGACCCGCATCAACAACACCGGTGCTGTTGCAGGTATGCTGGCAGGTCTGGTCGTTACCCTGGTCTACATCTTCCTGCACAAGGGTTGGATGTTTATTCCGGACACCAACTCGTTCACCGATGCCGATCCGTTGCTGGGTCCGATCCAGTCGACCTCGTTCGGCGCTGTCGGTGCCATGGTCAACTTTGCTGTCGCCTATGTTGTGGCTGGCATGACCAAGGAAACTCCGCCTGAGATCAAGGAACTGGTCGAAAGCGTTCGCATTCCCCGTGGTGCGGGTGCAGCTCAGAACAAGTGAGCATGATGCGGTCGTTGGCTCTTGCCTTCGACCGCGTCTTTCGATCCACTACTCCCGCCCGGCATACCACTGGGCGGGATTTTTTCACCAGAACACCGGAGACATCAGATGCCCCTGTCCCACGATGAAATCGCCCGGTTTCTGAAATCCGTTCATCCCTATGACGCGTTACCGGCTGAAGCCCTGGATCAGATCGTAAAACAGATCGAGGTCTGGGAAGTAGAGGAAGACACCTCGGTCTATGAACTGGGTCATGCGCTTCCCGGCGTATTCGTGATCTATGAAGGACAGGTTGAAATCACCGATGAGAATGGTGCCGTTGTCTCTCAACTAGGCTTGCGCAATTCTTTTGGAGAGCGCGGACTGCTGAAAGACGGCAAGGCAGCCACCAAGGCGCGTGCGCACACTCCGTCGGTCCTGATTGTTTTGCCACCGGATCTGGTGCGCGAGTTGATCGACGGTCACGATGTGGTCGCCAAGTTCTTCAACCGCACACGCGGCGACAGAAGCGGCCCGCAAAGCCTTGCGACCAGTTCCATTGATATTCTGATGGCACATAACCCGGCTACCTGCCCCGCGGATACGCCTGTTCAGAAAGCGGCGCAGATCATGCGCGACAAACACATCTCGTCACTATGCATCACAGACGGCGACACGTTGCAGGGCATCGCGACGCTCCGGGATATCTCAGGCAAATATGTTGCGGACGGCCTGCCTCCGTCCACACCGGTTTCCGAGATCATGACCGCGAACCCCGTCACCCTGTCACCCGGTGACATCGGCTCAGACGTGTTGCACATCATGATGGAACGCGGCATCGGCCACGTCCCGATTTCAGAGGGCGGTCGGCTGGTCGGTATCGTCACACAAACCGACCTGACACATTACCAGGCCGTGAACTCGGCCGAACTGGTGCGACGCATCGCCCAGGCAAATACCGCCGAAGATATGGCGCGGGTAACGGCGGAAATCCCACAGCTGCTGGTACAACTGGTTGCAGGAGGGAACCGGCACGAAATCGTCACACGCCTGATCACCGACGTTGCTGACACGGTTACCCGGCGCCTTCTGGCCCTTGCTGAACAGAAACTGGGCCCGCCCCCTGTGCCGTATCTGTGGCTGGCATGCGGCTCGCAAGGGCGGCAGGAGCAGACAGGCGTGTCGGATCAGGACAACTGCCTGATGCTGGATGACAGCCTAACCGATGCGGATATGGAGTACTTTGTAATGCTGGCCAGGTTCGTGTCGGACGGGCTGGATACCTGTGGCTATTTCTATTGTCCCGGCGACATGATGGCGACCAATCCGCGCTGGTGTCAGCCGGTGCGTGTCTGGCGCGACTATTTCAAGGGATGGATCGCCAAACCGAACCCCGAAGCGCAGATGCTGGCCTCGGTCATGTTTGACTTGCGCCCGATAGGCGGCACGTTCGACCTGTTCGCCGACCTGCAAGCCGACACATTGGCGGCGGCCAGGTCCAATTCGATCTTCGTCGCACATATGATCTCGAACTCGTTGAAACACACGCCGCCGCTGGGGTTGCTGCGTGGGTTTGCAACCATCCGGTCGGGCGAGCACCGCAACACGCTGGATATGAAACACAATGGTGTTGTTCCGGTCGTGGATCTGGCGCGAATCTACGCCCTGCAAGGCGAACTGCCCGAGGCCAATACGCGCGCCCGTCTGAAGGCTGGCGAGGCCAATGGCGTTCTCAGCGCGTCAGGCGCACGCGATTTGCTGGACGCCTATGATCTGATCGCCGAAACCCGGCTTGAACATCAGGTCCAGCTGGTCAAATCGGGCAAGAAACCAGACAATTATCTGCCACCTTCCGATCTTTCGGACTTTGAGCGAAGTCATCTTCGTGACGCCTTCGTTGTGGTAAAAACCATGCAATCAGCGGTCGGCCACGGCAAGGGAATGCTGGGCTGACATGCATCTGAAGAACGGAGAGACACGATGTTTCTGGAATTGATCGGCACTGTTTTTGCGGGCTTCGCTTTTGCGGGTATCGTTCTTGTGCTGAACAAGCTGACCGGAGGGCGGTTGCCGAAATGGGTTACTCCGGTCGCGGCGGGTTTGGGGATGATCGCTGTGACCATATCCAGCGAGTATTCCTGGTACGACCGTACGCGCGAACAGCTTCCCGAGGAAATGGCAATCGTGCAAGAGGTTGAAAGCCGCGCCCTCTACCGCCCGTGGACCTATGCCGTGCCCTTCGTCGACCGCTTTGCCGCTATCGACACCGTGTCGGTGCGAACAAACGAAAACGTTCCCGACCAACGACTTGTCGATCTTTATTTCTTCGGTCGCTGGGCTCCGGTTTCAAAACTGCCCGTGGCCGTAAACTGTGCCGAGAATCGTCGCGCCAACCTTGCGGACGGTGCTGAGTTTTCCGATGACGGACGTCTGCTGAATGCAGACTGGATATCTGCCGGGCCTGCCGACCCCATCATCGACGCCACCTGCGGGGTTTGACAATGCTCACAGGGTTAAGCCTGCGGCTCAGGATATTTCTGTTTTTCTGCCTGCTCGCGCTCGGCGGGATATCAATCAGTTCCGCCGCCCTGTGGATCACCTATGCCCGGGCCGCACAACCTGACCTGTTTGATGACTTCATCTTTGCCGAGGTTCTGATCGGGTTTGGATTGCTGGCTTTGATCGCCGGTGTCTGGCTGTTGTTTGACGACAATGTCGCCAAGCCGATCGAACGGCTTTCAGCGCAACTGCGGGCCCGCGCTCATGCCGGTGTCAGCACCGACCTGGACATGCAAGCCGCGCGGTATTTGGGAGATCTGGCCCCTGCTGCAGCTGGCCTGGCCGAGCAACTTGCCGCAAATGCCATGCACACGGCCGAGGCGGTGGCCGCTGAAACCGCTCATCTGGCGGCGGAAAAACAGCGCCTTACTGCCCTTCTGACCGAGATCCCGGTCGCCATGTTGCTGGCCAGTCCAAAACACCAGATCGTTTTGTATGACGGTCAGGCGGCCGAGGTGCTGGCCCAGATCGCGCATCCCCGCCTGAACGCCTCGCTCTTCGAGTATATCGAATCGACGGGGCTGACGGACGCGTATGGAAAGTTGTGCAAATCAGGTAAGGATGTTTTCTGCACCCTGACCAGCGTGGACGGCCGACAAACCTATTCGGCCCGAATGAAGCCATTGGGTGACGCACCCGGTTACATGCTGGTGTTCGAAGACAGCGTTGCCCGTATGTCGCCAGATGAGGCCCGCCCGCTGGTCTATGATTTCGAATTGCTGGACACGCCGGGTGACGGCGCGTTTGAAAACCGCTCTTTGCTGGATCTATGTTTTGTGGTCTTCGACACGGAAACAACCGGCTTGCTGCCACACAAGGATGAGATCGTTCAGATCGGCGCGGTCCGCGTTGTGAAAGGCAAGATCGTCGCGGGCGAGCATCTGGACATGCTTGTAGATCCGGGCATTCCGATCCCTGCTGCCTCGACCCGCGTGCACAAGATCAGTGATCACATGGTTCAGGGCGCACCGGATATTGTCAAAGCCGGACGTGTGTTTCACCAATTCTCACGCGATGCGGTGATTGTGGCCCATAACGCGCCGTTCGACATGGCGTTCCTTCGCCGCCATGCCAAGCGTATGGAAGTCGAATGGGATCATCCGATACTCGACACTGTGCTGTTGTCGGCCGTTTTGTTCGGCGCCAGCGATACACATACACTGGACGCGCTGTGTGAACGGCTGGACATCACTATCCCCGAGGCGCTACGTCATACGGCATTGGGCGACGCGGTGGCAACAGCCGAGGCGCTGGTCAAGATGCTGCCCATCCTGCAAGCGCGCGGGCTGAACACCTTTGGCGAAGTCATCGTCCAGACCCGCAAACACGGGCGTCTGCTGGAAGACCTGAATTAACACCGAAATTTGCAAACGCCGTTCAGCTTTTCGTGGACAATCCGGGCCACGCATGGCACCTGATGCGCGGCCAAGGAACACGCGCGCGATATGACGGAAAAGATTTTCACACCAACCCCGGATCAAAGCCACGCCTTTCGTGAGGCTCTGGGATGTTTCGGAACGGGTGTCACCGTGATCACTGCGCAAACCGAAGACGGCCCACGTGCAATCACCGTAAACTCGTTTGCGTCGGTGTCCCTGGACCCGCCGCTGGTGCTGTGGTGCCTGGCCAGAGAGTCAAACCGCTTCGATACGTTCAGCACCTGCACGCATTACTCGATCCACGTCATGGCTCAGGATCAACAGGATCAGGCGCTAAGATTTGCACGCGACGGTGTGGATTTCACCCATGCCGAGTGGACGACAGACGAGGCTGATCGCCCGCAGCTGGCCAATTGCCTGGCTCGGTTTGACTGCCGTTTGCATGCCCGGCACGAGGCCGGAGATCATCTGATCATTGTCGGTCATGTGGATCAGGTCATGTACCGCACTGGCAAGGGTCTGATCTTCAAGCGCGGTCAGTTCGGCGGGTTTGTAGACCCTTTCTAGTCGTCCAGAGACCCATGCACCGCCAGCACCTCTAGCTGTGCGTCTTGCGGAGTGATCACACGAAAGGATTCGTGCACTCCTGTCTCAGATAATTCTCTGGCGACGGTCAGCAGCGTGTTGGCGGCATGGTCTTCACACAGATCTGACATGTGATCAATCTCAGCCTGTGCCACGCCTAATGCGGCTTCGACCGAGGGCGCTCCATAATACTGCACGAAGTGTTCTGCCAAGTTGCGGGTGACCTGATCCCTTTCAGCGGCTTCGATCTGGGTTACCGCCACAAATGTCACCCGGCCAAAGGTTTCCAGCCCCAGCCAGCCATTCGCAAAAGCCTGACGCGCCTTACCTTCCAGATCCGCGCCGCTCCAGTTCGAAAACTCGAACCCGCCCGAAACGCACCATTCGCCCGTACGTGCCGGAGAATGAAACACGTTCATGTCGCTTTCATCGAAATGGATGGCGCGGGCCAGTTTCATCGTCCGTTCTCCAATAATTCCGTCAACGGGCGCAAACGGGTGTTGACCCCGTCGCGGATCAGCATTCCGAACCGCTCATCCGCTCCAAGGAATACACCGCCATCGACCCGTGGCTCACCTACCCCACGCAGCAGGCCCATCCATTCGGCATGCAGCGGCGCGTTGCCATCCTCCTGCCAGCGGTTGAGCCAGGTCAGCATATGGCGTGACCAGCTTTCGACCAGTTGCGTGGCCGACACCTCGGCGCAGCCTTCATCATAAAGGGCTGTGACATCCGGTGTCTCGCCGGGCGCGGTGCTGGTTTGCATCAATGCGAGCTCCCAGCCGACAATCAGCCAATCCGGTTCTTCTTCCGCGTTTTCCCCGGATGCCGAAACGCGGAACACACCGCATTTCGCGCCATTCACACAGATCACACCGTCCCATTCTAGATGCACCGCCACTTCAGGCGGGGCCAGAGCGCCCAGCGCATTCTGAAACCCGACAGCACAAAGCGGCAGCATCGCCATCGCGTCCCGCAGTGGCACCTCGGGCGCAAATACGATCGCGACACGCAGGTAATCGGCCTGAATGTTATAAACAACCGCCCCCGCATCGCAGCCCAAAGCCGCCATAGCCTGGGCCCGTTCAAACGGGTCTTCCCCACCCTGAACCGGGTGACCCGTCAACAAAGGGGGAAAGACCGGTTGGCTCATGCGGTGCCTTTGGTGATCATGTCGCGGGCGATCTTGCGGAAAGCCTCGGCCTGAGGACTGTCTGGCTTGCTGACCACAATTGGCGCGCCCCCGTCTGCGGCTACACGAATGTCCAGATGCAACGGGATTTCACCCAGCAGCGGCACGCCCATCGCCTCGGCCTCAGACTTGACACCACCATGACCGAAAACATGTTCTTCGTGCCCACAGTTCGAACAGATATGCGTGGACATGTTTTCGATCATCCCAACAATAGGTGTCTTGAGCTGATTGAACATGTCGATCCCCTTGCGGGCATCAATCAGCGCCACGTCCTGCGGCGTCGAGACGACAATAGCGCCGTCCACCTTGAATTTCTGGCTTAGCGTCAGTTGCACGTCACCGGTGCCGGGCGGCAGGTCGACGATCAGCACGTCCAGGGCACCCCATTGCACCTGGCTCATCATCTGTTGCAGCGCCCCCATCAGCATCGGCCCGCGCCAGACAACCGCCTGCCCTTCGTTGGTCATCAACCCCATCGACATCATGGTGACGCCGTGGTTGCGCAGCGGTAGGATCGTCTTGCCATCGGGGCTGGCCGGGCGGCCCGAGACGCCTAACATCCGAGGCTGCGACGGCCCGTAAACATCCGCGTCCAGCAGACCCACGCGCCGCCCTTCTGCGGCCAGTGCACAGGCCAGATTGGCCGACACGGTGGATTTGCCCACCCCCCCCTTGCCAGAAGCAACCGCGAGGATCCGGTCAACACCGGGAACGGCCTGCGGTCCAGTTTGGGATGGTTTGGGTTTCGGCTTCAAATCCGGCGGCGCCTTATCGGAATGCGCAGTCATCAGGGCCGATACATTTGCAACGCCCTCAACCATCTGCGCAGCCTTCTCAGCTGTTGCGCGCACAGGTTCCATCTTGTCGGCATGCTTCGGATCAATCTCAAGAACAAAGCGAACCGTGTCGCCCTCAACATTCAGCGCGCGCACGATGCCCGCGCTGACAATGTCCTGACCCGAAACCGGATCGGTGATCTTTTTCAGGTTCGCCAGAACCGCGTCACGAACACTCATGCTGTTCTCTCCTTGGTGTGCCCCGCCGACAGGGGCGTGCGTGTCGACATGTATTGGTCGCCGCTCATTGCATGTGTCTCCGTCTCTTTCTGTTCATTTGACGCATCGCAGCCTTCATAGTTAGGCTAAACCATGCGCCTTGTCTTGTTGTGCCTGAGCCTGACGCTCACCGCCACCCCCTCCTTGTCGCAGGAGGCGATTGGCCTTGCGGCTCCGGCAGAGGTTAAAGACTCCGGTCTGTTGCAACATATCCTTCCTCGCTTCTCTCTCAAGACCGGGATACGCGTTGTCGCAGATGATGCCGGTGCCATGGTGCTGGAAACCGCGCCGCCCGGTGATCCTGTCTTTGCCCGTGGTGGAGTGGTCTATCACCTGCGGATCGAAGGTGATAATCGTCAAATCCGGTTTCGCGACTGGCTGCAATCAGATATCGGCAAGCGCACTGTCGAAGGTTTTCTTCCTGCGGTGGGTGAACCGTTCAGCACCGGCTTTGATCCCACATTCACCCAGTCGGACGATACCCTGGATGGCAACACCGTGCTGGGCGAAGAACTATCTATGACCCATTGTGGTCGATGTCATGTGATTGGCCCCCGAAACCGGATGAGCGGGCTTGGCTCAACCCCCTCTTTCGCGGTTCTGCGCGCGATGCCGGATTGGTCGGAACGGTTCGAGGCGTTCTTTGCCCTCAATCCCCACCCCGCATTCACGCAGATCGACGGGTTGACACCCCCCTTTGATCCCGAGCGACCATCCCCAATTCACCCGGTCAAGATGACGTTGGACGATCTTGAAGCCATCCTGGCATTTGTTTCGCGCATTGACGCCGCAGATCTGGGCTCGCCGCTAAAGCTTCAGTGATCCTTTCTATCCGAATAGTAATCCTCGGTGGTAACGACCCGAGGCTTTGGTTTTGACTGGAACGGATTGTCCTGCTGCTGGAAATGAGCATTCACCCGGCAATTGTCACACATCTGGATCATCCGCGCCTGTTCCGTTGAGGCAAACATCGGGTGCGTGCCCGAAAGCTTTTCCATGATCCGTTCAACGGTTGATTTCACCCCAAACAAAGCCCCGCATTCGACGCAGGCAAATGGTTCCTCCTCGTTCAGGACCTGCTGAGACAAGGCAGCATCGCTCAGGTCCATTTGTGGTACCAAGGTGATCGCATCTTCGGGGCAGATCGTCTTGCACATTCCGCATTGCAGGCACGCATCCTGCTGAAAGTTCAGCTGGGGCTTGTCAGGGTTATCCATCAAAGCCCCGGACGGGCACAGAGACACACAACTAAGACAGAGCGTGCAACTGTCAGTATTCACTGCAACGGCACCGTAAGGCGCACCTTCAGGCAATGGCAGCGGGGCTTTGGCCTGCGGATTCAGGGCCTGTGCGGCCAGTCGCGCGATTTGTCGGCGGTTGCCAAGTGGCAAGACCGGATCTGCCAACGGTTCGGGGACATTTTGCGCATACAGCAAGTCTGCCATCGCATCAGGGTCCACCTCCTCAATCAGCCCGATCCCATCCGAACTGGCTATGGCACGTGCCAGTTCAAGTTCGCGATCCAGCGCATCCCGCTCGGTCGTCGGTGCCAGCAGCACATCCACACGCGCAAATCCATGAGCCAGTGAGGCCAGCATTTCCGAATGACCGAACCCGGATATCACTTTCAATTCCAGCGGGATAACATCCGAAGGCAATCCCCGCCCGAACCTTGCTGCAAGCCTTATCATTTCGGCCCCGTGGGCGTCGTGCACAAGCAACCGGGGTGCGATACCGCCTGCCCTTCGGTACGTGCGCGCCAGAGTGTGCATCCGTGACAACAAGGCCGAAACAGGTGGATCTTCATAGGTTATCGCCGTCGACGGGCAGACCGCCGCGCATTCACCACACCCGGCGCAGACCATCGGATCAATCGCTACATGCTCGCCCGAGGGCGTGATTGCACCGGTTGGGCAGATATCCAGACAGTTTGAGCACCCGACCTGTTCCGCCCGCGAATGGGCGCAAAGTGTTTCTTCCAGTCGCACGTACAGGGGTTTTTCGAATGTTCCGACCAGTTGGGCGGCGTCGAAAGCCAGACTTTCTACAGAAACCGCATCCTTGGGATCAGCCCGCAAGTACCCCTCGCGCTTGGCCGGGGCCTGCACAAAGGGCGTGCCCCCCGTCAGATCAACAATGATATCGCAGGCCGATTGCGCCCCATCTCTTGGTTCCGTCCAATTGAAAGCACCCCTGCCTGCGGGAACCACTTGCTGCACATTGTCCAGACGCAAAGAAAACCCACCCAGAGCACCCGAAACAGACCGCAACTGTCCCCGAATGACGTCGAAGGCCCGAGAGTCCGGCTCAGCCTGATCTGTGACCAGAACGGTTACAGCCAGTGTCCGGGCCAACCTTTCCGCCAGTCCAAAGGCAACGGTGCCCGGACCCATGATGAAACACGTGCCTTCGCTGATGACATCAACGCTGGGCGTCACGGGTTGCGGCAGGAACGCTTCGGCGGCTAAGGCAGCCATTTTGGCCGTCGCATCCGCGCCCTGATCGGACCACCCAGCGCGATCCCGCAGGTCGACAAAGCCGGGGGTCTCGATATTCATATCTTCGGCAAGCGACCGGAACACCTCTTGTTCTTGCAGACAGGCGATGACGGTATCGCCCTCTTGAATCAAGGCCGCAGCGGATTGCAGTTCTTTTGTACAAAGCGCGGTATGCACCTTTGAACAGGAAATTCCGCAGGCGCTTTCGATCCTGTCCGGATCCAGCGCCTGAGTTCCCGCGCAATCGCAGAGCAAAAGTTTCGTGCCCATGTCCCCTCCCTCGGGAAGCAGTCCCGATCCTCTGCACTTTAGGCTGCATTCCCGATGAAGCAACTTCAACCCTGCGCAGCGTGCAGGGCGCCGGGCAGAATTTCGCGGCAAAATCCTATAAAACAAAAGCCTTCTCAGGCTTTGATCACGAAGACGCTACCGGGAATACGACCAAAGTATTAACGCACGGGCTTGGCACGTGGCTATTTTGTGTACCATAGTGGACGTGGAAAGGCAGGGGAGAGCCTTTCGGGGAGGATCCAGTGGCCAAGGCCGCAAGCCAGATCGACATGCCGGTTGGCGTCATTGTGCGCAAAACACCCGGGGTCACGCGTTGGGCCCGTTGGAACTGGCGCGCGGTCGCCGTGTTGCCTGGTGCAGGGCCAGCCGATTGGCAGGAACTGCGCCGCGAAGGCGAGGCGGTCGAATACCACGCTGCCACCCTTCCTCTGACTCTTTGGGCGGACGAGACCGAAGCCTATCTGGTCAACCTGTCGGACGGGCAGCCCTCGATCTATCTTGTACTGCGGAATGAGCTGAAGGGCGACACGCCGCTGAATGCAGTTCTGATCACCGCTTCTCCGTTCCAGGGGCAGGATTACGCAGATACCGGCGAAGAAATTGTCGAGAAAATCCCGATGACCGAAGGGCTGATCGCCTGGGTGCGGGATTTCACCCTGAAACATCACCAGCACGAAGTGTTCGTCAAGCGCCGTCGCGACAAGAAGCGGACGGATCTGGTTGAAGACGGTAAAGGTGATGCGCGTATCAGGCAGGTATCGGACGTGTACCGCTCGCCGAGACGGGTGCTGCAATGACAGAGCGGCGTGATTTCTGGTCGCGCCGGAAGGCAGCCGTTCAGGCCGAAGCTGAAGCCGAGGCGATGGCCCTCGAAGAACGGGTGATCGCAGCACATCACACCGAACTTGAAGAAAAGAGTGACGCCGAGATTTTGGCCGAATTCAACCTTCCCAATCCGGATACCCTCGGACCCGGCGATGATGTTTCGGGCTTTATGTCCAAGGCAGTGCCTGATCGCCTGCGGCGCCGCGCCCTGCGTCGGCTGTGGCGGTTGAACCCTGTTCTAGCCAATGTCGACGGGCTGGTCGATTACGGCGAGGACTATACCGATGCGGCCTGCGTGATCGAAAACATCCAAACCGCCTATCAAGTTGGAAAAGGCATGCTGGCGCATGTCGAAGCGCTGGCCGCCGACGCGCAAGAAACGGAAGAAAACGAAATCGAAACTGATACGCTCTCTGAACCAGAGGTCGTGCCAGTTGACCCCGATCCCGTGCCACAGCCGGTTTCAGTGGTTCAGGTGGAAGAGCCGGAAGAAGTCGACCGTCCCCCGTCTCCACGTCGAATGACATTTGAATTTGAAGGATGACCGAATGACCGCAAGTGACGCGCACACTCTGGATGTTTCAGCCGAGGATCGCCTGCGCGCGGATTTCTATAACTTTCTGGGTCTGTTACTGGCAGGTCCTCCGGACCAGATGTTGCTGAACCAAATGGCTGGTCTGGTCGGAGATGACACGGATCTCGGCAAGGCCATTCAATCCATGGCGCGGGTTGCCAAGGTCACCAAGCCAGCCGCTGCCGAACGGGAATTCAATGCGTTATTCATCGGATTGGGCCGGGGTGAGTTGCTGCCTTACGCCAGTTTCTACCTGACGGGCTTCCTGAACGAGAAACCCTTGGCTCAGCTGCGCAATGACATGGCGGTTCGCGGGATCACACGTGCCCAAAACGTGTTCGAGCCCGAAGATAACATCGCCTCATTGATGGAGATGATGGCCGGAATGGTCGTCGGGCGTTTTGGCAGCCCGGCATCCCTGGATGACCAAAAGGCATTCTGGAGCAAGCATATCGGCCCCTGGGCCACGCATTTCTATTCGGATTTGGAAGCAGCCGAGAACTCGGTTCTTTATGCATCCGTCGGCACTGCCGGTCGGGTGTTCATGGAGATCGAGCGCGAAGCGTTCCGGATGACGGCGGGGTAACCCGCACATCGCCGGTGTCCTATGGGCGCCAAACCGCAATTGGGAAAGGAGGTTCCCATGAGCAAGACCAAGGAAGAAGGCGCCACCCGCCGTGACTTCCTCAAACTGGCCGGAACCGCAGCACCCGCTGCCGTTGCCGCCGCCAGCCTGACCGGGAAGGCCGAAGCCGCCGCGCTGCCGGCCGACGAAACCCGCATTCAGGATACTGCGCATACACGCGCCTACATCGAGAGCACCCGGTTCTAGGATCGGACGCTCTCACACCCGACAGACGGTTGCGATTGGCCCTGACGTCGGTTTCAGCAGTACCAAGCCAGCCGTGGCTTACACGGCGCGCAAGGGAGGAAAGACATGCTTAGGAAAAAGACCAACGGGGTTGCGAGACGCCCCCAGCGGACAAGTATCCTGTCCCAGGTCGGCGAGAAAACCGTCGATCGCCGCGCATTCCTGCGTGGCTCGGGCCTGACGATCGGCGGCCTTGCCGCGATCAGCGCCACAGGTGGAACCGTGACGCCAGCCAGTGCCCAGACGGCGGCCAAACAGGCCGTTGAAAACATCAAATCCGTATGCACCCACTGTTCGGTCGGCTGTACTGTCGTTGCCGAAGTGCAGAACGGTGTCTGGGTCGGGCAGGAACCCGGCTGGGATAGCCCGTTCAACCTGGGTGCACACTGTGCCAAGGGGGCCTCGGTTCGCGAGCACGCCCATGGTGAACGCCGACTGAAATATCCGATGAAAAAGGAAGGCGGCGAGTGGAAGCGCATTAGCTGGGAAGAGGCGATCAACGAGATCGGCGATGGCATGATGTCGATCCGCGAAGAATCCGGGCCCGACAGCGTGTATTGGCTGGGCTCTGCAAAGCACAATAACGAACAGGCCTATCTGTTCCGCAAATTCGCCGCCTACTGGGGCACGAACAACGTGGACCATCAGGCCCGTATCTGCCACTCGACCACGGTTGCGGGTGTTGCGAATACATGGGGCTACGGCGCCATGACCAATTCGTATAACGACATCCACAACTCGCGCGCCATCTTCATCATCGGCGGCAACCCGGCTGAGGCGCACCCTGTCTCTCTGCTGCACGTTCTGCGCGCGAAAGAGCAGAATAACGCACCGCTGATCGTCTGCGACCCGCGATTTACGCGCACCGCGGCCCATGCGGATGAATATGTCCGTTTCCGCCCGGGCACAGACGTTGCGCTGATCTGGGGCATCCTGTGGCACATCTTCGACAACGGATGGGAGGATAAAGAATTCATCCGCACCCGGGTCTGGGGCATGGACCAGATTCAGGATGAGGTGGCCAAATGGACGCCTGAAGAAACAGAACGCGTCACCGGCGTGCCTGGCTCGCAACTGAAACGCGTTGCCCGAACTATGGCGAACAACCGCCCCGGCACGGTCATCTGGTGCATGGGCGGCACACAGCACACCAACGGCAACAACAACACCCGCGCCTATTGCGTGCTTCAGCTTGCATTGGGCAATATGGGTACCTCGGGTGGTGGCACCAATATCTTCCGCGGCCACGACAACGTGCAGGGCGCGACAGACCTTGGTGTATTGTCCCATACCCTGCCCGGCTATTACGGCCTGTCCGCGGGCGCATGGGGCCACTGGAGCCGCGTCTGGGGTGAAGACCTGGATTGGCTGAAGGGCCAGTTCGCCACGATCAAGGGCAAAGACGGCAAGGACAAACCGCTGATGAATGAAAGCGGTATCCCGGTATCCCGCTGGATCGACGGTGTTCTGGAAGATCCTGCGAACATGGATCAGGACAACAATGTCCGTGCCATGGTTCTGTGGGGTCACGCGCCGAACTCGCAAACGCGGGGTCCGGAAATGAAAACGGCAATGGAAAAGCTGGACATGCTGGTCGTGATCGACCCGTATCCCACTGTCTCGGCCGTTCTGCATGACCGCACCGATGGCGTCTACCTTTTGCCCGCCTGTACGCAGTTCGAAACCCGTGGCTCGGTCACCGCGTCAAACCGCTCGCTACAGTGGCGTGACAAGGTCGTCGAACCGCTGTTCGAAAGCCTGCCGGACGAGGTCATCATGGCCAAGTTCGCCAACAAGTTCGGTTGGGCGGATCGCCTGTTCCGCAATATCGAGATGGAAGACCCCGAGACCCCGAATGTTGAAAGCATCACGCGTGAGTTCAACTCGGGCCTCTGGACCATCGGCTATACCGGGCAGTCGCCGGAACGTCTGAAAAGCCATATGGCCAATCAGCACACGTTCGACAGAACCACGCTGCAGGCCATTGGTGGACCAAACGACGGCGAATACTATGGTCTGCCGTGGCCCTGCTGGGGAACCGCTGAGATGGGTCATACGGGGACACCGAACCTCTATGACATGTCCAAACCGGTGGCCGAAGGTGGCCTGACCTTCCGCGCCCGGTTCGGTGTGGAACGCGATGGCGACAACCTGCTGGCCGAAGGGGTCTATAGCGTTGGATCAGAAATTCAGGACGGATACCCTGAATTCACGATGCAGATGCTGATGGATCTTGGCTGGGACGGTGACCTGACGGCTGAAGAACGCGCTGCAATCGATGCCGTTGCAGGCCCCGAGACCAATTGGAAAACCGACCTTTCAGGTGGTATCCAGCGGGTGGCGATCAAGCATGGCTGCGCGCCCTTCGGGAACGCCAAGGCCCGCGCGGTCGTCTGGACCTTCCCGGATCCGATCCCACTGCATCGCGAGCCGCTTTATACGAACCGGCGTGATCTGGTGGCGGACTATCCGACCTACGAGGATCGGCACTCCTATCGCCTGCCCACCCTCTATGCTTCGATCCAAAAGAACGATTTTTCAAAGGATTACCCGATAATCCTGACGTCTGGTCGTCTGGTCGAATATGAAGGCGGTGGTGACGAAAGCCGGTCTAACCCATGGCTTGCTGAACTTCAGCAGGATATGTTCGTCGAGATCAACCCGCGCGATGCCAACAACCTTGGCATTCGGGACGGACAACAGGTCTGGGTCGAAGGTCCGGAAGGCGGCAAGGTCAAGGTGATGGCGATGCTGACCAATCGGGTTGGTGCCGGTGTCGCCTTCATGCCTTTCCACTTTGGCGGCCATTTCCAGGGCGAGGATCTGCGGCACAAATACCCCGCCGGTGCTGACCCCTATGTTCTGGGCGAAAGTTCCAACACCGCCCAGACCTATGGCTATGATTCAGTGACCCAGATGCAGGAGACCAAGTGTACTCTCTGCAAGATCTCGGCAGCGTAAGGAGGACGATTAATGGCTAGAGCAAAGTTTCTCTGCGACGCTGAACGCTGCATCGAATGCAACGCCTGCGTAACCGCGTGCAAGAACGAGCATGAGGTACCTTGGGGTATCAACCGCCGCAGGGTGGTGACGATCAATGACGGCAACCCGGGCGAACGCTCGATCTCGGTGGCCTGTATGCATTGTTCGGACGCACCCTGCATGGCGGTGTGCCCGGTCGACTGCTTCTATCAGAACGAAGAAGGTGTTGTCCTGCACTCCAAGGACCTGTGCATCGGTTGCGGTTATTGCTTTTACGCGTGCCCGTTTGGCGCGCCGCAATACCCGCAGGCGGGCAATTTCGGTTCACGCGGCAAGATGGACAAATGCACGTTCTGCGCTGGTGGTCCCGAAGAAAACCACTCGACCGCAGAGTTCGCCAAATATGGTCGCAACCGGATCGCCGAGGGCAAACTGCCCATCTGCGCCGAAATGTGCTCCACCAAGGCCCTGCTTGCCGGTGACGGCGACGTGGTGTCGGCTGTTTACCGTGAACGCGTCGTGGCGCGCGGTTTCGGCTCGGGCGCCTGGGGCTGGGGTACTGCCTACGACCAGAAAGACGGCTAAGCCGCTGTCTGCACAAAGCAATGGACAACCCGCTCAGCGCGGGTTGTCCGATCTTGGAATTTGACCGAGGTTCAGATGCTCCGCTTTCTCATCGCTTTTCTGTTCACCCTTGGGCTTACCTTTTCGGGTGCCGCCCAAACGACCGATGACAGCACCGCCATACCTGAAAGGGCGGGAACCGGCGGAGCGACGACCCTCGAAGACATCCTCGCCCGGCAACGTGGTGAGAAGGTGGATAACGCTTATCGCTCCGACAATACCGGCCAGAGCAATGTCGAGGGTCTGATGGGGCAGCTTGGCACCCGTGGTGTTGCATCGAACAGCGATGTGTACCGTGCGTTGCGCTATGGTTCGGCCGATGTGACCGTGTCGTCAAACGGCCCCGCTGCTAGCGTGTTGATACAGGATGGTGGCATGTGGTGGCTGAATTTCCGCACCGGACCGCTGCGCGAATATGGCACTTACATCATCGCCGGGATGTTGGGCATCATTTTGCTGTTCTTCCTGATCCGTGGGAAAATCCACATCGATGGAGAGAAAACGGGCCGCACAGTCACCCGTTTCAACGGGATTGAACGTTTTGGCCATTGGCTGTTTGCAGGATCGTTCCTGATCCTCGGCATTACTGGTTTGCTCACGCTCTATGGCCGCGACTTCCTGATCCCGGTCTTCGGCAAGGAAGGTTTCGCCACCATCGCACAAGGCTGCAAGTGGCTGCATAACAATCTGGCCTGGGCCTTTATGCTGGGTCTGATCATCGTCACGGTGAACTGGATTGCTCATAACATCCCCAACCGCACTGACCTGAAATGGCTGGCCGCTGGCGGGGGCCTGTTCACCAAGGGCAACCACCCGCCCGCCCGGAAATTCAATGCGGGGCAGAAGATCATCTTCTGGGCCTGCATCCTGCTGGGCGTGTCAATCAGTCTGTCCGGCTTATCACTGCTGTTTCCGTTCGAGTTGCCCCTGTTCGCCAAGACCTTCTCGGTCGCAAACGCCACGGGCGTTCCTCAGGCGCTGGGTCTGACCTTGCCGGTGCAGATGTCACCGCAGGAAGAGATGCAATTCGCCCAAGTCTGGCATGTCATGATTGCCTATGTGTTCATCGCGATCATCGTTGCGCATATCTATCTCGGCTCGGTCGGTATGGAGGGCGCATTTGACGCCATGGGAACCGGCGAGGTCGAGGAACAATGGGCGCGCGAGCATCACTCGCTCTGGCTGGAAGAGGTGCAGGAAAAAGAGGCTGGCAAAGCAGCCGCCTCACCCGCTGAATAGATGCGTGGGCTGGTTCTGGCGCTGGCGCTGGTGCCCCTGCCTGCCGTGGCAGAGTTCTTTACACTGAAAGGGCATGGCGGCCCCATTATGGGCATTGCCACCGCGCCAGACGGTCGCATCGCAACAGCCAGTTTCGACAACTCTGTGGGTCTTTGGACCGGGCAAAAGCCAGATTGGTTCGAAGGGCACGAAGCGGCGGTGAACGCAGTCGCGTTCAACGGCTCCGCTTTCTATTCTGCTGGGGACGATTTCACCCTGCGCAAATGGCCCAGCGGTGAAGTCATTGGCCGACACAAGGGCAAGATTGTCGGCCTTGCCACGTCAGAAACCCTTATTGCCACGGCCAGCTGGGATGGAACAATCGGCCTGTGGCCTGTCGATGGCACAGAACCCGCGCGGCTTGGACCGACTGGCAGTGGCGTAAACGCGGTCGCATTCTCACCTGACGGCACGCAGCTTTATTCGGCGGGCGTCGACGGCGCTTTGCGGCTATGGGATGTATCCAGCAGGCAGGAAACAAGGCGTCTGGTCGAGCACGGGTTCGGCATCAATGAACTGGCCCTGAATGCACAGGATAACTGGATCGCCTATGGTGCGGTTGACGGTGTTACGCGTATCCTTGACCTTGCCACCGGGGAAGAGCGCGACTTCACACTGGACCGCCGCCCGATCCTTGCCCTTGCACTCAGCCCGGATCGGAGACTCTTGGCCGTAGGCGATGGCGAAGGGTATATTATGGTCATCGACACCGTCGATTGGCGCATTGCACAGGATTTTCGCGCCACGTTGCGCGGTCCGGTCTGGGCTTTGGCATTTTCCGCAGACGGTAAAAGCATCCATGCGGGCGGACTTGACGAGGCGATGTACAGCTGGCCTGTGGACGCGTTGTCCGGCCAACACCAGATGGCCTCGGCAGAACCGAGTTTCCTGAAAAATCCTGATGAGATGGACAACGGAGAACGCCAGTTTGCGCGCAAATGTTCGATCTGTCACAGCCTGTCCTCCGATAATGCACGACGTGCAGGCCCCACCCTGCACGGTGTATTTGGACGTCCGGCCGGCACAGTTCGCGGATATTTGTACTCGGATACATTGCAAGGCTCTGATATCATTTGGAATGACGAAACGATAAATGCCCTTTTCGACGAAGGGCCAGACCACTACATTCCGGGGTCGAAAATGCCGATGCAGCGGATTGCCAAAGCACAGGATCGCCAGGATCTTATCGCTTTTCTGCGTCGCGCAACAACTGACCGGAACTGAACCGGAGGAGCCCATGAAAGCCTTTCTCGCCGCCGTCGCCGCGATGGTCGTTATTGCAGGCGCAGCCCCGTTTGTGCTGGAACAAATCGGATTCAGTACCGCTGACACAACATCCGGCACCGCCGTGCGCCTCGACTGAATGCCGCAATATCTGACCACCCGTGAACTGGCCGATCTGCTGCGCATTGGCGAGCGGAAGGCCTATGACCTTGCCTCGTCAGGCGAAATACCGTGCGTGCGCGCCATGGGTAAGCTGTTGTTTCCGCGGGCCGAGATCATTGCCTGGCTCAACGCGTCGCGATCCGGTCCTCAGGTCGCCGAACCGCCCCTGCCCCCGATCATAGCGGGCAGCCACGATCCCTTGCTGGACTGGGCGTTACGTGAAAGTGGATCGGGGCTGGCCACCTATTACGACGGTTCTTTTGACGGGCTGATCAGGCTCAGCAAACGCAGCGCGCAGGCCGCTGTGCTGCACATCCACGAAAATGGCGGATTCAACAAAGAATCCCTGCTTGACACTTTGGGCGAAGCCCCGGTGATCCTGTTTGAAATCGCCCGACGTGAGCGTGGATTGCTTCTTGCCCCGGGCATATCCGACATCAATTCTTTTGACGACCTCAAGTCTCGCACCGTCATGCTACGTCAGGACAGTGCGGCAAGCCAGCGCCTGTTTGACTCCCAACTTGATGCCCACGGT
Organism: Ruegeria sp. SAZD013; assembly: GCF_059612525.1. Classification (NCBI taxonomy): domain Bacteria; kingdom Pseudomonadati; phylum Pseudomonadota; class Alphaproteobacteria; order Rhodobacterales; family Roseobacteraceae; genus Ruegeria; species Ruegeria sp. SAZD013. The sequence goes on along the minus strand of NZ_JBXWQT010000020.1, from coordinate 123,030 downwards.
CTGAGCCGGGATGATCTGGACATTCGACCAGGCTGCGCACGCACAGAAGAAGAGCTGGCCATCGCCCTGCATGACCGGAAGGCCGAGGCCGGTTTTGGGCTTGGCGCCCTAGCCGGGCTCTACAACTTGGGTTTTGTCCCCACTCATTCCGAGCGGCTGGACCTCGCGATCTGGCGCCGGGCCTTCTTCGATCCGCCAATACAGAAACTGCTGACCCTGTTGCGCTCGGGTCAATTCGCCCAGCGGGCAAGCGAATTTGGCGGCTATGACCTGTCTGGTATTGGCACGATCCACCACAATGGGGCCAGCGGGTGAGCTTCCACCCGCGCCTTCATCTTTTCAAAAATACTCGCCCCGCAGGGGCTGGCCGCAGGCCAGCTTATTGCGCATTGGGGAAAAACACCTGCTGACCGTCCAGTCGGAAAGAGGCGATCGCCTCCTGCCCGTCCGGCCCGGTCAACCAATCGATGAACCGCTGTCCAGAGGCAGCGCGCACATGGGGATGCTTTTCGGGATTTACGAGGATCACACCATATTGGTTGAACAGACGCGGATCACCTTCGACCAGTATCTCAAGATTGCCTCTGTTACCAAAGGATAGCCACGTCGCCCGATCTGTCAGAGTATACGCGTTCATGCCGCTGGCCACATTCAGCGTTGCCCCCATACCCGACCCGGTTTCTCGATACCAACTTCCGGATGCGCCGGTTGGATCCAGCCCCGCGGCAGACCAATGCCGCAGCTCGGCCTTATGCGTTCCACTGTCATCTCCGCGCGATGCAAACGGGGCTTCAGCGCTTGCGATCGCAGCAAGAGCGTTCAAAATTTCGGCACCACCGCGAACTCCGGCAGGATCTGCCTTGGGGCCCACCAATACAAAATCGTTATACATCAGGTCCCTCCGCTCCACGCCATATCCATCAGCGACGAATTTCTCTTCGGCGGATTTGGCGTGAACCAGCAGGACGTCACCGTCACCGTTCACTGCGTTGCGAATTGCCTGACCTGTTCCTACGGCCACGACGCGCACGTCAATGCCCGAATCGGCCTCGAACCACGGCAGAATATAGTCCAACAGCCCCGAGTTCTGGGTGGATGTCGTAGATTGAACGACAATGAACGGAGTCTCTGCCCTGGCCGCACTTGCCGACAGACCAAGGGCTATCACTGCTGCCCGAAATATTGCGCGGAACATCATACTCTCCGTTTTATCTTTTAAGTAACCAATCCACCCGCGAGGTAGCGGCGCGATGCTTCGCTTACCGGGGTATCCAAAACCTGTTTTGCGGGACCGTGTTCAACCACAAGACCGCCCTGCATCATGACCACATCCGAGGCCAAACGACGGGCCTGACCAATATCATGTGTCACCATCACGATCCGTACACCCCGCGCAGAGGCGCGCAGAACCATACGTTCGATCATCTGTGTCGCGCCGGGATCAAGGGCGCTGGTCGGTTCGTCCAGAAACAGTGTTTCGGGCTCCAGCGCCAAGGCACGCAATATGGCCAGCCTCTGGGCCTCGCCGCCCGACAGTGATCGGGCGGATTGCCGGGCCTTACCATCCAGCCCGCCTTCGGCCAGCAACTCGGTGATACGTGCCTTTCTTGCTGTTCGCCCAATGCCCTGTCGTTTGAGGACAAAGCCCAGGTTTGCAGCAACAGACCGTCGCAACAGAACCGGTCTCTGAAACACCATGGCTTGGCGCGCTTTCTGCGCGGCGCCCAGAGGGTTTCCATCCTGCACCACCCGCCCGCGATCCGGCGAGATCAGGCCATGCAAACACCGCAGCACCAGGCTTTTGCCCGCACCGTTGGGGCCAAGAAGCAACGTCGGCCCCAGACCATCCATAACCAATGAAGGAACATCCAGCAAAACCTTGCCGTTGCTGCGAATTTGCAAGTTTTCAACTGTCAGACAGTTCGACATGTCACAGGTCACGTCACGCATGGCGCAACCCCTCCTGTTCGGCCCGCAAACTGACCGCGCTGACCATCGCGTTTACGGCAATTGCAATTCCGATCAGGATCGCCCCCAGCGCCAGTGCCAGAGACAGATTTCCCTTCGACGTTTCAAGCGCAATGGTTGTCGTCATCACGCGGGTCACATGATTGATGTTTCCGCCAACGATGATAACCGCGCCCACCTCGGCGATGGCGCGTCCAAAACCTGCAAGCAAAGCCGTGACAAGTGCCAGTCGCGCATCCCACAACAAAACCGGCACCGAGGCCAGCCGTGACACACCCAAGGAGCGCAGCTGTTCGGAATATTCCTCAGCCAGCATCTCAACAACCTGACGCGTCAAAGCCGCGACAATGGGGGTGACCAAAACGACCTGCGCAATGATCATGGCAGTCGGAGTGTACAAAAGCTCAAGCACCCCAAGGGGACCGGAACGGGACAGGGTCAGATAGACCAGCAGGCCCACGACAACCGGTGGAAACCCCATCAGTGCATTCATCAGGACGATCAGCATCCTGCGGCCGGGGAACCGGGCGACGGCCAACGCAGCCCCCACGGGCATTCCGATCAGAGCAGAAACCAGCACTGCAAACACGGACACTTTCAGAGACAACAACACAATTGCCCACAGCTCAGAATCTCCCCCGAGAATCAAGGCGATCGCAGCGCTGAATTCTGATGAAAATTCCTGCATTTTCTTCCTTGTTATCTACGTTTCGTACAGAAATCGCTAGATTACAGGGAAATACTACTTCATTTCGGTGCCAAGCACAGACACAATTCCGACATCCCGAATACGAAACGCGGCCCCGATTGGGACCGCGTTTTTTATCAGTCAGATGAACCGTTGGCGTCAGTTCAGAGCAGCGTCCGTGATCTGATGCGTCCAGGCCCCTTCGGGTGTTTTGGTGATCACCGGATCAGAACCTCCGGCCAGCAGAGTACCAACGGTGCGATCAAAATCCGCCGGGTCCAGCGCGCCGTTCGAACCTGCGGTCAACTTGGCGATCTCACCCATCATGCGTTTCTGATGCTCTTCTGTCTGCGCACCCGTTGCATCGTTCTCCAGCACGATATCTGCCGCTTCATCGGGGTTCTCCTCGGCGTATTTCCAACCTTTCATCGAGGCGCGCACAAACCGCTGCATCTTGTCGGTGAATGCCGCATCGCTGAGATTTTCTTCCAGAACGTAAAGACCGTCTTCCAGCGTCGCGACACCCTGGTCTTCGTATTTGAAAGTCACCAGTTCATCCGGGCTGACACCGGCATCGATGACCTGCCAGTATTCATTGTAGGTCATGGTGCTGATGCAATCCGCCTGACGTTGCAGCAGCGGATCGACGTTGAAGCCCTGTTTCAGAACTTCCACACCGTTGTCGCCTTTCCCATCAGTGCTGATGCCCAACTGGCTCATCCAGCTCATGAACGGGAATTCATTGCCAAAGAACCAGACGCCCAGCGTGCGGTTCTTCAGGTCCTCGGGCGACGAAATACCGGCATCTTTCCAGCAGGTCAGCATCATGCCCGAGCTTTTGAACGGCTGGGCGATGTTCACCAACGGCAACCCTTTTTCACGTGCGGCCAGAGCGGCAGGCATCCATTCAACGGTCACATCAGCACCGCCGCCCGCAATCACCTGTGTCGGAGCAATGTCAGGCCCGCCGGGCAGAATGGTAACGTCCAGCCCTTCTTCCTCGTAAAAGCCCTTGTCCTTGGCAACGTAGTAGCCCGCGAATTGTGCTTGCGTGACCCATTTCAGTTGCAGTGTCACTTCATCCGCCGCCAGCGCCGTACTGGCTGCCAGACCAAAGGCGGCAACCGCCCCGCTGAATAGCTTGTTCATCTTCATTTCTCCTAGTTGCTTGTTGCGCCCCGATTTTCAGGGTCTGTTGATTTTCTTCGTCTTATCCGCGTTGTGAGGGGTGCCAGAACGTCACCACTTTTTCGATTCCCGCCACCAGGCCATAAAAGGCCGTACCTGCGATAGCGGCAACAACGATTTCGGCCCAGACCATGTCCAACGACAATTGACCGACGCTGGTGGATATCCGAAATCCCATACCGAGTGTTGGCGATCCGAAGAATTCAGCCACGATGGCGCCAATCAAAGCCAAAGTTGTCGAAATCTTCAACCCGTTGAAAATGAAAGGCATCGCCGCAGGCAACCGCAACTTCAGAAAGCTCTGCCAATAACTTGCAGCATAGGTTTCCATCAAGTCACGCTGCATCGCTGTGGCCTCGCGCAGACCGGCCACGGTGTTGACCAGCATCGGAAAGAACACCATCACAACGACCACCGCCGCTTTGGAATGCCAATCAAACCCGAACCACATGACCAGAATGGGTGCCGTCCCCACAATAGGCAAAGCCGCGACGAAATTCCCGACTGGCAATAGCCCCAAACGCAGGAAATCCCACCGATCAACAGCAATCGCTATAAGGAAGGCCGATCCACAGCCGATGACATATCCGCTGAGCGCGCCTTTCAGGATCGTCTGAACAAAGTCGGCCCAAAGAATGTCAAGGCTACCTGCAAATCGCACCGCTATGGCGGAGGGTGCAGGCAGAATGACCAGCGGTACTTCAAGCCCGCGGACCACCAGCTCCCATGCTCCGACGATGGTCAGACCAAAAATCACCGGTGCCAGGAAGCGTACCATCTGGCTGTCGGCTTGCGGGCCACTGGCCAATCGGCTGTTCAACCACCAGCCGAAGGCCCACAGCAGCAAAGCAAAGACAACCAACATCATTGCGCCATCCCCATTCGCCTCAGAACCGACCGTTCAATCAATCCCAGCAAACCGACCAGGCACGCGGCCAGAATGGCTGCTGCAAAAAGCGCTGACCATATCTGCACGGTTTGACCATAGTAACTGCCTGCCAGCAACCGAGCGCCCAATCCTGCGACAGCGCCTGTCGGCAGCTCGCCCACGATTGCGCCGACCAGCGATGCCGCAATACCGATTTTCAACGAGGTGAACAGGTATGGCATCGACGCAGGCAAGCGCAGTTTCCAAAACCCCTGGGATTGGCTGGCATTATAGGTCCGCAACAGGTCAAGTTGCATCGCGTCAGGGCTGCGCAACCCTTTGACCATGCCTACAACAACCGGAAAAAAGCTCAGATACGCTGAGATGATCGCTTTGGGAATGATCCCCTGAACCCCAACCGAGTACAGGACCACGATAATCATCGGTGCCAGAGCGATAATCGGGATCGTCTGGCTCACGATAGCCCATGGCATGACCGACAAATCCATCACGCGGCTATGCACGATCCCAACGGCCAACAAGACTCCCAGCCCGGTCCCGATGACAAAGCCCAGAATCGTAGCGCTGAGTGTCACCCACCCATGAAAGATCAGCGATCTTTTCGAGTTGATTTTCTTCAGGACAGTTGTATCCCACAGTTCAGTCGCCACCTGATGAGGTGATGGCAAACGGGGCTTGCCCTGCTCCCAAGTTACTGGAATCGCGAACGAATTATCCAGAACCAGACCGAACTCTCCCAGATCCCGGCGCGCGCTTGCGGTGGGCGGCTGAACCTCGGCTCCACCACGTTCAAGTTCGGTCAAAACCCCTTTGATGTTCATTGGAACGCAAGCGGCATACCAGAACAGAACGATCACGGCGACGACGGTGAAAACGGCGATGATCTGCTTCATGCGTGCCACTCCATACGAAAGACGGGCACTGTGTCTGGCGGTGCAGGCAGTTCTTCGGCGGTTACATCGAACCCTTCACGGCGGTAAAACCTCTGCGCCGCCTGATTGGGTTTGTGTGTTGTCAGCCAAAGGTGGGTCCGACCCTCCTTCGCCTTGTCAACGAAACACTTGCCAATTCCCTGCCCCGTCCGGCTGCAATACAACGCACCGATTTTACTCTGTGCCGGATCAACGGACATGTAGCAATCAACCGGATCACCCGCGACCCAGATCTCACGGCTGTCGAACGCATCGCGGATCAAGGCCGCCAATTCCTCCACCGGCATTTCATCAGGCATCCAGTCCGTCTGCGAGGCCCAATTGTAAATCACGCGGGCACAAGCCGGCACGTCACCTACTACGGCCCGTCTGATGGTTTCTGCCCCCGGATCAGTCGTCATAAGAATGCCCCGCCCGCAACCCGTCGCGAACACGATGGGCCACTTCGATGAATTCTGGGGTGTCACGAATGTCCAACGGTCGTTCCTTTGGCAGCGGGCTGTCGATCACATCCGTAATCCGCCCCGGCCGCGGGCTCATCACGACAATTTTTGTGCTCAGATATACGGCTTCGGGAATCGAATGTGTCACGAAACCGATGGTTTTTTCGGTTCTTGCCCAAAGCGCCAGAAGCTGCTCGTTCAGGTGGTCGCGTACAATCTCATCCAAAGCGCCGAACGGCTCATCCATCAACAAGATATCAGCATCAAAGGCCAAGGCCCGCGCGATGCTGGCGCGCTGCTGCATCCCGCCGGATAACTGCCATGGGAATTTCCCACCGAACCCTTCAAGATCAACCAGTTCCAGGACTTTTCTCACCCTTTCTTCCTGCTCGGACGCGGAATAGCCCATGATCTCAAGAGGCAGCTTGATGTTCTTTGCTATGGTGCGCCAGGGATAAAGGCCCGCTGCCTGAAAGACATATCCATAGGCCCTGTTCCGCCGCGCTTCGTCCGCTGTCATTCCGTTGACAGTCAGCGACCCGCCGGTCGGTGACTCCAAGGCCGCGATACAGCGCAGGAAAGTGGTTTTCCCACAGCCCGAGGGGCCAATGAAACTAACAAATTCACCCTTGTCGATCGTCAGGTTCACGTCTTTCAACGCGTGAACAGGCCCGTCATTGGTTTGAAAGGTGAGGTCAAGCTGCCTTGCTTCGATGACGTGCTGGGTCGTGCTTTCAGTGGTCATTCTACTGCCTTGAAAAGAGTGGTACCGGGGCCGCCCAAATAGCGGCCCAACGGATCAAACCCCCGTCGCCGGGATACCTGTCCGCTCAACTGGCCGAGGGGCGGTTAGTTCTTTCCACGCGCTCAAAGCCTTGTTGACGGTCGTATTTGCCTCGCGCGCTACGAACTCGCCATGGCCTTCCTGCGTGCGGATTTCACCATCATGTACCGCAACCTGTCCACGGGTCAGCGTAAAGCGCGGCAAGCCTTTGACCTCTTTGCCCTCAAACACGTTGTAGTCGATCGAAGATTGCTGCGTACTGGCTCTGATCGTTTTCGTTTTCTCAGGATCCCATACGACGATATCTGCGTCCGCTCCAACAAGGATCGCGCCCTTTTTCGGATAGCAATTCAGTATCTTGGCGATGTTTGTTGAAGTCACCGCTACAAATTCGTTGGGCGTCAGGCGCCCGGTATTCACACCGTGCGTCCACAGCATAGGCATCCGATCCTCCAGACCGCCGGTCCCGTTAGGGATCTTGGTGAAATCCCCAACTCCAAAGCGTTTCTGTTCGGTCGTAAAGGCGCAATGGTCGGTTGCCACAACACTCAGCGATCCTGATTGCAGGCCATTCCACAGGCTGTCCTGGTGCTGCTTATTGCGGAACGGAGGGCTCATGACCCGCCGCGCGGCGTGATCCCAATCCTGATTGAAATATTCACTTTCATCCAGGGTAAGATGCTGAATCAGCGGTTCGCCCCACACTCTCTTGCCCTGCATTCGGGCCCGGCGAATGGCCTCATGAGACTCTTCGCAGGATGTATGAACAACATAAAGCGGCACGCCCGCCATATCAGCGATCATGATGGCCCGGTTGGTGGCCTCACCCTCCACCTGCGGTGGTCTGGAATAGGCATGCGCTTCGGGGCCAGAGTTCCCCTCGGCCAGCAGCTTGGCGCTCAGCTCGGCAACAACGTCACCATTCTCGGCATGCACCATTGCGATTCCGCCCAGTTCGGCCAAACGCCTGAACGAGGCGTAAAGCTCATCGTCATTCACCATCAATGCGCCTTTATAGGCCATGAAATGCTTGAACGTGTTGATGCCGCGCGTCTCGATCACGGTCTTGAGGTCGTCAAATACCTGTTCACCCCACCATGTCACTGCCATGTGGAACGAGTAGTCGCAATTCGCCCGCGTTGATTTGTTGTCCCAGCGCTTCAGGGCATCCAGCAGGCTTTCACCCGGATTGGGCAGCGCGAAGTCAACAACCATCGTCGTGCCCCCGGCCAGGGCCGCCCGCGTACCGCTTTCGAAATCGTCGCTGGAATAGGTGCCCATGAACGGCATTTCCAGATGGGTATGCGGATCAATCCCACCGGGAATCACATAACAGCCGGTCGCATCCAGCTCTTTATCACCTTTCAGACCCATCCCGATCCCGGTGATGACGCCGCCTTCGACCAATACATCCGCCTTGTAAGACAAATCCGCGGTGACAACGGTTCCGTTTTTGATAACAGTACTCATTTTGAACTCCCTGATGCGGTCTGCGCCGCTTGCTTCATCTGGCCAAAAATATTCCGGGGGAGTCGCCCAATGGGCGACGGGGGCAGCGCCCCCTATTCCACGATTTCGGCAGTCTCGACCACGGCATGCAGCAGGACATCTGCCCCGGCTGCTGCCCAATCCTTGCTGATCTCTTCAGCCTCATTATGGCTCAGTCCGTCGACACAGGGGCACATGACCATGGCGGTCGGGGCCACACGATTGATCCAGCAGGCATCATGCCCCGCGCCCGAGATGATGTTGGTATGCGAATAGCCCAACCTCTCAGCCGCATCGCGCACGGCAGACACGCAATCGTCGTCGAATTTAACCGGATCGAAACCGCCGACTTTCTCGAATTCGATCTGCAGGCCCATTTCTTCGACAATATCTTCCGCCGCCACCCGCAGGCGGTTTTCCATGTCGGTGATCACCTCCAGCTCGGGCGAGCGGAAATCGACCGTAAAAACGACTTTTCCGGGGATTACATTTCGCGAGTTCGGGAAAACGTCAATATGCCCCGCAGCACCAACCGCATGCGGTGCATGAGACCAGGCGATTTCGTCCACTTTCTCAAGAATGCGCGCCATCGCCAGCCCGGCATTCTTGCGCATCGGCATCGGGGTCGAACCGGTATGGGCATCCTTTCCGGTCACCGTGATCTGTGTCCAGCTCAGACCCTGACCGTGGGTAACGACGCCGATATCCTTGCCTTCGGCTTCAAGGATCGGGCCCTGTTCGATATGCAACTCAAAGAAAGCGCGCATCTTGCGCGCGCCGACTTCTTCTTCGCCGCGCCAACCGATCCGGTTCAGTTCATCCCCGAATTTCTTACCCTCGGCATCTTCACGGTCATACGCCCAAGCCTGCGTGTGCATTCCTGCAAAGACACCGGACGACAGCATGGCAGGCGCATATCGCGTCCCTTCCTCGTTGGTCCAGTTGGTCGCCACGATGGGGTGTTTTGTCTTGATCCCGAGATCGTTGAGCGTTCGGATAACTTCCAACCCGCCCAGAACGCCCAGCACACCGTCATATTTTCCACCGGTCGGCTGCGTATCGAGATGCGATCCCACATAGACCGGCAAAGCGTCCGGATCGGTGCCCTTACGATGTGCAAACATGTTGCCCATCTGGTCCAGACCCATGGTGCATCCGGCCTCTTCACACCACTTCTGGAACAAGGCGCGGCCTTCGGCATCTTCGTCAGTCAGAGTTTGCCGGTTATTCCCCCCCGCAACACCGGGACCGATCTTGGCCATCTCCATCAGGCTGTCCCACAACCTGTCGCCATTGATCCTGAGATTCTGCGCCGGAGCTGCCATTGTCTTATTCCCTGTTTGCTTGCGATTTTGCTCGCTATTGGTGTCTTGATTTGACCAACTGGTCAAACTCACGCTATCACGGGTTCGGTATCAGTCAAGAAATTGCGCGGCAAAGCCTGAAATTTCAGTGTAATCCGTGCCTATCCGACGAAAAAAGAGACACACTGAAATCATGCCGAAAGACCGCGCACCGACTCGTATCCAGAAGAAGAACCGAGCCGCGATTCTCGAGGCTGCCCTGAATGTGTTTTCCGCACACGGGTTTCGTGGGGCAACCGTCGATCAGATTGCCGCCGAGGCGGGGTTGAGCAAACCCAATCTCCTCTACTATTTCGCGTCCAAAGAGGCGATCCACACCGAATTGCTTTCGGGCTTGCTGGAAACCTGGCTGGCGCCCTTGCACGATCTGGATGAGACCGGTGATCCGATGGAGGAAATGCTGTCCTATATTCGCCGGAAACTGCAGATGAGTCAGGAGCTACCACGGGAAAGCCGCCTTTTTGCCAACGAGCTTGTGCAAGGAGCACCCCGCATTCACGATGCTTTGTCCAATGATCTCAAACAACTGGTTGACGAAAAGGTCACCATTCTCACCAATTGGATGGATCAGGGCAAAATCACGCGGCTGCACCCTTATCATCTGATGTTTTCGATCTGGGCGCTGACGCAGCATTATGCCGATTTCGACGTTCAGGTGCGGGCTATTCTGGGCGACGAAAACCCGTTTGAGGGTGCAGAACCCTTTGTCGATACGCTGTACCGAAAACTCCTGACACCATGAATTCAGGGGCCGCGTCTGCGGCCCCTGAGGGATATTCCCTGTCTCGATCATTCCGCTGCTTTGGCCATCGGATTGTTCGGGTGCGTGGTCCAGTTCGCGTAGGTCGGCTGAACCTCTTTCCCGGTGCGCGGATCGATTTCACCCGCCGCCATCGGCACCATCGAAATGCAGCCTTCGACCGGGCAGACATCAACGCAGAGGTTACAGGCGACGCATTCGTCATCCTTTACCTCAAACACACGGTCATCCGACATTGAAATCGCCTGATGGCTGGTATCTTCACAGGCGGCATAGCACCGGCCGCATTTGATGCACTGGTCCTGATCGATCTTGGCTTTGGCGATGTAGTTCAGGTTCAGGTATTGCCAATCGGTGACATTGGGCACCGCGCGTCCGATCACCTCATCAATGCTGGTATACCCCTTTTCATCCATCCATTCCGACAGACCTGCTGTCAATTCATCGATGATCTTGAACCCATAGGTCATCGCAGCGGTACAGACCTGCACCGTGCCACATCCCAGCGAAATAAACTCGGCCGCATCACGCCATGTGGTGACACCCCCGATGCCCGAGATCGGCATGCCATGCGTCGCCTCAGCCCGTGCGATTTCGGACACCATCGACAGGGCGATCGGTTTCACGGCAGGGCCACAATACCCTCCGTGGCTGCCCTTGCCATCGATCGAGGGTTCCGGGCTGAACGTGTCCAGATTGACGCTGGTGATCGAATTGATCGTGTTAATCAGCGACACCGCGTCCGCGCCACCATTTCTGGCCGCCGCCGCGGGTTTCCGGATGTCGGTGATATTCGGCGTCAGCTTCACGATGACCGGACGGTCATAGTATTGCTTGCACCAACGCGTGACCATCTCGATATATTCCGGCACCTGCCCCACGGCGGACCCCATGCCGCGCTCACTCATCCCGTGCGGGCAACCGAAGTTCAATTCGATTCCGTCCGCGCCGGTTTCGGCCACGCGCGGCAGAATGACTTTCCAGGCTTCTTCCTCGCAGGGCACCATGATCGAAGCGATCAGGGCGCGATCCGGATAGTCGGACTTGACCCGCGCCATTTCCTCGAGGTTCACCTCAAGCGGGCGGTCGGTGATCAGTTCGATATTGTTCAGTCCCAGCAAACGGCGGTCGGCACCGTAAATCGCGCCATACCGCGGGCCGTTCACATTTACGACCGGCGGTCCCTCGGACCCCAGCGTCTTCCACACAACACCGCCCCATCCGGCCTCAAACGCGCGACGAACATTGTATTCTTTGTCCGTCGGCGGCGCAGAGGCCAGCCAGTAAGGGTTGGGGCTGGAAATGCCCAGAAAGTTAGTCGTCAGATCGGCCATGGCTTCTCCCTTCCCGGCTCAGCCGGATTTTTTGAATATCATTTCGGTCGGGCGTATGCGCCCGGCCTTGAGGTTTTTGACGTAGTTCTGGAACTTTTTGGGCGCCGTCTCGCCCATCATCAGATGAATGCCCAGTGGTGCCGGGCCGGATTCGGCAATCTTTGCAAAGACGTCCTCAAAGAACTGTATCGCGAATTCGGTGCGATCCGTTTCTGTCACCAGTTCAAAACCCGCGGCGCTTGCCGCAGACTTATAAACATCCGGCGCATCCACGAACGAGGTCTCGGCAACAGTGGACCACGGCAGAGGGAAAGCCAGCGGCTCGTCCACGTCTCCGGCCATCACATCGAACAGGGCAAAAGTACCGCCCTTGGCAAGCGCCCGCGACACTTCGGCGAACAGTCCGGCCTTGTCCTTTATGTTCATGCCGACATGCATCATGACGGCCAGGTCGAACCCAGCATCCGGCACCGGCATCTCCAAAGCGCTGCCCACATGAAAGCTGGTTTTCGAGGAATGCCCGACCATATCGCTGAGAGCCCTGGCGGTTTCAACGAATTCCGGTGTCAGATCGACGCCTGTTACTGTCGAATCATAGCGATCCACGACATAGCGAGAGGTTCCGCCGATACCGCATCCGACATCCAGAACACGGGTCGCATGGGTCGGCGACAACTGCGCAAACAGGTTGTTGGTCGCCAGAACGCCGCCCGTGTGGAACTCGTCCCCCGCTTTCAGGTCTGCGACCGTGGCCGCATCCGGATCGATACCGCTGGCCTCAAGCGCCGCGCGAACGCGGTCGGCCAGTGCTCCGGTGGTGTAGTGTTGCGCTACGGCTTGTTCGATCTGGGACATGGGAATACCTCAGCAGCGAAAGGAATGGGGCGAATACCCCATCCTATCACGAAACCAGCGTCGCGTGGATGTCCATCGCAGCATCCCGGCCTTCAGCAACAGCCGTAACGGTGAGGTCTTCGCCGCCCGCCGCGCAATCTCCACCTGCCCAGACACCAGCCACGGAAGTGCGTCCCGCACCGCTGACAGCGATCTTGTTGCCGTCCAGCTTCAGCCCTTCCGGCGCACCTTCCAGCGTCTGACCGATGGCTTTGAGAACCTGATCTGCCCGCAGCCAGACCGTCTCTCCGGTTCCGGTAAGCTGACCGTTCTGGCTCGAGGTATATTCCAGCTCAATCTCGGTAGCGGCTCCATTGCCGTGTACTGCCACCGGCTGCACGTTGGTCAAAATCTGAACCCCGTGCGAGGCTGCCAGATCCTGCTCGTACCGGCTGGCACCCATGGCGTCGCGGCCCCGGCGATAGGCAATGGTGACGTTTTCGGCACCTAACAACTTGGACTTTACCGCCGCGTCCACGGCAGTCATGCCTCCGCCAATAACGACGACGTTCCGACCGACAGGAAGCTTTGCAAGATCATCAGCTTGCCGCACGTCCGCGATGAAATCGACGGCATCCCGCACGCCGTCCTTGTCAACACCATCCGCGCGCAAGGCATTGATCCCGGCAAGCCCGATGGACAGGAACACCGCGTCGTAGTTTTCGACCAGACCATCCAGTGAGATGCCTTCACCCAGAACCGACCCGGTTTCAATCGTGATACCACCGATTTTCAGCAGCCAGTCGACCTCGGCCTGCGCAAAATTGTTGGTCGATTTATAGGCGGCAATCCCATATTCGTTCAGACCGCCCGGTTTGGGCTTGCCTTCGTGGATCACCACGTCATGGCCCAGCATGGCAAGACGATGGGCGCAGGCCAGACCGGCAGGCCCTGCCCCCACGACAGCAACCGTTTTCCCGGTCGATGCCGCACGTTCAAACGGATGCGCGCCCGAGGACATAAGATCATCTGTCGCAAAGCGCTGTAGCCGTCCGATCTCGACCGGTTTGCCCTCGGCCGCCTCACGAACACAGGCCTCCTCGCACAGTGTTTCCGTCGGACAGACACGGGCGCACATTCCGCCCAGAATGTTTTGCTGAAAGATCGTTCGCCCGGCAGCCTGGGGCTGTCCGGCCTGAATCTGCCGGATGAATAGCGGAATATCGATGTCTGTCGGACACGCTGTCACGCAAGGTGCGTCATAGCAGAAATAACAACGGTCTGCTGCAACTGCGGCCTCATGCGGGGCCAATGGCGGATGCAGATCGGTGAAATTCGAGGTCAGCTCATCGCTTGAAAGCCGCCCCGCGACGATGCCGGGTGCCATCTGGCCCTGTGCCATCACTCTACTCCCTGAAGATATGTTTGTTATGACCTCAGCTTGCCACAAATAAATTTTTTATCAATTGGTAAAATTTGCCAAATGGTCAAAAAATCGAAAATCCGGGCCGTTAAACCCGGATTTATTGGCATTTTAGCTGATTTCAGGGCCGAAAAGCATTCAGACCATTTCACCAAGGTGGCAGGACTTGATCCAGACTCGGGCCCCATCAGGCCCTGCAACAGCCCGCGAGTGCGTTCCGGGAGGCAGGCGCAACCAGTCCCATTTCGAAAATTCTTCCCCCGATTCAGAGAAACTGCCCCTTATGACAAACACTTCCATGCCGTCGCGCGCGTCCAGTTCGACCACGCCCCCAGCAGCCCATGTCCGCACAAAAACGTCCTCATGATCATCTTTGAACAGCTGTACGTCAGAATAGCCATTTATCGAGCGGCGAACCTCGGTCCGGTCCTGCGGGTCAAACTGGTGCAACTTGACCAGAATGGTCGCGCCCTCGGCAGCGGACGGAGTGTGCGAGGAAGTTGGAGGGTTGCGAACATAGCTGCCGACGGGAAAATCTCCGGTCTCGTCCTGAAATACACCGTCCAGCACCAGATATTCCTCGCCGCCGTCATGGGTATGGGCGGAAAAGGTGCTGCCGGGCGCAAAGCGGACAATGGTTGTTGCACGGGCCACCTCATCACCAATCCGGTCCAGCATTTTGCGCTCGACCCCTGCTGCGGGAGAAGCGACCCATTCACTTTCGTCAAAGTGTACTGCGACCCGTTTGGTAAAATCCGCATTGATCCGCATGTGTATCCCTTTCTGAAGCGACCCCTGAAAGAAATGGGATCGCGTGATGAAATTTCAAATTATCCGCTTTTGACGCCTTGGGCCGCTTGCTGTAATCCGAACTTCAAGGTGCATGGTCAAACACCTGTCGGGAAACGGGCATAGATGCAGGCAACGTCACAGAAATTCAACGTCGCGGTCGTCGGTCAAAACAACCGTCTGCAATACGAGGCCCTGTTGTTTGCGGCTTCACTGCGCCATTCTTCACCGAAATTCGGGGGCAAACTGTTTGTCGTCACACCCAATCCGGGGCCACGCTGGAAACAGGATCCCCGCATTCAGGACGAAGATGTTCTGAAAGCCCTGAAACAACTGGATGCTGAAATTCTGCCCTTCGACTCGCATGTATTCGGTGAAAGCTATCCCTACGGCAACAAGATCGAAGCGCTGATGGCCCTGCCGGAAGATGAGCCCTTTGTGTTCTTTGACACCGACACGCTGATCACTGGCGAGATCACATCCGTCCCATTTGACTTCGACCGCCCCAGCGCGTCACTGAAAGTTGAAGGGACATGGCCCAAACCAACGCTGTATGGTCCCGGTTTTGACGGTATCTGGCGCGCACTTTACGCCCGGTTCGGGTTGGATTTCGAAAGCTCGCTGGACACCGATCAACCCCATGACCACTGGCGGCGGTACCTGTATTTCAATGCAGGCTATTTCTTCTACAAATGTCCCCGGAAATTTGGTGAGCGTTTTCTGGACTACGCCAGAACAATCCGCGACGAAAACATTCCGGAGTTGACAGGCCAAAGCCTTGACCCCTGGCTGGATCAGGCCGCCCTGCCCCTTGTCATTCACTCGTTCGGCGGTGGTCGTGATGTTTTGCCCTCTGGTTTGCTGGATGGATCCGTCAGTTGCCACTATCGCCTGTTTCCCTTGCTGTACGCCCGTGAAAGCGATCATGTGATAGACGTTTTGGAAACCATCGTCGCTCCAAACAAGGTCAAGAAGGTTCTCAAGCAATATGAGCCGCTGAAAAAGATGGTTCTGCAGGGTAAAGGCGCAAAAGTCCGCGCCCTGTTTGACCGCGATCATCTGCCACGACGTGAACAGGCCATCCGCAACACGATCAAAAGCAGGGGCCTCTGGCTGCGCTGACAGGATCGTTGTGCGCAAGCGGGCAATGGCCTACAGATTTCGCAAGACAAATTCCAACAGGAGATTTTCAAGATGTCTGACGGTCCCACCTACGGTTTCGACACGTTGCAAATTCACGCGGGCGCCCGCCCCGACCCGGCGACCGGAGCGCGCCAGACACCCATTTATCAGACCACGGCCTATGTGTTTCGCGATGCAGACCACGCAGCGGCCCTGTTCAACCTGCAAGAGGTGGGCTTTATCTATTCGCGCCTGACCAACCCAACTGTGGCTGTTCTTCAGGAGCGCGTGGCTACACTTGAGGGCGGTGTTGGCGCCGTTTGCTGTTCGTCCGGGCACGCGGCGCAGATCATGGCGCTGTTCCCGCTGATGGGTCCGGGTTGCAACGTGGTCGCCTCAACCCGTCTGTACGGCGGCACGGTCACCCAGTTCAGCCAGACAATCAAACGCTTTGGGTGGTCTGCCAAGTTTGTCGACACCGATGATCTGGACGCGGTGAAGGGCGCAATCGATGAAAATACCCGTGCGATTTTCTGCGAGTCCATCGCTAATCCCGGCGGCTATGTGACGGACATCCGTGCACTGGCAGATGTGGCCGATGCGGCGGGCATTCCGCTGATTGTCGACAACACCTCGGCAACACCATATCTGTGCCGCCCGATCGAACACGGAGCGACCCTGGTCGTGCATTCGACCACCAAGTACCTGACCGGCAACGGTACGGTCACTGGCGGTTGCATCGTGGATTCGGGCAAGTTCGACTGGTCGGCAAATGACAAGTTCCCCTCGCTCAGCCAACCCGAACCAGCCTATCATGGACTGAAGTTCCACGAAACGTTCGGACCTTTGGCCTTTACCTTCCACGGCATCGCCATCGGTCTGCGCGATCTGGGCATGACCATGAACCCGCAGGCGGCCCACTACACGCTGATGGGGATCGAAACCCTGTCGCTGCGGATGGAGCGTCATGTTGAAAACGCGCAAAAAATCGCGGCCTGGCTGGAAGCGGATGACCGGGTGGACTACGTCACCTATGCTGGATTGCTGTCATCGCCCTATCAGGATCGGGTCAAAGCTCAGTATCCACGCGGTGCCGGCGCCCTGTTCACATTCGCCGTGAAAGGTGGCTATGACGCCTGTATCAAACTGGTCAATGCGCTGGAGATTTTCAGCCACGTAGCCAATCTGGGCGACGCGCGTTCGCTGATCATTCATTCGGCTTCGACCACACATCGTCAGTTGACCCCGGAACAGCAGGAAGCCGCGGGCGCAGGTCCGGGCGTGGTGCGCGTATCCATCGGGATCGAGGACGTGAACGATCTGATTGCCGACCTTGATCAGGCTCTGGCCAAAGCAACCGCCTGACCATGACCCAGCACGATACAAACAACCTTGGCCAGCCCATCGGTTTACCGGTTTCGGGTAACTTTCCACGCCCGACACCACCCTATACGCCGATGGTGGGCCGGTATTGTTCTGTCGTGCCCCTTGATGTGAACAGGCACGCGCCCGGACTGTTCCGGGCGTTTGCCAAGGACACGGATGGCCACAACTGGACCTACCTGCCCTACGGCCCGTTTGACAGCGAACCTGAGTTCGAAGACTGGGCGCGCGCCAACTGCGTGGACGCGGACCCGATGTTCCATACCGTTCTGGACGGTGATGAGGTACCGTTGGGCATGGCTTCTTACCTCAGGATAGCTCCCGCCGCCGGAGCGATTGAGGTCGGGCATATCCACTTTTCACCCCTGCTTCAGCGCAAGCCGCAATCAACCGAAGCCATGTATCTGATGATGCGGCGCGTGTTCGATGAACTGGGTTACCGGCGATACGAGTGGAAATGCGACGCGCTGAATGGTCCGTCGCGCAGTGCGGCAGAGCGGCTTGGGTTCACCTTCGAAGGCGTGTTTCGCCAAGCAACCCACTACAAAGGGCGCAACCGCGACACGGCCTGGTATTCAATCATAGATACCGAATGGCCACGCATCCGTGATGCTTTCGAGGCCTGGTTGTCACCCGATAATTTCGACGCTTCGGGCCAACAACGAAAACCGCTGTTGGCCCGCGCGAAGGGTTGAATTCATTTGGAAATCTCGAACACCATCGAGACGCTGACAGACACCGAAACCTCACCACCTGCCACAGGTACACCCCCTGCGTCAGCCATGCTCATCATGCGCATCTCGGGCATCGGGCGCACGCCCCCCGTTTGTTCCGAAATCGTTTGCACCGCGCCAAGGGTTACACCCGCCGCCTGTGCCAGCTGCTCGGCCTTGGCCATAGCTTCGCCCACAGCTTGCGCGCGCGCTTGGGCCTCGATTGGTTTGGTATCCTGCACCCCAAAGCTCAAGCCCCCGAAATCGTTGGCGCCATCCTGAATGACCGCATCCATGATACTTCCTAGTTTGGACAGATCACGCACACGCACAAACACGCGGTTCGAGGCAGCGAATCCCGAGATTTCCGGTGTTTCTCCATTCTGCCCGTGCCGCCCGGACCAAACAGGGGAAAGCGACAGATCGCGGGTCTGGATATCGCGGTCTTCAATCCCCATCCCGGTCAGGCGCGCAAGCATCTTCGCAACTGAGTCCGAGGTGGCCTGCATCGCCGCCGAAGCCTCGGCGTTTTCATTTGTCACACCCAATGTGATCGTCGCCATATCGGGGGCAACCACTATGGTTCCAGTTGCGTCAACTGTGATGCGACGTTCTTCCGCATGGGCAAGTCCAGCGGTCGTTGCGGCCATCATCGCGGCCAGAAAAGCGAATGTCTTCAATGTTATCACTCCGATTTGCTTGGGTTAAAGATGGGTCGGCGATGCATTGCCATACAAGAGGAGAGTTTGCCTTTTTCTTTCCCTCGGCAAGTTCCTGCTTTAATGTCGGTCTGCGAACGCCAAGGTGTTTGCATTGACGTTGATAATTATGGTTCCTGCGGATTATGAAACCTGCCTTTGCGCTGTCTTTTTCTGCGACCGGAATATCATTGCATCATCACTCGGATGACGAATGGTTCGTTATCGGCTCGATTCCCTTGGATTCGCCGGACCTGTCTGGTCAGATGCAGGTTTTGCGGGAAAACGCTTTTGCGTTGGAAAACGACCTGAGCTGCAAGCTTGTTTTGCCTTCCGAACAGGTTCGATACCTTCAGGTTGCAACCGATGGCTTACCCCCCCAAGACACAGTGGAACGCATTGAGAGCGCACTTGCTGACGCAACGCCTTACGTTTTGTCCGAACTTAGCTACGACTATCAAACCGAAGGCGGCACCACCTATGTTGCGGCTGTTGCGCAAGAAACGCTGAGCGAGGCTCGGGCCTTTGCCTCGGACCATGGTTTCGTGCCGGTTTTATTTTGCGCCGAAGAAGACGCAGACGCATTCCCCCGAGAAGCATTGTTCGCAGAGCGTTCGGGCGCATCGGAAACCCGACCAGCAGAGCCACCGCTGTCGGCAAAAAACACAGACCAGCCCGAACCGGCAAAATCCGCCGGGAAACCAGCGCATCCCATTGCAGGCACAGCCGCACCAAACGTGTTTCTGACCCCCGAAACACCTGACAATAAGTTTGCGAATACGAAAGCGCAGGCACCGCGCATTGCGATCCCGGCATTTGCCGCGGCGGTTCTTCTTGGCGGCGCTTTCGGCGTTTGGCTGGCCTTGGACAGCGGTGGAGAAACAGATCAGACCGCACTGAGTCCAACTTCTACCGAGATAGGTGTTTCCGAGCCGGATATCGACGCCCTGCCACTGATAGTGCCCGAAGTTGCGGCAATCACCCCCCCTGAAAACTTGCCGCCTGAGGCTCCACTGGACAGGGATGTGCCCCCCACGCCAGAACCTGCCGAAGCCGAGGCCGAAGCCGTAGAACAACCAGAGCTCACCCCTACCGACGCGGCAATCCTTGAGGCGCTCAAGGTGGCCCCTACCCCGGTAGACCCCATCGCTCAGGACCCCGAGGCAGATGAGGATATCAGCGCTGCCTCCGGTGTGAATGTAACGCCTCCGGCCGCTTTGGACGTGCCAGAAGCCCCGGAACCGGACGATTTGTATCTGACATCGATCGACAAATCCGACCTGTCCAGCGATGCGGTTGCCCTGCCCCCGGCTTCCAGTTTCGATACCGACGAACCCTTCGTTCGGGACGTGCAACATGGCATAGCAGGAGCGCGGTTCAATCTGGATGATCGCGGGCTTGTGGCACCTACACCGGAAGGAACGCTGAACCCGGATGGGATTGTCGTTTATCAAGGCCGACCGTCAAAGGTTCCGCCAGCAACGCCAGTGCGTTTCGAAGATGAACCCGTACTTGACGAGGTCGACGAAAGGCTGGCCGGTCTACGACCCAAACCTCGCCCTTCAGATCTGGTCGAGAGTTTCGAACGCGGGCAGTTGGGGGGGCGGTCGCTGGCAGAGCTTTCGGCCAAGCGCCCAAAAGCACGCCCGGACAGTCTGCAAGCGCGCACAGAAATCGACGAGACGCCAACCGCGTTGGCCGTTGTCCGTGTCCCGCGCCCCAGGGTGCGCCCGGCGGGTCTGGACACTGCAAAGGCACCCGCTTCTGGTAACTCCAATCTTGGATCAACGGCCGCGCTGGACCAGAGCTCTGACGAATCCGGATCGTTTCAGGCGAAATCTGTCGCCCCCAAGATTCCCACAACTGCGTCTGTTGCCCGGCAGGCCACGCTCGATAACGCGATCAATTTGCGTCGCCTGAATCTGATCGGTGTTTACGGCACACCCGCCAACCGGCGCGCCTTGGTCCGGCTTCCCAGTGGACGTTACAAGAAACTGAAAGTTGGGGACAGTATTGACGGCGGCAAGGTCATTGCCATCAGCGACAGCGAGCTGCGTTATCAGAAGAAGGGTCAAAACGTGACGCTGGCGATGCCGCGTGGCTGATATCGGCACTCAAGGCCTTGACCCATTAACTGTAAACAGGTGCGTCGGAGGCAGCAGAACCGCCTCCGACATGTTGGTTTACTTTGATCAAGCAGCCGAAATCTCGCCGCTTTCGATCTGTTCGCGCTCGATGGATTCAAACAGCGCCTGGAAGTTCCCTTCACCGAAACCATCGTCACCCTTGCGTTGAATGAACTCGAAGAAGATCGGGCCAATCACCGTTTTCGAGAATATCTGCAACAAAATGCGCGTCTCGCCTCCGTCAACGACGCCTTCGCCGTCGATCAGGATGCCGTGTTTCATCATCCGGTCCAGCGGCTCTTCATGGCCGACCACGCGGGTCCTGGACTTCTCGTAATAAGCTTCGTTTGGACCCGGCATGAACTTCAGCCCGTTTTCAGCAATAGCATCGGTCGAAGCGTAGATGTCGTCGCTGCCAACAGCGATATGCTGAATGCCTTCGCCTTTGTATTTCTTCAGGTAAGACACGATCTGCCCGGTCTCGCCGCGGTCCTCGTTGATCGGAATACGGATACGGCCGCAGGGAGACGTCAGCGCTCGGCTGTAAAGGCCGGTAAACTTCCCCTGAATGTCAAAGAAACGGATTTCACGGAAGTTGAACAGGTCGCCATAGAACTTGAACCACTTGTCCATGTTGCCCTTGTAGACGTTGTGCGTCAGGTGATCGAGATAGAAGAACCCCTCGCCCCGAGGTTTTGATTCCTTGATCCAATTGAATTCCTGATTATAGGGCGATGTGTCGTAGTACTGATCAATGAAATAAATCAGCGACCCGCCAATACCCTTGATCGCAGGCACATTCATTGTTCTGTCATCGTGGTCGTAAGGTTCCGCACCTTTTGACAGGGCATGCTCATACGCTTTTTGCGCGTCCACCACCCGCCAGCCCATCGATGGCGCGCAGGGCCCATGTTCGGCCACGAACTTAGCCGCGAAACTGTCCGGGTCAGCATTCAGGATGTATGTGACATCCCCTTGTTGCCAAAGCTCGACAGCAGGTTTTTCCTTGTGGCGGGCCACCAGATCAAACCCCATCTTTGCGAACAGATCACGCAGCTCCTGCGGTTCTGGATGGGCGAATTCGACGAATTCAAACCCATCTGTACCGGCAGGGTTTTCTTCGCTGATCACGGATTTCGGGGCATTGTGCGGGAAAGGACCCATGGCGCGTCTCCTACGAAAACAGGAATTTCTTTGCTGATTCAAAAATACGACTTTTCTGGCGCTGTTTCTGCGCATTGTTTTCGTATAAACTGCAAGATGACGCGCAAAACGCGCATATAAATTAATAAAATCAGGATTTTTCCGCACATGCTGGATGCAACCGACAAGCGACTGCTTTCCGCGCTGCAAAAAGATGCACATCTGACGGCGCATCAACTGGGTGAAATGCTGAACTTGTCGTCCAGTCAAGCGGGACGCCGCCGACAGCGGCTTGAAGTCGAAGGGTACATCACCGGATACGCTGCCCGGCTGGACCCGCTGAAACTGGGCCTGCAGGTGCAGGGGTTTGTTCAGGTGCATCTGGGCACCCATGGCCCCGAGCAATCCGCAAGCTTTGCACGCATGGTCGACACCCGCCCCGAGATTACCAGCGCTTGGACGATGACAGGCGAGGCCGACTATCTGCTGCACATCTACTGTGACGACCTGTCCGCGCTCAACAGCTTGCTACATCAGGTGATCCTGCCGCATCCTGCCGTTGCACGAGTACAGAGCCAGATCGTAATGGATCAACTTAAACGCGACGCCCCCCTTCCCACCTGAAAAGGTTCCGAGGATACACATGGACGACTTTCTATACCAGGCTTCGATCTATCTGGCAGCGGCTGTCATTGCCGTTCCTCTGTCTGCCAGACTGGGGTTGGGATCTGTGCTGGGCTATCTTGCCGCCGGGATCATTATCGGACCCGTACTGGGACTTGTCGGAGCGGAAACCGAAAATCTTCAGCATGTGGCCGAATTTGGCGTGGTGATGATGCTGTTTCTCATTGGCCTGGAACTGGAGCCACGCGCCCTATGGGACATGCGCGACAAGCTATTGGGTCTGGGCGGATTGCAGGTGTTGCTGTCAACAATCGCGATTGCTGCCGTGGCCATGTACGCCAACCATCCATGGTCGGTCGCCCTGGCGGTGGGGTTGACCCTTTCGCTTTCATCGACCGCGATCGTTCTTCAAACCTTGTCAGAAAAAGGCCTGATGCAGACAAATGGCGGCCGTGCGACATTTTCGGTTCTGTTGACGCAGGACATTGCGGTGATCCCAATTCTGGCTTTGTTGCCACTGCTGGCCCTGCCCGCCATGCCGCGCTTCCAAGCCGATGGATCGATAGACAGGGGGGCCGGAGGTTCACATGGCGCGGGCGATCACAGCCTGTCACTGGTCGAGGGGTTGCCGGGCTGGGCCGTTACCCTGGTCACAATCGGCGCGGTGGTGTTTGTCATTCTGGCCGGTGTCTACCTGACAAGACCGTTGTTTCGCTTCATCCACGCAACCCGTCTGCGCGAGATGTACACCGCACTAGCACTGATGATCGTCGTGGGGATTTCGTTTCTGATGACACTGGTCGGCCTGTCACCTGCCTTGGGCGCGTTCCTGGCAGGTGTTGTTTTGGCCAGTTCTGAATTTAGACATGAAATGGAAAGTGACCTTGAACCGTTCAAAGGGTTGTTTCTGGGGCTGTTTTTCATCACGGTCGGGGCCGGAATAGACTTTGGTTATTTCTTCAACGACCCGCTGGACCTGATTGGACTGGCGCTGCTTGTGATACTTGCCAAGGGGATCATCCTTTATCTAGTGGGCAAGGCTTTCAAACTGCGGGGGCGTGATCACTGGTTGTTCACCCTTGGGTTAGCGCAGGCTGGTGAGTTCGGATTTGTCCTGCTGGCATTTTCGACGAAACAGAATGTTATTCCGCCCAACCTGTCGCAAAAGCTGCTGATGATCGTTGCTCTGACGATGTTGATCACACCTCTTCTTTTCATTGTCTACGACGCCTTGTCAAAGAAGATTGGCGATTCAGCGACCACCCCCGAACCGGACGTGATCGACGAAAAGGGCCCGGTCATCATCGCCGGCATTGGTCGCTTTGGTCAGATCGTCAACCGGCTGGTACGGGCCAGCGGTTTCAAGACAGTCGTTTTGGACCACAATATTGAAACCATTCAGCTGATGCGCCGATTTGGTGTCAAAGGCTTTCTGGGTGATCCCACTCGGCCGGAACTGTTGCGCGCGGCGGGATTGGACAAAGCATCCGTTCTTGTCGCCGTTATGGATGATCACAAGCAAGTCACGCGACTGGTCAGCTATGCCAGACGGCAGCGCCCTGACCTGCACATCATCGCCCGCGCCCGCGACCGGACCCATGTGTACGAGTTGTATCAGGCGGGTGCCAATGACATCGTGCGGGAAATGTTCGACAGCTCGCTGCGTGCAGGTCGCTATGTTCTGGAGAATATCGGGCTGAGTGAGTACGAAGCAGCCCAGGCCGAGCAGACGTTTTACCACCACGACCGGAAGTCATTGCGTGATCTGGCCGAGCTTTGGGTTCCCGGACTGCCAACCGCCGAAAACAAAAAATACATTGAGCGTTCGCAGGCGCTGGAAAAGGATCTGGAAACCGCGCTGCTGGAACTGGCCGAAGAGCACGCGAAAAAATCGGCCTGACCCAAGCCTTTGCCCGGGCCAGGTACGGGTTTAGCTGTCAGATACCCCAGCTTCGGCAAAGGTTGCCATGCCGGAATGACAGGCAACGGCACTTTTCAGAATGTTGATCGCCAATGCCCCGCCGGACCCTTCGCCCAACCGCAGGCCAAGGCTCAGCAACGGCTCTTTACCCAATTTCGCCAGCACGGCGCCATGGGCCGCTTCGGCGCTTTGGTGACCTGCCACAGCATGATCCAGCGCGCCATCGGACAGCTTCCACAAACAGGCGGCGGCGGCCGAACAAATGAACCCGTCCAGGATCACCGGGATGCGCAACACCCGCGCAGCAGCAATTGCACCCGCCATTGCGACTATCTCGCGTCCACCCAGACAGCGCAGGATGTCCAGACCATCATCTGACGCGTGTTTGGCGACACCCTCGGCCACGACACGGGTTTTGTTGACCAGACCTGCGTCATCCACACCAGTTCCGCGACCTGTCCAATCGGACGCGTCGCCACCAAACAGAGCACAGGCAATAGCCGCAGCCGGGGTGGTGTTGCCAATACCCATTTCGCCGACCACCAAAAGATCAGATTGCGGATCAACGGCCTGCCAGCCAGTGCGCAACGCGGCTAGCAATTCATCCTCTGTCATGGCTGGGGCTTGGGTGAAATCCGCGGTCGGCTTGTCCAGATCCAGCGCGTGTACATCCATCTTCGCGCCTGCGGCCCTGGCCAACTGATTTATCGCCGCCCCGCCATGTTCGAAATTCATCACCATCTGCACGGTCACTTCCGGTGGAAAGGCCGAAACACCCTGCGCGGTAACACCGTGATTTCCGGCAAACACGATAACCTGAGGCGCACTGATCTGTGGACGGGCGTCCCCCCGCCATCCTGCATACCAGACTGCAAGATCCTCAAGCCGACCAAGCGCGCCGGGGGGTTTGGTCAATTGTCCATTTCGCTCGGCCGCGCCCTGCACCGCTGCGGCATCTGGGCCCGGAGCTCCCGCCAGGACAGCACGGAACGTGTTCAAATCATTCAGTTCAGGCAGCATGAAAGCCTCATTGCATCAGAGTGGTCCTGCGTGTTTAACCGAAGGATCGAAACCAACAAGACCCCGAAAGGCACGGGCGTGCATAAAAACGACACCAAACCGTTTTCCCTGTGGGATGTTCCGCTGGCCCTGGTGCTGTTGACCCGCCTGCCCCTGCCCCGTTTGCCCAAAGCCGTTTTTGCCCGGCAGGCACAATCGGTATGGGCGTTTCCACTGGTTGGGCTGGTCGTTGGCGGGTTGGCATGCCTGACCGGTTGGCTGGCGATGGGGCTTCAACTGCCCCCGTTTGTGGCGGCTTCATTACTGGTTTCAGCGCTGATCCTGATGACCGGGGCAATGCACGAAGATGGTCTGGCCGATACGTTCGACGGGCTTTGGGGCGGTTTCACCGCTGAACGGCGGCTGGAGATCATGAAGGACAGCCAGATTGGAACTTACGGCGTGCTCGCTTTGGTGATGTCGCAGCTTTTACGAGTATCCGCGATTTCTACCATACTTGTCACTGGTCCGATCTGGATGGTGGTTGCGGCTTGTGTATTTTCCCGCGCATTGATGCCAGCACTGATGGTACTTCTTCCAAACGCCAGAACGTCGGGCCTGAGCCATTCGGTTGGTACCCCCGGCGCAGGAACAGCCTGTATCGCTGTGGGCATCGCGATTTTGGTCGCTTTCAGCTTGTGCGGAAGTCTGGCGCTTAACGCGATAGTCTTCGCGACTTTGGTCGTTGCCGTTTTGGGGCTCGTCGCAAAAACCAAGATCGGCGGTCAAACCGGAGATATTCTGGGAGCGTCGCAGCAATTGGCGGAAATCACGTTTCTGCTTACACTCAGCGCCCAGACCTAAGGCGACCCCCCTGTTTCAATTCGCAACGTATCGCCGCAATGTTTGCAATGCACGGCGTCTGGGTCGTGCCGGTACAGCCCGCAGCTGGGGCATTTGTGACGGACCTTCTGTGGCGCGAAAATTGCTTGCGCCAGCCGGACGAACAGTGCCACGCCAACGACCATAATGAAGACAGAAAACAGCTTGCCACCCGGTGTGACCAAAGTGATGTCGCCAAACCCGGTCGTCGTGAGCGTCGCCATGGTAAAATACAGCGCATCTACGTAGGGCGTTTGCGCGTCTTCTGGTATAAAAAACACCAAAACGGCCGTCGAGGTGGCAAAGACAAAGACCAGCAGGTTGATCGCTGCGATAACAGCGTCTTCGTGCGTGCGGAAAAAACGGCTGTCGCGCCGCAAATCCCAGAGCAGGTGATATGAATGGATCAGACGCAGGGCGCGTAATATCCGCAGGAAAGCCAGGTTGCCTGTCAAAAACGGATCAAGCACCAGAGAGAGGACGACTACGATATCCGCCACCGTGTAAATCTGGCGCAACAGCTTCCAGCGGTCTTTTGAAATCCAGAGCCGCGCAGAGAAATCCAGAAAAATCAGCACGCCGACCAGTTGGCTTGCAACGGTCAAACCTGGCCCATGCGGGATGTGGGCCGTCGCGACAAAGAAAATGATTGTCGCAACATCGAACAGGATCAGCGCATACCTAAACCAAACCGAAACAGGGTCGTGTCCGATATACAGGTATTTCACAGTCTGCTTCATGTCTGTCCGGTAATCCGCTGCATACACAGTGAAATTAGCGCCATATGAACAAATCACCAAGCCACGAAAAAGGCCGCCCCAAATTCGGAGCGGCCCGTTTTGTCAAAGTACCTTCGATCAGGCAGCGCGTGAGGTCAGAACTTCGTCCACCTGCTTGGCGGCAGACACCTCGCCAGCGCCTGAAACAGCCGCGACCTCACGGGTCAGACGTTCCAAAGCGGCTTCGTACAGCTGACGCTCGGAATAGCTCTGCTCGCGTTGATCATCGGTGCGGTGCAGGTCACGGACAACTTCGGCGATCGAGATCAGATCGCCCGAGTTGATCTTCTGTTCATATTCCTGCGCGCGACGGGACCACATGGCGCGCTTAACCTTGGCTTTGCCCTTCAGCGTTTTCATCGCCTGGCTGATCACATCGGGCGAGCTGAGCGACCGCAGACCGGATTCGGTCGCCTTGTTAGTCGGCACGCGCAACGTCATCTTGTCTTTCTCAAATGAGATGACGAACAGCTCAAGCGTGAATCCCGCGACATCCTGTTCCTCGATCGAAATAATCTGACCCACGCCATGGGCGGGGTAGACAACATAGTCGTTCGGGCGGAACTCGAGCTTTTTCGACTTTGTCATTCAGTTTTTTCCTTGCTTGCGGACGGGACACGGACAACAAAAACACCACATGCGGGGACTGTCTCAGCCCCGTCAGGCGGCGATATTGTCACAAATTCAATACTCCAAAGTGAGCATACTTACGGAGCGCATCCCAATCTCGGTCATCATGTGGGGTGGAGTATATCACAAAATTACGACGCCCGAAAGTTTACCTTACGGGAATTTTTCATATTTAACCTGCGTTCAACAGGTTGTGCCGTGATCTTTATGTCAAAACAGGCCGTGTGGAACGAATCACTCAGCCGCCTTCTCCGGGCGCTTCCGAGAAATACTTCTCCATTTTACCCTCTTCACCGTCACGCTCCTCTGCGTCGGGCAGCGGGTCTTTCTTGGTGACGATCACCGGCCATTGTTCGGAATACTTGCGATTGAACTCGACCCACTCCTCCATACCCGGCTCGGTATCGGGGCGGATTGCATCGGCGGGGCACTCGGGCTCGCACACTCCGCAGTCAATGCATTCGTCAGGATGAATGACCAGCGTGTTTTCACCTTCGTAGAAACAGTCCACCGGACACACTTCGACACAGTCGGTGTATTTGCAGGCGATACAGTTTTCGGTGACTACATAGGTCATGGTCGGATTCCTGTTTGCGGTTTGAGCGACTAGCTAATTCAGTCTGGCCCGCTCTTCAAGACAGGATCAGTGATCTTCCGGGCGAGAAAGATCAATAGCGCGTCGATCTTTCTTGGTTGGCCGACCTTTTCCCTCGAAACCTGGATTTACAAGAGGCGCTTCCTGCTTTTCGGTCATATCAAAGTACAGAGTTTGCGCCTCGGGCGCCGGACCGCGGCGTTCCCCCAGTTTTTCCACACGTATGACGCGGACGATGCGACCCTGCGAGAAGGTCAGAACGTCACCGGGGGCCACGGCCTGCGCCGGTTTCAGCACCCGGTTTCCATTCAGCCGGACATGGCCGCCACTGACCTGTTTGGCGGCAAGGCTGCGGGTCTTGAAGAACCGCGCCTGCCACAACCATTTATCGATCCGCAGTTTGGCCTCGGCCATCTTGCGTCAATTACCGTCCTTCAGACCCATAAGCGCTGCGGCGAACGGGTTGTCGGGATCAATGGCCTTTTCTTTTTTCGGTGGCCGTGACGAGAAGGTCTTGGCCCCTTGCGGCTTTCCGCCCTTCTTGCCGTGCGGTTTGCCACGGCCCTCCTGCGGTTTGCCCCGCGGTTTCCCCTTGCCCTGCCCCGGCTCGCGGCGCGGACCACGGTTCGGCTGACGCTGACGACCCCAGGTGAAGGTGTAAAACACTTCGACCTCGGGTTCATCCGACGCAGGTTCCGCGACCTGACCTTCTGCGACAGCCTCGGCTGCCGTCTCGGTGCTTTCGGTGGCCTCGGCTGCCTCCTCTGCGGGCGCGGCGACCTCTTCTGATGCCGCGTCAGGTGCTGGCGTCTCGTCGATAACGGCTTGTTCAGCCGCCTCTGTCACAGGCTGCTCAACCGGTTCCGGTTTGACCTTGCCACGCTCGCCGCGTTCGGCTTTGTAACCCAGCCCTTGCATCAGGTCAGCAAACTGTTCAAGCGTCATACCAGTGATCGACAGCATATCCGGCTTGGCTTCGAACCCGCCACGGCTGTCTTCCGCACGAAGCATATCGGCCAGACGTTCCAGCATGTCGATACGGATCGATCGGTCGCCCGCATCGCGGTAGCCGCACATGGTGTCGTAACCCTGCGGTGCATCCTTGGCGACCGGCACAGTCACCAACCCCGGAGGCGGTGCTTCGGGGAATTCCTGCAAACCGCCATACAGCGCCCACAGCACCAGACGCAGACGCGTCGGTGCGGGCTTCAGCAAGAGCGGCATGAAGATGGTGAACTGGCCAAACCGGATACCATGCTTGCGTAATGCGCCACGTGCGTCCTGATCCAGATCCTTGACCTCTTGCGCGACGCCGGCGCGCGGCAGTACGCCCAGCGCCTCGACCATGCGGAAGGCAAACCCTTTCGCCAGCCCGTTGAGCTCCTCGTCGCGCGACAGATTCAGCAGCGGCTCGAACAGCGCAGCGATCTTGCGGTCGATGAAATGCTGCAACCGGCGCCGCACCTTCTGTTCGACATCCGGACCGGCGGCCTCGTCCACAAAAACCTCGACCACAGGCTTGAGAGGTTCGGACCCGGCAACCAGTTTGCCAACGGCATACTCGCCCCACATCAGGCCGCCCTGATCGGTGAAATCAATTTCGGTATCGGGCGCATTGTAGAAGCGATCGGCACGCAGATGGAATTGCGGCGCGAGTGCTTGCAGGGATGCCGATTTGAGCGCTTTCGCCTCGGTTCCTTGCGCGCTTTTGTCCGGACTAAACCGGAACCCTTCCAGACGACCGACGAATTCTCCTTCGACGGTCACTTCACCCTTGTCATTTACTTCGGCCAAAAGGGCCTCCTTCTGTTTGAGCCGCCGCAACAAAACCGATGTACGCCGGTCCACAAATCTTTGAGTCAGACGCTCATGAAGTGCGTCAGACAGTCTGTCTTCTACAGTGCGCGTTTCGTCACGCCAATGTGATTCGTCACGCACCCAACTGTTTCGTTGCGCAACATATGTCCAGGTGCGAATATATGCCAACCTTTTGGATAACGCATCGATATCCCCATGGGTTTGGTCAATCCGCCGTATCTGCCGGGCCATGAAATCATCGGGAATACTGCCGCGTTCGTGCAGGTGGCCATAGATCACTTCCAACAGGCTTGCGTGCTCTGCATGGCTGATGCCGCGAAAATCAGGGATTCTGCACACATCCCACAGCAATCGAATGGATGGACCGTCACTTGCGCGGGCGACAATCTCGGCCTGTTGTGACAGCGATTTCAACACATTCAGGTCATCAGCAGGGCGGGCTTTGATCAGGTGTTCGTCATTTGGACTGACTTCAAGCGAGTTGATCAGTGCGTCAATCGAACCAAACCGGAGAGCGGCATTCCGCCAGTTCAGCTTTTTCATCGGCGTGAACCGGCTGTCCATGATCGCCTGCGCGACACCTTCGTCCAGCGGCGGTGCCTCTCCGGTCACGCCAAAGGTGCCGTCCGACATCCCGCGCCCGGCCCGACCGGCGATCTGGGCCAGCTCATTTGGGGCCAGCGGACGCATCCGCCGCCCGTCGAATTTGGTCAGGGATGAAAAGGCAACGTGGTTAACATCCAGGTTCAGGCCCATGCCGATAGCATCTGTGGCGACCAGGTAATCAACCTCACCATTTTGATAAAGCTCCACCTGAGCATTCCGCGTCCGCGGGCTGAGGGCACCCATGACCACCGCCGCGCCACCTTTCAGGCGGCGCAGAAGCTCCGCGATGGCATACACATTTTCGACCGAAAATCCGACAATAGCGCTGCGGGGCGGCATCCGGCTGAGTTTCTTCGAACCGGAATAGACCAGCTGCGACATCCGTTCGCGCCGGACAAACTGCGCCTCGGGCACCAGCGCGGCAATCGGGCCACGCATGGTGTCAGAGCCAAGAAAAAGTGTCTCGTTTGTTCCGCGCGACCGAAGCAGGCGATCTGTAAAGACATGGCCGCGCTCGGGGTCGGCACACAGCTGGATTTCATCAATCGCCACGAAATCCGCACCCACACCTTCGGGCATCGCCTCGACAGTGCAGACCCAATACTGGGTCCGGGGGGGCACGATCCGCTCTTCACCGGTGACAAGCGCAACAATCGACGGCCCGCGGATGGCGACGATCTTATCGTAGACCTCGCGCGCAAGCAGACGCAGCGGCAGACCGATGATACCTGTGCGGTATCCCAGCATCCGTTCGATTGCGTAATGGGTTTTACCTGTGTTCGTAGGGCCCAGAACGGCCACTATTCGGGATGACCCGCTCACCTTTGCCCCCTGCCCGGACCTTACAGCGCTGCGCCGTCGATCTGCGGCTTCAGTCGATTCACCGCATTGGTTACTTCTTCGTGGTGGGGATGTATAGCCAATGCCCGTGAATAGGCGTCGTAGGCTTTGTCAGGTTGTCCGATAATCTCAAAGATCAGGCCCAGACCATAGATTGCCTCGTAATTGTTGGGGTTCAGGGTCAGGGCATGCTCCAGATCGGCAGCGGCCATGCCAAACCGTTCGATTCCGAAAAAGGCCGAAGCGCGCAGATGCCAGCCTTCAGCGAATTCGGGCGCATGATCCGTCAGGGCGGTCAGGTGTTCCAATGCCGCACCTACGTCGCCGTCATCCAGCGCTTCACGGCCACGCTCTAGCAGCAGATCAGCCGATGCTGAACCGGACTGCGCCCACAGGGCTTGCAACTGCCGATCCAAAGCGATGGCCTGATCTGGCGTCGATTGGGCAAGTTGTTGCAGCAATTCACCCTCGTTCCGCGAATCCGCCTGTTGCGCGAGGCAAGTGGAGGAAATCGTGACTAGGACAAAAAGTGCCGCGACGATACCTTTGAGATTGTGGATTGCAATGCTCATAACAATAATCAGTGTAGCGTTGCGACCGGGGATGTCCATTCACGGCGCACTAACAATATGAGGAAAAACATGAGCGAGATACTTGAAAAGGCAGCTGCCGCGCTGAATGAAAAACTGGAAGGCGGCGCGTTTGATGCCTCGGCCAAGTTTGATATCGCCGATCTGGGTGCCATTGTCCTGGATTCCAACGGCGCGCGGGTCAGCGACGATGACGCTGATGTCACCCTAAGCGCTGATGCCGACACGTTCGAACAAATCCTCAGCGGTGAATTGAACCCGACAGGTGCATTCATGTCCGGCAAGCTGAGCATTGATGGCGACATGGGTGTTGCCATGAAACTTGCATCGGTACTGGCCTGATGGAGTTCTCGCCGGCCCCTTTGTTTGAAGACGTGGCCGGCGGCCCCGCCGGTGGAAAGGCCCACTGGTTGATAACGTCGGATCAAAAACGCATTCGCGTTGCTCACTGGCTTCCGGACGGAAAGGTACATGGCACTGTCATGATGTTTCCTGGACGCACGGAATACATTGAGAAATACGGCACTACTGCCAGCGAATTCGTAGAGCGTGGGTTCGCCATGCTGGCCGTCGACTGGCGCGGTCAGGGTCTTGCAGATCGATTGCTGGACGATGCTCGGGTCGGACATGTCGATCAGTTCACCGATTACCAGCAGGACGTTCAGGTCACTCTGAAACTTGCAAGCGCGCTGGATCTGCCAAAACCATGGTACGTGGTCGGGCATTCGATGGGCGGTGCAATCGGGTTGCGTGCCGTCATCGAGAAAGGATGTTTTGCCGCTTGCGCGTTCACGGGCCCAATGTGGGGAATCTTCTTCACTCCGGTCATGAAACCCCTAAGCCGCGTTACGGCCTATTGGGGCACAGCGCTTGGCCTGGGCGAACGAACGCCCCCCACCACAACACTCAAAAGCTATGTCCTGTCGCAACCTTTCGAGGGAAACATGCTGACCCGCGACCCGGACATGTACCGGATGATGCAGGATCAGTTGAATGCACACCCAGAACTCGCGCTTGGTGCCCCTTCAAATCTGTGGCTGCGCGAGTCGCTGGATGAATGTGCTTGGTTAATGGAGCAGACCGCCCCTCAGACACCCTGCCTGACATTTCTGGGCAGCCATGAGCAAATCGTTGACCGCAAGGCAATTCGTGCGCGCATGGCCAATTGGCCCAACGGAACGCTGATCGAAATTCCGGATGGTGAACACGAGGTACTAATGGAAGCACCCGAGGTTCGGGGGCCGGTGCTGGACAAGATTGCGGCGCATTTTCTGGCCAATCAGGCCAATGGCGCACCCGAGCTGGTTTCCTCGTAAACCCTTTCACCTTTGGGATTGGCCGCTTGTGATCCGGGCGCGCCAGCCCTAGATGTTTGCAAAAGCAGTCTACTAAAGGTGATCCATGCGCGACCTTCCTTTCCCTGTCCGTGACGCGAACGCAATCGGTGGCTCCGGCAATCTGGGCAATCTTCCGGAATGGGATCTGAGCGATCTCTACACCTCGGAAAACGCACCCGAATTAGCGCGCGATCTGGATTGGCTGGAAGGCGAATGTGCCGCATTTGCTGCCGATTACGAAGGCAAGCTGGCCGATCTGGAGGCCGCAGACCTGCTGACCTGTGTGCATCGCAACGAAAAGATCAACGCCATCGCCGGGCGTGTCATGTCCTTTGCAGGTCTGCGCTATTACCAACTGACCACAGACGCAGAGCGCGCCAAATTCCTGTCGGATATGCAGGAAA
Source organism: Ruegeria sp. SAZD013 (assembly GCF_059612525.1). NCBI lineage: Bacteria > Pseudomonadati > Pseudomonadota > Alphaproteobacteria > Rhodobacterales > Roseobacteraceae > Ruegeria > Ruegeria sp. SAZD013. The sequence continues at coordinate 88,936 of NZ_JBXWQT010000020.1, read as the reverse complement.
AGATCACGATCTTCACCACTCCGCTTGTGTTCTTCACGCTCGAGATCAACCGGATCGAAGACGATGTTCTGAAAGCGCATTTTGCGGCCAACACGGATCTCGCCCGCTACGAACCTGTGTTCCGTCGCATCCGTGCAATGAAGCCCTACCAACTGTCTGATGAGCTGGAAAAGTTCCTTCATGATCTGGGGGTTGTCGGCGACGCGTGGGAACGTCTGTTCGACGAAACGATTGCCGGACTGGCATTTCATGTCGACGGTGAAGAACTGAACATCGAAGGCACCCTGAATCTGCTGACGGAACAGGACCGCGCGAAACGTGAGGCCGCGGCGCGTGAACTGGCATCGGTTTTTCAGGACAACATCAAAACCTTCGCCCGCGTTCACAACACGCAGGCCAAAGAGAAAGAAATCGTTGATCGCTGGCGCAAGATGCCGACCGCTCAGACCGGGCGTCACCTGTCGAACGACGTCGAACCCGAAGTGGTCGAGGCCCTGCGCGAGGCGGTCGTGGCCGCCTACCCCAAGCTGAGCCATCGCTATTATGAGCTGAAGCGCAAGTGGCTTGGACTGGACGTCATGCAGGTCTGGGACCGCAACGCGCCCCTGCCCATGGAAGACACGCGTATCGTGAATTGGGAAGAGGCCCAAAAGACGGTGATGAACGCGTATGATGCCTTTGATCCCCGCATGGGCGAAATCGCGGCGCCTTTCTTCTCAAAAGGATGGATCGACGCGGCGGTGAAACCGGGCAAAGCGCCGGGGGCCTTCGCCCATCCGACAGTTACGGATGTCCACCCCTATGTGATGCTCAACTATCTGGGCAAACCGCGCGATGTGATGACGCTTGCTCATGAACTGGGACACGGCGTCCATCAGGTGCTGGCCGCAGGCCAGGGCGAGATGTTGTCATCCACCCCGCTGACGCTGGCGGAAACTGCCTCGGTCTTTGGTGAGATGCTGACCTTCCGCAAGATGCTGGAACAGGCGGAAACCCCGGAACAGCGCAAGGTTCTGCTGGCTGGCAAGGTCGAAGATATGATCAACACGGTGGTCCGACAGATCGCCTTCTACGACTTTGAATGCAAGCTGCACGCTGCCCGACGTGAGGGCGAGCTGACCCCGGATGACATCAACGCCCTTTGGATGAGTGTACAGGCCGAAAGCCTTGGCCCCGCATTTGAATTCATGGACGGGTACGAGACCTTCTGGGCATACATCCCACACTTCGTTCACTCGCCCTTTTACGTCTATGCCTATGCCTTCGGCGACGGCCTCGTGAATGCGCTTTATTCTGTTTACGAAAGCGGCGCGGATGGGTTTGAGGACAAGTATTTCGACATGCTGCGCGCTGGTGGTTCGATGCACCACAAGGAACTGCTGGCCCCGTTCGGTCTGGACGCCAGCGACCCCAAGTTCTGGGACAAGGGCCTGTCGATGATCTCAGGCTTTATCGACGAGTTGGAGGCGATGGAGGGCTGAGACGCCCTCGACAGAGGGCGGCGACATCTGCCTTGCGGAAAAAACCTGCCATGCCCGGCAATTTTGGATCAGGCTTTATGAAAAAGCTATATCTCAGTGAAGAAACGTAGCCTTGAATGCGGGATGGCCATTGAAACTTCTTACTCAATTTATAGTTGTCGCCTCAATTCTATTTGCACAATCAAGCTGTGCAGAAGGCACTCGGTTTGGTCGCCTTGAAGGGTCATACCTTATCGCCAACATGGAAAGAGAGGAAATCTGGTCAGCCGAGTTCAATGAGGCATTTATCAAGTACACCTGCTTAGAGTGCGCTTCTCCGGTCACAGCTCTCTTGGAAACCATCAAGCCTTACACGTCTGAACACTATGGAAGTTTGACCGAAAGGTATCTTTCAGAACGCAAGATTTATTGCGCGGAATTGGTAGTAAGCGGCGCCGGTCAATGCCTGAAAACACGTCCAGCACGTATGCGTGGAGGTTCTTTGTCAGGATTTGCCTCTGAGCAAGACATTGCAAGTCAGCGAGAAATCGAAATCGTGTTCTTTTACCATGAACGAGAGTTTGGCCCTGAACTAATCCGAACCAAGATTTTGCTCGAAGATGGTGCAATCTTACCAATTGATGCCCTGGGAATGTTTCGAGAGCATATGGCAAAGCTTACAATATTCTGGTGATCGAACAGTTTGCGTAGCTTATAAGTCAGGGCTCTTAGAAGCCAAACCCGAACTCACTTCAGCTGACTGTCCTTCGACCCCCGCCGATTGACGCCGCCGCGCGCTTTGAACGCGCCATCGCGTTCCTGCTGGCACTCAAGGCACAGCTTCACGCCCGGCAAAGCAACGCGGCGTTTTTCAGGGATCGTCTCTTCGCATTCGGCGCAATGGGTCAGGCTTTCACCAACAGGCCGCTTTTGCGCCTGCATCCGCGCCAACTCATCCGAAATCGACGCTTCGATCTGTTCGTTTACTGCGCCGTCGCGCGCCCAGCCTCCGGCCATGGGTCATCTCCTGCTAAACGTACGCAAAAGGATAGCCGAGCCCGCGCGCAAAGGGCAAGTTACAGCGAAACTGCACCCGCGAACACACGATCAATCACCTCTTGCGTCCCCCGAGAAAACTCCAGCGGACAGGGATACTCTACCCCTTCCCTGACCGAGCGGCAGAAGGCCTCGACCTGAAGCTTGTAATGGTCCGCTCCGGGGAATCGGGTAACCAGTACCTCAAGCCCCGGGCGATGCAACTCGACCCGGGCTTCACCAAACACACGCGCATTAAACGGTGTTGTCAGGCGGATCAGGCCATTGTCCCCGTGAAACACCATTTCCTGATGGGGATGCATCCGAATGGACACGTAGCTTGAGTAGGTAAAACCGGGGAACTGCGCGCGAATTTCGGTGAAGATGTCGATTTCATCCTGCCAACGGATGGCTGACTGTATCGCCACAGGTTCCTGCCCCGTAGCAAACCGGGCGCCGCCGATCACGTAAACACCGATGTCACGCAATCCGCCGCCGCCCGTTTCAGCACGGTTTCGAATATTCTGGGTATCTGCCCGATTGTCGAAGCTGAACGCCCCGGTTACATGCACCAGATTTCCGATTGCGCCATCCGCAATCAGTTTGCGTGCCAATTGCCATTGGGGGTGGTGCACGATCATATACGCCTCGGCAGCAAGCAGGCCGCTTTCGTCGCGCTTTTGGATCAATGCGTCAAACTCATCCGCCTTCATTGTCATTGGCTTTTCGCAGAGCACATGTTTGCCGGCATCCAGCGCTTTCAGGCTCCATTCCACATGAAGGTGGTTCGGCAGTGGAATGTAGACCGCGTCGATACCGGGGTCTGCCAACAGCGCATCATAGCTGTCGAACATGTTCAGGTCGGGACAGAAAGACAAAAAAGGTTCAGCCTTTACCGCATCCGACGTCGCCAGCGCAGCCAATCGCGCCCCGTTGGAGGCATGTATCGCCGGTGCCATGTATTCACGCGCGAATTTCGCGGCTCCCAACACGCCAAACTGAACCGGTTTTTGCATAACGCTCTCCATAGATGTTCGAACCCCAAAGGGTTCGTTCCCCTGCGAGGTCCGCAGGATCGACCTGTCACACCGTCATCGAAATGAAACGCGTCTTTGCCCTACCATAGCTTTGACCCTGCGGCCATTCTTTTGGCTTCACAGTCAGGATAGCGGCCTCAGACGATCAACTGGTAATGAGTCGTCAGGATGCGCCGGGCATGTGCGCGTAGAGGAGGTTTCTTCGCACAAATGCAAAAAACCAGCCCGCAGCTATTGCAGCAGGCTGGTATCGTGGTCAGCTGACACCCAGCATCCCTTTTTCACGCGCAAGATCCCGCATTTTCCTTTGCAGTTTCTCGAACGCGCGAACTTCGATCTGTCGGATCCGCTCGCGGCTGACATTATATTGGGCGCTGAGGTCCTCCAGCGTCACCGGCTGATCCAGCAACCTGCGCTGAGTCAGGATATCCTTTTCACGGTCGTTCAACACGTCAAGCGCCGCAGCCAGCAACTCGCGACGCGCTTCCAGCTCATCGCGCGCCTCATAATCTCCGGCCTGGTCGGCATCTTCATCCTCAAGCCAATCCTGCCATTGCATCGTGCCTTCGCCTTCGGACCCGACCGTGGCGTTCAGAGACGCGTCCCCGCCGGACATGCGGCGGTTCATGCTGATCACTTCCTCTTCGGTCACACCCAGATCATTGGCGATTTGCGCGACATTTTCCGGACGCAAGTCGCCCTCTTCCAGGGCGCCGATGCGCGCTTTGGCTTTGCGCAGGTTAAAGAACAGCTTTTTCTGCGCCGAGGTTGTGCCCAGTTTAACCAGCGACCACGACCGCAGGATATATTCCTGAATCGAGGCGCGAATCCACCACATGGCATATGTGGCCAGACGGAAGCCTTTTTCAGGGTCAAAACGTTTGACCGCCTGCATCAGGCCCACATTGGCTTCGGAAATCACTTCGGCTTGCGGCAAACCGTAGCCGCGATATCCCATGGCAATCTTGGCCGCCAGCCGCAGGTGCGATGTCACCATCTTATGCGCGGCTTCTGTGTCCTGCTCTTCGACCCAGCGCTTGGCCAGCATATATTCTTCTTCCGGCTCAAGCAGGGGAAACTTGCGAATCTCCTGCATATAGCGGTTCAGGCCGCCCTCGGGCGTCGGCGCGGGGAGATTTGCGTAATTTGCCATTATGATGTCCCTCCGACAAATGTTTAAGTCTTTAACATAGGATATGGGTAAAGAACCCATCCTGTTCAAGAGGTGCTGCTAACAGTCTGAAATTAATCTTTCATGAAGGAAAGATAAGAAACTCTTACTCACAGGACTTTGCTTATTGTGTCAGCGGCGCGCGAAGCGCGGCAATCAGGTTCTCCATGTCTTGCGGCAGTTCGGCCTCAAACCGCAGGTGTTCGCCCGTCACCGGGTGCTCGAACCCCAATACGGCGGCGTGAAGCGCCTGCCGGGGAAAGTCGTACACGCATTCGGCAGCGGCGGGCGTAAACGCCCTGGTGGCCAGTTTCCGCTTGCCACCATAGATCGGATCCCCGACAAGCCCATGCCCGGCATGGGTCATATGAACACGGATCTGGTGCGTTCGCCCGGTCTCGAGCCAGCATTCGATCAGAGCAAGACCAGCAGGCGTGCCAAATGTTTCAACTACCCGCGTGCGTGTCACCGCGTGACGCCCGCCATGAAACAACACCGCCTGCCTTTGGCGGTCGGTCTTGTGCCGCGCAAGCTGGGTGGTCACACGCATGATGTTTCCCGGCTCAAAGCTCACCCCTTTGACGCCTCGCAGACGGGGATCACTTGCATCCGGAACCCCGTAACACACAGCGCGGTAATAGCGTTCGACACTATGTGCTGCGAATTGTTCGGCCAGCCCGTGATGTGCGGCGTCTGATTTGGCGACCACCAGAAGACCGCTGGTTTCCTTGTCGATCCGGTGAACGATACCGGGGCGTTTCACCCCCCCAACACCTGACAAAGCCTCACCGCAATGGTGTAGCAAAGCGTTGACCAGCGTACCCCCGGGCGAGCCCGGCGCGGGGTGCACCACCATGCCTGCTGGCTTGTTGACGACGATCACGTCTGCGTCTTCGAAAACAACTTCAAGCGGGATGTCTTCTGCGCCGATGTGGCTGTCTTCAGCCTCGGCCACAGTTATGACGACCTGCGCCCCTTCGGACACTTTGGCCTTTGGGTCCTGCATCCGGGTTCCGTCGATCCGAACTGCGCCATCCTCGATCAGGCGCGCCAGCCGCGTGCGCGACAGGTTTTCACCGTCTGGCACATCCCGCGAAAGCGCCTTATCAAGGCGAGGCGGCGGATCGGCCGCGATCTGAAACTCAATCTGGCGGGTGCCCATGACTGTCCCTTCCGAACCCCAAGAACCGCAGGAAACCCCGCAGCTGCGATTGCTGCGGCGGATGGTCATGCTGCTGACCGCGGTGATGATTGGCGGGGTTCTAGTGACATTCGCCCTGATTGTCATCCGCCTATCGGACCGCACACCCACCTTGCCGGATCAGATCGACTTACCCGATGGTGCGCGGGCACAGGCCCTGACCATCGGGTCCAACTGGTATGCGGTCGTGACCGACGACAACCGCGTCCTGATCTTTGACAAGACGACAGGAAAGCTGCGTCAGGAAATCGCCGTCGAGTAACCGGATCAGTTCGGGAACAGACGGGTACCGACCCAGGCCTCACCCATCTGCACATCCAGTTCGGGCGTACGCATCTTACGTTTTCCGCCAAACGGGCAGAGCGTGATTTCGCCCAGATAAATCTTGTCGCCAATTACATAGAGGTCCACCCGCGCAAATTCGACACGTTGCCCGACGGCTTCGGCGATTGCGACCATATCGTCAAACACCTTTGGCTTGGGCTCGGTGTCATCGCTTGTCTGGAAATACAGCTCTTTCGGGATGAAGTTGAAATCCCGGTCGTGGATCATCTGCACATGTCCCCGAGAGCGGTCCCGGTCGACCTGAACAATCTGGACCTTTCCGGCGACAACCCAGAATTTCCAATCGATGTTGTCCTGACCTTCAGCCGCCAGATCCTCTTCAAGGAAATAGCGCGTTTCAATCGTGGAATACCACCATTCTGCCACCCAAAACCCGTGGGGAATGGGTTTATTGTTCCAATTGGCAAGCTTTTCCTGGGCCAGGTTGCGGTCTTCTGTGTTCATGGGCCAGGTGACCCTATGGTTTTGCCCCTGCCCGTTATTGCATTTGAGCCAATAGCTGCCCGGCTCGAGGTCGAGGTCTTCCGGCAACTCAGGCGAAGATGAGACCCAATAGCGCTTCACCGGTGTAACAAGGTTCCTGGCTGGTTCCGGGATATAGTTCTCCGCCGTCAATCTGTCTGCCGGCGACACTTCAGGCATCTCGCCAAACATCTTCATGACCAGGAGTTTTTCTGTAAGCGTCTTCGGCGCACTCAAGTCTGGCAAACGGCGGTGCGCTTCAGAAAACTTAAAGATAGATAGCATCAGCGCATTCAGACGCGCCGGGTCGTTGGCAAAGTGGTCCCAACCACGCAGAAAGCCGTCGCGCGACTGATCCTGTGCTCTGTAAAGACCAAGATTTTGGATTTTATCCAACTCGAGCTGCGCGAATTTGAGGTACTCTTCGCGTTCGGATAACAAAGCAACGGACATCAATCCGCCAGTCGCTGCACTGATCTCTTCTTTCGTCGTCGTTAAGTCAGGAAGCACATCGGGGAAACTAACAGGCTTCGGCGCCCTTCTGCCGCCACGTGGCAGTGGTGCGTCGGTGGGTCTGATCCCCAAGCTGCGCAGCCTGCGGTCCAGAAATGAATAACGTTTTACACCCTTTGCAATCCACCAACGCATCCGCCGCCCCCATAGATGGACGGCTAGCGTTTCATCCTTGAGGTACTTATCGCGAAATTCCCGTGCATGAATGTCGTTCGCCTGACCCGTTTGCCGAAACGGCAAAGGGTAAAAGACCGGAGGTGGACTGGCATGCCCTATCTCGCCATGATGCTGTAAAAACCATGTCATGACCTCTGGTCCATAAACACTGTGCGCCTGATCCGAGGCATGAGGCAACTCACCAGCCTTTTTCAGGCGTTCCAGCTTTTCGCGTTCCTCACCTTCTACCCACGGGCGGATCGGGAATGGATCAAGGCTGTATTCCGTATATGCCTTCAAAGCAGGGCTATCGGATGGCAACCGCATGATCGCGTTGCAAATCGTGGTGCGATTGAAGAAACCAAACACGTGATCCGCTTTCGGGATAGGCTTCAAAGCAACGACATCTGTGTCGCACCAGAGGAAATCGGTTTTTTGCATCAGTTGCAGCCTGAATATGTCAGACTGCGGGACCGGTGTTTTGAACTGGTTGTTCATGATGAACTGCTGCGGTTCGTGAATCTCGTTCGCCGAAACCAGTTCGATACCTTCGGGTACGTTTTCGATCTCGCCATAGTGGAACAGCACGACCCTGTGTCCGTTCGCAACAAAGGACAAAAGGCACATCTGTTCCAGAAAACTGAGAGGACCTTCCAACCAGAGCATTCCGATTGTAGGAAGAGTGCTTTCCGCAGCCATATGCTGTTTCTCCGAAGGCAAGTCTTTCAGGACTCGGGCAGATTTTCGCTAGAGGACGGTTGAGTGTCCGCCGAAAGGCGCGCGTGCAATCCGCGGTCTTTTGCAACAAATTCTACAGCCGGCTTATTAACAAGCGTCTGGTAAAGCGCGTTGTATTCTGGCTGTTTGAGAAGGTCCTCGATCAACGCCTTGTGCCACAGGAATGCTTTTCGGTGCAGCCGTGCAAGCCGTTCATCGGACTGAAATTCTGCCATCACCGCGTCAACGTCCTCCTTGTACCTGAGGATTGTCTCATCCGTCGCGCCACCCCTGTTCCAGCGGTCCCAGTATTCCGTTCCCAGCGTCTGCGAGGAGTGGTTGGCCCGCCCACGGCTGCGCTTGGCTAAATAGGCTTGTGTGGAGCGGACCGCGTAATGATTGATCTGTGCAATCTCAAATCCAAAAGGCGGTGCAACATGGTTCCCAAAGGGTGCGGGTTCTTTCGCGTGCCCCCCGGGAACAGACCGGAATACACCTGCCTGAAACTCGGACTTGGGATGCGGGTTGTGCATACCATAGCGGAGATAGACTTCACCCTGCCGGAAAAGCGATTTGACGAACCGGCGCCCCGCCCCGCCCTGCTCATACTTCAACTCACCATCGAAAAACTGCTGCGTCACTGGCGCGTCGCGCAACACATGGCGACCGCTGTTCGAGAATATCTTCCATGGAATGGAAATGACATCCACGCCCGGTGTGGCCTCGATCAGGTCGTCCACCTTATGGTTTCCGACATGAATATTCAGAAACTCATCCGCATCGCAGACATAGACCCATTTGGCTTCTTTCACGACGGGCAAACGGCGGGCCTGCCTCAGAGCTGATCTGTGAATCCCGCCCGTTCCAACGCGGTTCCTGTGAAACTCAACATGACCCAGGGCCTCAAGACGGCGCAAAATTCTGTTCGTACCGTCCGTGCAATCGTTGGTGTAAACAATGATCCTGTCGAAACCCAAAACTTTATGATGAGCCACCCATTCCAGAATGTACGGGCCCTCATTTTTCATCGCAGAGATGAGGATTTTTTCAGGCTTGTTCATCACTGCCATTCACCCCAGACGCTTAGTCGCCCTGTTTCTTGCTGTCATCTTGCGGGGTGATTTTTTCAATAGCGATCTGCGCACCAGCAATTGCCCGGATACGCAATTCACGGGGGTGTTTGCCCAGAAACTCGTTGACGGCCCGGATCACTCCGTCGCCCCACCACCCCCGGCGGTGGTAATCATCAAACGCCATGATCCCACCCGATTTGATCTTGGGAAACAACGCCTCTAGGTCCGCAGTAACACCTTCGTAAGAATGATCCCCATCGACATAGGCAAATGAAATGCTCTCATCGTCAAAAAGCTTTAATGCTGGCACCGAGAAATCGCGAATAATGCCAACCTTGCCCTCCTCGATCTCTTTTTCGAAAGACGTGACGACCTTCTGGAAGATGGCTTCCATCTTTTCGTCTTCGGTCCTGCCGACAAACGCCGTTGTATGCGATTCCTCGCCAATATGTTTCCAGGGGTCGATCAGAAACAACTGACTGGGTTCAAGCAACTTCAGGATTGTCGGAGAAAACTCGCCCTGCCAGACACCGATCTCAACAGCCACCCCACCCTTGGGAAGGCGCGTCAGGAACGTACGTCGGATCGCGTCTTTTGTATTCTTGCGTTTGGTTGCCTTGTCTGCGTTCGGTTTATTCTGGCTGCCGGGAACAGCACCGATCACTCTGGGTTCGTTTGACATCTCGACCTCACTTGCAGACGGGTATTGATTTCTCGCGAAACCCGTTTTGTTTATTGGGCAATGGCTAACATGTCGTTGCTTCAAGAACCAGAAGCTATGTGTCGTTTTTGGAAAGTGGTGGCAACTTGTCGATACCAAGCCACGGAGGCTCGAGGCTTGTAACCCGATAGTCACTCGCTTTACTCGCAAGAAAACGGTTGATAGCCGAAGACATGCCGGAATAAGACCCTTTGCCCCGCCTGTAGGATGTAAAGGCGATGCTTCCGCCCGGAGCCAGAACCCTGTCGATCCGGTTCAACAGCTGCAACATGACACGCTCGGCCCGAACCCCGCGTATGATCACGACACCAACGCTTTGATCTTCAAACAGCTTCAGCATCAAAGGCGGCAGCGCCCGGTAGACCCTCAGACGCCCAGCGACGATCGGTTCACGGAAGTACTCCAGCAATGCATAGAAGGTGCGATCCAGGGCCTGAAGTTTAGGATCTTGCGTTGTATCCTTGCAGGCGAACGTATCCCACGACAGCCCCCATGGCCCGATGATCGTCAATTGCGCAACTGCATCCAATGCAAGTATTTCTTCTACGATTTCGGTCTCGACATGCCCGATCAAAACCCAGTTCTTCTTGCCGCTGATTGACCTCAAGAACCGCTGTCGCTGCTCTTTCGTTCTTTCAACCTCCGGAGACACTGGCGGCAGGAAAGATGAGTCCTTCGGATCGAACGGCAAGTCCACCTGTTTTGCATCAGTGATTAATGCATGCTGCGCCGCCGCTTCTTCGTACTCCATGGCCGTTCCCAGGGAATCCAGCCGGGTAAACCAGGGGTAGTTATTGGGTCTTGAGTTTTCAGATTTGGACATCTTGCCCAAACGCGTCCATTTCGCAACTTGCGCGAAAGAAACTTCGGGGTCTTTGTAGGTCTCCGCAACAAAGGAAAGATCGCCTTCTTCCATCACGCCCAGATCCAGCGCCTTTATATATCGCCCCCCGGCAAAATTCTTGTACCGAGTTATGAATCCCTGTGCGGCCTCTGTTTCACGTATCTCCGAGATACGGCGCTTGTGATAAGCAACAGCTTTTTCGTGCAAGTCTCCCAGAACACGATCCGCACGTAGTTCATCATACGATTTTCCAAGGCGGTCCAATTTGGAAAGGATCGATAATTCTTCAACTTTGTTGAAGCAATGCATGTGCCAATAGGCTTGTCCCGTTGCCTCCATCTTGGGATGAAACGCGGTTGTGTTTACATCCCCCCGCAGCCGCTTCATCAGATAACTCTCGATGGATCGGACGGCATAGTGGTTCATCCTGAAAAACTGCTGCCCAAAGGCCGCGCCAGTAGTGGAATGGGACCAACCATTTCGCCGCATTGCAGGTGGCAAGGGATCTCCGTCACCATCAATCCATGCAAAGCTTTCGGCCTTACCGGCGATTGGGCCACGCGGACGGTGTGTGTTGATTGCCCGATAAGACCCGTTGTTTCTGACAAGCGATTTGAAGGCACGCACATTCTGCGGCGTCACCACCCCCAACTCTGCTGCAGATGTGAATTGTTCGATCACAAACTTGTCTTCAAACTCGACAATCCCATTGTGTCCGAACATCTGCCATATCGCGGCAAAGCCATCTGCATGTGGAAAGGTGCGAAACAGATCGTCCAGCGTACCGTCCCCAACACGGATATCGAGAAATTCGTCGACATCACAAACCAGAATCCACTCGGCTTCAGCGTACCAGGGATGTTCCATAGCGTTCGCATAGGCCGACGCCTGCGGCCCATGCTTCCAGGGACCGGGGTTATCGATATGCGCCAGAAAACCCAGTTCCTCGCATCTTTTCAAAATCGCGTCAGTGCTGTCGGAGCAGTCATTCGAGTTAACGATGAAATGCGTAAACCCGATCGAAAGGTAATACGCGATCCATTCAAGGATGAACGGCCCCTCGTCTTTCATCGTTGATATGACAAGTCTCATCGCACCTACCCGCAACCATGGCCCGCAAATTCAGGACGAAGGGAAAAATCGCATCATTGCAGAGGCATGGCGCGCTTCCCGACACATGGCTTAGTTACGGGCCACGGATTTGCAATGCAAGTGAACAGACAAGAACGGCAAAGTCAGCTTCGCATAAGCTGATCCGCACTTCACAGGATACGAAAAGATTTGGTGCGGTCGAGAAGACTCGAACTTCCACGGGTGTTACCCCACAGCGACCTCAACGCTGCGCGTCTACCAATTCCGCCACGACCGCACTGCCTGTGACTTGGTAGAGCGGCGTATAGACGTTGGCGCACGCGATGTGAAGAGGCAAAAACACACTGGTTTAAAAACCTTCGCAGCAGTCCTATCTAAGCCGGTGATCAACACAGTTTCGATCTGACAGGAGCCGCAGATGACCTCGCCCGATACCCGCGCCATCATCCAAATCGATATCGTGTCAGACGTCGTGTGCCCGTGGTGCATAGTCGGGTTTCGCCAGCTTGACGTGGCATTGAAACAGCAGGGCATCCAGGCCCAAATTCGCTGGCACCCGTTCGAATTGAACCCGAACATGCCGCCTGAAGGGCAGAACCTGCGGGAACACATCACGGAGAAATATGGCTCGACCCCCGAACAGAGCCAGCAGGCACGTGACAGGCTAACGGCGATCGGAGCAGAACTGGGGTTCACCTTCAACTTTCACGAAGACAGTCGGATCGTGAATACAATCAAGGCGCATCAGTTGCTGGATTGGGCCGAATGTCAGGGCCAGCAACACCAATTGAAGCTTGCGCTTTTCGACGCATATTTCACACGGCAACAGGATGTGTCCGACGTTGAGGCTCTGTTGCAGGCCGTCACGTCTGCCGGGCTGAACCCTGATGCTGCACGTCAGGTGCTTGAGACCGGCGAACACATCGCCTTGGTGCGAGAGAAACAGCAATTCTGGACCAGCAGGGGTATTTCAGGTGTGCCGTCCATGGTGTTTGGCGGAAAATACCTGCTGACCGGCGCGCAAGGGGTCGATACCTATTCCCGGGTGCTGCAACAGTGTTTGACCGAAGCGGCCTGACCCCTCTTCCCCTGCCCGCTACGGACGGATATGAGGCCGCCATGGAATGGAAAATCACCGATGGTCTGACCAGTTATGACGAAGCGACCGCCTTTATGGAGGCACGCGTCGCCGGGATTGCACGCGGCGACGCGGAGGAGTGCATCTGGTTACTGGAACACCCGCCGCTTTATACGGCAGGCACGTCAGCTAAGGTAGAAGACCTGACCGATCCTGACCGCTTTCCGGTTTATGCAAGCAAACGGGGCGGCGAGTACACCTATCACGGCCCCGGTCAGCGTGTGGCCTATGTCATGCTGGATCTGAACAAGCGCGGGCGCGACGTGCGCCAATTCGTGAAGCAGTTGGAAAACTGGGTGATATCGGCACTTGCCGAATTCAACGTGCATGGCGAAATACGCGACGGGCGCGTTGGTGTCTGGGTGCGGCGCGACGACAAACCGCTGACGGTGACCGGCAAACCGGCAGAGGACAAGATCGCGGCAATTGGCCTGCGTTTACGCAAATGGGTCAGCTTTCACGGTATTTCGATCAATGTCGAACCGGATCTGGAGCATTTCTCGGGCATTGTTCCCTGCGGGATCAGCGAATATGGCGTGACTTCATTGGTGGATCTGGGGCTTCCGGTCACCATGAATGATCTCGATGCGGCCTTGAAGAAAACCTTCGCGGGCGTGTTTGGTGCCTCTGATTTCTGATTCTGCCTTGGCAGAGAATCAGCTTCCGCTGCGCTTGGATACAACAATATGCATGTGCGGAAGGCTCTGTTTCCGAAACACGTCGCAATTTACCAAGAACCATTCAGTTTTACGTTATTCTTTAGGCAAGTTTTAATTCTCTAGGATACACCGGTGTTGTTAACGAGTAATATGAAACTGCCAATCAAGAGTGAGTGGTATGTTAAACCGGTGATCAAGGGCTCGCCCTCGAAATCCGAGAAGTGTTTGGTTACGAGTCTGCCGTTCCGACCCCAAATCGGAACGGCAATTCATTTCCCCCCTTCACGCTGAAACCCGTGCTCAAGCCGCAATGGTCGGGGGCAGGCGATTTCTGCGTTGTCCAGCTATGGATCCACATGGCCTGTCCCAAGGAGGGGTTTCGGGTTTTCTTGTCTCCGGTCGCGGCGACATGCACGGGCGGATGCGGGTAATTGTCCAGATTGTCATCTCACAAAAAGACCTGAAGATATTGATTACAAATTGATTTTTATCCTTTCCGCATGTTCGGCAATCAAGTCGAAATCACCCATCTTACCGGGTGGGCGCATCGACACCCCGTCATGACGCGGCAGGACGTGAAAATGCAGGTGGAAAACCTCCTGCCCGCCTGCGGTTTCGTTGAATTGCTGAATGGTTACACCCTCTGCGTCGAAGGCTTTCATCACCGCACGAGCCATCTTTTGAACGGTGTTCATAACCGCCGCCAGTTGGTCGGGCGTGGCATCCAGCACGTTTCGGCAGGGCGTTTTGGGGATCACCAGCAAATGCCCATCAGCGCGCGGCATGATGTCCATGAAGGCCAGTGTGTCGGCGTCTTCGTAAACTTTTGACGAGGGTATCTCGCCGCGCAGAATTTTGGCGAAGATGTTGTCGGGATCATAATCCATGGTTGGCCATCCGTTCCTTGAGGGGCTTTTGACCGAGTTGTGGTCCACCCGCCCTGCGGGGTCAAGTCGGGGGATTGAAGGGGGAAATGTACAAATTGTACCGGGTTTTCAGAGGCCGTTGTTCGTTTTGTACAATTGGATTTGGCTTGAGATCGCATAGATCGAGACAGATGCAGGACGTTCCCGACAGGTGATGTCCGCCTACGCAGCAGAGTACAGGTTTCGCATTTCTTAATGAGACGAAAACTGGTTAAGTTCTTCAATACTTCATCAAGCTCAAGTCAAAGGTTCGCATTGCGAGTATTTGCGGTCAACTGAGTGTTCCCGAGTGTTGGTGTTTGCTGCCCGCTGACCGTTAGGCAAGACAGTGGTTTCGCCTCTGCATGATTGATATTCTAGGCGGGGTGAAAATTTGGAGAAGAACATGCTTTCCAGACGGGATTTTCTTGGCTCAACAGCGGCGAGCCTCATGTTCGCGACAGCCGGCAACCGAGCTGCGGCGCAGGTTTCGGAATTTCGGCAAGTTCTGTTGACTACGGACGGGCTCGGCCTTGCGGCACTGGTCAAGTCCGGAGACATAACGCCATCAGAGCTTTGCGACGCTGCCGTCGAAGCCGCCTTGGCGCTTGATCAGAGTCTCAATGCGATCACAACGCCGATGTACGAAGAGGCGAGAGACAAGGCCGTGGACATGCGACGGCAAGGACCGTTTGCCGGGGTTCCGTTTGTGGTGAAGGATAACCTCGATATTGCAGGGCAATACACGACCCATGGCTCGCGCGTATATCGCGACAATCACCGACCAAGGTCCGCGCCGCTGGCACTGGCCCAAGAGGCAGCCGGGCTGAACCTGATCGGAAAGAGCAATATGCCAGAGGTCGGAGCACTTCCGGTCACGGAAGGTCAACTGCTCGGACCGTGCCGCAACCCGTGGAACCTCGATCACTCCTCCGGAGGCTCAAGCGGAGGGTCCGCGGCTGCGGTCGCGGCAGGTATCGTACCGCTCGCCCATGCCAGCGACGGCGGCGGGTCCATCCGTATTCCTGCATCCTGTTGTGGTGTCTTCGGATTGAAGCCAAGCCGTCACCGTATGTTGTGGGGATCGAGTGATCAGACCACCTATGCTGCCGACAATTGCGTCAGCCGCTCCGTGCGAGACAGCGCGGTGCTTTTCGCCTTGGGGCAGGACCGGTCACCGAATGCACCGCACAGACCAATCCCGTTGATTTCTGGCCCGTCCACCAACCGGCTGAAAATCGGATTTGACCTCCGCAATTATTACGGCGACCTGCCAGATCCCGAGGTGCAGCGCGTCATCGAAGAAATGGCGCAACTCTGCGAAGACCTTGGTCATAGCGTGATTGAAACGCAAAGCCCGGTGGACGATGAGTTCGAGCTTCGCTTCAACCAGATCTTCGGGTTCCGCATGGTGGGCCTCGCCGACGCGGCGACGGCCAAGGCAGGCCGACCGCCGGAGGAAACGGGACTGCTTGACGCGTTCGTCCGCGACTGGGCCGCCTTCGCGCGCAACTTCACTCATGAAGATCAGGAAGCAGCCAGCGCATATATGCTGGATCTGGGCACCAGATATGGCGCATGGCTGTCCGCGTTTGATGTGTTTCTGTCACCGGTTACCCCGGGCACAGCACCGGTGATTGGCACGCTATTCGATGAAAGTGTCCCATTCGAGGAGATGTTCGCGCGTGTTGCGAGGTTCACGTCCTACACCCCGATTCAGAACGCGCTTGGATTGCCAGGAATGTCCGTGCCCGCAGGCCTGACCCGTGAAGGTCTGCCTATTGGCAGCCATTTCGTTGCACCCGCCGGTCGCGAAGACACACTTTTCGAACTGGCCTACGAAATCGAACAGGCGAAACCATGGTGGGCCGACTGGGCGCCTGTGTCGGTGGCCAGTCTCTAGAGCTCCATGCAATAGCAATAAGTACGTTGAAATCGAGAACGCCCAAGGAGGCAGCGACCCCTTTGTGTTCTTAAGCTACCCTTCCCTGTCCTCGATCCTGCGGAGTGGGCCGACGGCAGGCGTTCACTCCTTTCCGGTCGGCTTTGAGCGCCGGTCCCATTGCGGGCGGCATGATGACAGGTACCAGATCCGCTGTATCGCCACCCCCCGAACGCTCAGATCCCAGCCTCTTGATCGTTCCTTTTCAAGGGGGGTGCGGCCATTTATCTTGATCCAGATCAAACTCGGCCATTGAAGGTCGCCCCTACGCATTCTAAAACCAGCAGGAATCCCGCGCGTTGGAGAGGTCCGGCTGCGCGGTGTAGTTGCAACAGGAGGCACCTATAATGGCAGACGCAGCCATTCATGGTCACGACCATGAAGACCAGCGCAGCTTTTTCCAGCGCTGGTTCATGTCGACCAACCACAAGGACATCGGGATTCTGTACCTGATCGTTTCGGCTCTGGCCGGTCTGATCTCGGTTCTGATGACCGTTTACATGCGGCTCGAGCTGATGCACCCCGGTGTTCAGTACATGTGCCTTGAAGGCTTCATGGCCGACCCGTGTACGCCCAACGGGCATCTGTGGAACGTGATGATCACCTATCACGGTGTTCTGATGATGTTCTTTGTTGTCATCCCTGCCCTGTTCGGCGGATTTGGCAACTATTTCATGCCGTTGCAGATCGGCGCGCCGGATATGGCGTTCCCGCGGATGAACAACCTGTCCTTCTGGCTTTATGTCGCCGGTACCTCGCTGGGCGTCGCCTCGCTGCTGAGCCCGGGTGGTAACGATCAGATGGGTTCGGGCGTGGGCTGGGTTCTGTACCCGCCGCTGTCCACGACCGAGGGCGGCATGTCCATGGACCTTGCGATCTTTGCCGTGCACGTATCGGGCGCCTCCTCGATCCTCGGCGCGATCAACATGATCACCACCTTCCTGAACATGCGTGCCCCCGGCATGACCCTGTTCAAGGTGCCGCTGTTCAGCTGGTCGATCTTCGTCACCTCGTGGCTGATTCTGCTGTCGCTGCCGGTTCTGGCGGGCGCAATCACCATGTTGCTGATGGACCGCAACTTTGGCTTTACCTTCTTTGATCCGGCCGGTGGCGGCGATCCGATCCTGTATCAGCACATCCTGTGGTTCTTTGGCCACCCGGAAGTGTATATCGTGATCCTGCCCGGTTTCGGCATCATCAGCCATGTCATCGCGACCTTCTCGCGCAAGCCGATCTTTGGCTATCTGCCGATGGTCTGGGCGATTATCGCAATCGGTGTTCTGGGCTTTGTCGTGTGGGCGCACCACATGTACACCGTCGGCATGTCGCTGCGTCAGCAGGCCTATTTCATGCTGGCCACGATGGTCATCGCGGTTCCGACGGGCGTTAAGGTCTTCTCGTGGATCGCGACCATGTGGGGCGGTTCCATCGAGTTCAAGACACCGATGCTGTTTGCCTTCGGCTTCCTGTTCCTGTTCACCGTTGGCGGTGTGACCGGTGTGGTTCTGTCGCAGGCAGGCGTGGACCGTGCCTATCACGACACCTACTATGTGGTTGCGCATTTCCACTATGTGATGAGCTTGGGTGCCGTCTTTGCGATCTTTGCGGGGATGTATTTCTACTTCGCGAAAATGACCGGTCGCCAATATTCCGAGTTCTGGGGCAAGGTTCACTTCTGGATGTTCTTCATCGGCGCCAACCTGACCTTCTTCCCGCAGCACTTCCTGGGTCGTCAGGGCATGCCGCGCCGCTACATCGACTATCCCGAGGCGTTCGCGCAGTGGAACTATGTTTCGTCGATTGGTGCGTTCATCTCGTTCGCTTCGTTCCTGCTGTTCTTCGGCATCGTGATCTACGCCCTGCTGCGTGGCGCACGCGAGACCCGGCCCAACTACTGGAACGAGTATGCGGATACGCTGGAATGGACCCTGCCCACCCCGCCGCCCGAGCACACGTTCGAGCAGCTACCCAAGCAAGAAGACTGGGACAAGGGCCACGCGCACTGATCCCGATCTGATCAAAGGAAACCCCGCCCAGGTGGCGGGGTTTTTCTTTGCCCTCACCTCGCGTTCGCCAAGTGCCCCGAAATCAGCTATGATGTGCGGACGGAACAGTCGGAGGGTCGGCAATGCCCGAGATCGACTTTTGGTATTCCATTGGCAGCACGTACAGCTTCCTGACCGTGATGCGTCTGGACGAATGGTGCGCCCAGCATGACGCCACGGTGAACTGGCGCCCGTTCAACGTGCGTACGGTGATGTCGGCCCAGCAGAATATTCCTTTTGCCGGAAAGCCTGTGAAATCGGCTTATATGTGGCGCGACATCGAACGCCGCTGTGCCAAGTACCACATCCACGCCAACCTGCCCGCGCCCTATCCGATTTCCAATCTGCCGCTGGCCAATCAGGTTGCGGTGCTTGGAATGATGGACGGCTGGGGCGTGACGTTCACCCAGACGCTTTATCGCATCTGGTTCGAAGAAGGGGTGGAAGCCGGTAGCGAAAGTGCACTGTCCGAGGCGCTTTTGCGGTGTCAGCAGGACCCCCGACTGACCCTGGCGCGCGCGCAAGGCGACGACATCGTCGCGGCCCTTGAGGCCGAGACGGAAACCGCCGTCAAACTGGGTGTTTTCGGCGCCCCCAGCTTTGTTGTCCGGCAAGAGGTGTTCTGGGGTGACGATCGTCTGGATGACGCCCTATCCTGGTCTCGGGTCGGCCACGTCGTCTGATCAAAACCCGTCGACATGAGGCCGCGCTGCGCTATGTTCGCGGTATGCCCTACACGTGGAATCAGACCTCGGAAACCGAACAGGAACTGCGGCTTTGGCCGCATAACTCGCTGCCTCCGCGAGGGGCGATGATCACGATATTGTCGGTGTTCCTGTTTGGCCTGATCCCATTGCTGGCCACGCTTGGTTCCGTGATCCTGTGGGGGCTGCTGCCGTTTCTGCTGATCACTGTGCTGGGGCTGTGGCTGGCCATCAAGACCAACTACCGCGCCCGCAGTGTTTTCGAGGTTCTGACCCTGTCGGGCACACATGCGCGGCTGGTGCACCACACCCCCGGCAAAGAGCAGCACGAATGGTCTTGCAACCGCTATTGGGCGCGACCGGCGATGCACGAGAAAGGCGGCCCGGTGCCGCATTATGTCACCCTTGTCGGAGACGGGCGCGAGGTCGAAATCGGGGCGTTTCTGTCCGAAGATGAACGGATCACGCTTTATGACGAGCTGGTCCTAAGACTGCGCGAGCCGGTCGCGCAGTAGCAATTCACAGGGCCTAGTGCCTCAGCAATCGCCGTTTGAGGCTGCGCACAGGTGATCCTTGACCATCGGGCCGACCTTGCCGAAATCCATCCGGCCGGTATAGCGCGTCTTCAACTCGCCCATCACCTTGCCCATATCGCGGATCGAACCCGCGCCGGTTGCCGTGATGGCGGTTTGAATGGCCCTGCTGACCTCATCGTCATCCAGCTGTTTGGGTAGAAATTCCTCGATCACCTCGACTTCGCGAATCTCGCGTTCGGCCAGATCCAGGCGACCGCCCTCTTCGTAGGCGCGTGCGCTTTCCTTGCGCTGCTTGGTCATTTTTCCAAGGATTTCAAGAACCTCTGCGTCGCTGCATCCCTTTGCTTCTTCATTGTCGGACGCACGTGCCGCGATGTCGCGGTCTTTGATGGCGGCGTTGATCAACCGCAGCGTCGACAGACGCTCGGCTGCTTTGTCTTTCATTGCTTGCTTCAGGGCTGCATTCACCCGTGATCGCATATCCATTTGGCTTGTCCATCCCCATGACAAAGGAACCTCGACCATATCGAAACAAAAAGCCTGACACAACCGGGGGTGAATACAGTTAACCCATTGAAAAACAACAATAGCCTAAAAATTGAACAGACTTGACCCAGACGCGCAACCCCCTTAGGTATGCGCCGATTTACCCTACAGGAGAGTCGCGCCATGGCCCCGAATGCCCCGTCCAAGCCCACCGCATGTCTGGCTTTGGCCGATGGAACCCTGTTTTACGGCGCAGGCTTCGGCGCGACCGGGCAAACCGTGGCTGAGCTGTGCTTTAACACGGCGATGACCGGATATCAGGAGATCATGACCGACCCGTCTTATGCCGGGCAGATCGTAACCTTCACCTTCCCTCATATCGGCAATGTCGGCGTGAACCCCGAGGATGACGAAACCGGTGATCCGGTCGCCGCTGGCATGGTTGTGAAATGGGATCCGACCGAGCCATCGAACTGGCGCTCGACCGAGGAGCTCAAGGGCTGGCTGGCCCGCCGGGGGCGCATCGCCATCGGTGGTGTCGATACCCGCCGTCTGACCCGGGCCATCCGCCAGCAAGGTGCGCCGCATGTGGCGCTGGCCCATGATCCCGAGGGAAATTTCGACATTGGGGCGCTGGTGGCTGCCGCGCGCGGTTTTGCCGGGCTGGAGGGCATGGACCTGGCCAAGGAAGTCACCTGCGCCCAAAGCTATCGCTGGGATGAGATGCGGTGGGCCTGGCCGGATGGGTACCAGCGTCAGAAGGCCCCTGCCCACAAGGTTGTTGCCGTTGACTATGGCGCCAAGCGCAACATCCTGCGCTGCCTCGCATCCGCTGGATGTGATGTTACCGTTCTACCCGCAACCGCGACCGCAGCTGACGTGCTGGCACATCAGCCCGACGGTGTGTTCCTGTCGAACGGTCCCGGCGATCCGGCAGCAACAGGCGAATACGCCGTACCGATGATCAAAGAGATTCTGGAGACGACAGACCTGCCTGTGTTCGGCATCTGCCTTGGACACCAGATGCTGGCGCTGGCGCTGGGAGGTCAGACGGTCAAGATGAACCACGGCCACCATGGCGCGAACCACCCGGTCAAGGATCTGGACACCGGCAGGGTCGAGATCACCTCGATGAACCACGGTTTTGCCGTCGATGCGCAATCCCTGCCCGATGGCGTCGTGGAAACTCACCGGTCGCTGTTTGACGGCTCGAACTGCGGTATCCGCATGGCTGACCGGCCGGTCTATTCGGTGCAACACCACCCCGAGGCATCGCCCGGACCGCAGGACAGTTTCTATCTGTTCGAGCGCTTCGCCGAGGCGATGGAGAAGAAAAAAATACAGGCATAACTGCTTGTCTGTGCAGTGTTAACCGGGCGTTAACCTTGTTCGAACAACCCTGAGCGCAGGTAACTGCGCCAGGGTTTTGTTATGGCTGAGCTTGATCTTCTGGATTTCACGTCCGCCGCACCGATCCCTGCGCCCGGGTATCGGAAACCACTGGGCACCTGCCTGCTGGAAACCGGAACCATCACCCGATCCCAGCTGGACCATGCGCTAAGCCAGCAAACCAGACAGAACGCTCCGCTGGGAGAGATACTGGTCGGCGAAGGCTATGCCACCCGGCAGGACGTGTTGAGCGCGCTGTCCGCGCAATCCGGCTGGCAGATTGCAGATCTTGAACAAGTCCCGCCGATGCCGGAACTGAGCGGGCTGATGCCGGTCGACTTCTGGCTGCAACACAATGTCATCCCCTGGATGCGGATTGGCCCCCTTGTTCTGGTGGCCACGGCCCGGCCCGACCGGTTCGCAACCGTGACCGCCGAAATGCGCGAATGCGATTATGCCGTGATCCCGGTGCTGGCGGCCCCTGATCAGATCGACCGCACGATTGCGCGGCAATTCTCGGGGTCTTTGGCCAGATCGGCGGAAACGCGGGTTGATCCCGCGCAAAGCTGCCGCAACTGGACCCTTAGGTCGCGCGTAGGGCCGTCGGTGGCCCTGTTGTGTGTGCTGGGGCTGTTTGCCTTGTTCCCGGCGTTTGGCCTGCTGGCGATGCTGGGCATGGCTGTGGGAACTCTGGTGCTTTTTGCCGTCTTTCGGACGGCTGGCACGCTGGCTTATCTTTGGCATCGTCTGAGAACGCAGCCGGACCACACCGAAGCTGCCATCACATTGCGGCAGCCCTGCGTGTCGATCATGGTGCCATTGTACAAGGAGCGCGAGATTGCAAACGCTCTGGTGCACAGGCTACAGCGGCTGACCTATCCCAAGGCGTTGCTGGATGTCATCCTTGTGCTTGAGGAAAAGGATGACGTGACGCGCAATGCCCTTGCGCAGATGAGCCTGCCCAGTTGGATGCGCATCGTCGAGGTGCCCGAGCTGAACGGGCTGACCACCAAGCCGCGCGCCATGAATTACGCGCTGGATTTCTGCCGGGGCGACTTCGTCGGCGTCTGGGACGCGGAAGACGCCCCACAACCGGATCAGATTGAGCGCGTGGTGGCGCATTTCACCCAGGCCGCGCCGGATGTTGTGTGCCTGCAAGGGGTTCTGGATTACTACAACCCGCGCAGCAACTGGCGGTCGCGCTGCTTTACCATCGAATACAACAGCTGGTTCCGCGTGATCCTGCCGGGGATCGCCCGCATGGGCCTGGTGGTGCCGCTTGGGGGCACCACGTTCTTTTTCCGTCGCGACAAACTGTTGGAACTGGGCGGCTGGGATGCCCATAACGTCACCGAGGATGCTGATCTGGGCGTAAGGCTGTGCCGGGCCGGGTACCGGACCGAAATGGTGGATACCACAACATATGAGGAGGCGAATTTCCGGGCCTGGCCCTGGGTCAAACAGCGCTCGCGCTGGCTCAAGGGGTTCATGGTCACGTATCTGGTGCATATGCGCAGCCCGCGAAAACTGTGGCGTGACCTTGGTGCCGCTAAATTTCTGGGCCTTCAGGCGTTCTTTTTGGGCACGTTGGGGCAATTTCTGCTGGCGCCCGTTCTCTGGGTATTCTGGCTGTCAAGCCTGGGGCTGGCCAATCCGATGGATGATATCGTGCCGCATTCAACCTCTACCGCGCTGATCGGGCTGTTTTTGATGGCAGAGGGACTGAGTATCGGTGTTGGCCTGATCGCCGTATCCGCGCGCGAGCGGCGGTTTCTTTTGCCTTGGGTTCCGACGATGTTTCTGTATTTCCCGCTAGGCGTGGTTGCCGGTTACAAGGCGTTGTGGGAATTGGCGACCAACCCGTTTTTCTGGGACAAGACCCAGCACGGACAGGCCAGCGAAGACGAGCCGCTGACCTGATAATCACTTGTCGCGGCGACTTGCGTCCTGTTTCAGGCGCGTCATGAACGCGATCGAGATATGATCCTTGAGCGCCCGCCCCGCCGCCTCTTCATCGCGTGCGGCAATGGCTTCGACGATGCCTTTATGTTCGCTCTGGGCAATCTCTCCGCGCCCCTGCACGGCCAGCGACGTGGTTGCCATCAAGGCCATAGTCCGGTGCACCAGATCAAGCTGCTGGACAAGGTAGCGGTTGTGCGAGGCCAGATGGATCTGTTCGTGAAAGCGCCGGTTGGCACGTGACAGCGCCATCGGATCGCCCACCAGCTTGTCATCTTCGAGGACCATGTCCTGAAGAACCCTGATCTCTTCTTCGGTGGCGTGTTTGGCAGCCAGCCGCGCGGCGAGCCCTTCCAGTTCGCGGCGCACGATATAAAGCTCGGCCATCTGGTTGTGGTCCAGCGACGCCACGATCAGTGACCGACCGTCCCGTTCCAGCAGAGACTGGGTTTCCAGGCGTTGCAACGCTTCGCGGATCGGGGTGCGCGACACCCCGAACCGTTCTGCCAGCTCGCTTTCCACCAGACGATCGCCGGGCTTGTAGACGCCGACATCAATGGCTTCGAGTATCAGGCTATAGGCATCCTTGGTGGGGGATCGGGTCTGGCTCATGGGGTATTCTGTCTCCTCGTTCGGACATGTCTATCCGTCTCTGGGGGCAGCAATCAAGTACGGCATTGAAATCACCCGGCCCGCGCCCTAAACCAAAGCCATGGTCAAACCGTCCTTCAGTCATGTCACGCAATGGGTGTTCGATCTGGATAACACCCTCTATCCGCCGCATATGCAGCTGTTCGATCAGATCGAAGTTCTGATGACGGATTATGTGGTGCAAGCCATCGGCGTGGACCGGGCCGAGGCCGACAGGCTGCGCGGGCAATACTGGCGCCAATACGGCACCACGCTGGCCGGGTTGATGGCCGAACATGATCTGGACCCCGAGCCCTATCTGCACGCGGTGCATCAGGTGGACATGAGCCATATGGACCCGGATGCAGAGCTGGCCGATCACATTCGCGCCCTGCCCGGACGGCGCATCGTCTACACCAATGGCAGCGCGCCCTACGCCGAGCGGGTCTTGCAGGCGCGCGGGCTTTCGGGGCTGTTTGATGCAATCTATGGCGTCGAACATGCCGGGTATCGGCCCAAGCCCGAGAAAGCCGCCTTTGAAGCCATCTTTGCACAGGATGGCATTCAGGCTGACAAGGCCGCGATGTTCGAGGACGACCCGCGTAATCTGGCCGCCCCGCATGAGATGGGAATGCGCACGGTTCATGTCGCCCCGGACCCGCATGAGGCCGATCACATCCACCATCACACGGACGATCTGACCGCATTTCTGGCCCGCCTGCGGTAGCCTGTCACACTGCGACGATCCGTACGTTCTGCACCCGCATGCGCAGCCCTATATGCGCTGGAGCGACGAACAGAACGGAGAAGCCCCATGAGCGCGATCGATATGCCCGGACGCCTGCCGGTTTGGCAGCGCCTTTTCTTTGCAGTTCCGGTTTTCGGGTGGCTGGCCCGCGACGCCGCCAACGCCAAGGCGGAGGACTTGTATTACACCGTCGGCGCGGTCCTCAGCATGTGGGGCTGTTCCGCCATGGTGTTCGGCCTTCCCGGCCTTTACATCCCTGCCCTGATGATGGTGCCGGTGATGTTCCTGGTCCTGATCCTGATCTCACGCGGCTGAGATACGGGACAGGATGTCACTTGGCGCAGGGGGCGGAACCGAACTAGGGTCTGCCCGAACTGATGAGAGGCGCCATGACTGACAGTTGTGACATCCTGATTTCCGGCGGTGGAATCGCCGGTCTGACCGCAGCGGCGGCGTTTGGAACCGCCGGGTTTGACGTGGTGTGCGTAGATCCCGCGCCACCGATCACCGAACGGGATGTGGACGGGTCCGACCTGCGCACCACCGCCTTTCTGCAACCTGCGCGCGGCCTGCTGGAGCAATGCGGCCTGTGGGCGCGGCTGGATGCCCATGCGGCCCCCTTGCAGATCATGCGTATTGTCGATGCCGGGGGGGACGTGCCCGAACCCCGCGTCGTACGCGATTTCAACGCCGCTGACATTTCCGAGCAACCGTTTGGCTGGAACCTGCCCAACTGGCTGTTGCGCCGGGAAATGGTCGCGCGGCTGGCAGAGCTGCCGAATGTCGATTTCCGCCCCGGCACCGGCACCGTCAGCCTGTTCACCCGCACTGCCGAAGCCCGCGTTGGCCTGAGCGACGGCAGCCGCATCCGCTGCAAGCTGGTGCTGGCCGCAGATGGGCGCAACTCTCCCATGCGCGAGGCCGCCGGTATCAATGTGCATACAACGCGGTATGGGCAGAAAGCGCTGGCGTTCGCGGTGACGCACCCTGTTCCTCACGAGAATGTCTCGACCGAGATACACAGGTCTGGCGGGCCGTTCACATTGGTTCCGCTGCCCGATTGGCAGGGGCAGCCCTCGTCCGCCATTGTCTGGATGGAACGCGGCCCAAAGGCAGTTGACCTTTTGACCCTTGATGCCGAAGCGTTTGAGGCTGCGATGACGGAACGGTCCTGTGGCCTGTTTGACCCCTTGAAGTTGGCATCGCGCCGGACCATCTGGTCGATCATCAGCCAGTCCGCGGAACGGCTGGCGGGTGAGCGCATTGCCCTGATGGCCGAGGCCGCGCATGTGGTGCCCCCGATCGGCGCGCAGGGGCTGAACATGTCATTGGGCGATCTGCGCTGTCTGCTGGATCTGGCGCAGTCCCGGCCCGAAGGTCTGGGCGACGCGCAGATGCTGAACGCCTATCACAAGGCGCGCCACACCGAGATCGAGATGCGGGTGAAAGGGATCGACCTGCTGAACCGCGCCTCGATGATCGAGGCGCGCCCGCTGCGGGATGCGCGCGCAATGGGGCTGAGCGCGCTGTATTCCCTGCCGCCTGTGCGCAAGACGCTGATGCAGATGGGCCTTGGCGTTCGCTAAGGCCCGGCCTGTTTACAGAACCTGATCCAGCACGCGTTTCAGGCGCGCGATGGTGGCGTCTACATCATAAAGCTTGTCCAATCCGAACAGGCCCAGACGGAAGGTGCTGAAGCCTTCGGGTTCGTCACATTGCAGCGGCACCCCGGCGGCAATCTGCATCCCCAGAGCGGCAAATTTCTTGCCGTTCTTGATTTCGGGGTCCGAGGTGTAGCTGACCACAACGCCGGGTGCGCCGAAACCGTCAGCCGCCACCGAGACAATGCCATACTCCTTCAACATCGCCCGCACGCCGTCGCCCAATGCCCATTGCGCCTTGCGCAGCTTTTCGAACCCGTATCCCCTGGTTTCTGCCATGGTGTCGCGGAAAGCCAGCAGCGCATCGGTGGGCATCGTGGCGTGATAGGCGTGACCGCCATTTTCATAGGCCTGCATGATCTGGCGCCACTTTTTCAGGTCGATGGCGAAACTGTCCGAGCTTGTCTGTTCCAGACGCGCCTCGCCCCGTTCGGACAGCATGACCAGACCGGCACAAGGCGATGCGCTCCAGCCCTTTTGCGGGGCCGAGATCAGGACGTCGACGCCGGTGGCTTTCATATCCACCCAGGCACACCCGGATGCGATGCAATCCAGTACCATCAACGCACCCACCTCATGCGCCGCGCTGGCCAGGGCGGTCACATAGTCATCCGGCAGGATGACACCTGCCGCCGTTTCAACATGCGGTGCGAACACAACACCGGGTTTCTGTTCGCGAATCGTTGCGACGACCTCGTCAATCGGTGCGGGCGCAAAGGGGGACGGGCTGGTATTGCCGGTCTCGCGCGCCTTCATCACGGTGGTCGAGCTGGTCAGGGCGCCGCTTTCGATGATCTGGCTCCAGCGGTATGAAAACCACCCGTTCCGAACCACAAGGACTTCCGCCCCGCGCGCGAATTGCCGGGCGACCGCTTCCATCGCATAGGTGCCACCGCCCGGAATGACGGCCACCCCGTCTGCCTTGTACACCTCTTTCAGCATGGCAGAGATGTCGCGCATTACCCCCTGAAACTTTTGGGACATATGGTTCAGCGAGCGATCGGTGAATACGACCGAGAATTCTTCGAGCCCGTTCGGGTCAACGTTTTTCAGCAAGGCAGGCATATGGCGTCCTTTCAATATCGTCAGTGCAGTCTTGGTCTCTTTACCTTGGCCAGTAAAGCCATTTCGCGACAAATAGTGACGCCACGGAATGCGGGTAAAATCGGCCTGTTTGGTGCTGTAGGACGCTGGGAACACAAGAAAATGACGCCAACCAGTGTCACTTCCCCTTTACACTTCTGCTTGCTTCTGAACAGATGCGCACACTTTTTACTTGAAGGGATATTTTTCCTGTGACGATTCATAAGCGTATTAACTTCCAGTCCGTTCGAGATGAAGTAAAACGACGTATTGAAAGCCGCGTGTGGCCTCAGGGATCTTTGCTACCGACCGAAACGCAACTGGCGGAAGAATTCAATTGCGCCCGCGCGACGGTGAACCGCGCCCTCAGGGAACTGGCCGATCAGGGTTTCATCGAACGCAAGCGCAAAAGCGGTACGCGGGTCAAGAAAGAACCCAGCAAACACGCCAAGCTGGAATTCTCGCTGGCGCGACAGATGGTCGAAAGCCAGAATGCCGCCTATCGCTATGCGCTGGTGGAACGGACTGTCGAGGCCTGCCCCCGCTGGCTGTCCTCTCAGCTTGATGTCCCCGCCGAGACGCGGGTTCTGCATGTCGTTTGCATGCATTACGCGGACAACCGCCCGTTCCAGCTTGAAGAGCGCTGGATCAATATCGGAACCGTCCCCGATGTGGAAAAGGCCGACCTGACCCAGCAAGGACCGCATGAGTGGCTGTTGAATGCCGCTCCGTTCAACGATGCCGAGGTTGCGTTCTGCGCGATTTCCGCTGATGCAAGGCTGGCGGAATTCATGGGAACCACGGCGGGCGCGCCGATGATCCAGATGGAGCGCACCACATGGAAAGAAGACAAACCGATTACGTTTGCCCGCCTGACCCATCATCCCGGATATTACATCCGCACCAGATACTAAGGCAGGTCACCCAATCGGTCCCGGCAGCCGTTCCTCGCTCAGCAGAACATTCGCTTCGACATCGCCTGCGCCGGGCAGCGTCATGATCCGGCGCCGCAACACGCGTTCGAAATCGGACAGGTCCCGCGCCACGACGCGCAAACGGTAGTCGTACAGACCCAGAACATGCTCGACAGTCTGAACTTCAGGGATGGCGCTGACGGCGCGTTCGAAATCCTCAAGGCTGATCTGGCCCTTGCGCGCCAGCTTGACCCCCAGAAACACGGTCACGCCAAAGCCGAGCGCCTCGGCATTCAGGCGCAACCTTCGGCCCTTGATGATCCCGGCGTCCTCCAACCTGCGGATACGCCGCCAGGTGGCGGGTTGAGACAGATTGAACCTCCGACCCAGGGCACCCGCGCTTTGGGTGGCGTCCTGTTGCAGCGCACGCAGCAGACGGCGGTCAATCTCGTCCAACTCGATCATACCGGCAACACCTCGTCCCGCTTGACTCGCGCGATATGCATCAGCGCTTCGATATCGGCGATATGCGGCAGGGTCAGGATCCGGTCCCGATAAAGCTGCTGATAGTGCTTCATATCCCGCGCTATGACCGACAGGCGGACATCCACCCGGCCCAGAAAGGTCTGGATTTCGATCACCTCGGCCACGTTGCGGGCCTCTTCCATAAACTCGTCAAAGGCGCGGGCCTGTGTCTTGTCCAAGGTGATCCGAAGCGACACTTCGACAGCATAGCCCATTGCGGCCCAGTCGATCACCGCCTCCTGCCCTTCGATGATCCCGGCCGCCTGCATCTTTTCCAGCCTGCGCCAACAGACGCCAGCGCTGATCCGGCACAGATCGGCAAGTTCCGCGGTGGTCAGGCTTGGGTTGGCCTGAAAATGGCGCAAAATGCGCCGGTCGATATCGTCAAGCATGATTTTTTCGGTATTTTCCGTTTCCAAGAATTATTCTTCATCTTTTTCACAAATACTCAAGCCCAACCCTATCGCCAATCGGACGCCCGGCAGGTAGAACCGCCCCAACCAAACCAGAAAGGACCGGCAAAATGCGCGTCTATTACGATCGCGATTGCGACATCAACCTGATCAAAGACAAGAAAGTGGCTATCCTGGGCTATGGCAGCCAGGGTCACGCCCACGCGCTGAACCTGCGCGACTCGGGCGCCAAGAACCTGGTCATCGCCCTGCGCGAAGGCTCGCCCTCGGCCAAGAAAGCCGAAGCAGAAGGTCTGGAAGTGATGGGCATTGCCGAAGCGGCTGCCTGGTGCGACGTCATCATGTTCACCATGCCCGACGAATTGCAGGCCGAAACCTACAAGAAATACGTTCATGACAACATCAAGCCGGGCGCGGCCATCGCCTTTGCCCACGGCCTGAACGTCCATTTCGGCCTGATCGAGCCGAAGGACGGCGTTGACGTCATCATGATGGCCCCCAAAGGCCCCGGTCACACCGTGCGTGGCGAATACACCAAAGGCGGCGGCGTGCCCTGCCTGGTCGCGGTTCACAACGATGCAACCGGCAAGGCGCTGGAAATCGGCCTGTCCTACTGCTCGGCCATCGGTGGCGGCCGTTCGGGCATCATCGAGACCAACTTCCGCGAAGAATGTGAAACCGACCTGTTCGGCGAACAGGCCGTTCTGTGCGGTGGTCTGGTCGAACTGATCCGCTGCGGCTTTGAAACTCTGGTCGAGGCCGGTTACGCACCCGAGATGGCCTATTTCGAATGTCTGCACGAAGTGAAGCTGATCGTTGACCTGATCTATGAAGGCGGCATCGCCAACATGGATTACTCGATCTCGAACACGGCCGAGTATGGCCAGTATGTCACCGGTCCGCGCATCCTGAAATACGACGAGACCAAAGCCCGCATGAAAGCGGTTCTGGACGACATCCAGCAGGGCAAATTCGTCCGTGACTTCATGCTGGAAAACGCCGTTGGCCAGCCGACCATCAAAGCGTCGCGCCGCGCCAATGACGAGCATATGATCGAAGAGACCGGCGCCAAGCTGCGCGGCATGATGCCGTGGATCTCGGCCGGCAAGATGGTCGACAAAGAAAAGAACTAAACCTGACCGATGTCAGGCAAAGGGCGGCCCAAGCGGTCGCCCTTTTTCATTTTAAGACCGCTTTGGCAAAGCATTCGCACAGCACGAAATCCCATCCCGTATCGTAGCCGCCGCGCTTTTCGGGCGCTTCCCCTGCCCAGACGTCCCAGCCGGAATGCATCAGGGTGACTTTGGCCTGTCCCGAACCGCAATCCTCAAAACGCACATCGACGCGCGTTGGAGACTCCCTGCTGGTGCCCGGATGCCAGGTGAATGCCACGGATTGGCCGGGATCAATTGCCAGCACCTGACCCCAGTCGGCACGGGTTCCGTCGAACATGACCTCATAGACCGCGCCACCGATCCGGGGTTCAATAACCACGTCCCTTGCCGGTTGCGCCTGCGATGCGGAAACCGCGTGGCTGTCCAGCGGCCACCATGTCCCGATGCGGTTGACGAAGATGTCGAAAGCGCGCGCAGCAGAGGCACTTACGACAATTGTCTTGACTATCGGGTCTGTCATGGCCTCTCTCCCGCTCTGTTCACCTCATCTGCAAAGCTGTTCATCACGTCGCTCCAGTAACGGTCGAGCCATCTGCGCAGCTCTGCCAGCCCCTCGGGGCGCACCGCATAGATCCGGCGCGTCCCTTTCGCGTGGCATGTCACCAGCCCAGCATCAGACAGCACCTTGAGATGTTGTGAGACGGCCGGTCGGCTTACCGGCAGCTTTGACGCAAGTTCGCCCACTGCCTGAGGCTGGCTGGCAACGGCTTCGAACACCTGCCTGCGGGTCGCATCGCCCAAAGCTGAAAATGTCATATCGTAAGTCATTGCTTACGGTAAGTAGAAACTAACATAAAGTCAAGATCGACCCGTGACACCGGCGCGCACGCGGGATAAGGGGATGGAATGGTTGAACAACCCACGAAACAGGACTGGAGCGGCGTTTTCACGCTGGGGCTTATTTGGGGCGGCACATTCATGGTCGTCGCGATGGCTTTGGAAGGCTATGGCCCGATTACCGTGGCGACATCGCGCACCACTTTGGGTGCGATGACATTGCTTGTCCTGATGCGGATCACCGGGCGCCGTATGCCGGTTTTGACACCCGCGCTGACAACATCAATCCTGCTGATTGGCGTGTTGTCGACTGCGGTGCCTTTCATGCTGCTCAGCTGGGGGCAGCAATATGTACCCTCGGCCTTTGCAGGGCTGTCCATGGCCGCAATTCCGCTGATGGTGCTGCCGCTGGCGCATTTCTTTTCCGATGAGCCGCTGAACCTGCGTCGGTTTCTGGGCGTATGCCTTGGGTTTTCCGGCGCATTGGTCCTGATCGGACCCGGTCTGGCAAAGCTGGGTCAAGGGACCGAGCCGCTGGCGCAGCTGGCCTGTATCTCTGCCGCCCTCTGCTATGCCTCGACATCGATTCTGACACGACGCTGCCCGCCGGTCGAGCCGCTGGCGCTGGCCGCGCTGACCCTGCTGGTCGGCGCTGTTCTGCTGGTGCCCATCATGCTGCTGGTCGAAGGTGTCCCTACTTGGCAGGGCAACCGCCCATCGCTGGCCCTGATTGTCCTTGGGCTGATCCCCACAGCTTTCGCCAATTTGCTGCGGGTTTCGATCACCCGCAGCGCCGGATCGGTGTTTTTGACGCTGGTGAATTATCAGGTGCCGATCTGGTCGATGGTGTTCGGGGCCTGGATCCTGTCCGAGGCCCTGCCCCTGCGGTTCTACGTCGCCCTGGCCCTGATCTTGACGGGCATGGCCATCAGCCAATGGTTCAGCCTGCGCAGGGTTCTGTTCGGGCGCTAGCCTGCGGCGGCTTCGACCTCGGCCACGATACTGTCGACGACCTGTACCAGCAGCGCGTCATCCTCGCATTCGGCCATAACGCGGATCAGCGGCTCGGTGCCGGATTTGCGGATCAGCAACCGGCCCTGCCCGTTCAGCCGCGCCTCGGCATCGGCAATGGCAGCTTTAACGCTTTGAACTTCAAGCGGAGTTTGACCGTTGGCATAGCGGACGTTCTTCAACAGCTGCGGCACGGTTTCGAACTGCTTGGACAGGTCCGAGGCTTTGCGACCAGACAGAACCATCTCGGCCAGGAAATGCAGGCCGGCCATCAGGCCGTCACCGGTGGTGGCATAATCGCTCATCACGATATGACCGGATTGTTCACCGCCCAGGTTGAAGCCGCCTTCGCGCATGCGCTCGACCACATAGCGGTCGCCGACAGCCGTGCGTTCCAGTCGCATGCCGTGTGACGAGAGGTGCCGTTCGAGCCCCAGATTGGACATCACCGTGGCCACAAGGGCATCGCCTTTCAACTGCCCGGATTTTTTCCAGGCCGTCGCTAGCAGCGCCATAAGCTGATCGCCATCGGCGATCTGACCGGTCTCGTCGACGATAACAACCCGATCCGCGTCGCCGTCCAGACAGACACCAACGTCAGCGCCATGCGCCACGACGGTTTCGGCGGCCAGTTGCGGCTTGGTCGATCCGCAGTTGAGGTTGATGTTCTTCCCATTGGGCGAAATCCCGATCGGGATCACGTCTGCACCCAGTTCCCAAAGAACCTCGGGCGCGGTGCGGTGGGCGGCGCCATTGGCACAGTCGATCACCACCTTGAGACCATCCAGACGCACATCGCGCGGCAGCGAGGATTTTACACGCTCGCCATATCTGAACCGGGCGTCATCAACACGACGCGCCCGTCCGATATTCTGGGCCTGAGCAGGCCGGACACCTTCGTCGATCAGCTTTTCGATGTCGATCTCGGCCTGATCGGACAGTTTATAACCGTCGGGGCCAAAGAACTTGATGCCGTTGTCCTCTGCCGGGTTGTGGCTGGCCGAGATCATGACACCCAGATCGGCCCGCATCGACCGCGTCATCAGGCCCACCGCAGGCGTCGGAACCGGCCCCAGCAACAGCACATTCATTCCCGTTGACGTCAGACCGGCGGTCAGCGCGTTTTCCAGCATATAGCCGGACAGGCGTGTGTCCTTGCCGATGACGACCCGGTGCACACCGGTCGCATCACGCCGGAAATAGCGCCCCACCGCAGCCCCGATGCGCAACGCCATTTCCGCCGTCATCGGATGCGTGTTGGCCGTGCCCCGCACCCCGTCGGTTCCGAACAGCTTGCGCATTGGTGTCACTCCGTGATTTTCCGTGAGACCGGATTACCGGACAGCGGCCCATAGACGCAAGGCCTGAGCGGTCTCGGCGACGTCGTGAACGCGAATGATCTGCACGCCCTGAGACAATCCGGCCAAAGCCACAGCAATTGAACCCGGCGCGCGGGCAGTCTTGTCAGGCTCCCGTCCAATTGTTCCGATAAAGCCCTTGCGGGACACGCCCAGCAGGATCGGGCAGCCAAGCCCGTGAAACAGGCTGAGATTGCGCAGCAAGGTCAGGTTGTGATCCTCGGTCTTGCCGAAACCGATACCTGGATCGACGATGATCAGGTCGCGCCGAAGCCCCAAGTTTTCCAGCAGAGCGATCTGGGTTTCGAGGAAGTCATAAACATCCAGCAACACGTTGTCGTAGCTGGGGTTTTCCTGCATCGTGGCTGGATCACCCTGCATATGCATGACGCAGACCGGTGTGCCCTTGTCGGCGCAAAACGGTGCCAATTCGGGATCGAAAGTGAACCCCGAGACATCGTTGACCAGCCCCGCGCCCGCCGCACACGCCGCTTTGGCGACGCCGGCTTTGCGGGTGTCGATTGAAATCAGGGCATCCGTTTGTGCGCGAATCGCCTCGATCACCGGGCGGGTGCGGGCAATTTCCTGATCTGCCGGAATGAAATCCGCGCCCGGGCGCGTTGATTCCCCGCCAATATCCAGAATGGTGGCCCCATGCGCCACCATCCTTGCAGCGGTATCGCGGGCGGCCTCGACGGAACTGTGAACACCCCCGTCCGAGAAACTGTCAGGCGTGGTGTTGAGAATGCCCATGATGTGCGGCACCTGCATATCCAGCCCGGCGATGGGTGCGCGCGGGCGGGTCAACCGCTCCAGCGCCCCACCGGGAATATCCGATGCTGCCATGATCTGCGGTGCGGTATCGCGCCCAAGCGCTTCGACATGTGTAAACCACAGGGGCTGACCGGCCAAAGAATACGCGCCAGCGGGCCGGGTCTGGCCGTGCTGAACCAGCGGTCTGAAATAGATGCTCACAATTCGGCCTGATCCACGGCCACAGCCCGCAGGGGGGTTTTGGGCGTTTTCGGCAATTCGCCGCCGATGACCATCATTTCGCTGGCTTCAAAGGTCGCCGCAAACCATGCAGCCAAAGCCACGGCGTCGGAGGGCGCGGCGGACGGACCATCCACCGCGTCCAGCACGATCTTGGACGGGGCCCAGACACAGATCTGGCCGTTCTTCATGGCCCAGTCCAGTTCCGTCCGGGTTGAAACCACCTTGCAGCGGTGATCGCGCGCGGCCAGAACCCACGCGTTCTGCTCGATCGCCAGCAGGTCAATCCGGCGCTGTGTCATTGCGTGGCCGGTTTGCGGCGCAGCCAGGTCTGACGCCCCCACACACAGGATCAGCGGGCGCTGTCGGTTCTGCAACTGGTCGATCCACCCGGTCAGATTGTCCGACGCGATAGCGTCATTCGACAAGTAGACCAGACGGGGATGCGGGCGATCTTCCTCGGTCACGTCGTGATGAACCGAGTCTTTCCCCCGCACGATCTCGACCCCGAGAGCGCCTGGGCCGCGATCCAGTTTTTCGATGCGAACAAAGACCCTTACAGCCTGTGGTTCATGCAAGATACGTTCGGCTACACGCTCGGCCAGGGTTTCAAGCAGGTTCAGACGCTCGGCCGCGAGTTCATAGGCAATGGATTCCGTCACCCGGTCATAAGACAGGATGCGATCCACATCGTCGTCAATAGGGTCGGTCAGAGGCCGGACTTCGACCACGATATTGAAACAGATCCGCTGGGTTGTTCCCCGCTCGGCCTGAAACGCACCGATTTCAACCTCGACAATATGGTCGCGCAGGGAAATGCGGTCCAGCGGCCCTCGGGGCGAGGTCGCCTCGGACCGTTCGGTCGGGTGCGCAAATGCCAGTCGGATTTCAGAACTCATGGGTCCGGCCTTTTCGGCTTGTTGCAGGGCTTGCCCTCTATAGGCGTTGCAAGGGCCTATAACATTCAAACAAACGCCATTCCAACCGCCGAATGCGGCGTCAGGTGACGCGAAACCAGCTCATCATACCCGAAGCGGCATGTCCCAGCATATGGCAATGCAACAGCCAGTCCCCCGGATTATCCGCGACCAGAGCGATCTGGCGGGTTTGTCCGCGATCAACCAAAACAGTATCGCGCCACGGGCCAAGCGATCCGTCCGGCTGGATCAGTCGGAAGTGGTGACCGTGCAAATGCATGGCATGTGGAAAGACTGTTTCATTGACGAACTCGATCCTGTGAAGACCCCCGGTCCGGGCATCCAGAAACGGGTCGGACGGGCGTTCCGCATAACCGTTCAGGGCCCAGAACCGGCCCAACTGCGCCAGTTCTTGGCCTGACAATTCTGTGTCCCCGATCCGGGCGCTGTCCAGCCAGCGCATCGCCCCGCCTTGCAGGGACATCCGGTGCGATGGTGCGGATGAGACATCCTCGATGACTGGCAAAGGGTTGGGCGGCAACGCTGACACGCCTTGTCGCGGCGCAGGTGCGAAGGGTTCGTCAACATCAAACCGAACGATGCCAAAGGCACCATCGCGCTCAACGCTCACCAGACTTGCCGTATCGCCCGCAGCCACGACATCCACAACAAGATCGATGCGTTGTGCGGGGGCGATTGGGAAAGCCCCAGACAATGGGATCGGCGTTTCCAGTGGCATACCGTCAAGAGCGACGATCCAACCAGACAACCCGTCAAGATTCAGGTCAAAAATCCGCGCGTTGGAGGCGTTGATCAGGCGTAGCCGGAGACGGTCGTTCCGTCGCGCCTCAACGCGAGGGTCAAGGGATCCGTTGACAGTGATGATATTCCCCAGCCGACCAGCATGGCTGAGATCATGGCCATTGTCGAAATCATCCGTGATCTGAGCGGTTTCCGGATCAAGCCGCCAGTCGTCCAGCATCAGCACCAGATCCTGATCCACATCGGGGGCAGCAGTTTCTTCGACGATCAGCGGCCCGTAAAGCCCGCGCGCAACCTGTTCCATCGACTGGTTATGCGCATGATACCAATAGGTCCCTGCGTCGGGAACGACGAAGGAGTAATCAAAGCTTGCGCCCGTCTCGACCACGTTCTGCGTCAGGCCGGGCACGCCGTCCATGGCGTTTTCGATGCGAATGCCGTGCCAATGGACCGACGTGGCTTGCGGAAGCTGGTTCATCAGGGTGCGCTGGATGCGGTCGCCCTGCCTGACACGCAGTTCAACGCCGGGGACAGACCCGTCATATGTCCAGACTTCCGTTTCAGGATAACTTTCTGGCGCGATCGGGTGTTTGGCTACACGCGCATTAAGCGGTGCAAAACCCGCGCTGGCCACACGCGGCATCAGCAATGCTGCGGCGGCGGATTGCAAAAGGTGTCTGCGGTTCAAAATCATCACGGGCCTCCTGGCCCGCAATATAGGGTGCAACCTGCCCCACGCCAGCAAGCTTCCAGCGCGGGTGCGTCAATCAGTTGCTCGCTGTCCGGTAGTTGTGACGGTAAAAAACATGCACGCCGATTTTCGCGGTCTGTTTATAGACCCGCGACCAGGACGGGCGCACCGACGTCGTGTGATAGTGTGTTGCCCCTTCGGTCAACTCATTTGCCACGCCATCAATGGCTGCCCGCGCGACTTTCGCCACACGCTCATACGCCTTTTTCTCGTGGATGACTTCCTTGCGGCCATCGCAGGTATACGTGAACTGGCACTGGTATTTCTTGCCGGTCCCCTGATGGATCACCCCGCACAGGGAATCCGGGAAACGGCTGCTTTTGACCCGGTTCAGGATCACCTCGGCAACCGCGAACTGGCCGCGCACGCTTTCGCCGCGCGCCTCGAAGTACAGGGCTTCGGACAGGCATTTCCAGTTTTCACCACCGGAGGCCTTTGGTTGCTGGTCAAGCCAGTCTTTGGAGAAGGACACTTCGACAGGTTCAGCCGCCTTGCGGGGCTGGAACAGCTTGAAATAGTCCCGAAAACTTTGCGCTGGCAGCTCGCTGCGGGCGACAAGTTCTTGTTTTGCAGTATCAGTCGCTTCCTTCTCAGCGAAGGATGCACTCGGCAGAACGGTTGCCGCCACTGCGGCAACAGCCAATATGTAACGTAGCATCAGATAACCTCGCACAGGCACATCACGCGCCTTACCCTCCCCCGGCGGGCGCGACGAGGCTGATACCCCAGACTGACGCAAAGGTCCAGTATCTTGAAAAAAGCAAGTGGAAAATCGCCCGTAGCGAAAATATTTTTCGCCTACGAGTGACCGTATAACCCACTATTCCTTGGGGTCCGGCGCGGTGTCAACCCCCAAGTCTGGAGGAAATCGCCAGTTGAGCGGCAGCCAGCCGAGCGACCGGAACCCGGAACGGTGAGCATGACACATAGTCGAATCCAAGATCGCGGCAAATGGCGATTGATTCGGGGTTCCCGCCGTGTTCGCCACAGACCGAAAGGGTCACATCCGGCTTCGCGGCACGCCCGCGTTCCGCCCCGAGTTTCAGCAGCTCGCCCACCCCGTCCGGATCAAGGACATGGAACGGATCTTCGGTAAAGACCCCCTGCCGCACGTAAGCGGACATGAAACGACCGGCATCGTCGCGGGACAGGCCGTAGGTCATCTGCGTCAGGTCGTTCGTTCCAAAACTCATGAAAGCAGTCTGTGGCGCGATCTCTTCCGCGCGCAGACAGGCGCGTGGCGTTTCGACCATGACGCCCAGCCGATATTCGAACTTCTGCCCGCGTTCCGATTCAACGGCGGCGGCGACCGAGTCGATGCGGGATTTGACCAGTTCAACCTCGCGCTTGGCGGATACCAGCGGGATCATCACTTCGGGCACCACCGGAGCACCGTTTTTTCGGGCGTCAAGCGTGGCTTCAAAAATCGCGCGCGCCTGCATGTCGTAGATCTCGGGTACGGTGACACCCAGACGAACGCCGCGCAGGCCCAGCATGGGGTTGTATTCGGTCATCGCCTCAACCCGGCGTTCGACGTCGGACACGGGCAGGTCCAGCGCCTCGGCCAACTCCCGTTGCCCGGTGCGCGTTGTCGGCAGAAATTCATGCAAGGGTGGATCGAACAGGCGGATGCAGACAGGCTGACCTTCCATGATCCTGAACAGCTGAACGAAATCCTCGCGCTGCATCGGAAGCAGGCGTTCCAGCACCGCCGCCCTGCCCGCCGAGGTTTGCGCAAAGATCATTTCGCGCATCACGATCAGACGACCGGGGTCAAAGAACATGTGTTCGGTCCGGCACAGACCGATCCCCTGGGCCTGAAAGTTCCGGGCCGTCTGCGCATCAGCCGGTGTGTCGGCATTGGCGCGGATTTCGATGTCACGCTCGGCATCGGCCCAGCCCATCAGCGTCTGGAAACAGTCATCCAACGCGGCCTCGAGCATGGCGGGCTGACCGGCCAGCACCTGACCCGAGCTGCCATCAATGGTGACAATATCGCCGGTTTTGAATACCCGGCCATCCGGTGCGGTCAGCATCTTGTCTTTCGTCTGAAACCGCATTTCCGAGGCCCCGACGATACAGGGCAGACCCAATCCGCGCCCGATCACGGCCGCGTGGCTGGTCATGCCGCCTTTTTCCGTCAGAACCGCAACGGCGGCGTGCATCCCGCGCACATCCTCGGGCGAGGTTTCCCGGCGCACCAGAACACATGCCTCGCCACGGGCGGCACTGGCCTGTGCTTCGGCCGAGGTAAACACGATCTTGCCGGTCGAGGCACCGGGGCTGGCACCAATGGCCGTGGTCAGCACATCGCGTTGCGCATCGGGGTGGACCTGACGGTGCAGTAGTTCGTTCAGCGCGTGCGGGTCGACACGCATCACCGCCTCTTGCGGCGGTATGATACCGTCTTCGGCAAGACGTACGGCAATGCGCATGGCCGCGCGGGCCGATCGCTGCACCCGGACACCATCGAGAATATGCACGGTGCCGTCCTGAATGACGAATTCGACCTGCATCTCTTCGCGCAGTTTCTCGCGCATCAGCGCGGCCTGAGCCTTGACCTCGGCGAAAGCATCTGGTGCGACCTCTTCCAGCGAGGGGCCGCGCGGGTCTTTTTCCAGAAACAGGGCTGCCACATCTTCACCCAGCGCATCGCGCCCCTGACTCTGGCTTAGATAGCGGCCGGTGATTTGTGGCATTCCGGTTGTGGAATCAACCAGTTGCAGAACGCCAGATCCGCATTCGCCTTTCCCGACGCCGGGGATCATCTCTTGGATGACCAACCCAAGCCCGGCATCTGCGGGTGCCCCCTTGGCCTGCCGCAGCAAGCGCGCGGACGTCCCGTCCCATGCACGCGCCATCGAGCGCAGAACACCGATCAGCTGTTCGCCCCTGTCCTGCGGAAAGACCTCGTCGGTTTCATCCTCGTAGGCGCGCAGCGAGTGGCGCAACCCCTCGCGGCCATCAGCTTCGATGTCATCGAACACATCCGCATCCAGCCGTGCCACGTGGATCGCATAGCTTTGAACGAACCGCAGATACAGAGCTGCGGCGGCCTCGGCGCCCATGGTGTCGGACAGGTCGACATAGCGCGCGTCGTTCATTCCGATATTGAGAACCGCGCCGGGGCCGCCCCAATCGGGATCTTCGGAACTGGGTCGGACGCATAGCAACGAGGTCGGGTCGAACTGTTCGAGGATCGCCGCAATATCCGGGATCGCCCCTTCTGCAATCTGGTGAACGGCATCAAATGACAGCGCAACGGTTCGGGGCACCGGCAGGTCCAGCCGGACCAGACGTTGCAGACATTTGGCCCGCCCGCCATGTGTATGGGCGGTGACAGGCGCGTCGGATGTAATGAGCGTTGTATTCGGATTATTCTGCACTGCAGCACCTTTTGGTTTGTCTGCAGCATAGGCGCTTGCGCCCTTCACGCAAGTGCGTTGTGGGCGCGCCTGCCAGTGCGCCCAGTCGTTTACCCTTCGATCCGGGTCAGATCGGCCACGCTGGAGCAGATCTGCCGGATCTGGCTGAGAAGGTTCAGCCGGTTGCGGCGAACAATGTCATTGTCGGTGTTGACCTGCACATCCTCAAAGAACGCATCCACCGGCCCGCGCAGCCCGGCCATGGCGGCCATGGCCGTGGGGAAATCTTCTGATTTCAGCGCGGGCTCGATTTGCGCCTGTGCTGCATCCAAAGCGGCAAACAATGCCTTTTCGCTGTCGGTTTCGGCGAATTTCACATCCGCACCGTAGGAATATTCCACCCCGTCCTTTTCTTCGGCCTGGGTCAGGATGTTGTTGGCGCGCTTGAAGCCCTGCACGAGGTTCTCGCCATCCTCGGTCGCGATCACCGCGTTCAGCGCGCGGGCGCGTTTGACCAGCAGGTTGAGATCATCATTTCCGTCCATCGCGATACAGGCATCGATGACGTCGTGACGGATGCCTTCGTCGCGGAGGAAGACCTTGAGGCGGTCGTGGAAGAACGAGAGGAGATCGTCGGATGCGTCGGGTATCTTCTTTTCAAGACTCAGGAAATCGGCACCCGACAATTCTCCCAGCCTTTCCTTGACAGTCTGGAAGGCTGCGCCAAACACGCCATGATCTGCGATTTCATCCAACAGTTCGTCAACATTTTCAGCCGCCAGCGCCTCGTTTGCAGCGCTTTCAGCACGCAGCAGCTGTCTGTCGAAAAACCGATCCAGATGCAGACGCAGGTCATTGTCGAGCACCAACCGGATAACCCCCAGCGCCGCACGGCGCAGGGCAAACGGGTCTTTCGAGCCAGTAGGCTTTTCATCAATCGCCCAGAACCCGGTCAGTGTGTCCAGCTTGTCGGCCAATGCAACGGTCACCGACAGCGGAGCAGTGGGGACATCATCCGACGGCCCCAAAGGCGAGTAGTGCTCTTGCGCGACGGCGGCCACGGCGGCATCTTCACCTGCCGCTTCGATGTAATACCGCCCCATAAGGCCCTGAAGCTCAGGGAATTCGTAGACCATTTCCGAGCTGAGGTCGGCCTTGGCCAGGCGCGCGGCTTTTTCAGCCTGATCGGCATCGGCACCGGTTACTGGTGCCAGTTCGCGGGCCAACGCGGCGATACGACCGATCCGGTCGGCCTGCGTTCCCAGTTTGTTGTGGAAGGTGACGTTCTCCAGCGCGCGGGTCCATTGTGCAATGTCCGATTTGGCGATGCGCAGGTCATTTTCCCAAAAGAACTTGGCATCGGCAAGACGGGCTGAGAGCACTTTCTGATTGCC
Organism: Ruegeria sp. SAZD013; assembly: GCF_059612525.1. Taxonomy (NCBI): domain Bacteria; kingdom Pseudomonadati; phylum Pseudomonadota; class Alphaproteobacteria; order Rhodobacterales; family Roseobacteraceae; genus Ruegeria; species Ruegeria sp. SAZD013. Next base: position 46,869 of record NZ_JBXWQT010000020.1, on the reverse strand, counting down.
CGCCAGAATGGTCGCGCCATTGTCCGCGGTTTCGCGGTTCGCAACAGTGACGAACCGTTCAATCCGGCCCGTTTTGGGATTGCGGACCGAGAAGAACTTCTGGTGTTCTTTCATCGAGGTTTGCAGCACCTCGGGCGGCAGGTCGAGGAATTCGTCGTCAATCTGTCCCATTAGAACGACCGGCCATTCGACCAGCCCGGCGACCTCGGCCAGCAGGCCCTTGTCTTCGACCAGTTCAAGACCGGCGGCAAAGGCCATGTTCTGGGCGTCGTTCCAGATGTGCCGGGCGCGTTCCTCGGGGGACAGGACGACAAAAGCCCGCTTCAGCTTGGCCGCGTAATCGTCGAAAGACGTGACCGAAAAGCGGTTGGGCGCCATAAAGCGGTGGCCTGCTGTGGTGTCGCCGGACGAAATGCCGTCGACATCCATTGGCACGACCTGTGCCCCGGCCTCATCCGTCAGAATGCACAGGATCGAATGCAGCGGACGCACCCAGCGCAAGCTGCCACTGCCCCAGCGCATGGACTTCGGCCAAGGGAAATTGCGGATGGTGGTTTCGAGCACTTCGGCAATGATCTCTGCCGCGGGGCGACCCGCCCTTTCGATGGTGGCGAAATAGATGGCCCCCTTGGGCGTTTCGCGTTCTTCCAGCTGATCACGGGTCAGGCCCGCGCCGCGCAGGAACCCTTCGATTGCCTTGTCGGGTGCGCCGACCTTTGGACCCTTGCGTTCTTCCCGGATGGTGGGGCTTTTCGCCAGCAGCCCCTCGACCGCCAGCGTCAGGCGGCGGGGCGTGGTCAGGGCGGCCGCGCTTGCATAGGTCAGACCGGCCTCGACCAGACCATCGGTAATCCGCTTTTTCAGATCCTCGCCGGCACGGGCTTGCATCCGTGCGGGGATCTCTTCGGAGAACAGTTCGATCAGCAGGTCGGGCATTGTCGGTCCTTAGAAATTGACGATCGTCTGAATGACGATGGCATTGGCGATATCCACAAAAAAGGCGGATACAAGGGGCAGCACGATAAAGGCAATAGGCGATGGGCCATATCGCTTGGTCACGGCTGTCATATTTGCGATAGCGGTGGGTGTGGCCCCCAACGCAAAGCCGCCAAACCCGGCGGCCAGTACAGCAGCGCGATAGTTGGACCCCATGACCGGGAACAGCACCCAGAGGACGAAGAGCACCGCGAACACCGTCTGCGCTGTCATGATCACTGCAATGGCCATGCCCAGCTGCGCGATGGTCCAGAGTTGCAAGCTCATCAGCGACATTGCAAGAAACGCGCCCAGCGCAAATTCCGAAATCAGCGCCAGCGACGGTGTGCGCGACACTTTCGGAGCGCCGGGAAACAGCGCGTCCCGCAGATTGGCGATCACGATGCCCATGATCAGGCAGGGCACGAACAGCGGCAGCTTCAGCCCGGCGGCGGCAATTGATTCATTCAGCGCATACCCCGAGATGATCGCCAGGTTCAGGTGCAGCAGGACGCGCATGACGGTCAGATGATCGATGCTTGTGGTGTGCCCGTCATGCTCATCCGGCAATCCGACGCTGGGTTCTTCGTCAGGGCGGTCAGGCGTCAGGCCGCGCCGTTCGACCAACAGGCGCGCAATCGGTCCGCCAACCAGCGCAGCAAGGACCAATCCAAGGGTGGCGACTGCCACACCCAGTTCGGTCGCGCCGTCAAGGCCCGTTGCCTGCGCCACATCCGGCGCCCATGCAATTGCCGTTCCGTGCCCACCGATCAGGGCAGCCGATCCGAACAACACACCGGCCTGTGCGGGATAGCCGAAGATCGCCGCCCCAGCCGCGCCGATCACATTCTGAAAGACAATCGTCGCCAGAGTAAGAACCAAAAGCAAGATTAACGGCTCACCACCCGCAATGAGGTCAGACAGGCGGGCGTTCAGGCCGATCCCGGCAAAAAACAGGACCAGCAGGAAATCGCGGGCTGTCAGGCCAAAGGACAGTTCGATCCCGAATACCAGATAGAGCATCAGAACCACCAACGAGGCCAGCAGGCCTCCTGTTACGGGTTCGGGGATGTTGAAATTGCGCAGGGTTGTCACACGTGCGTTGATCTCGGCCCCGATCAGATAGACCGCAAACCCCAGAGTGGCCGTCAGGAAATCGGGGATTTCTATGACATGGCCCACGATCTGCTCCTTCAGTTTTCCGGGCGCGGCGGGCATTCCTCGCCCACGACGGTACCGTCATAGGCTTTTTCACCACAATTGTTCAACGCGTGCCAGACATAGCCCTTGCCATCCGCGGTGATCGCCACAATCCGGTCGACGCCGAAATGGATGTTCTTCACCCCCATGAACGCCCGCGCCTGCCCGGATTCAAGCGCATCCGCCAAAGACACCGCATCGTAGCATTCAAACCATCCCGGTGCGGTCAGGGGTTCGGAGTTTTCGACAGGCACGTATCCAGCCATCTGGTCCGGCGACAATTCGGTTTCGAAGCAGGCACGATACCGGATCGGCGAACTGTCGGCGTCGATTGCCTGAAACCCGGAATAGGCGATGGGCTCGGGCACACCGCCCGAATCCGTAATCAGGGCAACGTCCTGCCCCGGTTGCGGTTCGACCTCATAATAATAGCCGTAGACCTGTAGATAATACATGCCGACGCCTGCCACGATGGCCGACAGCAGCAGAAGAATTGTCAGCAGTTTTCCCGTCATCTTTCAGGCCGCCTCTTTCAAGTTCTTGTAAAATAGGACAGGTTTCATCCGGGGACAGGCAGAAACGAGGTCAACACGATGGAATCCACCCTTGCCGTCGGATTTTTCGGCGCATTGTTTGCGATCATGAACCCGGTCACCAACCTGCCGGTGTTTCTGAGCGTCACTCAGGACCTGTCCGCCGCCGAACAACGCAAGATTGCGGTCAAAACAGCGGTTTACTGCCTGATCCTTGGCGGCGCCTTTGCCTTGGTCGGTAGTCAGGCGCTTGGCCTTTTTGGCATTAGTGTCAATCATCTGCGCGTCGCCGGTGGTCTGGTTGTCATGATGATCGGCCTTAACATGCTGAACGGACACGAAAGCACCTCTCATCACGGGACGAAGGGGGAAAAGGACGCTTACCCCGAACCGGATACCGTCGCCTTTTATCCGCTGGCCTTTCCCGTTTTGGTCGGCCCCGGCACGATCACCACGCTGATCCTGTATGCACACCAGATCAAGAAGCCCGTAGAAGCCATTGTTTATGCTGGTGTATTCCTTGCCATTGTTGGCCTGCTTCTGATCACGTTCTGGAACGCGGCCTGGCTGGCCCAACGCCTGTCCGACACCGCGCGCGTGATCATGAGCCGCTTTATGGGGATGATTCTGGCGGCTATCGCCGTCAGCATGATCGCGGACGGCCTGAAAGCCCTGTTGCCGGGGCTGGCCTGATCGCCTCATCCGGCGCTGAACCCGGCGGCCTCGGTCTGCATAAAGGCATCCGCGCATTGCTTGGCCAGCGCCCGCACGCGCCCGATATAGGCCTGCCGTTCGGTGACCGAGATCACGCCCCGTGCATCCAGCAGATTGAAGATGTGTGACGCCTTGATGCATTGGTCATAGGCCGGATGCGCCATGATAATACGCTTGCCGGTTTTCGGGTCGTCATGTGCCTGCGCCAGGATAGTGGCGCATTCAGCCTCGGCCTCTTCGAAATGGCGCAGCAGAACCTCGGTATTGGCCACGTCAAAGTTCCAGCGGGCGTATTCCTCTTCCGTCTGTTTGAAGATGTCGCCGTATTTCAGCGGGCTGGGCGATTGCGGATCGTTGAACGGCATGTCCATCACGTGGTCGATGCCCAGCACATACATCGCCAGACGCTCGAGCCCATAGGTCAGCTCGCCCGAGACAGGCGTGCAGTCATGGCCGCCGACCTGCTGGAAATAGGTGAACTGGCTGACTTCCATTCCGTCACACCAGACTTCCCAGCCAAGCCCCCAAGCGCCCAGCGTGGGGCTTTCCCAGTCGTCTTCGACAAAGCGGATATCATGCAGGTCCATGTCGATGCCGATGGCCTGAAGGCTGCCCAGATACAGCTCCTGCAAATCCGGCGGGCTGGGTTTGATCAGCACCTGATACTGGTAGTAATGCTGAAGCCGGTTGGGGTTTTCGCCATAGCGCCCATCCGTGGGACGGCGCGACGGTTGAACATAGGCTGCGGCCCATGCCTTGGACCCCAGCGCCCGCAAAGTGGTAGCGGGATGGAACGTCCCTGCCCCGACCTCCATGTCATAGGGTTGCAGAATCGCGCAGCCTTTCGAGGCCCAGTAGGACTGAAGCCTAAGGATGATTTCCTGAAATGAACGCGGTGCGCTGGTCGGTTCGGTCATGACATTCCCTCTGGGCGCCCCGTGCGCCCGGTTCCGGTCGGTTTGGCCCTTCCTATGCAAGGGGTCGAGGGGCGTCAACGGGGCTTTGGGCTGTGGCTGTATCTGCGCGGCCACACCACAAATTCCCCGCATTCACAGCATGGTATTTGGCAAATGAAATCGCGTATTCTGCACCTCAGTACAAACACCGCATAACACGGGCAGACTATGACACGCGTATTTTCAGCAATTCTTTTGTTTCTTCTGGTCGGCCTGCGCGCCGCGACCGCACAACAAGATCCCGGCGTCTGGGTTCAGGTCGAGGCGCAGCCCTCGCTGCGCGAAGCGCAGGACCGGGCGCAAGCCTATGCCAGCACCTTGCCCGACGTGAACGGGTTTCGGCTGAACAGCGGCTGGTATGCCATAGTCATTGGCCCCTATTCGCGCGGCGATGCCGAGCAGGTTTTGCGCGTATACCGGGCCGAGGGGCAGATCCCGCGTGACAGCTTTGTCGCGTTTTCAAGCGCGCTGGGGCAGCAATTCTGGCCGGTCGGCGAAAACGCGGTGAACCGCGACGTTGTTAGCGTGCTGACAGAACCGGCAGCACAGGCGGAAGAACCCGTGGCGGTTACGACCCCGCAGGATTCGGATGAAACCCGCGAACAGGCGTTGCAATCCGAGCGCCTTTTGACGGCGCTGGAACGGAAAGACCTACAAACAGCCCTGCAAGCGGCGGGTTTCTATAATTCGACTATCGATGGCGCTTTCGGTCAGGGAACCCGCCGGTCGATGGGCGATTGGCAGCGCTTCAATGGTTATGAGGCGACGGGCATTCTGACCACGGTGCAACGCAAGGCCCTGATAGATGAATACAACGCGCCGCTGATCTCGGCCGGGATAGAACGGTATTCCGATGACGCAGCCGGAATTGCGCTGGACATGCCGTTAGGTACAGTCAGCTTTGATCGCTATGAGGCGCCGTTCGTGCATTTCAAAAGCGCCTCGGACCTGAACGCCCAGGCCCTTTTGATCAGTCAGGAGGGTGACAAGAACACGCTGCGCGCCCTTTACGAGGTGATGCAGTCGCTTGAGATTGTTCCGCTGAACGGCCCGCGCGAGCTGGGTCGCGACCAGTTTACCCTTGAAGGGCGCGGCAATGGGATCGTGTCATTCACGCAGGCGCGGCTGGATGATGGAAAGATCAAGGGCTTTACACTCGTCTGGCCCGAAGGGGACGAAGCGCGCCGCCTGCGTGTTCTGGCTGCGATGGCGACCAGCCTGAGCACAACCGGCGCGGTTCTGGATGCCGCCGCCGGTGCGGATGCGGAACAGCGCATCGATCTGGTCTCGGGTCTTCAGATCCGCAAGCCCCGGTTGTCGCGGTCGGGCTTTTTCGCTGGTGCGGACGGCACGGTTCTGACGGTGTCCGAAGCCGCCGAAAGCTGCACCCGGATCACTCTGGAAGGGGATCAGGAGGTTCAGCTGGCGCTGACGGACCCGGAGCTTGGTGTTTCGGTTCTGCGTCCTGCAAAAGCTCTTGCCCCTATGAGTGTTGCTGCTTTCAGCACCACCCAACCGCGCATCCAGTCCGAAGTGGCCGTATCCGGCTTTTCCTACCAGGGGGCTTTGGGCGCACCGACGCTGACCTACGGCCAAATCGCGGATATCCGTGGCCTGAACGGCGAGACGGGTGTCAAACGGCTGGCGCTGAACGCACAGCCCGGCGATGCGGGCGGGCCGGTCTTCAACGACAGCGGCAACGTGGTTGGCATGCTGCTGCCCACACCGTCCGAGGGGCGCACCCTGCCCGCGTCAGTCAGCCTTGCGGCAACGGTCGAGCGGTTGACAGAAATCCTGACGAAAGCCGGTGTTTCCGGTCAGTCGAGCGAGGAAACCACCCGGATTTCCCCCAACGAGCTGAACCGGCGCGCGACCGGAATGACGGTTCTGGTGCATTGCTGGGATTGAACGCGCGCAGATATTGAAACCAGACATTGAAACATCAAAGCGCCGCATGAACCTGCGGCGCTTTTATTTGTTACAGAATGTCCGGGGTCACGTGGATCAAGGTCGGGACAGGTGCATCGAAAGCCGCGCGAACCGCGCTCTGCATCTCAGCCAGAGATGAAGGGGCTGAGGCGCGCGCGCCAAAAGCTTCGGCCAGCTTGCAGAAGTCCGGGTTATGCGCCACCACTGCATTGGGCGCGATCTGGCTGCGGACCATGCTGTCTTCGATTTCTTTCAGTTTGCCATTGTCCCACAGGATGATCGGCAGCGACAAACCCAGTTCGACCGCAACACCCAGTTCCTGCATCGTATAGTGGAACCCGTAATCCCCGGCGATAACCGCCGTTGGTTTGCCGCGCCGCGCCACCGCGCCGCCAATTCCGGCCGGTAGACCATAGCCCAGCGTTCCGAACCCGGTCGGATGGTGCCAGTGATGCGGATAGGCCATGTCCCACACCTCTTTCGCGACATAGGCGAATTGGGTCATGTCGGAATAGATCATGGTATCAGCGGGCATCGCGGCGCGCAGCGCATCGGCCACTGCTGCAATTCCGGGCCGTTCGGCATCCACCTCGGCCCGCCACCGGGCGCGGGTTTCGGATATTTCGTCGGGCGACCAGCCGGTTGCCGGTTTCAGGTTTTCGGTCGCCTGCCACAAGGCGCGGGCAAAGCTTTCGCTGTCGGTTTGCAGTTTGATCGCGGCGCGATGGTGGTCCGACAGGACTTCGGGATCAAGGTCAACGCGGATCAGCGTTGACGAATGCCCAAGGTCGCTGCGCCACAGATCGACCTCGCCCAATTCGGCGCCGACCGCGATGACCAGATCCGCCGAGGCGATAACCTCGGCGCTGCCGGGGCGCGGCAGCGACGCGCCGAAATCCAGCGGATAGTTTGCGCCCGGCAGCCCGCGCCCTGCGTATGTAGTAAAGCATGCAGCCCCAAGCTGTGTCAGAATCTGCCGCCAGTCGTTGGACTTGCAACCGCCCCCAAGAATGAACAGCGGCCTGCGCGCAAGGTTCAGCATCGAGACAACCGGCGATACGTCAGGCGGCAACGCCTTGGTGCGCAACGCAGGCTGGTTGGGGAAAGGTGCCGGATCAGCCTCGGCCTGCAACTGCGCGATTGGCACCTGAATGTGCTTGGGGCGCGGGCGCGACAGCTCGAATTCTTCAAAGGCGCGTTCGACCAGCGCATAGGCGGCCTCGGCCGTGTTGGCCTGTGCCGACCAGTGTGCAACGGTTCCGGCCGCAAGGCGCTGGTCCTTCATCTGGTGCAACTGGCCGCGCAGCGCCTGTGTTTCATCAAGGCAGGACGACACCACCAGCATCGGCACCGAGTCGCTGTAGGCCTGCCCGATCGGCGTCATGATGTTGCACAGGCCGGGCCCGGTGATCACATAGGCAACCCCCGGCTTGCCGGTTGCGCGGGCATACCCATCGGCCATAAACCCCGCCCCCTGTTCGTGACGGGCCAGAACATGTTGGATGCCAGCCTCTTCCATGCCGCGATACATTTCCTGATTGTGAACGCCGGGTATACCAAAAATCACGTCCACGCCACGATCCTTGAGCATATGCGAAATCTGCGCGCCAAGGGGTCTTTTCATCAGCCTCTCCAGAATTGAACAGTGAAGATCGCGTAAACGGCCAACAGCTCGAGCCGCCCGACCAGCATCCCGATTGTCAGCAACCATTTAGCCGTGTCGTTGAGATTTGCGAAATTGCCCGCTGGTCCGATCTGATCGCCCAGACCGGGACCGACATTGGCCAGCGCGGTCGCTGCCCCGGAAACGGCTGTGATAAAGTCCAGACCGGTCAGCGCCAGCGCCCAGGACAGCACGCCCATCGATAGGACAAAGAACATGAAGAAGCTCATCACCGAGGTCAGAATACCCTGCCCCACAGGCCGCCCATCATAGAGCGGCACGAACACGCCATGCGGAGACCTGATCCGTTTGATCTGACTTTTGATCGAGGCAAACAGCAGCTGATAGCGGAATATCTTGATCGAACATGCGGTCGATCCCGCGCAGCCGCCAATCAGGCCGATCAGGAAGAACATCATGATCGGAAAGCTGCCCCAGCCCATGTAATCGACACTGGCATAGCCGGTGCCCGAGATGATCGAGGTGATGTTGAACAAAGATTCCCGAAACGCCTGTTCCCAGTGATGCGGAAAGACCGATGTCAGGAAAATCGACATGATGATGACCAGAACCAGAATGGTCGCCAGAAACACGCGAACTTGACTGTCTTTCCACAAGGACGCTGTATGGCCGTTTGCCAGCTGGACGTAGCGCACAAAAGGAAGCGCCGCCAAAATCATGAAGACCGACGCCGCATATTCGGCGGGCCCCGAGAAGGTTCCGAACGAGGCGTCATAATTCGAGAACCCGCCGGTCGAAAGCGTTGTCAACGCATGTACCAGGGCGTCGAAAAAGTTCATTCCCAAACCGGCGTAAACCAGCGCGCAGACAAGTGTCAGGAAGACATAGATGAGCGAAATCTGACCCGCGATCTCTTGCGCGCGAGGCAGGATTTTTCCCATTGTTTCAAAGCCTTCCGAGCGGAAGATTTGCATGCCACCAACGCGCAGCTCGGGCAGGAATACCATGGCGACAACGATGATCCCGATGCCCCCCAGCCATTGCAGGATACCGCGCCACAGCAAAAGCCCCTGCGGCAGGGTGTCCAACCCGGAAATCACTGTTGAACCTGTTGTTGTCAGGCCGGACATCGCCTCGAAATACGCATCGACAAAGCGCAGCTCGGTTTCACCGAACAGAAACGGAATTGCGCCAAACAGGGGCAGCGCCGCCCAAACACCGGTTGTCAACAGGAAGGTCTGGCGGATGGTCAGCCCTTCGCCCACACCGTTCGAGCAGCTCATCGCCAGAACGGACCCGGTCAGCGTCGTGATAATCGCGCTTTCCAGAAACACGTGCCATTCCCCGCGCCCCTCGATCAGGTCCGCGAGCATAGGCAGCAGCATGGTCGCCCCAAGAATGGCGACCAGCAAGCCAATCACATATCCGACCGGGCGAAGATCCATCATGACGCGCAGGGTTGGCGTGCCAACCCGACCGTGTCAAGCAGATGATCCCGGTTTACCCGTCAGTTTTTGGCATCTGCTCCGGGCATCACGGGTGGTTTGGACGGGGCACGAGTTTTTCGCGCCTGCGGTTTGCGCGGCTCTGTGGCCGGGGCAGATTTCGCCTGCACCTCAGCCGGGGCAGGATCGGCCGGTGTCGGCTTAACCTGCGTTGCCTGAACAGGCGCCGGTTTTGCAGGGGCGGGCTTGGGCGTTACGGGCGACACGGTTGCGGTCGCAGGTGTCACCGTAGATTCAACAGGTTTTACTGCTATTTCATCACTAACCGCTGGTGTCGGTTTGGCTGCCGCCGGGGGTGCTGCCGTGGGCCGCGGACTGGCTGAGAACTCAACCGGTGTGGCCGCCGGCTTGGACGGTGCAGGTTTGCGGGCCAGCTTTTTCTTGGGCGTTGACGATTTCACCGGTACGCGTTTCGCACGGGTCGCGGCGGGTTTGGGATTGGCCACCGGTTTTTCCGCCGGTGTTTCCACCGCAGGAACCGGTGCTGATGCTGCCAGGTGCAGGGCGTGGACCGGCACCATCGGCAGTTCAAGTGCCGAACGGGTCATGATCTGTGCGATCTTGATCTGGTTGACGATCGCATAGCCAGCCATGCGTATAGCTGCGGCCTGAAGCTCTAGCGGTTGGGTAATCGGATTCATTCCATAGATCTCCTCTGAAAACGATGCAGCCCGAAGAGTGAGGGTAAAGCGCCCTGCCCGCTCGGAGGGTCCGGGCGGAGGTAGGGGTCTTGCAGTCCAAGGCGTCTCACGTCTCGGCTTCCTTTCGGGTGACACACCATTGAGCGCGCCGGTGTGCCGAAGCTGCATTCCCCGTCAGGATACAGGAAGTCTTCACGCAATTGCAGCATTTTTGCTGCACTGCGGCGAATGAGCGCCGATCAGATAAATCTCTGATTAAATTCTAGCCACTTACCCGAGACGTTCAGCCAACGTGAAACAGGGTCGTAAACAGTTTCGGGTCCAGGCTGGACGCGGTGAAGGTTGGGCCTTCGGTCAGAATCGACACGGCGTCATGGCTGTGCAGGCTCTCTTGATGGCTTGCGACAACGCGAAAATCGCCAACGTGATGATCTGCCAAAAGCTCGGCGCAGAACAGGCGCGCGGCATCTTCGACAAAGATCGGATTGGCTGCGTTCAGCTCGGCAAATGCCTGTTCATCTTCGCGTTTCACCATGACCTGCGTTTCCGTCGGAACCGCACGGCGGCACAGCGCAATCAGGTCTTCAAACCACAGGCAATCCGCATCACAGTCCACGACAACCGAGATCCGCGCGACGGAGCGCTGCGAATGCGGCGTCGCCAGCTGACCACGCATCGACCGGGCATGTTCGCTGAGTTCCAAAGAACATGGGCAGGTCGAGGAATAGACATAGTCAAGGTGCATGATCTTTAGACGCACACCGTTCTGTTCGACCAGTTCCAGCGCTATATCGTAATACTGGTACCCTTCAAGGCCCGAGCGCAGGCTTTTGATCCTGTCCGGGTAGGAAAAGCGCATCTGAATACGGGCGTCGAAGCTGTCCAGATCGGACATGTAATCGTCCAGAGCGGATTCCATGACCTCAAAGCTGAACGTCCGTTCCGCATGTTTGTAGAAAGATCGCATTATCCGGGACATATTGATGCCCTTTTTCTCGGCCTCGAGGCTGACCGTGCCGGTGATCGAGGTTTCCAGCGTCAGGTCTTCGCCCTCTTTCCGGTGGAAGCGGATCGGCAGGCGGAAGTTCGAAATACCCACATGTTGAATCTGCTGTTTGGCCCCACGGATCAGGCTGGACGGGCCGTTCTGCAAATCCGGCAAGGATGCGCGGTACGCCGCATCGACAGTAAAGTCATCGGGGTAAGCGCGCGAAAAGGGCGGATAGTTGCCCGCCGCCAGACCGGGCAGCAGCCGGGCCACAGCCGGGTCAAGCTGGTTTATCTCGGCTTCCGAGGCGGACTTTGCCCATTGCCGCAAAACGTTCAAAGCCTCGGCAGCCTTGTCCCGATTCGGTTTTTCATCAATGTCGCGCGGGTGAACGTTCATCAGCGGCAGTTCCTTGGTTGGTCGTCGGACTATATATGACTGATGGTCTAATACCAGTCTAACCCGATACGTCGGCAATAGCAGCCCGGATTGAAAAATCCGGCGCAAAACCGTCATCTCGCAACAGTTAGCGCCTTTTGAAGGCGGGAACAGCGGGTGGTGCGCCTGGCTGCCGCCCGAAACAGAGTGGCCGCATGGGCAGGCAGCCAGCCCCCACGCACGAAAAGGGCGCGCGGGGGGCTTTGGTTTATTTCTGCGAGGCTTCCAACGCTTGCTGAAGGTCGGCCAGCAAGTCACCGGCATCCTCAAGCCCGACGGAAAAGCGGATCAGACCTGGTGTAATGCCCAGCTGGTCCTTCTGCACGTCACTGAGACGCTGGTGCGTTGTTGTCGCCGGGTGCGTCGCGATGGATTTGGCATCGCCCAGATTGTTCGAAATCACAGGAATGGTCATTGCGTTCAGGAAGGCAAACGCCGCATCCTTGCCGCCCTTGATGTCCAGCGACAGCACGGTTCCGCCCTTGCCGCCCAACTGGGTCTGAACCAGCGCGTTCTGGGCATGGGTTTTCAGACCGGGGTAAAGTGTACGTTCCAGCGCCGGGTGCCCTTCCAGCGCCTCGGCAATCTTTTGCGCGCTTTCGGCTTGAGCATTGACCCGCAGCGCCATCGTCTCAAGACCCTTGAGCATGATCCACGCATTGAACGGGCTCAGCGCGCCGCCGGTATGCTTAAGATAGGGTTCAACTGTTCCTCGGATGAAGTCCTTGGTTCCGATGATCACACCGCCCAGCGCACGGCCCTGCCCATCGATATGCTTGGTCGCTGAATAGACGACCACATCCGCACCCTGCTGGATCGCGCGCGAGAACACCGGGGTCGAGAACACGTTGTCCACCACGACAACGGCTCCGACCGCATGGGCCAGCTCGGCCACCGCTGCGATATTGATCACCTCAAGCGTGGGGTTCGACATGGATTCAAAGAAAACGGCCTTGGTGTCCGGGCGGATCGCCGCCTTCCACTGTTCCAGATCGGTGCCGTCAACAAAGGTCACGTCCACGCCATAGCGGCTCAGGATGTTTTCAAGGATATAGAGGCACGAGCCGAACAGCGCCTTGGCCGAAACGACATGGTCCCCGGCCTTCAGCATCGAGGTCAGCGCGCCGTTGACGGCGGCCATACCCGAGGCCGTCGCAAACGCATCTTCGCCGCCTTCCAGCGCCGCGATGCGCTGTTCGAACATGGACACGGTCGGGTTGCCGTAACGGGCATAGATGAACTCGTCCGGGCCACATTCCAGAAACCGGGCCTCGGCCTGTTCAGCGTTTTCGTAGACGAAACCCTGCGTCAGAAAAATCGCCTCGCTCACCTCGTTATACTGGCTGCGACGGATGCCGCCATGGACGGCTTGGGTGCGTTTGTTCCAGTTCTCGCTCATCTCAATCCTTTCAGCCTCGGGTGGAGGCAAACAAAAAACCCCAGACGCGGCCAAGCGAAAGGGGTCTTTCATCCTGACCTTTTAGCGGTGTTGTTTAGCGTGGCCCGCAATCCGGTAACAAATCGCCACGTAGCTTCAGGATCGCAATACGCCTCGGGCGGTTCTCGGTCAAGCCCGGCCTGCGGTTCGGTCACGCTTTCGTAAGCGGTACTTGCCGAACCGGCAGAAACCCGCATGATCCCCGTCAACATCAGGAGAACACATGGCTGACCCGATTGATCTGTATTTCTGGCCGACACCGAATGGCTGGAAAGTTTCCATCGCCTTGGAAGAGATGGAGCTGCCCTACACCACCCATCTGATCAATATCGGCAAGGGTGACCAGTTCGACCCCGGGTTCCTGAAGATCGCGCCCAACAACCGGATGCCCGCCATCGTCGATCCCGACGGGCCGGACGGCGCACCTATTTCGGTTTTCGAGAGCGGCGCGATCCTGATGTATCTGGCCCGCAAGACCGGGCGGTTCTATGGCAGGACCGAGCGCGACCGGATCGCGGTCGAGGAATGGCTGATGTGGCAGATGGGAGGCGTTGGCCCGATGGCGGGTCAGGCGCATCACTTCCTGAAATACGCCCCGCAACTGGACCCGCCACAGGACCTGCCCTATGCCAAGGACCGCTACCGCGCCGAGGTCGCGCGCCTTTACGGCGTACTGGACCGGCGGCTGGCCGAAAACGAGTATGTCGCGGGCGATTTCTATTCCATCGCCGACATGTCGATCTGGGGCTGGGCCAGCCTGTGGGAAGGTCAGCGGCAGGTGCTGGAGGACAAGCCGCACTTTGCCCGCTGGCTGGAGACCGTCAGCGCCCGCCCAGCCGTTCAGGCCGGACGCGCGCTTTATGCCGAGTTGCGAGGGGATCACCGGGACAAGCAGGCGCAGAGCGTTTTGTTCAAGCGGTAAGCTTGTTCCATGGCCGGTTTTGAGGTCAATCTTACGTATGCTGCGTGATGCGCGAATATCCGCCTTTGCTATTGTATAGGTTTGGCAAATCATTACATGAGCGACGGAAATCCTTCAGAAAGACCCACTCAAGATGTACGCGGCATTATTTGTCGTTTTTGGCCTTGTTGGCTTAGTGGTCGGTGGCGAATTGGTGGTGCGCGGATCGGTTTCTGCTGCCAAGTCGTTCGGTATTTCACCGATGGTCATTGGACTGACACTGGTTGGCTTCGGAACGTCAACACCGGAACTGGTTACAAGCTTGCAAGCCGCGCTTTCCGGTTCTTCAGGCATTTCAATTGGGAATGTTGTCGGCAGCAACATTGGGAACATTCTTCTAATACTCGGCATCGCAGCACTCATCGCGCCTATCGCCGTGAACCCGAGAGCACTCCGCCGGGACGGTACGGCGGTCGTGATAGTAACTCTCCTTTGTTTAAGCGTAGTTCTATACGGCGAAATCAGCCGGCTGATCGGCGCAGGGCTTGTCGTCACCTTGGCGGCTTATCTGGGCTTCACACTGTGGTCTGAGTATAGGTCCGAAGGCACGCCAGCCGCAGCTGTCTACGAGAACGAAGCAGAAGCCGTAGTCGGCCCAGTAACATCACTTGCCGTGTCGTTACTGATCACCGTTGCAGGGCTGGCGATCACCATATTTGGGGCAAAGCTCTTGGTGACAGGTGCCGTGTCTCTCGCTGAGACAGCGGGGCTTTCGGAGACGGTAATTGGGCTGACAATTGTTGCAATCGGAACCTCAATGCCGGAACTCGTCACTTCAATCATCGCAGTTCGGAAAGGTGAGGGAGATGTCGCACTCGGGAACGTCTTGGGCAGTAACATCTTCAACATCTTGGGTATCCTTGGCGTAACTGTTCTGGTGCAACCTATGGTCATTCCTGGCGAGATTATTCGTCTCGATATCTGGGTTCTGTGTGCCTCAACGCTTGTCCTTATCGGGTTTGCCCGAAGCGGCTGGTCAATCAGTCGGCGCGAGGGCGGGCTCTTTGTGCTCGCTTACGTTGTCTATCTTGGTGTGCTTCTGGCTCGATAAGCGTTCACTCGGATAGCCTAGCTGTCTAATGAAGCGGACCTTTACAGCGGTGCAGTTATGGCCCGCTTTGTCCCCGTACCAGGTTACTCCGCCCCGCACCAACACGACCAGCACCCCCGGCAGCGAATCCTTGGCGCGGGGCGACCTGTCAGCGAAACTGGAATTCAGGTTCCGCGGGGAAAGACATGGATATGCCTGTCCAGTGCCCATTGCGCAGCCTTGCAACGTTCCGCCCGTCAACACGCATCCGGGTTGTCAGGACAAATGCGGCCTGCCCTTTGTTCGCTCCGGCTTTCTGGGCTGCGCCGTCAGAACGCTCTGCCCTTTCGAAAAGCATCCCATCGGGTTTTGCCGACCGCCGGGACCGAAAGCTCGGGACCAAATGCGGCTTTCGATCCGCTTTCTCCGCCGAGCGCGACGCCTCTATCCGCTTGAGTTGCTGCAACTCCGACCGAAGCCTTTTTGCAGTCTCAACCTGCCTGCGTTCAAAGGAATAAGCGCTTAGCGCCTCATCGATCATTCGGGCGGTATGAACATATCCCGCTGAACGCGTGAGTTCCGAGAGCTCAGCCAGACGGTCGGAAATCCGGCTTTCGTCCAGAGAGACGGTATTTTCGAGCGATCCTTGATGTGTTGCGTTGGGCATCCGAACTGACTCTGAAAAGACGTTGAGTGATGCGCAATCCGGCCCGAGCTTTGACACAAGCCGATGCGCAAAGATGCGTGTCACTACGCGCCCGGTGCCAAAGAGTCGACCATCCCGCGTTCAAGTGGCGGAAAAGCGCCTTAGTCGCGCATTTGGGACAAAGAAAACATATCGCCCGCTCTCCAGGCGCGGGTTTGCGGCACTGCGACGGACAATTTCGGATTGATCCGCACAGCAGGCCTAACCCTGCCCCTGCACCAGCAGGTCCAGCATGCCCGAGATATCCTCGATCTCTTCCGCGATCACATGGGTCACCGAATGCGCCCGCTGCATCCGGCCCGTCACCTTCAGCAACCGCCCCGAGATCACCGCACGGCGGAAGCGTTCGTAGATTTTGCGCCAGACCACCACGTTGACGATCCCGGTCTCATCCTCAAGCGTCAGAAAGATCACGCCTTTGGCTGTCCCCGGCCGCTGCCGCAGGATCACCAGCCCGGCCACGGCCACACGCGCCCCTTCGGGCGGGGCCTCCAGCTGGGCGGAGGGCAGACAGGACGGCGGTCGCGGCCAGTCCCGGTTTGAAATCGCGCGGTGAAAAGGGGCAGTAAACATAAGAACAAAAATAGAACAAAATACAGGAAAGTCCAGACACGGCGCAAGGAGTCGCAAATGAGGCTGGAAACACCTAACTCCCTTCACTAAGGAAGGTTTCGAACATCGCAAAAGGAAGACGCACGCAATGGCAAAGATCACCTATGTCGAGCATGGCGGTACCGAGCACACTGTCGAGGTCGCCAACGGACTGACTGTCATGGAAGGGGCCCGAGACAACAATATTCCCGGCATCGAGGCCGATTGCGGCGGTGCCTGCGCCTGCTCGACCTGCCATGTCTATGTCCACCCCGACTGGGTCGAGAAGATCCCGGCCAAGGACGACATGGAAGAGGATATGCTGGATTTCGCCTATGAGCCCGACCCGGCCCGCTCGCGCCTGACCTGCCAGATCAAGGTGACCGACGCGCTGGACGGTCTGATTGTCCAGATGCCCGAAAAGCAGATCTGATGCTGTCCAAAGCGCCGCGTCAACCCGCCCGCCTGTGGCAATGTCGGGTGCGCAGCGCTTTGCTCCCTTTTGGCATGTGGTGCGCGCTGCCAATCGCAGTCCCGGCGGACACCATCACCGACGCTCGCTTCACGGAACCAACCACGCGATACGCGCATGGTGTTTTGGGCGACAACATCGAATACGGCGCGCTGGAACTTGTGGTCAATGACACAGTCGTAACGGTTCGCCTGCCACAGGACCGTGTATTCGAAGACCTCGCGCCGCGTCTGGCAGACATCGACAGGGACGGCGCGGTTGAAGCAATTGTCGTTGAAACGCAGGACACAACAGGCGCTCAGCTTGCGATCTACAACGCCGCTGGCGAAAAAATCGCGGCCACACCTCATATCGGCGCACGTTTCCGCTGGCTCGCCCCGGTCGGTGCTGCTGATCTGGACGGTGACGGCAATATCGAAATCGCCTATATCGACCGCCCCCACCTGGCCAAAACCCTGCGCATCTGGCGCTTCAAAGATGGCGGCCTGACCGAAATCGCCGCTCTGCCCGGCCTGACCAACCACAAGATCGGTAAGGATTTCATTTCCGGCGGCCTGAGGAGCTGTGGTGAACCCCCTGAGATGATCCTCGCAAGCGCCGACTGGTCGCAGATCATCCGTGTTTCCTATCAGGATGGCTGGCATCTGACGGACCTGGGCCCGCTCAAACACCGCGACAGTCTCACATCAGCCCTGAAGTGCTGATCCGCTTCTTCATCTGGCCAAAAATATCCTGGGGGTGAGCGGTTGAAAGGAAATCGTCCAGTGGACGATTTCGACCGCGAACGCGCGCAGCGTCGGGAGGCCGCAAGGCCGAGGGGGCAAAGCCCCATGCCCGATCATCCCTCCAAAGCGCGCCAGCCGATATCGCTACGATAGAACCCTTCGGGCCAATCCACGGCATCAACCATCTGATACGCCCGGTCGCGCGCCTCTTGCAGCGTTTTTCCGCGCGCGGTCACGTTCAGAACGCGCCCGCCGACAGCCTGCACCTGCCCCGCAGCCTCGCTAGTGCCGGCATGAAACACCATATTGCTGCTGTCCTCGGGCATGCCGTCCAATCCTTTGATGACCGTGCCCTTCTCGTAGGTTCCCGGATAACCTTTGGCCGCCATCACGACCGTCATCGCGTGATCATCAGCCCAGTTGACCCGCATCTCGCCCAGCCGCCCTTCGGCGGTGGCATGCAACAGGTCCATCGCCTGCGCGCCCAGACGCATCATCAGGACCTGACATTCCGGGTCCCCAAAACGGACGTTGTATTCCACAAGGCGCGGCTGGCCGTCCTTGATCATCAGCCCCGCATAGAGAATTCCCTGAAACGGTGTGCCCCGGCGCTTCATTTCGGCAATGGTGGGGCGCACGATTTCTTCCATCGCGCGCGCTTCAACTTCCACACTCAGAACCGGCGCCGGAGAATAGGCACCCATCCCCCCGGTGTTCAGGCCGGTATCCCCTTCGCCCACCCGCTTGTGGTCTTGTGCCGTGCCGATGGACAGGATGTCTTGGCCATCGCACAGAACAAACAAAGACGCTTCTTCGCCGTCCATAAACTCTTCGATCACGACCTCGGCCCCCGCGCCACCAAAGGCACCTCCGAACATGTCGTCAATGGCGTCAAGCGCCGTGTCTTCGTCCATGGCCACGATCACGCCCTTGCCGGCGGCCAGACCATCGGCCTTAACCACGATGGGCGCGCCCTGTTCGCGGATATAGGCCTTGGCGGGCTCGGGCGCGGTGAACCGCGCATAAGCGGCGGTGGGCGCGTGTGCCGCGTCGCAGATTTCCTTGGTAAAGCTTTTCGAGGCTTCCAGCCGGGCCGCTTCGGCAGACGGTCCGAAAACCAGCACCCCGGCTTCGCGCAGGCGATCCGCCACTCCTGCTGCCAAGGGGGCCTCGGGGCCGACAATCACGAAATCAATCGCGTTTTCCTCGGCAAAGCTGACGACGGCCCCGCCGTTTTCGATATCCAGAGCGGCACAATCCGCGATCTGAGCGATCCCGGCATTGCCCGGCGCCACGATCAGACGGTCGCATTTTGGGTTTTGCATCACTGCCCAGGCCAGGCTGTGTTCGCGCCCGCCGCTGCCGAGAATAAGGATGTTCATGGGGTCGTCTCCGATCTGCTTGGCCTCGCCTGCGCGGCGTTCTAAGCTGGGTGAGCAATTGAAACAAGGCGCTGAAATGTCCGACCTGCTTGATGACCCGATTCCGGGCCAAAACACCCCTGAATACACGGTTTCCGAGGTATCGGGCGAGGTGAAGCGCACGCTGGAAGGCGCGTTCGGGCGAATCCGCGTGCGCGGCGAAGTCGGGCGCGTGTTCAAGGCCCGGTCCGGGCACCTGTACTACGACATCAAGGACGACCGTAACGTTTTGGCCTGCACGACATGGAAAGGTCAGGTTTCCAGCCTCTCGGTCGTGCCAGAGGAAGGGCTGGAGGTTGTCGTCACCGGTCGCCTGACCGCTTTTGGCGCACAGTCCAAATACAACCTGAATGTCGATGAAGTTGCCGTTGCCGGTCAGGGCGCGCTTATGGCCTTGCTGGAAAAGCGCAAGAAACAGCTTGAGGCCGAAGGTCTGTTTGCGCCCGAGCGCAAGAAGCCCCTGCCGTATCTGCCGCAGATCATCGGCGTCGTGACATCGCCTTCGGGCGCGGTGATCCGTGACATTCTGCACCGGCTTCGGGACAGGTTCCCGCGAAAGGTGCTGATCTGGCCCGTGGCCGTGCAGGGCGCAAACTGCGCCCCCGAGGTTTCCCGCGCCATCGAAGGGTTCAACCAGTTGACACCCGGCGGCGCACTGCCCCGTCCTGACCTGATCATCGTGGCCCGTGGCGGTGGGTCGATCGAAGATCTTTGGGGCTTCAACGAAGAGAGTGTCGCGCGCGCCGCCGCCGCATCGGACATACCGCTGATTTCGGCCGTTGGGCATGAAACCGACACGACCCTGATCGATTTCGTCTCGGACCGCCGCGCGCCTACACCCACAGCTGCGGCAGAGCTGGCCGTGCCGGTCCGCATCGAACTGCTGGCCTGGACCGGCGAGCAAGGCGCCCGCTTGTCGCGCGCGGCAACGGACACGGTGCAGCGCCGTTCGCAAAGGCTGCGCGATTTGTCCCGCGCCCTGCCGCGCCCAGACAGCCTGTTGAACTCCCCCCGGCAACGCCTTGATTTGATTGCGGATCGCCTGACCCCGGCTTTGACGCGAGGAGTGCAAAACCGCCGCCTGCAAGTGGTGGAACTGTCAGCCCATCTGCGCCCGTCAACTCTGCGCGGTCTGGTCTCGGCCCGGCAGGAATCACTGCGCAACCTGTCGTCGCGCCTGTCCCTGCGCCCGATTCAACGCGAGATCGGCCAGCACGCGCAAAACCTTGCCCGGCTTGGTGACCGGATGAACGCGGCGCAGACCACGCGGCTGGATCGTCTGAAACATCAGTTGGAGGCCACCGACCGCCTGCGCGAAACGCTCAGCTACAAGGCGACGCTGGAACGCGGATATGCTGTGGTCCGCGCAGATGGGAATGTCATCACGACCAAGGCCGAGGCCGCAAAACACACGGTGCTGGACATCGAGTTCGCCGATGGCATTCTTGGCACCGGGACAGCCGCAAAGCAGACCAACCGGAAATCCAAACCGGATGCACCAGATCAGGGATCGTTATTCTAAGCCATGCTGACAATCTGGGGCCGCAAAACGTCATCGAATGTTCAGGCCCTGATGTGGTGCGTCGGAGAGCTGGATCTGCGCTTTCACCGCCACGATGCAGGGCACAGGTTCGGCGGGCTGGACACCGATGCCTTTCGCAAGCTGAACCCGAACGGCACCATCCCAGTACTACAGGATGACAATCACCCACCGCTGTGGGAAACCGGCGCAATCCTGCGCTATCTGGCGAATGCCTATGGCGGGAATGCGTTCTGGCCACGCGACCCGGTTCAACGGGCCGAAGTCGACAAATGGGCGGAATGGGCCAAGATCAACGTTGCGATGGATTTCACGGTGCCCGTGTTCTGGCAGGTTGTCCGGACCGCCCCGGCGCAGCAAGACCAAAACGCGATTGAGCAGGCCGTTGCCGCGCTGGATAGCAAACTGGCACTTGCCGATACCCGGCTGTCAGAAAACACCTACCTGTGCGGGCCCGATCTGACGCTGGCCGATATTCAGCTGGGACATATCCTTTATCGCTATTACGACATCGCCATATCCCGCAGGGTCCTGCCCAACCTGCGGCGCTATTACGAAAAGCTGACAGAAAGACCTGCATATCAGGAGCATGTCATGCTCAGCTATGATGAGCTTCGGGTGATCTAGTCAGACACCGACGTCGGGGCCATAACACACCATTTCTTCGCCGATATCTTCCGCCTCGTACAGTTCGGTCGCCTGCGGGTCGCCTTCAAACTGCGCGACGAGGCCACCGCCGGATCGCGTAAAAACCCAGCATTGCGGATCAAACCGGTCTTCGTAGATGAAACAAATCTGCTCATCCTGCTGATACCAGACACCTTCCTTGCAATCGCCATCCAGAAAAGACCAGATCACCCGGCGGTTGGGCAAATAGCGTTCGACCCCGTAAACCTGCCCTTCGAACCCGTAAAACAGGGTCTTGCCCCGCGTATAGGTGTCGAATTCGGGGCCGGACAAAGGGGCCTGGGCCACAGCGGGCGGTGCGGCAAAACAGGCGAGAATCATCAGCGCTCGGAACATACGCCCATTGTGTCAGATGCGATCCGGAGACGCCATTCACCCTTTGGCCGAGGGTTGGCGAAACACGCTTAACTCCACGTAAGCGCTTGATTATTTGCCCCACTCGGGATGATGGTATTCGAAAACCGCGGTGAGGTGACATGACAACCCTTCTCTTCTGGATCGCCCTTGGCTGCGCATTGGGATACCTGCCCCTGACGGTCCGACCAGCCAGTTCCTTGCGCACTGTGCTGAAAACCACCTCGGTCGCCGTGTTGGCAGTCATTGCGGTTCTGCAGGGCGGCCCATGGATGCTGGCCGTTGCGCTTGCACTGTGCGCGACCGGGGACGCGCTGTTGTCGCGTGAAACGGATGCCACGTTCATGGCTGGTATTGCCGCTTTTGCCGCCGGGCATCTGGCCTATATCGCCTTGTTTCTTTCGCATCCCGCAAGTTCCGCCAGCCTGATCTGGGACGCCCCCGCGATCGTGTGGTCTCTGATCATTCTGGGCATTGTCATGGCCACCTTGCTTGCCTCTCGGGCCGGAGATCTCAAAGGCCCTGTTCTGGCCTATATACCGATCATCCTTGGCATGGGGATCACCGTGCTGGCGCTGCCCCAGACAGGTGCCCTGCGATGGGCGTTTCCGGCTGCAATCGCCTTCATCGCGTCCGACCTGATCCTTGCAACGGAAAAGTTCCTGCTGCCTGCGAACCATCCCGCCCACAAGCTGACTCCCTATCTGATCTGGCCGCTCTACTGGGGCGCGCAATTTGGGTTCGTCTTCGCTTTTGCGTGACCCTTTGCAACTGCCGCAAATCCGCATTAGGTGAAAGGAACACCTGCGGAGACCAAATATGGCGTTTTTCTCAAAGCTAAAGGACAAGCTGTTCAAATCCTCATCCCGCCTCGAACAGGGGCTGGACGCCATCGTCGAGGATGGTGGCGAGGAAATCGCCGCACCCGACCCAGTCCTCCCCGAACCAGAGCCCGAGCCGCAACCGGTCCCGGAAATTCCGGCCCCTGAACCGGCGCAGGAACCGTCTGAACAACCTGCCCCCGCGCCGGCAGACCCCAAGCCCATTGCCCCACCTCCGGAAATTCCCGAATCCAAAGGCATCCTGAACCGCCTGTTCAGCCGCGGCGGCGACGCCACTGAAATGCGCCGCACGCTGGATGACGACATGCTCGAGCAGCTCGAAGAGCTGCTGATCGCTTCTGACATGGGCGTCGACACCGCCCTCCGTGTCACCTCGAACATGGCCGAGGGGCGCTTTGGGCGCAAACTCTCGACCCGGGAAATCAAACAGCTTTTGGCGCAGGAAGTGTCCCGTGTGATGGAGCCCGTGGCCAAGCCACTGCCGATTTACCCCAAACGCCCGCAAGTGGTGCTGGTCGTCGGTGTCAACGGCTCGGGCAAGACCACGACCATCGGCAAACTGGCCAGCCAGTTCAAGCAGGCTGGAAAAAAAGTCGTCATCGCCGCCGGTGATACCTTTCGTGCTGCGGCCGTCGAACAGCTGCAAGTCTGGGGCGACCGCGCCGGGGTTCCGGTTCTGACCGCGCCCGAGGGCTCGGATCCCGCCAGCCTCGCCTTTGACGCGCTGACCCGGGCACAGGCCGAAGGCGCGGACCTGCTGATGATCGACACCGCCGGACGCCTGCAAAACCGCACGGATCTGATGGAGGAGCTGGCCAAGATCGTCCGCGTCATCCGCAAGGTTGACGAGACCGCGCCGCACAACACCTTGCTGGTCCTCGATGCCACCACAGGCCAGAACGCGCTGAGCCAGGTGGAAACCTTTCGCAAGCTGGCCGATGTCTCGGGCCTGATCATGACCAAGCTGGACGGAACCGCCAAGGGCGGCGTGCTGGTCGCTCTGGCCGACAAGTTCGGCCTGCCGATCCATGCAATCGGGGTGGGAGAGCAGATTGATGACCTTGCCCCCTTCGACCCCGAAGAATTCGCCGCCGCCCTGACCGGGCTCGACAAGGGCTGATCCGCCTCTTCCTCTGGCCTAAAATATCCTCGGGGGTGTGGGGGCAGACAGCCCCCACCCCTCTCCGCCCTGCAAAAGGTTTGCGTAATTGAGCGACTGGCTGATCTCACTTGAAGGCACCGAAGCGGGTCACCAACTGGCGCTGGCACTGGCGTTGATGGCCGCCTTCCTGCACGCCGCGTTCGGGGCGCTACAGAAAGGCCGCCATGATCCATGGCTGTCCCGCGGCGCCATTGACGCCAGCTATGGCCTGATGGCCGCCCCGTTTGCCTTTTTCGTGGTGCCTTGGCCTGAACCTCATATGTGGCAGATCTTCGCCCTCGTCTGGCTGATCCACATTGCCTACAAGACGCTGCAGGCCGCGGCGTACACCAAGGGGTCCTACACGGTCGTCTATCCCGTCGTGCGCGGGACAGGCCCGCTGTTTACGGTCATTGGTGCCTATCTTCTGTTCGGTGAAACATTCTCGGCCGTTCAGTGGCTGGGCGTGGCCACCCTGCTGGCCGGAATATTTGGGTTGGCCGCCTACAACTTCAGGTTCCTGGAAACCAACAGGGATACGCTGGGCATCGCGTTGACACTGGCGATCATCACGGGCCTGTTTGTGGCGCTTTACACCACCTATGACGCCTATGGCATACGCGCCACCGCCGACCCGTTCACATTTCTGGCCTGGTTCTTCATGATCGACGGCGCGGCGATGCCGGTCTACGCCTTCCTCAGATGGCGCGCGATGACACATCGCCCTGCACCCGGCCCGCTGATGCTGCGGGGTCTGGCCGGCGGCATCATCGCGCCTTTGTCCTTTGGGTCGATCATGCTGGCCACACGGCTGGACAAAGTCGGCGAAGCCGCCGTGCTGCGCGAAACCTCAACCGTCTTTGCGGCGCTGATCGGCTGGCTTGTCCTGAAGGAGACCGTTGGCCCAAGACGCATTGCATTGATGGCATTGATTGCACTCGGCGCCGTAATAGTTGAAATGGGCGGGTAAGCAGCAGGACATACCGATGACAGGCAAAAAAGATATCAACCCATTTCTGAAACAGGTGCTGGAGCTTGGCCCGCCGCTGGCCTTCTTCTTCATCTACCTGCGCTTGCGTGATGACAGCTTTCTGATCGGTGGCACCGAGTATTCCGGCTTTATCATCGCCACGATTATCTTCGTCCCTTTGATGCTGGGGGCAATGGGTATCCTGTGGTATCTGACCGGCCAGCTTAGCCGGATGCAGATTTTCACGGCCTTCATGGTCATTTTCTTTGGTGGCCTGACCGCATGGTTCAATGACGAGCGGTTTTTCAAGATGAAAACCACGCTTGTCTATGGCCTGTTCGCCCTGATCCTTGGCATCGGGTTGCTGCAAAAGAAATCTTATCTGGCCTACGTACTGGATGAATTGCTGCCGATGAAGCACGAAGGGTGGATGATTCTGACGCGCCGCCTTTGCGCCTGTTTCGCCGTTCTGGCCGCCGCAAACGAGTTTGTCTGGCGCACCATGTCGACCGACCTTTGGGTCAAAATCGAAACCTTCGGATTTCCCATCGCGCTGATGGCCTTCCTGATGCTGCAATTCAGCATCCTGCAACGCTATATGGACGACCCGGAACAGAAATAGCTGTCCTGACGTCGCAATACCTGCAAAACAAACAAAATTCTTGGCTTAGCCGCCGAGCTATGGGAAGTTGTGCCACCACCCACACTCACACCTTACCCAAGATCGGTGTATACATGACGGCCTTTCCCACCAGCGGCTTCCTTTCGGAGGCCTCCGACGGGCTTAGAGAGATGCTTTCGGCGCAGGCGACCGACATCTCGCTGGCTCAAGGCGAAACCCTATTCGAACAGGGCGATGAAGGCGATTCGCTCTACGCCATTCTGGAAGGCACGCTTGAAGTGTCCTTTCTGGCGATGAGCGGGCGAAAGCTGACGCTGACCCTGATGCGCCCTGGCGAAGTCTTTGGCGAAATTGCACTGTTTGACAACGGCCCGCGCACGGCGACTATTGCGGCGGCCGAGCCATCGCGCGTTTTGCGCGTACGTCGCAATGACGTCATGAACCAGATCAGAAAACAGCCTGATCTTGCCGTGGATCTGATCCGGTTGGCCGGGGTGCGTATGCGATGGATGGGGTTGCAGCTGAACGAGCAGGTCTTTTTGCCCATGCCCATTCGATTGGCCCGAAAGCTGTTGCATCTGTCGGAATTGCAGGACGACCCAACGCAGCGCATCACCCTGTCGCAGAGCGAACTGGCCGAATTCGTCGGGGCCACACGCGAGGCCGTTTCCAAGACGATCTCGATCTGGAAACGCGACAATATTGTCGAATCCTCGCGCGGCGGATTGCTGATTCAGGATTTCGACGCTTTGCGGGAACTGGCCGATTCCGAACTTATCTGACCCAGTGTGATCTGGTTCACATACGAAGAGGTCGGCGTTGACCTAAGGTGAAGTTGTTACCGTAGGAGGTCAGAGAATCATCCCCGATATCTGTCCACTGATCTCTCCCTGTATCTGAGCCATACGCAATTACCGCGTATGGCTCATTTTCTTTCTGCATGCCTCTTCAGGTGTTCAGGCAATGAAAAAGGCCAGGCGCTTGTCCCGGCCTTTTCTAATCACTCTTCCAGGCTTAGCGCCACAAATCGCGGCTCGCCCCCCCTGCGAACCAAAAGCAGCAGGGATTTCCGCCCAGCCTCTCGCGATTGGTCCATTCGGGCCTCCAGATCCGCGATGGTTTCCACCTTTTGCTGACCCGCTTCGGTAATCAGGTCACCCGCGCGCAACCCTTTCGCGTAGGCTTCAGACGCTTCGTCGACATTCGAAATCACCAGACCTTCGGCATCTGCATCCAATCCCATATCCGCGCGCAGCGTATCTGTGAGCGGGGAGATGGTCAGCCCGAGAATATCGGCGTTTTCTTCGACCGGAGCATCTTGCGTTTCTTCTTCGTCATCTTCTTTGCTTTCTGCGTCTTCGCGGCGTCCCAGCGTGACCAGAATTGTCTGCGTGCCGCCATCGCGATGCACAATGACCCGGACAGCTTTGCCGACTTCTGTTTCGCCAACCTGACGGACCAGACCACGGGTGTCTTCGACCTCGACACCGTCAAAGCTGATGATCACGTCGCCTGCTTTCAGACCGGCCTCCTGGGCGGGGCCTTCCGGAACATCGCTGATCAGCGCGCCACCGGGCTTTTCCAGCCCCATGGCCTCGGCCATGTCCTCGGTCACGTCCTGAATGCGGACACCCAGCCAGCCGCGCCGGGTTTCACCAAACTCGCGCAGCTGATCGACAACCTTCACTACCACGTTCGACGCCATCGAAAAGCCGATGCCGATCGAGCCACCGTTGGGCGACAGGATGGCGGTGTTCACGCCGATCACTTCGCCGTCCATGTTGAACAACGGACCGCCCGAGTTGCCCCGGTTGATCGCCGCATCCGTCTGGATGTAGTCGTCATAAGATCCGCTGAGCGCCCGGTTGCGGGCGGATACGATACCAGCGGATACAGAAAAGCCCTGACCAAGCGGGTTGCCCATGGCAATAACCCAATCACCCACACGCGCCACGTCGCTGTCGCCGAATTGCACGTATTTCAAGGGGCCGGACGCTTCGACCTTGAGCAGCGCGATATCGGTTTTCTCATCGGTTCCGATGACCTTGGCCACCAGTTCTTTTTTGGGCTGCCCGTCGCCGGGGAAGAATTCTATGAGGATTTCATCAGCTTCCGCAATGACGTGATTGTTGGTGACAATAAAGCCATCCTCTGAGATCACAAAACCCGACCCAAGGGCGTTGCTGCGTCGGGGCGGGCCGTTGTCATTGCCGCCGTTGCGATCCTGAAACTCGCGAAAGAAATCCTCGAACGGAGACCCCTCGGGCACGATGCCCTGCGGACCTGTCTGACCTTCGATCAGGGTGCTTGTGGTGATGTTCACCACGGCCGGGCTGATCTTTTCCGCCAAGGGCGCAAGGCTTTCGCTTCTGGCCTGAGCGGAAACCGACTGCGCCAGCACAAGCAGTGTACCGGCAAAGGCCAGCCACATTAGCCGCATCCAAACACTCACGTCGTCCCATCGGACGGATAAACTGCTCGCTTTCGCCTGCACTTGAGCTCTCCTTGTCGACAATCTTGCCAAGGCCTGTATCGGCCTTTCTTAGTTTCCAATGTAGTCAGTTTAACCCGGTGAGCAACTCGGGATCGCAGCGAAATCACCCGCACGTGAAACCGCCCCGTCAAAAGCCCAGTTGATATGCCCCCCAGAGCAGGATCAAACCACTGACAACACAAAGCAACCCGGCCAGACGCCGGGCCTGTACGGGCATGGCGCGCAGCGCCTCCAGCATCCGTTCGATAAGCGAAGGGGCCAGCGCATAGGCCAGCCCCTCGACAATCAGTACCAGCCCGAAGGCCAGAAGGATCATGCCCATTATTCAGAGACCGGAGCCGCCGGAACACTCCGCCCTGTGGGTGAACCCAGGTAATTGAAAAACTCGGAATCCGGGCTCAACACCAGCGAGCTGTTACCGCCTTGCAGCGCATTCTGATAGGCCGTCAACGAGCGGTAAAATTCAAAGAACTCCGGATCGGCGCTATAAGCTTCGGCAAAGATCGCGTTGCGTTCGGCGTCGGCTTCACCGCGGGTGATCTCAGCCTCACGGCGCGCATCCGACACCAGTTCAACCACAGTCCGGTCAGCCTGCGCGCGCACACGTTGCGCCGCCTCGTTACCACGTGCGCGTTCATCTGTCGCTTCACGTTCCCGCTCGGCCTTCATCCTGTCAAATGTGGCCTCAAGGTTGGCCTGCGGCAAGTCGGTCGCTTTCAAGCGCACGTCGATTACGGTGACGCCTAACGCCTGCGCTTCGGCAATCGCGCTATTTCGAATGCGCAGCATCAAGGCTGCACGGTCCGAGCTGAGGATGTCACGCGAGGAAACCGAACCCAGTACTTCGCGGGTTTCAGCACGCAGAATGCGGTCCAGACGATCCTCGGCCACCGGGATACCACCGACGCCAACGGCCTGACGGAACTGTTCCAGATCAGAAATTCGATAACGCGCAAACGCATCAACCACCAGACGACGATCATCCAGCGGAGTAACTTCCAGCGGGTGGACATCGATGGACAGGATGCGGTTGTCATAGCGCACTACTTCTTGAATCACCGGTATCTTGAACGCCAGACCTGGCTCCTCCTTCACCGCGACAACGCGGCCAAATTGTAGAACCAGAGCACGTTCGCGCTCGTCCACGATGAAAATCGAGGAAAGAACACCGACTACCGCGATGAAAACGATCGGCAAAATAAATGTCGTCTTACGCATCAGTTGCTCTCCCCAGAAGGACTACGGCGCAGCTCATTCAGCGGCAGGTAGGGCACGACGCCCTGCCCTTGTCCACTCGAACTCGGGTCTAGAATGATCTTGTCGACGTCACCCAAAATCTGTTCCATCCGCTCCAAGTACAGACGCTTGCGAGTCACGTCCGGTGCCTTGGAGTATTCTTCCAGAACCGCGCTAAAGCGGCTGGCCTCACCTTGGGCACTATTGATTTGTTGGGCGCGGTACCCTTCAGCCTCTTCCAGAATCTGTGCGGCTTCACCGCGTGCCTCGGCCAGCACACGGTTGGCATAAGCGTCTGCCACGTTCTGCAACCGGTCACGTTCTTGCGCGGCAGCCTGGACATCGCGGAAGGAGGCGATCACGTCCTGTGGCGGGTCGGCTTTGTCAAAGTTGACGCGAATGATGTTCACACCCGAATCGTAGCTGTCCATTGTATCCTGAATCAGCACCTGCAAACGGTCGGCGATTACGCCGCGATCACGGTTAAGGATCGGTGCAAGCTCGCTTTGCGCAATGATCTCACGCATCGCGGATTCGGACACGGCTCGGATCGTCTGGCGCGGATCACGCAGATTAAACAGGTACTTGGCCGGGTCGTTGATGTTCCAGACAACCTGATAATCTATGTCGACCACATTCTCGTCGCCGGTCAGCATCAGGCCATCGTCGCTACCACGCGCGCCACCCATGTCTTCGTTCTGTTCGCGGGTCACCGGAATAACCTCGGCGGTTACAAACGGCCATGGCGCAAAGTTCAGGCCCGGATTGCCGACGGCCGAGAATTCGCCCAGAAACAGTTCGACAGACTGTTCTTCGGGTTTGACAGTATAAAAGCTCGCAAGCCCCCAAACTACTGCAGCTGCAACAAGGCCAATCGCAACTGTGCCCTTGGTAAAGGCCGGACCGCCACCGCCCTGATCACCGCTACCGCCACGGCCACCGCCGCCACGGCCGCCCATGAGGACGCGCAGCTGCTCCTGGCCTTTTTTCATCAGTTCATCGATCTCGGGAATATGCGGGCCATCGCTTTCGGGAGGCTTGCGCCCGTTCCCGTTGTTACCCTGATTTCCTCCGCCACCGGATGAGCCTCCGCCCCCCCAGGGGCCGCCGCTGTTGCCCGCCATATGTATCTTTTCCTTCGTTTTGGACCGTGTGATCACGGGTTCCCTTGTAACCTGTGTGCGCGCGCTTGCAAATCAAGCCGTGCGCACAGGTTGCCGCATTGTCACCAGTTCTTCGGCCATGACCGGGTGAACTGCAACCGTGCGGTCAAAATCTTCCTTGGTCGCGCCCATCTTTACGGCGATTCCCGCCAGCTGGATCATCTCGCCGGCACCGGGGGCGACAATATGGCAACCCAGCACCTTGCGCGTGGCCTGAGAGACGATGAGTTTCATCAGTACCCGCTGCGTGCCGCCAGCAAAAGATTTCTGCATCGGCTTGAAAGATGTGGCATAGACCTCGATCGGTTCCTGTTCTGCTGCCTCTTCTTCGCTGAGGCCGACAGTTCCCATCTCGGGCTGAGTGAAGATCGCAGTCGGGATCAATTCGTGATCTACCGGTGTCGGATTGCCTTTGAACACGGTTTCCACAAAGGCCATCCCCTCGCGGATCGCGACCGGGGTCAGGTTCACCCGATCGGTCACATCGCCAATGGCAAATATCGAGGGAACGGCGGTCTGGCTGTATTCATCCACGATGATCTCACCCTTACGACCGCGTTCAACGCCCAAAGCCTCCAACCCAAGGTTATCGGCATTCGGCGCACGGCCCGTGGCATACATCACCACATCAAAACTCTGCTCGGAGCCGTTGGTGGCCTTGACCCAGATCTTGTCGCCTTGCTTTTTCATCTCAAGCACATTGGTGCCCAGATGCAGGTCGATGCCGTTCTGGCACATTTCTTCGCTGATCAGTCCACGCGCCTCGTCATCAAAACCCCGAAGGATCTGTGCGCCGCGATAAAATTGAGTCGTCCTGACCCCCAGCCCGTTCATGATCCCGGCAAATTCACAGGCGATATAACCGCCCCCTACGATCAGGATGCTTTCTGGCAGCTTACCCAGATGGAATATCTCGTTCGACGTAATCGCCAGTTCCGAGCCCGGAAAATCCGGAACAACCGGGCGACCGCCAGTGGCGATCAGAATGTGTTTGGCGGTTTTGCGGGTTCCATCGGTCAGCTCGACCGTGTGGGCATCCACAAGGCGCGCACGCTGGTCAAAGCTTTCGACGCCGTTGTTCTTCAGGATATTGCGATATATCCCTTCCAACCGATCAAGCTCGGCCACCAGCTTGCCGTGGAAAGTGTTCCAGTTGAACGCGCCGGGCTGAATGTCCCAGCCATAGGCCTGCGCATCCCCGACCATGCCCGAGTATTCGCTGGCAAAGACCATCAGCTTCTTTGGCACGCAGCCCCGGATCACACAGGTGCCGCCATACCGGTCTTCTTCGGCCAGCGCGACCTTGGCGCCGGTTTCGCCCGCCGCAACACGCGCCGCGCGGACCCCGCCCGAACCTCCGCCGATGACAAAAAGATCATAGTCAAAGCTCATGCCGGGTTCCTTCGTTCAACTTTCAAAATTCTCTGGATATCTGGGCGTAAAAAAGCCTGTGCCAACCCCCGGCGCGGAAAATTCGAACTTTCATAGCCACTTGCCGAACGGAACTGCACGAAACTCAGTCCGAAAAATCGGAGAACAGATTGTCGCGCGACCCGCTGAGCAGCTGATCCAGTTCGACCGTGCCCGCGTTGATATCCCGCAGCTCGACCCGGCCATCGCCATGGCCGATCACGACCTTGTCGCAGATGTCGATGAACAGGCCATTTTCCACAACACCGGGCACCTGGTTCAGGATCAGCGCCATCTGGCGCGGGTTGCCGATGCGCTTGAGGTGCAGGTCAAGGATGTGGTTGCCCTCATCGGTTACAAACGGGGCCTCACCATTCATGCGCAGCGCCGAGGACGTTCCAAGTACATCCATTGTATCCAGGGCTTCCTCGATCAATGTGCGCGTTGTCTGCCAGCCAAAGGGAATGACCTCGACAGGCAGTGGAAAGGCCCCCAGAGTTTCAACTTCTTTGCCTGCATCGGCGATGACGATCATCTGATCGCTGGCCGTGGCCACAATCTTTTCCTGCAAATGCGCACCGCCGCCCCCCTTGATCAGGTTCAGGTCCTGATCGAACTCATCCGCGCCGTCGATGGTCATGTCCAGCCAACCGGCCTGATCCAGTGAAATGACGTCAATACCAACCTCGCGGGCAAGCTGCGCCGTGCGGGTCGAGGTTGGAACACCCTTAATCCGCAGGCCGTCTTCGCGCACCCGTTCACCCAGACGGCGCACCAGCCAGGCGGCTGTCGATCCTGTGCCAAGGCCCACGCGCATCCCGTCTTCGACCATGTCGGCGGCACGGTACGCGGCAACATATTTCGCGGTGTCGATTGGCGACAGATCTCTGGTCATAGCAGCTTTCCCAGTTTATTCTGACGGAGTTATAGGGAATGCGTCAGGCGACTGCGACCCCATTTTGCGATCCGACAGGCGTTAAGATGTCTCAGGACTACGCGTTTCCTGTCGGAAAAGTCGCAATCATGTCTTACACTCACATCTTTGCGCTGTAAGTTGCGCGCATGTTGACCCCGTACCGCCTGCACTATGCCCCTGACAACGCCTCGCTGGTGATCCGGCTGGCGCTGGACGAGATGGGCGTGGCTTATGAAACGGTGCTGGTGGACCGCCGCCAGAACGAGCAGGACAGCGACGCGTATCGGTCGCTTAATCCCAACGGGCTGATCCCGGTTCTGGAAACGCCGCAGGGCCCGATCTTTGAAACCGCGGCGATCCTGCTTTGGCTGACGGAGCGCCATGGTCAACTTGCCCCGACGGCGGATGATCCTGAACGCGCCGGATTTCTGAAATGGCTGTTTTTTGCGTCCAACACGTTGCATGCGGATCTGCGCATCCTGTTCTACGCTGAAAAATACATAGACGCCTCACAGGCCGACACGCTGCGCGCGGGCATCCGACCCCGGTTGCTGCAGCACCTGCGGCTGCTGGATGCGCTGGCGCAACGCGGGCCTGAGTGGTTTCGCGCAGGTGTCCCATCGGTTCTGACCTATTATGTCGCCTGCATGATGCGCTGGATGGCCCTGTACCCCGTAAGTGCTAACCGTAGCTGGTATCAACTGGCCGACACGCCGCATCTGCAGAAAGTTCTTCTGCACCTTGAGACATGCCCCGCCACCCGTTCGGCAATCGCTGCGGAAGGTTTGGGCGTTACACCTTTCACATCCCCTACTTACGCTAATCCCCCGGAAGGCTCGGCTATCTGATATGTTCCTATCTGTCTTCGATATGTTCAAAGTGGGCATTGGCCCGTCTTCATCGCACACAATGGGCCCGATGGTGGCCGCGGCGCGCTTTTTGGACATGATGCGCGCCTCCCCCTTTGAATTTACAGGCCTGAAAGGATCGTTGCACGGCTCGCTTGCCTTCACCGGTGTCGGTCACGCGACCGATCGGGCGACCATTCTGGGTCTGGCGGGTTTTGTTCCTGACACCTATGACAATGAAAAGGCCGAGGCCGCGCTGGCTGATATCGCCCGCGCGCACACGGTCACGCCCGAAGGCCTGCCGACGCTTCATTTCGATCCCAAGGCGGATCTGATCTTTGACTACGACAACAATCTGCCCGGACACGCCAACGGGATGATCCTGATGGCCACCGACGCACAGGGCGATGTGATCCTGCGGCAGGTGTTCTATTCGATCGGCGGCGGCTTTGTCCTGACCGAGGAAGAACTGGCCGAGGGGAAAGACACCGACGAAGGCGACCCGGTCCCGTTCCCGTTCAAATCCGCCGCAGAAATGCTTGAGATGGCCAAATCCAGTGGCAAAAGCATTGCCGGGATGAAGCGCGCGAACGAGATCGCGCGGGGCTGCGCCGACAGTTTCGCGAAAGGCTCGGCCCGCCTGTGGGACGTCATGAATGCCTGTATCGAACGTGGCTTGACCACTGACGGCATCCTTCCGGGCGGGTTGAAAGTGCGCCGCCGCGCGAAAGGCATCTATGATGCGCTGATGGCCGAGCGCGGCATGAACCTGACCGCGCCGCACACGATCAACGACTGGATGAGCGTCTATGCCATGGCGGTCAACGAGGAAAACGCGGCGGGCGGGCAAGTTGTCACCGCGCCCACCAACGGGGCCGCAGGTGTTCTGCCCGCTGTTCTGCGCTATTATCTGGATCACGTACCGGGCGCGTCCGAGAGCCATATCGAGGATTTCTTGCTGACCGCAGCGGCCATTGGTGGATTGGTGAAATACAACGCCTCAATCTCGGGTGCCGAAGCGGGATGTCAGGCCGAAGTTGGCAGCGCGGCCGCCATGGCGGCAGCCGGGCTTTGCGCCGTGATGGGGGGAACCCCCGAACAGGTGGAAAATGCCGCCGAGATCGCGCTGGAGCATCATCTGGGCATGACCTGCGACCCTGTTGCCGGGCTGGTTCAGGTTCCTTGTATCGAACGAAACGGGCTGGGGGCCATCAAAGCGGTCTCAGCGGCCTCGCTGGCCTTGCGCGGGGACGGTCAGCATTTCGTGCCGCTGGACGCGGTGATCGAGACGATGCGCCAGACCGGCCATGACATGCATGAGAAATACAAGGAAACGTCGCTGGGTGGTCTGGCTGTGAA
This sequence comes from Ruegeria sp. SAZD013, assembly GCF_059612525.1. Lineage (NCBI taxonomy): Bacteria > Pseudomonadati > Pseudomonadota > Alphaproteobacteria > Rhodobacterales > Roseobacteraceae > Ruegeria > Ruegeria sp. SAZD013. The sequence goes on along the minus strand of NZ_JBXWQT010000020.1, from coordinate 12,440 downwards.
CGTACCGAACTGCTGAAACAGAAAGCGAGGGGCGACATGCGTGGACATTGTCTGTGCGGCAGGATCCGGTTCGAGGTCGACCCTCCGGTACTGTCATGCGTCAGCTGCCATTGCGACTGTTGCCGTCGCCAATGCGCAGCGCCGATGACAACGTATTTCGGAGTTCGCGATGGCCATTGGCGGTGGACCGGTGAAGAGCCCAAGCGTTTCAACTCCTCTCCCGGTGTCGAGCGCAGCTTCTGCCCGCACTGCGGCACGCCAATGTCCTTCAGTTCAACCGCCATGTCGGATGTGATGCACCGTTTTGTCGCGACGTTGGACTCTCCTGAAGCGCTGGAACCTACGTTACATGTCGCGCATGAAGAAAAGCTGAAATGGCTGAAATTGGAGGATGGTTTGCCTACCTGCAACGGGCCGGATTACACCAAGGTTCAGCCCCTGGCCGACCGCTGACAACAGCGCTTCCCTCTGCGTCGCGAAACAGTTAGCGTCGCGCTCGTGACTCAGGACAGACCCGTCTTTGGCATCTTTTTGATGCTCGGTTTTTGCGTGCTCGCGCCCTTGGGGGATGCGATGGCGAAGCTGTTGGGCGAGACCACGCCGCTGGGTCTGCTGGTCACGGTGCGTTTCGCGGTGCAAGCGGTGATCCTGATCCCGCTGGTTGCGGTGACGGGGCGACCCTGGCGGATGCGCGGACGGATCCTGCGGCTGACCCTGCTACGGACGCTGCTGCATATCATCGGCATTTCGGCCATGTTCAGCGCGCTGCAATTCCTGCCCTTGGCGGACGCCGTTGCTATTGCTTTCGTCATGCCATTCATCATGCTGCTGCTGGGCAAATATGTTCTGGAGGAAGAGGTCGGTTCCCGCCGTCTTGCCGCCTGCATTGTCGGGTTCATCGGCACATTGCTGGTCATTCAACCCAGCTTTGCCGAGGTGGGTGCACCTGCGTTGCTGCCACTGATCGTTGCCGTAGTCTTTGCCTTGTTCATGCTGGTCACACGGCAAGTCGCGAAAGAGACCGATCCGGTGTCGTTGCAAGCCGTGTCCGGCGTATTTGCGACAGTCCTTCTGGCTCCGATCCTTCTGATTGGCACGCAAATGAACATTCAAGAGCTCTCGATGACCCTGCCGTCCAGCGACCTGAACTGGCTGCTGATTGCGATCGGGGTGTTGGGTACGGTCGCCCATCTGCTGATGACTTGGTCGCTGCGCTATGCGCCCTCTGCTACACTGGCCCCGATGCAATATCTGGAAATCCCGGTTGCAACCCTGATCGGATGGGTGATCTTCAGCGACCTGCCCGACGGATTGGCTGCAGTTGGCATCGTCATTACCATTGCCGCAGGCCTGTACGTCATTCTGCGCGAGCGGGCCAGCGCCCGGTCTGCCCCGACAGAAACACCTGCATAAGCGGATCGAGTGCAGCGCGCGGGATCATCACCAGCAAGCCCGGCCCATCCATCTTCAGCTCGACAGGTGCCAGTGCGCGGTTGGACGTTCCCACCTGCCCGTCCGGCCGAAAGGCCAGATCGTCAATCGGCCATTCCAGCCCGGTACTACGCCCCGTCACTGACTGCATCGGAAACAGCGAGACCACATCGCCGGGCGCAACCGGCAGCTTGATCTCTGGCGGTGCGTGAAAAACCAACTCACGTTCGCCCAGCAATATGCAGGCCTGATCCTGCCGTCGGACCAGAACATTCAGAACGGCCAGTTGATGATCAAGCCGCCCGCCAAGAAACCCTGCCCCCAGAACCAGCGGAGCGTGCAGATTGCGCAGAGCCTTGTCGAAATCGGTACTGTCCTGTTCGCGGATGGCAAACAGGCGATCCGCGGGAATTTTTGCTTGCGTCGCTTGGCTCAGCGAATCGAAGTCACCAATCACCGCATCGGGAATCCGGCCTGATTCTGTCAAAACGTCCGCTCCGCCATCGGCGGCAACGACCGAATTGACGCGATTCAGCACCAGATTCAGGTCTCCATATCCGATAAATCCCCCTCCGAACAACCCAATTGGATCGGCAGAGCGTACAATTGGCTTGATTTTCCTAAGATTGGCCATTTTTCCCGGATTTGGACACATTAAGACCACAAAATGATAGGTTCATGCATAAAGTTCAGAGCCTTCGTGTGCTCCCGATTCCGGGTAAGTGGGCTCTCGTAGTTTGTAAAGGACGTGCGTCTGATGGTACAGAATAACAAGGTATTAACCGTTTCATATGGAACCTTCTCCTGCACTTTGGAAGGATTTGATGATTCCTTTGAAACGATGAAAGCCATCGCCGAGTATTTCCGCGATCTCGCAGCGGATGACCGTTACTTCGGCTCGGAACCCCCGCAACCGGATGCCGAAATGCTGACCCGCATCGCCCGGCGCGATGCATCACAGCGCGTCGAAGCCCGTCAGAACGAATCCGGCCTGTTGCTGCGCGCCACTCAGACCACCGAAACTCCTGTCGCTGCTGAAGAACCGGCCCCGCACACGGCCGCTATCAAGGCTGCCGATACTCCCACTCATGTTCAGCCGCAACCGGCCCCCGCGCAGACCGGGTTCGCCGAAGCGGAACCTGTCGCGGACACCCCGCCACCGGCTGCTGACAGCATCGCGGCGAAACTGCAACGCATTCGCGCGGTCGTCTCTCATTCCGACGTGCCCGCTGCCGAGTATTCCGAAGACGAAGAGTCGCCGCTGCTGGCCAATACCGCCCCCCCGGTAGATGCTGTGGCCGCTGCGTTTGAGGCCGGTGCGCTCAGCGCAGAAGACTTTGCCGAACCCACAGAGCCTGAATCCCAGGAAACCGAAGAGCCCGCGGCACCTGCGATTGATGAGTTGCAGGATCAGGAAGCTGAAGAACCGCAAGCGGCTGAGACAGCAGAAGCGCTGATCCCCGAAGGTGCTGAAACTCAGATCGAAGAAACCGTTGACTTGCAGGCGCCCCTGACCCCCCAGCCCCTGCATATCGACGAAATCGAAGACGCGCCGGTGGCGGATCAGTCCGCTGCCGAGCCTTTGTTCGCTGATCTTGAAGACGTTGCCGAAGACGATTTCGACGAAGAAGATGCCCCCAACATCCTCAACGTTGAAGACGTAGCAATTGAATCCGACGATGAACCGGTCGAGGAAGACCTGACGCAGGGTGTATTGACGGCAGAAGACGAAATGCACCTGTTGACCGAAATTTCCGAGATCGAACAGCACCTGTCCGGTCGTTCGAGCCAAAAACTGGCTGACGATGCGGATCCCGATCAGGATATGTCGCGCCTGATGGCAAAGACCGGCGAGCATATGGATGACCCCAGCAGCAGCGATGCGCGCGAAACCTATTCGCACCTGCGCACCGCCGTCGCAGCCACCGAAGCCGACCGCGACGGTCAGGCGCGCTCGAAAGAGGCGGCCGACCGGGAATACCGCGGCGATCTGGCATCCGTGGTCAGCCCACGGCGACCCGAAATCAAGGTAACCAGCATGCGTCCGGCACCGGAAGCTCCGGCGCCACTCAAGCTGGTGGCCGAGCAGCGCGTGGATGAACACGGAACATCCGCAAGTCCGGTCTTGCCACGTCGCGTCACTACAGACCAGGAAGCAACCGGATCAGAGGAAGGCGGTTTTGCACAGTTTGCACAGGAACAGGGTGCGCAATCGCTGCCTGATCTTCTGGAAGCGGCTGCCGCCTATCTGTCCTTCATCGAAGGTCAGGAGCAGTTTTCGCGCCCGCAGCTGATGAACAAGGTGCGTTCGCTGAAACAAGACGAGTTCAATCGCGAAGAAAGCCTGCGTTCTTTTGGGCAGTTGCTGCGCGATGGTAAAATCGAGAAAGCCGGAGGCGGGCGTTTCGCGGCGTCCAACCTGATCGGTTTTCGCCCCGATGACGAGCGTGCCGTAGGCTGATCACGCTTGAAGGTTATCAATCAAGGCCGGGTTTACCCCCGGCCTTTTTGCTTTTGGCCATTGGACCAAACGCCCGTCCTGAATGACAAAGCCCGAACGTTTCGACTGTTACCAGACGGTCGTCACCAAAGCGCCGAGGACCACGCGTTTTCCCGCACGGCACTCAGCAGGCCCGGTCATTTACACGTACCTCACGAGCGCTAGGACTGATCGGGGTCTTCTTTACCGACGCCGCGAAACACGAACTTGAACGGCAGGGCCCAAAGGATGCCCAGCACGATATAAACCAGCAACTCAATCCAGATCGGAGGACGCCCCAGCAAGTTCACGATCGTCACCACGGCGATGATGTACAGCGGAAGGCCAAGCACAAGGATCACCAGCGACCAGCGCCGGCGTGCCTTGTAACTCAACCCTTTCTTCTGTTTCTCGCGCATCAGTCAGCAAAGGGGTCCGTCACCAGAATGGTGTCGTCCCGCTCCGGGCTTGTGGACAAAAGCGCAACCGGGCACTCGATCAGTTCTTCGACCCGACGCACATATTTGATCGCATTTGCAGGTAAATCCGCCCAGCTGCGCGCGCCTTCGGTCGATTCGCTCCACCCCGGCATTTCTTCATAAATCGGGTTACAGCGGGCTTGCTGATCAGCAGCGGTCGGAAGGTAATCCAAACGTTCGCCATCCAGCTCATACCCGGTACAGATCTTAAGTGTCTCAAACCCGTCCAGAACATCCAGCTTGGTCAGCGAAATACCGTTCACGCCGCTGGTTGCGCAGGTCTGGCGCACCAGACAGGCGTCGAACCATCCGCAGCGGCGCTTGCGGCCTGTTGTCGTGCCGAATTCGTGCCCGCGTTCACCCAGACGCTGACCGTCTGCGTCTTCCAACTCGGTCGGGAACGGCCCTTCTCCAACACGGGTGGTATAGGCCTTAACAATGCCAAGCACGAAATTGATCGAGCCTGGGCCAATACCAACACCGGTTGCCGCCTGCCCCGCAATCACGTTTGACGACGTCACAAAGGGATAGGTGCCGAAATCGATATCCAGCAGCGCGCCCTGCGCCCCTTCAAACAGGATGCGTTTCCCGGCCTTGCGCTTTTCGTTCAGCACTTTCCAGACGGGAGCTGCAAACGGCAGAATTTGTTGCGCTATCTCTTTGAGTTGAGCAATCAGCGCGTCGCGGTCAACCGGCTCGATACCCAGTCCCTTGCGCAACGGATCGTGATGTTGCAACGCGCGGTCAACGCGGGCCTCCAGCGTGGCTTCGTCCGCCAGATCGGCAACGCGAACAGAACGCCGCCCAACCTTGTCTTCATATGCCGGGCCAATTCCACGACCGGTTGTTCCGATCTTGGTGCCTTTGCTCGCAGCTTCCTCGCGCGCACGGTCCAACTCGCCATGAATGGGCAGAATCAATGGCGTGTTTTCAGCGATCATCAGCGTCTCAGGAGTGATCTCAACACCCTGCGCCCGGATGGTTGCGATCTCATTGACCAGATGCCAGGGGTCCAGAACCACGCCGTTGCCAATAACGCTCAACTTGCCGCCGCGTACCACGCCCGAAGGAAGCGCGTGCAGCTTATAAACCTCACCGTCGATCACCAGCGTATGACCGGCATTGTGACCGCCCTGAAAACGCGCGATTACGTCCGCCCTTTCGCTGAGCCAGTCGACAATCTTGCCTTTTCCTTCGTCGCCCCATTGGGCGCCGACAACAACCACGTTGGCCATATCCGGTCCTTTTCGTGCTGAGTGATCAAACCCGGCTCATATAGCGGGGCAAAAACGGCAGGGAAACCGATATTTCGCCGCAGAGGAAAATCGCGCTGGCGCGCGATGCCTCCGGCGGGGATATTTGTAGCCAGATGAAGAGTGGATCCCCTGCTTCACCTGGCTGTAAATATCCCGGGGGAGGCGCCCGGAACGGGCGGCGGGGGCAGAGCCCCCTAACCCTGTCGCCGTAAGTGGACAGGTTGCCCATGCGGAGTGGTCAGGTAAGCCTCTTCCCAGGCCTTATGCAGATCAAGCACATCTTTCGGCCTTGCAGCGCCCTGTTCGGCCAGCAATGCCTCAAGCGTTTCCAGCCATGCGTGGAAGTAATCGTCACCGCCATCCAATTCCCGGGCAAGCCCATTGTGTTTCAATGTCGCTGAAAAGCGCGCCGCCCAATCCGCCCAATCGAACCGCCCAGCCTCGTTCAGCGCGACGGTGACGGCAAAGACCTGAGCGTGCCAGGGTTCAGCAAAAACCGGCTCGGGGGCTCCGTATGAGATACAGTCGTTCATGCCGGTTCCAGGTAGCTTTGCCAGAGGTCCAGCACCACCTGGTCGGCGGGATGTTCGGTGGCGGCCCAGAGTTCTGATGCCGCAAAAGCCACTGCATAAATCGGCTCTGGCGCCTCACCCAACCCATGCGCATTGGAATCGGGCAGAACATGGGTTCCGTGCAGGCGCAGGATTCGGCCCCTGGCACCGGATGCATAGACAGGCAGGCGCGTGTGACCTCCATCCACGAGGCGATTTGCTGTCGGCCGGACCGTGACAACCTCTTGCCCCACAGAATACAGCGCCGCGACATTGGAAGGCCTGTCCGCAGGCCCGCCTTTGGCCAGCGCAGCGGACACGGCTTCGGCCTTGAGCGCTCTGTTTGCCAAGGGGTGCGGATTGTCGCCGCTCACGCCACGCAGATCATCCAATGTCAGAACGCCCTTTTCGACCAGCAGATCGGCCAGACCGGATATCCATTTCTCATAATACGAAAACCGGGTGTAATCCTTCGGAGACAAGCGTTCGCGCGCGTGGCGCGAAACGTCGATGTTCCACTGCCCCAGAAACCCGGATGCAAGTGTCACCGCAAGAGCGCGGGCGTGCCAGTCTTCGGCAAAAACAGGCGCGTCCTCTGCCTCGGGGTGTATCGGACCATCACCGAAACGGCCTCCCATATCGTGAACGCGGGTCATGATGGCACCTTGGGAAGGCCCGTGCCGATCATGCTGTCGCGCGTCACAAGCGCAGCAAGCTCATCTTCGCTCATTCCGTCTGTGCCTTCAGGGCGCATGGGCAAGACGAGATAGCGAATCTCGGCCGTCGAATCCCAAACCCGTACAGAGGTGTCTTGGGGCAAGGTGACGCCGAATTCGGCCAACACCTTGCGCGGTTCTCGCACTGCGCGGGCTCGGTAGGCGTCGGATTTGTACCATCCGGGCGGGATACCCAGCAGCGGCCAAGGGTAACAGCTGCACAGGGTGCAGACGACCATATTGTGCCGGTCCGGTGTATTCTCGACCACCACCATATGTTCGCCCTGGCGGCCATAGTAGCCAAGGTCCGCTACGACCGGAGTGGCGTCTTCAAGCAGGGCAGCTTTGAAGGCAGGGTCGCTCCAGGCTTTGGCAACGACGCGCGCGCCGTTTTGCGGCCCGATCCTGTTCTGATAAGTGTCGATGATCTCATCCAGAGCCGCCGGATCGATCAGCCCTTTGCGGGTCAGAATCGTCTCGAGCGCTTTGACGCGCAATGCGGGTTCAGGTGGCAACAGGGCATGCGGGTGGTCGTGATCGTCATGTGGCATGGCCGCAGCCTGCGTCACAAATCAACACACTGTCCAGTCCCTTTGACGTGATGGGATACATCAAAGAAGTTGATGCCAACTCCTGACTTGCCCCCGCTGGCAAACTTGCATAAGTACCACGCGATACACGCCACGCTGTACAGGACCACCATGGAAAACGTCGTTCTCATTATCCATCTTCTTCTGGCTCTGGGCCTGATCGCCGTTGTCCTGATGCAGCGGTCCGAAGGCGGTGGCCTGGGTATGGGTGGTGGCGGTGCCATGGCCGGTCGCGCAGCAGCGACGGCATTGGGCAAGCTGACGTGGATTCTGGCGGCCTGTTTCATCGTCACCTCGATCACGCTGACCATTCTTGCGGCTCAGAAATCTTCGGGCAGCTCGGTAATCGACCGTCTGGGCGTTCCGGCACCGGCTTCGACCGAGGAAAGTGCACCGGCGATTCCGTCGGTTGATGATCTTTTGCCGCCGGCACAGGACGACAACGCGCCTCTGATCCCGCAGGCGGATTGATCCACAAAACCTAGAAACATGAAAGAGGACTGCAACAGCATCTTGCGGTTCTCTTGCGCTTTTGGCGCGAATCCTTTATACGTGAAGTCCCGTGATGCAGCGGTTTTTCGGAACCGCCGGGCAGCTGATTTTGACGTCTCACGGGAGCAGCCGAAAAACTATGGCACGTTTTATTTTCATCACCGGTGGTGTGGTTTCGTCCTTGGGCAAAGGGCTGGCTTCGGCAGCTTTGGGCGCTTTGTTGCAGGCCCGCGGTTATTCGGTGCGTCTGCGCAAGCTGGACCCCTATCTGAACGTCGATCCCGGCACGATGTCGCCCTTTGAGCATGGCGAAGTGTTTGTCACCGATGATGGCGCCGAGACCGATCTGGACCTTGGCCATTACGAACGGTTCACCGGTGTCGCAGCGCGCAAGACCGACTCGGTCAGTTCCGGGCGGATTTATTCAAACGTGCTCGAGAAAGAACGCCGCGGAGATTACCTCGGCAAGACCATTCAGGTGATCCCGCACGTCACCAACGAGATCAAGGATTTCATCGCCATCGGCGAGGATGAGGTTGATTTCATGCTGTGTGAGATTGGCGGTACCGTGGGTGACATCGAAGGCCTGCCCTTCTTTGAAGCCATCCGACAGTTCAGTCAGGACAAACCGCGCGGCCAGTGTATCTTTATGCATCTGACGTTGCTGCCCTACATCAAAGCGTCGGGTGAGTTGAAAACCAAGCCTACCCAGCACTCGGTGAAAGAACTGCGCTCGATCGGTCTGGCCCCCGATATTCTGGTCTGCCGGTCCGAAGGGCCGATCCCGACCAAGGAACGGGAAAAGCTTGCCCTGTTCTGTAACGTGCGTCCGGACAGCGTGATCGCGGCGCAGGACCTGTCCACCATTTACGACGCGCCGCTGGCCTATCACCGCGAGGGGCTGGACCAGGCCGTTCTGGATGCCTTCCAGATCAGCCCCGCCCCCAAACCTGATCTGGCCAAATGGGAAGATGTCAGCGACCGCATCCACAACGCCGAAGGCGAAGTGAAAGTGGCCATTGTCGGCAAATACACGCAGCTTGAAGACGCCTATAAGTCGATTGCCGAGGCGCTGACCCATGGCGGTATGGCCAACCGTGTGAAGGTCAAGATCGAGTGGGTGGATGCCGAAGTTTTCGACACCGAAGACGCAGCTCCGTATCTGGAAGGCTTCCACGCCATCCTCGTCCCCGGTGGATTTGGCGAGCGTGGCACCGAAGGCAAGATCAAGGCGGCGCAATATGCGCGCGAGCACAAAGTCCCCTATCTGGGCATTTGTCTTGGCATGCAGATGGCGGTGATCGAGGCAGCGCGAAACGTTGCGGGTATTACCGAAGCCGGGTCCGAGGAGTTCGACCATGAGGCCGGGAAGAAACGGTTTGAACCGGTGGTCTATCACCTCAAGGAGTGGGTACAGGGCAACCACAAGGTCGAGCGCAAGGTCGGCGACGACAAGGGCGGCACAATGCGCCTTGGGGCCTACAACGCAGTATTGGCGGACGGATCCAAAGTCGCCGAGGTCTATGGCGGCACCCAGATCGAGGAACGGCACCGCCACCGCTATGAGGTGGACATCAAGTATCGCGACAAGCTTGAAAAAGCGGACCTGAAGTTTTCGGGCATGTCGCCGGACGGTCGTCTGCCCGAAATCGTGGAATGGGCGGATCACCCGTGGTTCATTGGCGTTCAGTACCACCCGGAACTGAAGTCCAAGCCGTTTGACCCGCATCCGCTGTTTCGCGATTTTGTGCGGGCCGCGAAAGACACCTCGCGCCTGGTCTGATCCCTGACTGTGTCGGACTGTCACCCCACGTTGTTTCGTGGGGATTGATCTCTTAACTCTGTGCAGAGGCAGGCTTTCTGCTTTTGCATTTCACGATTTCAGGAGATTTCCGATGAGCAACGCAACAACGATCAGCAACCTTCAGCAAGCGCTTCATATGGAGCTTACTGCCGCGCACCAATACCAGTTGCACGCGCACGTTTTGGACGACTGGGGCCTTGATATTCTGGCTGAGAAAATGCGGGGCGAGATGCAGGAAGAACTGGTGCATTCTGACGCCTTTATCGAACGTATCCTGTTTCTGGGTGGAACCCCCGAGCTTGCGTTTCAGAAAAGCCCAGCCGAAGCGGGCACGCTGGAAGAAATGTTCGCCTCTGATCTCCAAGACGAGAGTGAGGCCGTCGATTTCTACACCAATGCAGCGCAACAGGCGGCCGAAGTCGGTGATGTTGGTTCGCGTACATTGTTCGAACGTATCCTGATGGAAGAAGAAGGTCATAAAGCCTGGCTGGAGACACAGCTGAGCCTGCTGCAACGTCTTGGCGAATCTGCGTTTAGCGCGAAATTCGTCTCTGGCGCTGCGGGCGAAGCCTGAGGCCTTGGTTTCAAACCGGTGGATGTCACAGGTACTTTGCACAGCTGACGCAATCTGTGCCTGTGCCGTCACCTCAAAGTGACCTGTCTGGGTGCAAAAACTCTGGCCGGGTCATTTTCACAGCGTTAGCTGTAGGATACGCGACAACAGGAGAGTTCCGATGACCAGCCAGTCCCAGAAAGCCGTGACCTTTACCAGCCTTCACAAGAAAGGCGATCCTGTCATTCTGTTCAATATCTGGGACGCTGGCAGCGCTGGCGCTGTTCGGGACGCTGGTGCCCAGGCCATCGCGACCGGCAGTGCCCCTGTTGCCATGGCGCAGGGCTATGGCGACGGGCAGAACATTCCACTTGAGGCCGCGTTGGACAATGCACGCCGCATCGTTGCAGCGGTTGACTTGCCCGTAACACTGGATTTCGAGGGCGCTTATGCCGAAGACCCGCAAGGGATCGCGCAAAACGTTCAGCGCGCGCTGGACTGCGGTGTTGTTGGTTTCAACTTTGAAGACCAGATCATAGGTGGAGACGGCCTCTTTGACATCGCCACTCAGGCCAAACGTGTTGAAGCGATGTGCGACGCCTGCGCGCGCGCAGGCATTCCCGCCTATGTCAATGCGCGCACAGATATCTTCCTGAAGGCAGCAGTGGACACCCATGACGACACGATGCTGGATGAGGCCATTGCCCGTGCCAATGCCTATGCTGATGCAGGTGCCAGCGGATTCTTTGCACCTGGGCTAAAGAACGAAGCCCTGATCGCCCGGCTTTGCGAATCCACGGCCTTACCGGTCAATATCATCGCCCTGCCCGGCACGCCGGATACGCCCACCCTGGCAAAACTGGGGGTTGCGCGGATCAGCTACGGTCCGGTTCCCTATCGCCAAATGCTGGCCTGGTTGCAAACCGCAGCCAAAGAGGCCCTGACCTGGTAATCACGTCAAAAGCCTGACCGAAGCCATTTCACCGGATCCTGAGTGATCTGGGTGGTAATTTATCTTCAAAGTTGGCTAGGGTTTTCATTGAAAATCCCCGACCAACTAAACCGATCAAGACACCTGAATCCCCGTAAACCCTGACTGGTCGAAAGATAACGTTAAGTTTTTGAACGCCTTTTTTTAAGGCGCCGATAGTTCATATTCCGAAGTATCTGACCAATTTTGGATCCTCGTAATTGATACCTTTTGCCGCCGGGAAACAACGCCAACTTTCCATTAACAGCACCGAACTGTGTTACACGCCAGCCCTGATCCTTCCAGACCCGGTGCAGAAGCTCCAATCGAACATCTGCGTAATCTTCGGCATTCATAACCTGAACGTCTTGCGCTGGCTTACGCATCACGACCATGAATTCGATACCCTTGGGTTCCTGCACGTCTTCGATTTGCAAAGATGTCAAGCCCAAGTATTGGCAGTCTTGCAGCATCAAGCGCAGCGAACTGGGTGTCATAACAGTGCAATGAGCATCCTGATAAGGAGATTCTGGCGTTGTTTGCTGCCACTGTTCCCACAAAACAGCGGGATCAAATTGCAGTCTGTGAAGTTCAGGTGGTGTTTGATGGTTAACAGGCTTGAACTCTGCGCCGCAGGCCTCACGGGAGAGAACGTAACGCGAGTCAAAAACCTGCTTTTCTGTCGGTTTCTTTCGATCTTCCCGGTAGGCTTCAAGCCATTCTGACGTAGTTGTCGGGGGGCGGAAATGGTCGAAACATAACCGCCCATCCGGTACGATCATGATCAAGCGCCCCCCTGACTTCAGTAGCGCCTCACAAGCTTGAAGAAATTTGATCGGATTCGGTAAATGTTCAAAATTATGGGAACTATATATATAATCGAAACTGCCATGTTCGTCTTTTGGCACGACTGAACCCAACTCGGTGGCGCTGCCGACGAAGTCTATCTCCTCTATTAGGCCGTAACTATCAGGGTTAATTGTGTCATTTCCCTCCGCCGACGCCAAAAGTTCTTGCGCGGTCAGTACGTCTGCTATTTTGAGATGCTGTTGAAAAAGTCGATGTGTAAGCGCGGCGGAAATAGCGGCTGAAGTCTTCCTGCTCGGCTCTTCACGCCGA